>NZ_CP150667.1:1557500-2294361 GCF_038024065.1 Polaribacter sejongensis | reverse complement strand
CAGCAGCAGGTTTAGCACAGAATTTTGCAGCTTTAAGAGCCTTAACAACTAAGGGAATTCAGCATGGACACATGAAAATGCATTTGCAGAATATCTTAAATCAGTTTAATGCAACAGAAGAAGAAAAAGAAATAGTTACTGCTTTTTTTGACAAAAAAACCGTGACACATTCTGCAGTTGTAGAAAAAATAGATGCTTTAAGAAAACCATCAATCAATTGGATTGATTTTTCAAATAAAAGTCTGGTAAGTTTTAAACTGTCTAAGATTGATAAAAACACAAAACCTCTTTTTGGGAAGATGAATGGACAGCAAATGATAGAACATTTAAGTTTTCTATTACAAATTTCTAATGGAAAAGTAGCTGCCGATTATTATGTTTCTGATGATAAATCAGCAAGAAGAAAACCTTTTTTAAATACAGAAGGAGAATTGCAAGTTGGTTTTAGAGCGAGTATCTTGTCTGAAGAACCAGATGCCTTAAAATTTAATTCTGTAGGAGAAGCAATTCATGATTTATTTATTCAAATAGATGCTTTTAAGATTCATTTTGAAGCAGCTAAAGCTGAAAATCATCCATTTTTTGGGGAATTAGATTATGAGTATTGGCAAAAATTTCATGTAAAACATTTTACACATCATTTTAAACAATTTGGATTAGTCTAATGAATTTTTATTCAAACGGAAAATTATTATTAACAGGAGAATATCTTGTTTTAGACGGCGCAAAATCTTTAGCAATTCCAACTAAATTTGGACAAGATTTAGTAGTGGAAAAAATAAAAGAACCAGAAATTATTTGGGGAAGTTTTACACATACAGGAGAATGTTGGTTCGAGGCTGTTTTCGATTTAAAAAAACTACGTTTGATAAATTGTACTTTCAATTCTGATAAAGAAGGAAGTGGAGAAGTGATTGCAGAAACGTTGTTAGATATTTTAAAAGAAGCTAAAAACTTAAATCCAGATTTTTTATCATCAGAAAACGGATTTGTTGTAAAAACGAATCTTACTTTTCCTAGAAATTGGGGATTAGGAACTTCATCAACATTAATAAATTCTGTTGCTTCTTGGGCAAAAATAGATGCTTTTAAGTTGCTTTGGAATTCCTTTAAAGGAAGTGGTTATGATATTGCTTGTGCACAAAATGATACGCCTGTTTTTTATCAAATAGAAAATCAAGAACCTGTTGTTGAGCCAATTGAATTCAATCCGAGTTTTAAGGAGAATTTATTTTTTGTACATTTAAATCAGAAGCAAGATTCTAAAGAAGGAATAGCGAAATTTAGAGAGAGTAACATCAGTTTTGATGAAGAAATAAAAAGAATTTCAGAAATTTCTGATGAATTTTTAACTACAAAGTCATTAGAAGAATTTGAAAAATTAATAGTTGAGCATGAGCAAATTATCAGTTCAATTATCAAATTAAAAACAGTTAAAGAAAAGTTGTTTTCAGATTATTTTGGAGCAATAAAAAGTTTAGGAGCTTGGGGAGGAGATTTTGTTTTAGTAACAGGAGACGCATCAACACCAGCATATTTTAAAAATAAAGGGTATGAAACTATATTGACTTACCGTCAGATGGTTTTATAAACTTACATAAGACCTCATAGGTTTTTAAAACCTGTGAGGTCTCAAAATAAAAAACATGAAAAAAGTAATAATTATTGGAGGAGGAGCAGCAGGATATTTTACAGCGATAAACGCGAAAGAAAATAACCCTGAATTAGATATTACGATTCTCGAAAAAGGAAAAGACGTTTTACAAAAGGTGAAAATTTCTGGAGGTGGAAGATGTAATGTAACACATGCATGTTTTATTCCGAAGGACTTAACAGAATTCTATCCAAGAGGAAAAAAAGAATTGTTAGGGCCTTTTCATCAGTTTATGACAGGAGATACTTTTGAATGGTTCGAAAATAGAGGAGTTCCTTTAAAAATAGAAGATGATAATCGTGTTTTTCCGGAAGCCAATACAAGTCAGGCAATTATAGATTGTTTTCAAAACGCTGTTGATAACTTAGGAATTAAAGTGTTGACAAACTGTGGTGTAAATTCAGTTTCTCAACAAGATAATAAATGGGTTATCAACACAAAAGAGCAAGTTTTTGAAGCAGATAAATTAGTCATTGCTGCAGGAAGTTCTAAAAAAGTATGGGAATTATGCCAAACATTAGATCATGCTGTTGTAGAGCCTGTTCCGTCTTTATTTACGTTTAACATCAACGATAAACGTTTGGTAGATTTATTAGGAACTTCGGTTCCGAATGCTACGGTTACCATATCAGGAACAAAATTAGAGGCATCAGGACCGTTGTTAATTACACATTGGGGAATGAGCGGACCAGCAGTTTTAAAATTATCCGCTTTTGGCGCAAGAATTTTAGCGGACAAAAATTATCAATATAATGTTGAGGTAAATTGGTTGTCTAGACCAACTGATAAAGTTTTAAATGTTCTTTTAAACTTAAAAAAGAAAGAGCCTAGAAAAACGGCAATTTTAAAATCTCCATTTGCTGAGGTTTCTAAAAGATTGTGGGAACGTTTTGTGCTCGCTGCAGGAATTAGTGCAACTCAAAATTGGGCAGATTTAAATAATAATCAACTAGAAGGTTTAGCAAATCAATTGACAAAAGGTGTTTTTAACGCTAACGGAAGAACTACTTTTAAAGACGAGTTTGTAACTGCTGGAGGAATCGATTTAAAAGAAATTAACTTTAAACGTTTTGAAAGTAAGAAACATGAAAATCTATTTTTTGTAGGTGAAGTTTTAAATATTGATGCGGTTACTGGTGGATTTAATTTTCAAAATGCATGGACAAGTGGTTTTATTTGTGCGAATGCTTTGGCGGAAGATTAGTAAAGTATAAATTTTATAAACGTGTCATTCCGAATGAGGAACGAAGAGCAATCTTATCGATTGGGTGAGATTCCTCAATCGCCTAAAAAGGCTCATTTCGGAATGACATTCTGAATATAAATAATAATATAGAAAACATAGTTTTTATAAGCTATGTTTCTATGTGGTAAAAGACAATAATTATGGCAAGAGCAGAATCTAACGAGTTTAAAAACGGAACAAAAGCACCAGATTTCAATTTATTAAATACGGTTGATGATACTTTTCTTTCTTTAGAAAAAGCGAAAGGAGAAAAAGGAACCGTAATTATGTTTATTTGTAATCATTGTCCGTTTGTGATTCATGTAAATACTGAGTTGGTAAAAATGGCGAATGAGTATCAGCAAAAAGGAATTAACTTTATAGCAATAAGTTCTAATGACGTAGAAAATTATCCGCAAGATTCACCTGATTTGATGACGCAATTGGCCAAAGATGAAAACTATCCTTTTCCGTATTTATATGATGAAACGCAGGAAGTAGCAAAAGCATATGATGCTGCTTGTACTCCAGATTTTTATGTTTTTGATGAAAGTTTAAAAGCTGTTTATCACGGACAGTTAGACGATTCTAGGCCAGGAAACGGAAAACCAGTTACAGGAATAGATTTACGTAATTCTTTTGATTATTTATTAGAAAATAAACCGGATTTAGAAAACCAAAATCCAAGTATGGGTTGTGGTATTAAGTGGAAATAGTATTTATTAAATATCATTATTTACTTCAATCCAATAACCATTTGGATCTTGAAAATACACTTGTAGAATTCCATCATTTCTAACATAATCTTTGTTTGGGGTACCAATCCAATCGGAATATTCAATTTTTAATTCTTTTAAATGCAGTATAAATGTGGCAATGTCTGCCGTTGATAAAGCAAAATGCACCGCTTTATTCGTTTTAATGATAGCATCAGGACGAGGAATTATATGAAGTTGTTTTCCTTCACCAATTGATAACCATCTTGTCTTTGAATTAGATGCAGTATTTTTAATTTCTTTTAGTTGAAGTACTTTTTGATAAAAGGCTATAGATGTATCTACATCTTTTACAGAAAGGGCAATATGATTAAATATAAAAGGTTGCATTTATAAAGTTTTATGAGGAGTTTACTTTTCCAAACAACAAAACTAATAAAGAATATCTAATTTCAATTGACGTACCTCTTTTCTTTTAATCAAATTCAATATAGTTTTTTATATCAATTTTAGGAAAACATCAATGACCTATTAGGTATTGAGCATTGTATAAATAAGAACGAATCTTACTTGATGTATATAAACAAGTAAGATTCGTTATTGTTTTGAGGGTATTATGCAGCTTTATTTTGTTGCTGATTTTGAAGTAATGAATTAATTATTTTGTTCCATTTTTCTATAGAATCGAACTCGTTACCAGGTTGAAAATTAATATCTGAATTATAAAATTCAAGAACAATACTAGGTTTGTTTTTACCAATAACGTTCAGTTTTAAGTTTAATTTGTCTAGTGTTGTTTCGTTCTTTCCTATAGATTTACTGATGTTATTTATCTCACTATTTTTAATAGTGCTAAGATCTATAAACTGAAGATTAACCTGGTCTTTTGTTTTTTGTAAAAATGAAATTGCATGTTTAGTTTTATCTAATCCAATAGCATAACACTCACTAATTTCGTGCTCTGTAATTTCAGAATCATGCTGTTTTGCAAACTCTTTCAACGAGTTTAATATTTCTTTTTCTTTATTTTTTTTATTTCTATTTGTTAATACAAAAGGTAGTGCACATAATGCAATACATATTACTCCTATTATTATTGTACCTAAATCCATTTTATGTTTTTTTAATTTTTTTGATATACTGGTTTTTATATGAAACGGGTATCCGCAACATATCAATGTTTTATTTTAACTACGTAAAAGGTAGTTGTTAGTAAATAAAATAAAGGGTTACCAAAAATTATGGAAAGGAAAAATAAGATCAGACTTTCGTTGTCTAATCAGGGTGTTTTCTAAGTAGTTTTTATACTGTTTAAACTTAGAATTAAACTCTTGTTTAGTTGTATAAGAAGTTGCTAATAAATCGTCTGAAGACAATTTAAAATTGGGTAATGAAAAATCTATTGTTTCAGAAACTAAGTTTTCTGATTGTTGTGTATGCGCATGAAATACTTTAGATGCGGTAACTAAATAGGTAAGTTGTTCTGTGTCTTGCTTCGCATTTTTTGCGCTAAAATAAGATGTTGTATTTGCAGAAAGATACATCCCAGAACAATAAATTGAAATGAGTAATAGTACTTTTAGTATTTGGTGTTTCTGCTTCATTATTTTTAGCCATACAAATTATGACACTGCAAAATTAGTTAATTTTATAATAGGAAAAATAAAAAAGTGTATTTGTTGTATAATAATTAACTATTCTAAAATAAGATTACCCAATTTCTCCTCGATGTGGTTTTAAAGCATCTCTATAAACTTTCATATCTATTTCATCTACGGTTATGAAGGCAGAAAATAACATAGGATTTTTTTCTTCAATATCTATTTCAAAGAAAGTTAAGTTTTCTTTTTCTGCAAATTCTTTTAAGTGAATGGTATGATGTTTTGCGGTTTGTGCTGCATCTGGACCTCTAAAATCCCATAATAATTTTATTTTTCTAGACATTTATTTGTTTTAATGGTTGATGAAAATGAATAACTCGCCACTTTCAAAAGTAATTTTAATATCGTTATTAGTCGCTTTATTTCTTGTACCAATTCTTTCTCCGAAAGATAAATCTTCTTTTTTTAAAGGATACTGCAATCCTTCTGTAGTAATATTTATTGCTTTAGGGAAAGGAACCAAAGAAACCATTTTGTTTGTACAATTCGAAATTGAAGTGTTTTTATCAGCTAAAAAATAACGACTATAATCATCAAAAAAAGTAAGCTGTAATTTGTTTTTCCACTGAATTGTTGTGTGCAAGTTTCCTAAAAAATGATCTTGTTCTTTTCCGCTTCCACCATAAATATCAATGTTTTTGTAGCCTTTATCAAATAGAATTTTTAGCATTTTATCAAAATCTGTAAAATCTTGATTCGGAGTATGAATAACCTCTATGTCATTTGGTAAATTTTCTAGAGAGTCAAAATCGCCACTAATAAAATGAGGTGTAGTATTTTGTTCTTTTAAAAACTGATACGCGCCATCTGTAGCACAAATAATTTCATATTCGTCTAAATCAGGGAGTGTTTTTGGCGGTTCTCCGTTTAACAATAGAAAGACAGTTCCTTTTTTCATGGATGCAAAAATACCCATTTCAAAATTAATGAAATGGGTGTTTTGAAAGTGTTTATTAGGGTTTATTTTTCTTTTATAATAAGTCCGATTATTCCTAATCTGGCAATTAAAAAAATTGTCATACCAATTATTGTTGGTGTTATGGAATATTTGAAACCTACTGCTAGAACACCAGCTGATGAGTCTGTAGCAATAGCAACCATTTCGAATATCCAAAACAATTCTTGAAAAAGACACCCAAATCCAAAAACTAGAGCAAAAAGACTTATTTGTTTAACAAGTTCTCTGTTTTTCTGTGTATTATTTTTAATGCTTTTTATAAGTAAAATGATAGTAATAATAAAAATGATAATTAATGGGATTATAAATAAAGGATATCCGTTTGTGATTGTTTCCATAGTATATGTTTTAAAGTTCGTTTTTAAAATAGTAAGAATGTTTGTTCTTATAATATAATTGAGACCAGTGGATAGTTTTTAATTTGTTTTTACTAAAACTGTTTTTTTTGTTTATTCTTTTTTCATCCAAGTAAGTGGAATTACACCTAATCTGCCAATAAGAAAAATGATAAAACCAAATATAACTGGTGTAATTTCGCATTTTAAGCCTATTCCTAAGACCTGGTGAGATACATCATTCGCTATTGCAATCATAGTAAACATTTGGTACAAACCAATAAAAAGGTTTAAAAAACCAAATACAAGTGCAAATAAACTGACAGATTTAATGAGTTCCCTATTTTTTTCTGAATTTATTTTAAAACCCTTCATGACTAAGAAAAGTGTTAAAAGTAAAAGAATAATTAAAGGAATCATAAATGTATTGCCTCCATCGATAATATATTTCATAATATAAGTTTTTAAATTCGTTTCAAAAATATTGGTAATGTTTGTTCTTAAAATATAATTGAGACGAGTGAATAGTTTTTAATTTGTTTTTACTAAAACTGTTTTTTTTATTTATTCTTTTTTCATCCAAGTAAGTGCAATTACACCTAATCTACCAATTAAAAAAATGATGAAACCAAATAAAGTTGCTGTAATTGCACATTTAAACCCCACCGCTAAAACACCGTGAGATATACTGTTTGCTATTGCAATCACAGTAAACATTTGATATAATCCGAGAAATAGACCAAAAAAACCAAAAACAAGGGCAAATAAACTTACTGATTTAATAAGTTCTCTGTTTTTGTCTGAATTTACTTTAAAACTTTTTGCAATTAAAAAAAGTGTTAAAAAGAATAGAATTAATAAGGGGATCATAAATTGAGTGCCTCCTTCGGTTATGTAAGTCATAATATGTTTTTTTAAATTCGTTTCAAAAATATTGGTAATGTTTGTTCTTAAAATATATTTGAGACGAGTGAATCCTTTTTACTTGGTTTCTACAAAAAACAGGTAGTTTTAGTATAAAAAGTGTCAAATTTGCTTTTTAGAGATTAAAATAAGTAATCCGTCGTTAATTATCCTAAAAATTAAATCTTTATTTTTATTTTGTAACATATGCAAAAAGAACTGATTTTAGTCTTAAAAAAAATACCAATACATTTTTTATGTTGGATGCTTGTTTGGTTTTTCTTCAAAAGTTTTTTTAGTGTAGGTTCATCAAACAAAGCTTTTTTATTTTGGTTTTCTTCTCTTTTAAGTATTGTAACATTAATTACTGCATATGTTTTTGTATATGATTTAATTCCTAAATATTTATTAAAAAAACAATATAAGAAATTTGTTCTTTATACTATTTATTCAGGTGTTTTTGTTGCTACAACTATTTTAATGATAGAAGTAGTTGGGTTTGTGTTTTATTTTAATTTAGAATTTCAAAAAATGCCAGCATTAACTACAAATCCTGCTGTAATTTTGATTTGTGTTTTTTTTATAGTTGTTCTGGCAAGCGGTTTAAAAATATTAAAACACAGTTATAAATCGTTAGATGAAAAAAAGACTTTAGAAAACAAATTTTTACAAACTAAGTTAGAGTTAAAGGAGCAAGAATTAAAGTTTTTAAAGATGCAAATTCATCCGCATTTTTTGTTTAATTCTTTAAATACTATTTATGGTTTTGCTATCACTAAAGCAGATGAAGCGCCAGAAATGATTTTAAAATTATCTAATTTACTAGATTATATTTTATATCAAGTAGAAAAGCCAAAAGTACTATTAGTAGAAGAGGTAAATCATTTAGAAGATTATATTGCATTAGAGAAAATGCGTTTTCACGATACTTTAAAAGTGAGTTTTAAAAAGGAAAATATAAATGAAGAAGTACAAATTCCACCGATGTTATTAATTCCGTTTGTAGAAAATAGTTTTAAACATGGTTTTGCTGCTAACGGAATTTTAAAAGTTGATATTCATCTTAAAATAGATGCTAATTATTTGTTTTTTGAAATAGAAAACTCATCCAAAGAAAAAGAAGATATAAGTGCAGGAATTGGTTTAGAGAATATTAAAAAAAGACTAGAAATGTTATATCCGAAGAAACATCAACTAGAAATTATAGCTAAAAAAGATGCATTCAAAGTGTCTTTAAAAATTGAATTTTAATAGAGATTGTCATTTCGACCTTTTGGGAGTAATCACATAAGGGTGCTAATTGTTGTGTTATCATTATTATGTGACTTCTCTCTCTGTTCTAAGTGACAAGTTTTGGAGGTTTTTTCCACCCAGTTTGCCTTCTCGACAGAAAGAGGAACGAATGACGAGGAATCTCATGCTTTCTAATCTAAAAATAAATAACTAAAAAATGAACCAAATTAATTGTGTTATTGTTGATGATGAACCCGTTGCTAGAAAAATTATAGAAACTTTTGTAGCTAAAATCCCGAATTTAAAATTGGTTAAAAGCTGCAAAAATGCCATGGAAGCATTCGATGTTGTAAATACACAAAACATAGATTTATTCTTTTTAGATATTAATATGCCAGACGTTTCTGGTTTGTCTTTGGCAAAATCTATCAACAAAAATTCTAAAATTATTTTTACAACTGCGTATAGAGAATATGCTGTGGACGGTTTCGATTTACAAGCAGTAGATTATTTGTTAAAACCAATTGCATTCGATCGGTTTTTACAAGCAGTAAATAAGTTTTTTGAAACTAAAATTACTATAAAACCTTCGGTTGAGGTTACAGAAAGTGTTGTTAAAAATGACTATATTTTCGTAAGATCAGACCGAAAAATGGTGAAAGTTATTTTTGATGAAATTCTGTATGTAGAAAGCTTATCAGATTATATTAAGATTTACACTAAAGACAAAATTTTAGTAACAAGGGAAACCATTTCTAATTTAGAAGTAAAATTACCTTCTCGTCAATTTTTAAGAATTCATAGGTCTTATATTATCAATTTAAACAAAACAGATTCGTACACTAATGAGTTGGTAGAAATTGAAAAAAATGCCATTCCAATTAGCAGAACCTACAAAGAAAATGTACTTAAAAAGTTAAATGAAAATTCTTTGAAATAGTTTTATCTTTGATGCAAAATTAAGACGTTTGGATACAGCACAATTTATTTCGAAAGGAAGTACTAATTTAGTAGAAAAAGCAAGTTTTACTTGGCAAACACCAAGTAATATTGCATTGGTAAAATATTGGGGAAAAAGCAATCCTCAAATACCAAAAAATGCTTCTATTAGTTTTACATTAAACAATTGTCATACCATTACTACGATTGATTTTAAGAAAATAGAAAAGGTAGAAACTGTAGATTTCGATTTGTTTTTTGAAGGAAAACAGAAGGATGCTTTCAAACCAAAAATTGCAGAATTCTTTAAACGAATACAAGAATATTGTCCTTATATTTTCGATTATAAAATGACTATTAATTCAGAGAATTCTTTTCCACATTCAAGCGGAATTGCATCGTCTGCAAGCGGATTAAGTGCTATTTCCATGTGTTTAATGAGTTTAGAGTCTGAGTTAAATTCTGATTTATCAGCAGAAGAAATTAATAAAAAAGCATCATTTTTAGCACGTTTAGGATCTGGAAGTGCAAGTAGAAGTATAGAAGGACCAATGGTTGTTTGGGGAAATCACCCAGAAATAGAAGGAAGTTCAGATCTGTTTGGAGTAAAGTTTCCATATAAATTACATTCAGTTTTTGAAAATTATCAAGATGCTATTTTGTTGGTTGATAAAGGCGAAAAACAAGTTTCTAGTACCGTTGGTCATAACTTAATGCATGAGCATCCGTATGCAGAAAGTCGTTTTACACAAGCAAATGATAACTTGAGTAAAATATCAGAAATTTTACAAAACGGAGATATAAAAGCATTTGTAAATTTGGTGGAAAGTGAGGCATTAACGTTGCATGCAATGATGATGACGAGCAATCCGTATTTTATTTTGATGAAACCCAATACCTTAGAAATTATCAATAAAATTTGGGAATATAGAACCGAAAATGATAGCAATATCTGTTTTACTTTAGATGCTGGTGCAAATGTGCATGTGTTGTATCCTGAGGTAGAAAAAGAGAAAGTGAATCAATTTATTGAAAAAGAACTTTCTAAATACTGTCAAAAAAATCAGTATATTTATGATTCTGTGGGTTTTGGAGCTAGTAAGAAATAGAATCTCAGAATTAAAAATAATTTAAATGAAAGCTTTTATAAAGTTACTATCAATTTTAATTTTCTTTTTTACGATAACTATTTCTGCTCAAAAAACCAAGTGGTTAGATGCACACTTAAAAGAAACAAATAAAGCTAAATCATATTATTACAAAGTAGTTCCTACTGATGGTAACGAAGTAAAGTATTACTACAAAAGTGGCAATGTTTTTAGAAAAATCGGCTATTCTAAAGGAAAGTATGATGGAGTTTTTTCTGAGTTTTATGAATCTGGCGAATTAAGAACTTCTGGAACCTATGTGGATGGTTTAGAGGAAGGTGTTTGGAAAACATATTATAAAAACGGGAAGAATAAAGAAAAAGGAAAATATACAAAAGGAGAAAAAGTTGGTGTCTGGAAAACTTTTTATAAGAATTTTTAATAAGGTTTTGTTAATTTATTAATTCGTATTTTTGCAACACTATAAAAAAGAAAAATGAAAGGACCATTGTTTTATGCTAAAATTCTGCTCTTCGGAGAATATGGAATCATCAAAGATTCTAAAGGATTAGCTATTCCGTTTAATGCTTATAGAGGAGCGTTAAAAACGTCATCAGATTTATCTGGAAATCGCAAGGTTTCAAATGAAAATTTAGAACGTCTTTGCAATCATTTATCTGCTTTAAAAACAGATTTAGTTACTTTTAATTTAAAAGATCTAAAGGCAGATATAGATAACGGAATGTACTTTGACTCTTCTATACCACAAGGTTATGGAGTAGGAAGTTCTGGTGCTTTAGTAGCTTCTATTTATGATAAATATGCTGCTGATAAAATAACTGTTTTAGAAAACTTAACGAGAGAGAAGTTATTAAAGTTAAAACAGATTTTTTCTTTAATGGAATCTTTTTTTCATGGTAAAAGTTCTGGTTTAGATCCTTTAAATAGTTACTTAAGTTTGCCGATTTTAATCAACTCTAAAGACAATGTAGAGCCAGCAGGTATTCCTTCTCAAAAACAAGGAAAAGGTGCTGTTTTCTTATTAGATTCCGAGCAAATTGGAGAAACGGAACCTATGGTTAACATCTTTATGAATAAGATGAAAAACGAAGGTTTTAGAAAAATGATCAGCGAAGAATTTGCAACTACAACAGATGCTTGTATTGAAGACTTTTTGGGAGGAAACGTAAAATCTTTATTTGGTAATGTAAAATCATTATCCAAAATTGTTTTAAAGAACTTTAAACCGATGATTCCAGATGCTTTTCATAAAGTTTGGGAAAACGGAATTAAAACAAATGATTATTACCTGAAACTTTGTGGTTCTGGTGGTGGTGGTTATATTTTAGGTTTTACGGAAGATTATGAAAAAGCTCAAAAAAGTCTTAAAGATTATAAGTTAGAGTTGGTTTATAGATTCTAAATATATGCCTAGTTTTAAAGTCAAAAGAATTATTTTTAAACTTTTAAGCTTAGTTTCTGTAATCAGGGGTTATAATATTCTTGTTTTAGTTTTAGCGCAATACTTAGCGGCTATTTTTGTTTTTTCACCTACAAAATCTCTTCGAGCAATTGTTTTTGATGCAGACTTGTTGTACATTGTTTTAGCAAGTATATGTGTGGTGGCGTCTGGTTATATTATTAATAATTTTTATGATGCAAAGGTAGATCGTATAAATAGACCATTAAAAACGGGTTTAGATAATTATGTAAAACAGTCTACGAAGTTAAAGCTTTATTTTACTTTAAATTTTTTAGGTTTTATTTTTGGATATCTAATTTCTGTTAGAGCAGCTTTGTTTTTTGCTATTTATATATTTGCTATTTGGTTTTACTCTCACAAGCTTAAGAAGTATCCTTTTACTGGTTTAGTTTCTGCTACTGTACTTACCATTTTGCCTTTTTTTGCTGTATTTGTGTATTTTCAGAACTTTTCTAAAATCATTTTTGTTCATGCAATTTTTTTATTTCTAGTAATAATGGTTAGAGAGTTGTTGAAAGATTTACAGAGTATGAAAGGGGCAATTGTGAATGATTACGATACTTTTCCTGTTTTTTATGGAGAGGTAAGAACAAAGAAATTATCAATATTCTTATTATTTTTAACGTTGTTTCCTATTGTAGTTTTGTTTAGTTATCCCGCTTTAAGCTACATGAGATATTATTTTTACTTTGCTTTATTTGTTCTTGTTTTTCTAGGCTTTTATTTATGGAATTCTTCTGAAACGAAACATTATAGATTAATGCATAACGTTTTGAAAATCTTACTTTTAATAGGAGTTTTTTCTTTAATTTTTATAAAGCCTGAACTAATTGTAGAAAAAGTAATAGACCGATTGAATTAAGGTTTTTTTACGTATTTTTGCAAAAATTTTAAGTAATGAATTCAAATAAAAACTCGTCGAGAGGACGACAAGAAGGTAAAAAAAGTACTCCTTTAAGTAGAAAAAGCAAACCTGTAGCTAGAAAAACTCCAAAGAAAACTTTTACCAAAATTAAAGAAACTCCAAAGGCAAGTAATGACGCCTCAGGAATCCGTTTAAACAAATACATTGCAAATTCTGGAGTTTGTTCTCGTAGAGAAGCAGATACCTATATAGAACACGGTAGTGTAGAAGTAAATGGAAAGTTGGTGACAGAAATGGGATATAAGGTTCAGCCAGACGATATTGTTCGTTTTGATGGAACTTCTATTACACCAGAACAAAAAAGATATATTTTACTGAATAAGCCTAAGAACTACATTACCACTATGGATGATGATAGAGGTAGAAAAACAGTAATGGAATTGATTGCTAATGCATCAAAAGAAAGAATTTACCCTGTAGGTAGATTAGATAGAAACACAACTGGTTTGTTGTTGTTTACTAATGATGGTGACTTAGCTAAGAAATTAACACATCCAAAACATAATGTTCGTAAACTATATCACGCTTCTCTAGATAGAAAATTAGAGTTAAGAGATTTAGAGAAATTACGAGGAGAAGTTATTATTGAAGGTAGAAAAGTATTTATCGATGCTGTTTCTTATGTAGATGGTCAACCAAAATCTGAAATTGGTATCGAAATCCATTCTGGTAGAAATAGAATCGTTCGTAAGATATTTGAACATGTTGGTTATAAAGTAAGCAAGCTAGATAGAGTTGTTTTTGCTGAATTAACTAAGAAAAACTTACCGAGAGGTAGATGGAGAGAGTTAACTAATTTAGAGGTTACCAATCTTCAGATAATGAAATAGAATACTTAAGAATCCAGCTTTTAGCTGGATTTTTTTTTGCATATAATCATATATCGATATTATGTTTATAGATAGTTAATCTGAGCTCCTTAATTCAGTCGAGGTTGAAAAGGTGTCTGTTTATACTATAAACTTTTACGAAACAATATTCAGGTATAATAATCAAAGTGTTTAATAGCTGGGAGCTGGGCGGAAAGTTTATAAAAGCAAAAAACCGTTGAAAATCGAAAGATTAACAACGGTTATTGTACTGAAGGCGGGACTTGAACCCGCACGGCCATTACTGACCACTGGATTTTAAGTCCAGCGTGTCTACCAATTCCACCACTTCAGCATGGTATTTTTATTTGTAAAGTAAAGATGATAATTAAATCAAATCTTACTTTCTATTTAATGAACTTTTTATAGTTGTCCTTATTTCTAAGGAGTGCAAATATATTATCTTTATTAGTAGTACGCAATGTTTAAATGGAGAAATAATTAATTATTTTTATATTTTTTTATAAAGTATTAATAATCTATTGTTTAAGAGTTTTTTTTTGTTTGATATAGGGCTGTTATTATTGATGATTATTTAAGTATGAAATTAAATAAGTTTAATAAAAAGTGAAAAGTAGTTGGGGGCAAGTTTGTAAAAGCAAAAAACCGTTGAAAATCATAAGATTAACAACGGTTATTGTACTGAAGGCGGGACTTGAACCCGCACGGCCATTACTGACCACTGGATTTTAAGTCCAGCGTGTCTACCAATTCCACCACTTCAGCATGGTAATTGAATAGAGCGAAAGACGGGATTTGAACCCGCGACCCCCACCTTGGCAAGGTGATGCTCTACCCCTGAGCTACTTTCGCAGTCATAATTTTAAAAGAACTTTTCTTTTTAATTACCCTTATTCCTAAGAGCGGTGCAAATATAATATCTTTTATTATTCTGACAAGTTTTTATTTAATTTTTTTCATTTTTTATTAATCGAATAAAATTCCTAGTCTTTAATTGGGTTCTCGGAACTATTTTAAGTGCTATTTATATGAACTAATACAGGTGAAATTCTTTAAGTTTTATAGTGTTTTATGTCGAGTTTAATCGTTTTACATTCTAAATTACTCTGTAACAGAATCTTGGTTTTTAAAAGAAGAGTCAATTTTAATTTACGTATTCATTTTATAAATAATCCGTAGATTTATAAGGTTAAAAATATAGAGTTTAAATATGAAATCAATCAAATATATAAGTTTTGTCCTTTTCGTTTTTTTTACAATATCATCTTGTAAAAAAACATCAGAAAAGAAGATTATCAATGAAGTTAAAAACCAACAGCCTAATATTATTTGGCTAATGGCAGAAGACATGAGTACAGATTTGGAGGTCTATGGAATGCCGAACGTAAAAACACCTCATTTAAACAAGATGGCGGCAGAAGGTATCCGTTTTAACAATGCTTTTGTAACTAATCCAATCTGTTCGCCAAGTAGATCTGCAATGATGGTTGGTACTCATCAGGTTAAAACAAACTCGCAGCATCATAGAAGTAACAGAAAAGTACCTTTAGATACTATTTTTAAACCCTTTACAAAATTGTTAAGAGATGTTGGTTATACAACAATATTAGGGCATCACGCTGTAATGGGAAAAGGTAGAAAAACAGATGTCAACTTTAAAAGTAAACCTATCGGTAAATGGGATGGAAAAACAGAATTTGGTTTGTTTGATAAATATGATACGTTTACAAAAGAAGATCAACCTTTCTTTGCTCAGATACAATTAGATGTTACACATAGAGGAGATTGGTGGGATGAGGTGAGAGCAAAATCTAAACATCCTGTAGATCCAGCAACACTAACATTACCTCCTTATTTGGCAGACGATCCTGCAATTCGTTTGGACTGGGCTAAGTATTTAGATCAAATTGAATATATGGATCATGAGGTTGGAATGATTTTTAAGGAATTAGAAGACAAGGAAATGTTAGATAATACTATTGTCATTTTTATTGGGGATAATGGACGTTGTAATACCCGAGGAAAAGGATATTTACAAGATTCAGGTTTAAGAATTCCTTTTATTATATACTACCCAAAGCAATTTAAAGGTGGTCAGGTAAGAACAGATGTGGTCTCTTCTACAGATATTACTGCTACAATTGTAGATTTTGCAGGCATTGAAGTTCCTAGTTATATGACGGGTAAACCAATTTTTAAGAAAGGTTTTGATAGAGATTTTGTTTATGGAACAAGAGATTTATGGGATGAAATAGATGAGAAATCAAGAGCTGTTACGTCTGGAGATTGGTCTTATATTAGAAATGAGAAACCAGAAATTCCTTATGATGCACAACAAGCTTATTTAGAGTTTTATAGACCAGCAGTGCATGTTATGAGAAAATTATATAAAGAAGGGAAGCTAAATGGAGATCAAAAACCATTTTTTGAGCCAACAAAACCTAAAGAGGAATTGTATAATTTAAGGGAAGATCCACATCAATTAAATAATTTAGCAACCAATGCTGCGTACAAAGAAACTTTAGAATTGCTTAGAGCTAAAACTTTCGATTTTGATAAAGAAATGGCACCAAACAGCGTTGTGTATAATCCTGCTCCTGTTCCGGGTTTAGCCTTTGTAAAATGGTTTGAAAAAGAACATCCAGAAGCACATCAACAAATGAAAGAAGGTGTAGAGGTTGGATATAAAAAATATAGTAAAGAATATAAAGAGTATTTAAAAAAGCAGCAATAATAGCCAATAAAAAAAGCATCCTAAATTTAGGATGCTTTTTATTTATAAGTGTTAAGTAGACTCACTTTTAAGGTGTTTTACTTTAATTGTGAGGTGCTTAAAACAACTACGTTGCCTTATTTTGCTGCTGCGTAACGTTTTTCTACTTCGTTCCAGTTAATTACATTAAAAAATGCATTAATATAATCTGGTCTTCTGTTTTGGTAGTTTAAGTAGTAAGCGTGTTCCCAAACGTCTAATCCTAAGATTGGAGTTCCTCCACAAGTTACACCTGGCATTAATGGATTGTCTTGGTTTGGTGTAGAACAAACTTCTACTTTACCTCCTGGTAAAACACATAACCAAGCCCAACCAGAACCAAACTGAGTAGCTGCTGCTTTAGAAAAAGCGGCAATAAAATCATCTTTAGTACCAAAAGCAGCTTCAATAGCATCTTTTAATTCACCAGATAAATATCCTCTGTCATTCGGGTTTAAAACTGTCCAGAATAATGAATGATTGTAAAAACCACCACCATTATTTCTAACAGCTCCATTGCTCATATCTAAATTAGTAAGAATATCTTCAATAGATTTTCCTTCTAAGTCAGTATCTGCAATTGCATTGTTTAAGTTATTTGTGTATCCTTGGTGATGTTTACTATGGTGAATCTCCATAGTTCTTGCATCAATATTTGGTTCTAACGCATCATAAGCGTATCCTAATTCCGGTAATTGAAAAGCCATTTTTTTATGTTTTTTAAAAGTTAGTATACTATTTACGCTTGTAAAATTAACCATAATAGGATGGTTTTACAAGTATTTTATGTTTTGATAATTGATTACAGTATAAATAAGATTTATTCTCCGTGTATTTGCATAAATTCTTCCAATTGTTTTACCATATTTTTGCTTCCACAGATAAAAGGAACCCTTTGGTGTAGCTCAGTAGGCTCCACATCCATAGTTCTTGTATAACCATCAGAAGATTTTCCGTTAGCTTGTTCTGCTATAAAAGCCATTGGGTTACATTCATAAAGTAAACGTAATTTTCCGTTCGGGTTTCTAGAGCCTTTTGGATACATATAAATACCTCCTTTTATCATGTTTCTATGAAAGTCAGAAACCAAAGAACCAATATATCTACTGGTATAAGGTCTGTTTCCTTCTTCTTCCTGGCAGTATTTAATATATTTTTTTACACCTAAAGGAAAATCTAAATAATTTCCTTCGTTTACAGAATACATCGTTCCGTCTTCAGGAAACTCCATATTTGGGTGTGACAAGTAAAAAGAGCCAATTGCAGGGTTTAATGTAAATCCATTAACACCATCTCCGGTTGTATAAACAATCATCGTAGAGGTTCCGTAAACTACATAACCAGCAGCAACTTGTGCGCTTCCTTTTTGTAAAAAATCTTTTAATTCTACAGGAGTTCCTGTTGGTGTAATACGTCTGTAAATAGAGAAAATAGTTCCTACAGATACATTTACATCAATATTAGAAGAGCCATCTAAAGGATCAATTAAAACAACATATTTGTTTTGATGATTTTCATCATTACTGTTAATAGAAATAAAACTATCTTCTTCTTCACTAGCAATACCACAAACAATATTTCTTCTTGTTAAAGTCTGTATAAACTTATCATTTGCATACACGTCTAATTTTTGTTGATCTTCTCCTTGAATATTTGTGTCTCCGGCTGCACCAATAATATCTACTAAACCAGCTTTATTAACTTCGTGATTTACTACTTTTGCAGCTAATCTAATAGAGTTTAAAAGGCTAGAAAGCTCACCAGAACTATATTTAAAAGCATGTTGATGTTCAATAATAAATTCACCTAAAGTTTGTTTTTTTCCTGTCATTTTACGTGTTGTGTTGTTAATTTTAACAAATATCTATTTTTTTTAAAGTTACTACAACGTTTTAGTTATTTAATTTTCGTTCAGAAATTTAAACAATTCAAAAATAATTGTCTAAAATATTCAATTATTTTTGGTAGATATGTAAATAACTATCTTTGACTAAAATTTATAAAAAGATGGACTTTACTGTAAGATTAGGAGAAGAAAAAGACATGCAATCTGTGTTGAATTTAATTACAGAATTAGCAGTTTTTGAGAAAGAACCAGATGCTGTAGAAGTAACAGTAGAAGATTTAATAAAGGATGGTTTTTCTAAGAATCCTAAGTTTAAAGTTTTTGTAGCAGAGCAAGAGAATAAAATTATTGGTATTGCTTTGTTTTACGAACGTTATTCTACCTGGAAAGGAAGAACTATTCATTTAGAAGACTTAATTGTCACAAAAAGTAAACAGAAAATAGGAGCAGGAAAAGCTTTGTATACAGCTGTTTTAAAATATGCTCATGATCATAATTTTAAAAGAGTTGCATGGGAAGTAATTGATTGGAATACCAATGCAGTAGAGTTTTATAAAAGTACAGGAGCCACGTATTTAAACGATTGGTCTGTAGTACAAATGGACAAAGAAAACTTATCAAAATTTATTCAAAATAATTAAAATGAAGATTTTTAAATTTGGAGGAGCGTCTGTAAAAGATGCAGCAAGTGTAAAAAATGTAACACAGATTTTACAAAGCGAAGGAACGGAAAGTACTGTAGTTGTAATTTCTGCAATGGGTAAAATAACAAACGCTTTTGAAGAGGTTATAGATGCCTATTATAATAAGACCGATAAGTTGTCTGAAAACTTAGGTATTATTGAAGACTTCCATAAAAATTTAATGAATGATTTGTTTGATAAAGATGATGAAATTTATAAAGAAATTGATATCCTTTTAGGGGAATTAAGCTGGTTTTTAGCTAGAAATACTTCACAAAGATATAATTATGTTTATGATCAGATTATATGTTTTGGAGAGCTTTTATCAACTAAAATAGTAAGCGCTTACTTAACTAAAATTGGTGTAGAGAATAACTGGTTTGATGTTAGAAATTATATAAAAACAGATAGTAATTATAGAGATGCAAAAGTAGATTGGGATTTAACGCAAGAACTAATTAGTAAAAAATTAGATGCTTCTAAATTAAATATTACTCAAGGTTTTATTGCGGCAAATGATACAGAAAACACCACTACTTTAGGTAGAGAAGGATCGGATTATACGGCAGGTATTTTTGCGTATTGTTTAGATGCAGAAAACGTTACAATTTGGAAAGATGTTCCTGGAGTTTTAAATGCAGACCCAAGAGTTTTTGAAGATACTACTTTATTAGAGCAAATTTCTTATGAAGAAGCTATAGAAATGGCGTTTTACGGAGCTTCTGTAATTCACCCAAAAACATTACAGCCCCTAGAAAGAAAAGATATTCCGTTATTGGTGCGTTCTTTTGTAAATCCAAAGGAAACAGGTACAAGGGTTTCTAAAGGAAAAATGTTAGAACCTTTTATACCTTGTTTTATAGTTAAAAAAGATCAGATTTTGGTTTCTATTTCTGCATTAGATTTTTCTTTTATGGTAGAAAACAATATCAGTTATATTTTTCAAAAATTACATGATTATCAATTAAAAGTAAACTTAATTCAGAACTCTGCAATTAGCTTTTCTGTTTGTATTGATAATAAATTTAACAAGTTTGATGAATTTTACAATGAGTTAAAAACGCAGTTTAAAATTGATGTTCAAAAAGGTGTAGACTTGTTTACGGTGCGTCATTTTGATGATAAAGCTGTAGCAAGTATAGAAGCTAAAGGGACTCCTTTATTAACACAAGTAAATAAAGAAACAATTCAAATTGTTTTGGTAACAAAATAACTTCACAATAAATATAAAAAGGACACTAAATTTATACGTTGCCAAAGATTAAAAAGCTATATGTTTTAATAGCAAGAGAATCTTTGATGCATATAAAATTGGTGTCTTTAATTCTGTTTTAGTAACTAAATAGTAATTCAATTTTTTTTTAGTAAGTTTGCAGTTCCGTCTAATTATAATATATGGCATTAGTAACAGCTAAAGAGGTTTCGCAAGTAATTGGTTTACAGAGGTTTGGTTTTTAAGAGCTTTTATTGGGGGGATTCTATTAAGGATACTTCGTATTTCTGAAATCAATAGAATCTACGCTAAGAATAAAAATAAAAAAGATTTAAATTTTTTAAATAGTATTTTAGATGATTGTAACAAATACTACAATTTTTAAATCGATAATAGCCAATTCAAAAGGTAAAAAAGAATTGAAATAATCTCTATTTTTTCATATGTAGAAGGTATTAAAATGTATCCTAATCATAAATATGTTTTAATATAGAAAGTAGATAAAACTTCTAAAGTTGAAACAGATATTATGGCAAGGGTGTTTATTTATTTCTGTGAAGAAGCGTTAGGATTAAAATAAAATAAGGTTTAAATGTTTTCAAAAAATACTCTTTTTTTTAGTTTTTTAACAGTTTTTATTTTGCTTTCTTGTGTTTCTAGTGAAGTAAAGTTACCTATAATTAACAAAGCTTTTCTTGAAGATAAAAATATTTCTGAAATAGAATCGATGTCATTTAGAAATCAATTTAACAAAGAATTCTCTGTTACAAGTTTAAAAGGTAAGGTTCATCTTGTAAATTTTTTCTTTGTTTCTTGTACAACTATTTGTCCTATTATGGCGCACAATTTAAAAGATGTTGTTTTAGGAAATAATAACATAGATCTACTTTCTTTTACAATCGATCCAGAAAATGATTCCATATCCGTTTTAAAAAAATACCATAAAAACGTTGCTGAAAATGTACCAAATTGGACTTTTTTAAGAGGAAACAAAAAAGACTTAAGAAATATTGCGAAGCTTTATCTTTCTTATATTACAAATAATGGGTCAGATGATAGTTATTTTTATCATTCTAGTTCTGTAGTATTATTAGATAAAAAAATGAGAATTAGAGGTGTTTACGATTCTTTAGATAAAGAAGAAATAGCATTATTAGAAAGAGATATTAAAATACTTTCTAAAAAATAAAACACTTAGATTTGTAATTATTTAATCTTTTCATTTTTTTGTGATTATGAGAGAATTAATTAACTCTTTTATATTTAATTGTATTTTATGATAAAAAAAATTCTAATAGTTTTTGCTTTTGTAATACTTGGTGGGCTTTGCTACTATTTATCCTTAACAACAATAAAAAAAAATAAAGTAAAAACTAAAGCACTGCATACTTTAGGGGTTCTGAATTCTGAATGGAAAATGAAAACTTCAGAAAAAGATGAAAAATTTAGCACAACTTTTAATTCATCAACCATATTAATAGATGGTGTTTATACCTCTATGGAAGGTCCAATTTCATACAATAGATTTAAGTTAAACGAAGAAGAAAATGAATTGTATTGGATTACTAAATTCGAAGGAATGGCAAATAGTAAATATAATTCTGAAAAAATTTCAAACGATTTTATTTGTCATATTAATTTATATCATAGTGATGTAGAACATTTTGCTAGAATGGGGTTAAATGAAAGAATAAGCAGGCAGCAATCAGATATTTTAATGTTAACTAAAGGAGGTTTATCTATAACTTTTCCTAATGGTTTTGGTTACCCCTTATACTCTAATGAGAAAATTTTAGTAGGTACACAAGCATTAAATTTAAATAAAGAGAACGAAATTTTTAACGTAGACTACAAATTTAAATTACATTATTTAAAAAATAAGGACAAACAATTACAACCATTATATATGCGTTATGTTGTTTTAGCTTTGCCTTATAAGGGAAAAGATGAGCAAACAAAACCCTCTATTAATGGTGATGAAAAAATGTTTGTAAGATGTGCAGGACCAAATAATAGAATGGAGAATGATAGAGGTGAAAAAATGACAACTTTTTGGAAAATCCCAACTGGAAAACATTCATTTGTAAGTAATGTTACTAAGATTTTATCACTAAAAAAAGAGGAGACAATACACTTTATTAATGTACATGTTCATCCTTATGCAACATCTTTAGAATTAAGAGATTCTACTGCTAATTCAACAGTGTTTAAATCAATTATTACTAGTTCTAAAGAAAAAAAAGGTATTGAAAATATCACTGAATTTTCATCGATTAAAGGAGTTAAATTATATCCAACACATCAATATTATTTGGTTCAAAAAGTTAATAATACTTCTAATAAAGAGATAGATATGATGGCAAGTATGTTTTTATATTTTTATGATGAGGATCTAGATAAAAAACTGAACTAAATACACTTTTTTTCAATAGAACATTAAGCTCTCCATACTTCTTTTTTTAGTAAGTTTGCAGTTCCGTCTAATTATAATATATGGCATTAGTAACAGCTAAAGAGATTTCACAAGTAATTGGTTTACAGAAGTTTGGTTTTTTAGGAACTTTTATTGGGTGGATTCTATTAAGGATACTTCGTATTTCTGCAATCAATAGAATCTACGCTAAGAATAAAAATAAAAAAGATTTAAATTTTTTAAATAGTATTTTAGATGATTGCGATATCAAATTTGAAATTCCGGAAGAAGATTTAAAGAGAATTCCAAAAGATGGTCCTTTTATTACGGTGTCTAACCATCCTTTAGGCGGTATAGATGGTGTTTTATTACTAAAGCTACTCATCGAAAAAAGAGCAGATTACAAAATTATAGCTAATTTTTTACTACACAGAGTTGAGCCTTTAAAGCCTTTTGTGATGCCTGTAAATCCTTTTGAATCAAGAAAGGATGCTAAATCTAGTGTAGCTGGTATTAAAAATGCATTATTACATTTAAGAGAAGGGAACCCTTTGGGAATTTTTCCTGCAGGAGAAGTATCTACTTATAAAGATGGAAAGTTAAATGTAGATAAACCTTGGGAAGAAGGTGCGGTTAGGTTTATTAAAAAGGCGAATGTGCCTGTAATTCCTATTTATTTTCATGCAAAAAACAGTCGTCTATTTTATTTTTTATCAAAAATATCAGATACTTTAAGAACTGCAAAATTACCATCTGAAGTAATATCTCAAGGAGGTAAAGTTATAAAGGTAAGGATAGGGAAACCAATTTCGGTTAAAGATCAAGATGAGTTTAAAGAGATTTCTGATTTTTCAGAATTTATCAGAAAGAAAACTTATATGTTGGCAAACCCTTTTGAGAAAGCCCATAAGCTACTTTCTACTCAAAATATCAAAATAAAAAAAACAGCAAAAAAAATAACACCTCAAAGAAATACAAGTTTATTTGTTAAAGAAATAGATGTTTTAAGAAGAGGGGATGGTAGATTATTAGAAAGCAAAAATTACGAAGTGTTTTTTGCAAGTGCCAAAGAAATACCTAATCTATTGCATGAAATTGGTAGATTAAGAGAAGTTACCTTTAGAGCCGTTGGTGAAGGAACCAATAAGGAAATAGATTTAGATAAGTTTGATAAATATTACCACCATTTGTTGCTGTGGGACAGAGAAGCAAACTGTTTGGCAGGAGCTTACAGAATGGGGCTTGGAAAAGATATTTATAAAAAATATGGTATTAATGGTTTCTATATTCAAACACTGTTTAGAATTGAGCCAGAATTATACCAAATGATGGACAATACCATAGAAATGGGTAGAGCTTTTATTATTGGCGAATATCAGCAAAAACCAATGCCTTTATTCTTATTATGGAAAGGAATTGTACATGTTACTTTACGTTATCCTGAGTACAAATATTTAATGGGTGGAGTTTCTATTAGCAATCAATTTTCAGATTTCTCAAAATCGTTAATGATAGAGTTTATGAAATCTCATTATTACGATCCGTATATCGCTCAGTACATTCATCCGAAGAAAGAGTACAAAGTAAAATTAAAAGATGGTGATAAAGATTTTGTGTTTGATGCTACAAAAGCAGATATGCAAAAATTCGATAAAATTATTGATGAAATAGAACCAGGAGCACTAAGAATTCCGGTGTTGATTAAAAAATACGTCAAACAAAATGCACGTTTGGTTGCGTTTAATGTAGATCCTAAATTTAACAATGCTGTAGACGGTTTAATGTATATTAAAGTGTCCGAAATTCCAGATAGTACAGTAAAACCTGTTATGGAAGAATTTCAGGCAGAGTTAGAGCGTAAAGCTACAGAATTACAGAATAAATAAAATTAAAAATGTTCTAATTAGGGCGTTACCCAAAAAGGGTTGGGCTTTACGTTACAAGTCCTCGGTCGTTCCTCCCTGTGGGCTTTTCACTGCAATCCCTAACGCGGGCTTGTTTGTAGAAATATGTTATGTCTTCTAATTTTATATTTAACTTCTTTAAGATGAATTTCTGTTGCTCGTTTCTAAAGAGTGACACATATAAAATTAGTATTTAAAAAAAAATGGTTTTCCTGCTTTAGAACAAGAAAACCAAAAGTTAATATAGTTTGTGAAATAGGTTATACACGCACATTACCATCGCCAATAATATAATACTTATTGGTTACTAATTTCTTTAATCCTAACGGACCTCTGTGGTGTAATTTGTCTGTACTTATTGCTAATTCTGCACCAACACCTAACTGACCACCATCTGTAAACCTCGTTGAAGAATTTTTGTAAACAGCAGCACAATCTACTTGTTGCATAAAATTATCAGCATTTTCATCATTGGTTGTCATTATTGCGGCAGAATGACCTCCAGAATATTTGTTAATCATTTCTGTTGCCTCGTCTAGATTTTCTACGGCACCAATACAACATTTTAAAGCTAAAAACTCTTCTTTCCAAACGCTTTCTTCCGGTATTAGAGTTTCATCAGATAATACTTCTTTTACTTTTTTATCAACTAAAATAGTAACCTTCTTTTCTTTTAAAACAATTTGTAGGTCTTTTAATTTAGACTCGTAATTTTCTATGTTTTTATTGATAAGGATTTTGTCTAATGCATTACATGCAGAAATTTTAGCAGTTTTTGCATTGATGATTACCGCTAATGTTTTGTTCCAGTCGGCACTTTCATCAACATAAATAAAGTTATTTCCTCTTCCGCTAATTAATACGGCACACGTTGCATGTTCTTTTACAAAACTAATTAAGCGTTCTCCTCCTCTTGGTACAATTAAATCTAATTGTTCTGTTGGGTTTCTTAAGAATTCTTGTGTTTCTGTTCTGTTCATTTGCAAGAACTTAATATAATCTTCACTTAGATTGTTTTCTGTTAATGCTTTGTGCCAAAAATCTACTAATATTTTATTACTATATAAGGCTTCTTTACCACCTTTTAATAAAATTCTATTGTTAGATTTAAAGGCTAAAACGGCAGCTTCTACAGTAACATCTGGTCTCGATTCATAGATGATCATGATAGTACCAAATGGAGCTGTTTTATTAGTTACTTTTAATCCGTTTTCTAAAGTAATATCACTAATAATTTGATTTACTGGGTCTTCTTGCGCTTTCACTTCATTGATGGCTTTTATCATTCCATCAATTTTTTGATCGTTTAAAATCAAACGGTCAAACATTGCCTGATCCTCTTTATTAAAAGCATCTAAATCTTTTTTATTTGCTTTTAATAAGGCTTCTCGATTTTTATCAAGAATCTTGGTCATGCTTGTTAGTACGTTATTTTTAATGGTTGTTTCTAATAATTTCATCTTGTAGATTTTAAAGTGCCACTTTTGTACCGACAGACTTTCCGTCAATAATATCAATAATGGTGTTATCTCTTTTTCCGTTTGCAATATAAGTTGGGATGTTGTTAGAGGCTGCTTCCTGTGCATAATCTAATTTAGAACCCATTCCGCCTCTACCTTCACCAGGTTTTTTATTGCTATCTTTTATATATTTATCTAAATCGTCACCCGGATTTACATTGGTAATTAAATTACTGCTTTCAGCTTCAGGGTGTCCTGTGTACAATCCGTCTATATCTGTTAGAATAATTAATTTATCAGCATTTATTAACTGTGCAATTAAACTAGCTAGCTCATCATTGTCTGAAAACATAGACATGGTAACA
This sequence comes from Polaribacter sejongensis, assembly GCF_038024065.1. Taxonomy (NCBI): domain Bacteria; kingdom Pseudomonadati; phylum Bacteroidota; class Flavobacteriia; order Flavobacteriales; family Flavobacteriaceae; genus Polaribacter; species Polaribacter sejongensis. The sequence continues at coordinate 2,267,775 of NZ_CP150667.1, read as the reverse complement.
GAAACAGCATCGTCTTCATTTGCAATAGGAATTACACCTTCAGATAATAAACCTTCGCAGCAATTAATCATATTTTGTCTGTGTACGCCAGGAGAAAAATCTCTTTTTGTAGGTAAAACCTGCGCACATTTCATACCGTAATCATTAAAAAGGTTGTAATAATGACGCATCATTCTTGGTTGTCCAATTGCAGAGTAGACTTGCCTTCTTTGAGTTTCATTTTCAATACTAGATTCTCCTAGTATTTCTTTACCTGCAATTACAGATCCAGAAGAAACTAGAATACAAATAATTCCACGTTCATATAGTTCTGCAACTTGTTTAACTAAGCGTCTTAAAACAGGTCTAACAATTCTGTTATCTCTGTTTGTCATTACGTTGGTACCTACTTTAATTACTATTCTTTCTTTGTACATTTTAATGTTCTTTACCCATTTCTACAGCTCTGTTAAAAGCGGCAAAAGCGGCGTCTTTAATTAATTCATTTACATTATTATCTTCCATAGAATCTAAGGCAGCACGTGTAGTACCTCCTTTAGAAGCAACTTTTTCCATCCAAGAATTTGGAGATAAGTTAGATTGATTAAACAACTCGATAGCTCCAGTAAAAGTCTGACTTACCAAAACAGAAGAATCATTTTTAGAAAAGCCCATTTTTAATGCAGCCTCCATCATGCTTTGCATAAAATAGAATACATATGCAGGTCCACTACCAGAAATTCCTGTAGAAGCATCAATTAATTTTTCACTGGTTACTTCCATAGATTTACCAGTGGTGTCTAATAAACTTTCTACGGTTAATTTTTCTAACCTAGATACTTCTTCCGAAGTTACGTAAGACGTTAAGCCTTTACCAATTTGCGCTGGTAGATTAGGCATTGCTCTTACTATTTTGTTTAACCCAGAATATTTTTTTATGTTTTCTATATTAACACCAGCCATAATAGATACAATTACCTGACCCGGTTTTGTAAAGGGCTTTAATGCTTTAAATAAGTTTTCTGCGTGGTATGGTTTTACGGCAATAAAGATAATGTCTGCTTTTGGTACACAGTCTTCTAGTTCTTTAAAGGCATCAAAGTGAGATATGTTATTTAGTTCTTCTAGCTTTTCTGCAGACTTGTCTAAAACCATGATGTTTTTTTTCTTTAACAATTTAGATTTAGACATTCCTTGAGCGTACGTTAGCCCCATGTTTCCTGCGCCAATTACTAATATTTTCATTTTTTTGTGTTAAGTGTTACTATTATTTTTGTGTTTTATTTTGAGTATTATTTATGTAATGTCATTTGAATCTTTTGTGATACAAATCCGTTTTTCTTAAATAATTCGATCGCATCATTATTTTTATTAATGTTTAGAGATAGGTTTCCGTTGCAATATTTGGTAGCTTCTTTTATTAGTTTTGTAGCAATTTTTTGTTCTCTATATTCTTTATGAACTGCTAAGTAGGTAATAAGATTTTCAGATTGATATTCACTCATGCCTGTTTTATTAACTACAATTGCGCCTATTATTTTGTCTTTTTCTTCTATAACAAATGCATAACCACCTAGATTAGATGTTTCTTTGGCAGCATATAAAAGTGATTTACGAATAGCACTTTTGTCCTCTTTACAGTCGTCTTCTAAGTGCTTGTGTAAAAATTTTGAAATTTTATTAATATTTATGTAGGACATCCTCGTAAAGGCGTCAAAAGTTTTAATCATCATCATTATTTCTATTGATTTGATTTATCTAAAACGATAAAAAATGAAAAGCTAAAAAGCTTAAAAAAGAAGTTAAACGCTAGGAGCGTTTATTTAAAAAAAAGAGTGAGGAGGTATGAATTTTTTAGGTTGGTTTTTAAACACTAAAAAATTAAAGTTGAATATTCTAAAGTTACGCTGTTTGTGTATCCTTATTTTCATAATGCAAAGGTACAAAAAGCATATGCCTCTATCAAATTATATAGGTTTAATACCAAAATATCTTGTTTTATAGATTTATAAAGGTAAAAAAATGTAGTTGTCTAAATATTATGTGTCAATATTGTTAGCGGGACGTAAAATTGTTTTTTTTAAAGTGATAGATACATCCGAAGAAAATACCCCAAACAAATGATTGTGGTGCTTTTTTGTTGAATCCGATATCCATAACCTTTTATAAGTTATACTGTTTTCTTTAGGGGATGATCTCTTATTTGATTTTTGATAATTTTAAAGATTGTTGGTTTTTATTGGTTTTAGTTTTTACCTATTAATGTATTATACATAGTGATTGGTTTAAATTTTGTCTAACATAGTTATTAGTATTTAGGATTAAATACAAACGAGCCCAAAACCAAAGCATGACAAAAAAGCAGACTTTTTCATTTGGTACAGTTTTGGCAATTATCTCTAAAAATAAACAGTATGAAAACCTTTTTAAAAATTTTATTAACGGCTTTGGCAGTAATTGTCTTAGCTAATATTTTACCAGGTATTTCAGTAGCAGGTTATGTTGCGGCAATTATTGTAGCTGTGGTTATATCGTTACTAAATATGTTTGTAAGACCACTGTTAATCTTTTTTACATTACCTGCAACTATTGTCACTTTTGGCTTATTTATTTTTGTAATTAATGCGTGCATTATATTATTGGCAGATAAGTTAGTAGATGGTTTTGCTGTTTCCGGATTTTTTGCGGCTCTATTATTCAGTGTTTTACTGTCTGTTTTTAGATCGGCATTATTTTCATTATTAAAAGAGGATACCAAAACAATTCAAAACTAAATAACAATACTGAATTAGAAGTATTTAACATTTGTGCAATCAATTAAAATTATTAATTTTGCACTCGATTTTTCAAGATAAAAGAACAAGAAATGAATATTACAAAAGAAAGCATTGATGCGTTAAACGCAGTTGTAAAAGTAGATATCGTAGCAGAAGATTATCAAGCAAAAGTATCAAGTTTATTAACAGATTACCGTAAAAAGGCAGATGTTCCTGGTTTTAGAAAAGGACATGTACCAATGGGGATGATTAAAAAGCAGTATGGTAAATCTATTATGATAGATGAGGTGAACAAGCTTTTACAAGAGTCTTTAAATAAATTTATAGCAGAAGAAAAATTAGAAATGTTAGGTAATCCTTTACCTAGAATGACTGAAGATTTTAACTGGGATGCAGAGGAGTTTTCTTTTGAATTTGAATTAGGTTTAGCACCTGTTTTTGAGGTAGACTTAAAAGCTAAAGATAAAGTTACACAATACAATATTGTCGCAACAGAAGAATTACTTGATGAAGAAGTTAAGAACATTCAGACTCGTTACGGTAAAGTAAGTGCTATAGAAGAAGCTACTGAAGAATCTAATATTACAGGTACTTTTGTAAATGAAGAAAATGAAATCAACAAAAAATCAACTTTTATCGTAAAAGACTTAAATGGTGATGAGAACATCGCTAAATTAGTTGGCGCTAAAGTTGGTGACGTAGTTGAGTTAGGTACTAAAGATTTATTTGAAGATGCTCATAGATTAGAACACATTTTAGGTGTTTCTCATGATGTAATTCACGATTTAGATATTACGGTTTCTTTTACTGTAGAAGAAGTTACAAAAACAGAGCCAGCAGATTTAGACAAAGAATTGTTTGATAAATTATTTCCTGATGGAAGTGTAACTTCTGTAACTGAATTAAGAGAAAAAATTAAAGAAGACGCAGAAAAGCAATTTCAACAACAAGGAGATCAACAATTATTAAATGCTATTACAGAGTATTTAGTAGAAAGTACAAAGTTTGATTTACCAGCAGATTTCTTAAAGAAATGGTTAAGAACTGCAGGAGAAAAGCCTTTAACAGAAGAAGAAGCTACAGCTGAATTTGATAAATCAGAAAAAGGTTTACGTTATCAATTAATCGAAGGAAAGGTTATGAAAGATAATGATATCAAAATTGATTATACAGAATTGGTAGACTATGCAAAAGGATTTATCCGTACGCAAATGGCTCAATTTGGTAATACAAATCCAGAAGAAAAAGAATTGGATGATATTGCTGGTAGAATCTTACAAAACCAAGAAGAAGCTCAGAAATTACAATCTCAGTTAATTAGTAACAAGTTATTAACTTTTTACAAAGAGAACATGAGTTTTAAATCTAAAGAGCTTTCTTACGAAGACTTTATTAAAGAAGTATATAAATAACAGTAAGTTATTTATAGGTCACCTCGAGCACAGTCGAGAGGTTTTAAAATTATAAATAATTAAAAACCTGAATTGTTATATTCAGGTTTTTTTAGCGACAAACTGAAACAAAATAGTAAGAAATAGTTCTTATATTTACAATATTAAACTTAAAAAAGCATCAGAATAATGGATTACGGAAAAGAGTTCGAAAAATACGCAACAAAACATCACGGAATTAACAGCAACTATTATGGTAAAATTACAAGTAGTGTAACACCATATATTATGGAAGAGCGTCAAATGAACATTACGCAAATGGATGTTTTTTCTCGTTTAATGATGGATAGAATTATCTTTTTAGGAACAGGAATTAATGACCAAGTAGCAAATATTATTCAAGCACAATTATTGTTCTTAGAAAGTGTAGATGCTAATAAAGATATTTCAATTTATATCAATTCTCCAGGTGGAGGAGTGTATGCAGGTTTAGGTATTTATGACACTATGCAGTTTATAAAACCAGATGTAGCAACAATTTGTACAGGTATGGCAGCTTCTATGGGAGCCGTTTTAATGTGTGCAGGAGCAGCAGGTAAACGTTCTGCATTACCACACTCTAGAGTTATGATTCACCAACCTTTAGGTGGTGCACAAGGTCAGGCTTCAGATATCGAAATTACTGCAAGAGAAATTATAAAGTTAAAAGGAGAGTTGTATGATATTATTGCAAACCACTCTGGTCAAACTGTAGAAAAAGTACACAACGATTCTGATAGAGATTATTGGATGAAAGCAGATGAAGCAAAAGCGTACGGAATGATTGACGAAGTTTTAGCAAGAAAAAAGTAATTTTTTAAGCTATTAGCCTTTTGCAATTACCCATTTGCAAAAGATAGATTTTTAAAGCATACAGCTAAATGCCTAAAGCAAATAGCCAAAGCGAAAAGCGAAATATAATGTCGAAAGAAGAAAATTTAGAATGTTCGTTTTGCGGACGAAAAAAAGCAGAAACAGACTTGTTAATAGCAGGTATGGATGCTCATATTTGCGATAAATGTATAGAGCAAGCGCACGGAATTGTAGAAGAAGAAATTACTGAAGCAAAATCTAGCGACTTATCTAAAGATTTAACGCTTAGAAAGCCTTTGCAAATTAAAGAGTTTTTAGATCAATATATTATTGGTCAATTAGAAACTAAAAGAGCAATGGCCGTAGCGGTTTATAATCATTACAAAAGATTATTACAAACCAAAGACGATAAAGACGATGTAGAAATAGAGAAATCTAACATTGTTTTAGTTGGAGAAACCGGAACCGGAAAAACCTTAGTAGCAAAAACAATTGCAAGAATGCTAAACGTTCCTTTTGCTATAGTAGATGCCACTGTTTTAACGCAAGCTGGTTATGTTGGTGAAGATGTAGAAAGTATTTTAAGTAAATTATTACAAGCTGCAGATTACGACGTAGAAAAAGCGCAAAGAGGTATTATTTTTATCGATGAAATCGATAAAATTGCTCGTAAAGGAGATAATCCATCTATTACAAGAGATGTTTCTGGAGAAGGAGTACAACAAGCTTTATTAAAATTATTAGAAGGTACGGTTGTAAATGTTGCTCCAAAAGGAGGTAGAAAACATCCGGAGCAGAAATTTATAGAAGTAGACACTAAAGAGATTTTATTTATTGCAGGTGGTGCATTTTCAGGAATCGAAAGATACATTAGCAAGCGTTTAAATATGCAAGCTGTAGGTTTTGGAGCTTCTTTAGATGATGATAAAGTAGATGAAGACAACTTGTTACAATATATTATTCCTTCAGATTTAAAAGCTTTTGGTTTAATTCCAGAGATTATTGGGCGTTTACCAGTTTTAAGCTATATGAATCCTTTAGATGCTACTACGTTAAGAGCAATTTTAACAGAGCCTAAAAATGCTATTATTAAGCAATATTCTAAGTTGTTTACAATGGATGATGTGGAGTTTACGATAGAAGAAGAAGCTTTAAATTACATTGTAGAAAAAGCGGTAGAATATAAATTAGGCGCAAGAGGATTACGTTCTTTATGTGAAGCAATTTTTACAGATGCAATGTTCGATTTACCAAGTTCTAATGAAAAAGAACTAAATGTAACTAAAGAGTATGCAGAAGCAAAATTATCTAATTCTACCTTAAAGAAATTAAAGGCAGCTTCTTAATTTATTTTGGGCGTTACCACAAGGGTCAGGCTTTTGCACTCGCTTTTTTTGTAGAAAAACAAAAAAGAGCTCAAACAATTGCGCAATCCTTAACGCGTATCGCAAACTAAAAAAGGAAGTTTGTAAAAACAATTTTTTAAAATTTATACAAACCTCAAAGGTTTTTAAAACCTTTGAGGTTTTATTTTGTTAGAACTTTTTATAATAGAAAAAATAACGTTCTAATTATTATCTTTGTCATCACTTTCCAATAAAACCAATAAATGATATTAAGAAGTACCATAGACCGCATTTTCGAAACAGCTAGAGTAGAAGAGGTTATTGGCGAATTTGTTGTGCTTAAAAAAGCAGGAAGTAACTTTAAAGGTTTAAGTCCGTTTACAGACGAAAAATCACCTTCTTTTATGGTGTCTCCAGTAAAACAAATCTGGAAAGATTTTTCTACCGGAAAAGGAGGGAATTCTGTTTCCTTTTTAATGGAGCATGAACATTACACCTATCCAGAAGCATTAAGGTGGCTAGCCAAAAAGTACAATATAGAAATTGAAGAAGCAGAGCAATCATCCGAAGAAAAAGCTCAGATGAATGAACGAGAAAGTATGTATTTGGTTTCAACCTTTGCCAAAGACTATTTTCATGAGTTAATGCTTACTTCAAATAAAGGAAAAGCAATAGGATTATCTTACTTTAAAGAACGTGGTTTTACAGACGAAACCATTAAAAGGTTCGAGTTAGGATATTGTATGGACGAGTGGGATAATTTTACAAATGCTGCTTTAAAAAAAGGCTACGATTTAAAGTTTTTAGCATCCACAGGACTTACAATTGTAAAAGAGAACAAACAATTCGACCGTTTTAAAGGACGTGTAATGTTTCCGATACATTCTATGTCGGGACGTATTTTAGGTTTTGGAGGACGTATTTTAACAGCCGATAAAAAAGCTGCTAAATATTTAAATTCACCAGAAAGTGATATTTACCATAAGAGTAAAATTCTATACGGATTATACCAAGCAAAGAAGGAAATCGCCAAACAAGACAATTGTTTCTTAGTAGAAGGATATACAGATGTAATCTCTTTTAATCAATCTGGCGTAGAAAATGTGGTAGCATCTTCTGGTACTGCGTTAACACCAGATCAAATTAGATTAATAAATAGATTAACAAAAAATATTACTGTACTTTTTGATGGTGATGCAGCCGGAATTAGAGCATCCATTCGTGGTATCGATTTAATTCTAGAGCAAGGAATGAACGTAAAAGTAGTTCAGTTTCCGGATGGTGAAGATCCAGATAGTTTTGCAAAAGCCAATTCAAATGCAGAATTAGCAGCTTATTTAGAGGATTCTGCACAAGATTTTATCAACTTTAAAGTATCCCTTTTATTAAAAGATTCTAACAACGATCCTATAAAAAAAGCAGGTGTAATTAGAGATATTGTAACAAGTATCGCTAAAATTCCAGATGGTATTCAGCGAGAAGTATACGTACAAGAATGTTCTAGAATTATGGATATTTCAGAACGGGTACTTTTTAGTGAGTTAGCGCAGTTGTTAAAAAAGGGGATGCAAGAAAAAAGCAAATCTAGCAGACAGTTAAACAATCCTCAGCAAAACCCAAATGAGCCTCCACCAGATTTTGCTAGTGGACAAGAACAAACTAAAATGGGCTTGGTTAAAGGTGGTGTAGTTGCTAACCAGAAAATAGATCAACTTTCTATTTTAGAAAATGAGATTATTAAAATTTTACTTTTATATGGAAATGAAGAAGTAGAGTTTACAGAAGAGGTGATAAATGTAGATGATGCAGGTAGAGAGAAAATAGATACAAGGAAATATGAAAATACGGTTTCTGCAGAAATTTATGTGCATTTGCATGAAGATGAAATAGAATTTTCTAACGTACTTTTTCAAGAAATTTATACCGAAATTATTCATCAGTTAAATCAATTAGAAAAATTAGATATTGATGGTTTAATTAATCATAAAAACACGGAGATATCTACCATTGTAACTTCTATTTTAATGGAAAAAGAAAATCCTAATAGACAATTAAGTAATTGGGAAGGGCAAAACATAGAGGTGAAGTCTGCTTTAGAGGTTTTAGCCAAAGATGTGAACGATGTTGTGTATAATTTAAGACGAGTTTTAATAGGAGAAAAGATAGATGAATTGATGAGTGAGGCTGTAGCAAACCAAGGCGCACCAATAGATTTAGAGGTTATTAGGAATTATACAAACCTGAAAATGAGGCTCTTTGAAAAGTTGAATAGAGTTGTTTAATATTATTAAATTGTAAAATCGGGTGTTTATCCCTATAGTCTTAAATTATAATCAAATAGATTTTTTGTATATTGCATTCGCAAAAAGAAAACCCTCAGTATTATGAAAAGATTATTACAATTTTTAAGAATTATTCAATTATTCCTATTATTACCATTTGAAATTTCATCAGGATCTAAGAAAAGAGCGTATTTAAAGATTAAAAAAATGATGGTTGCAGCAAATTTGCTGTAATGATAAAATTATAAATAGAAAAGCCTTAATTTAATAGAATTAAGGCTTTTTTTATGTTTTTATTTCATTTCATTTGGAATTTCACAAATAGGAATTGGCAACATTTTGTGTTGGTTAATGCTATTTAATCTTGTGTAAATTTTAAAAACTTCTAGATCTCTTCCAGAAAAATCATTTTCAGATTTTCCTTTTTCTTGCATCACCATGGCCCATTCTAACTCATCATAAGAAGCACCTATTTGATCTTCATCTGTTCTGCTGTCCCCAAATAAACCGTCTGTTGGTTGTGCTTTTTGTATAGAGTTTGGCACTTCTAAAAACTCAGATAATGCATATACTTCAGATTTCATTAAATCTGCAATAGGACTTACATCTACACCACCATCACCATATTTGGTGTAAAAACCAACACCAAAATCTTCTACTTTATTACCTGTTCCGGCTACTAAAGAGCTATGTAAACCTGCTAAATAGTATAATGTTGTCATTCTAAGTCTTGCTCTTGTATTCGCTAAAGACAAATCTACTTTTGCAGAAGGGGCTACATTTGGTACTACATTTTTAAAATCTTCGAAAGTAGAAGTTAAATCTACGCAAACATCAGAAACATTGTCAAAATTATTTTTTAATTGTGTAATATGCTCTTGTGCTCTACTAACCTGAATTGGAGATTGATGAATTGGCATTTCTACACATAAAGTAGGTAAACCAGTTTTAGCACATAAAGTTGAGGTAAGGGCAGAGTCTATACCGCCAGAAACTCCAACTACAAATCCTTTTACTTTTGCATTCTCAGCATAATCTTTTAGCCATTTTATAATGTATTCGGCAACCTTTTCAGTCTTCATTGATAAACTATTTTAGTATTTTTAGCGTTCTTAAATCTAATGACTAAGGTACAAAGAATATGAGATTTTATTTTATGATTTTAATGGTTTTATGTGTGTTTTTTTCGTGTTCTGATAAAAAAAACACTCAAATTGATGTTTCTACAGTAAATATTGATTTTACCACAAAAAGATACGAAGTTGATTTTTATAATTCAACAGCAAATACATTACCAGCACTTAAAAATAAATATCCTTATTTATTTCCAAAATCATTTTCAGATAGTTTGGCAATTTCAAAAATAGCCGATAAGGATGAGCAAGAGTTATTTTTAGAGACTCAAAAGTTATATGCAGATATTTCTCCCTTAGAATCTCAATTAACCTCTCTTTTTAAGCATGTTAAATATTACAATACCAATTTTAAAGCGCCCGATGTCGTTACTATGGTTTCTAACATAGATTATAATAGTAGGGTAATTTACGCAGATAGTTTATTGTTTATTTCTTTGGATGTGTACTTAGGGAAAACACATAGGTTTTATGCAGATTATCCAAAATACATCAAAGAAAACAATACCAAAGAAAATATAGTTGTTGATGTAGCAAATTCTATGATAAAAAAGCAATTCGTAGCATTATCTAATAGAAGTTTTTTATCAAAAATGATTCATGAAGGAAAGAAATTGTATGCATTAGATTTGTATTTACCAGAAGTTTCAGATCAATTTAAAATTGGGTATTCAAGTGAAAAGTTAGATTGGGCTATTGCCAATGAAGAAAATATTTGGAAATATTTTGTAGAAAGAAAGTTACTATTTAGCACAGAAACAGCCTTGAATAAAAGGTTTTTAGACAATGCTCCCTTTTCTAAATTTTATTTACAGAATGATAATGATTCCCCAGGTAGAATTGGTGCGTGGTTAGGGTGGCAGATTGTGAAGTCTTTTATGCAAAATAATGATGTATCTTTGCAAGAATTATTAATGATTGATTTTGAAGAATTATTCCAAAAATCAAATTACAAGCCTAAAAGATAATGTCAATAAAACATAATTCACAAATTAATTTTGAAATTGGTTTAGATGAAAACAAAGTTCCAGAAGAAATTTACTGGACAGCAAAAGATGGTGGTATAGATAATGAAGAATCTAAAGCCATTATGATTTCTGTTTGGGATCATAAGAAAAAAGATACTTTACGAATGGATCTATGGACAAAAGAGATGCCTGTAGATGAAATGAAGCAGTTTTATCATCAGACATTAGTATCTATGGCAGATTCATTTGAACGTGCAACCGATGATCAAAAAATGAGTGCTACTATGCGTGACTTTTGTGATTATTTTGCAGAGAAACTAGAGCTGAAATAAATACTACTTATTATTTAAAAGAATAAAGGTTGTCCATGTTAATTGGACAACCTTTTTTTGTTCTAATAAGTACTAGTATTAAGTAAATGGTTAGTATTTCTAGTTTAAAAGGATACAGTCTATTTTTGTTGACAAGTACCTTTTCATGGTAGTATTTACATTATCTCATTTTTATTTCTGACAAAGATTTAATCGGTACAACAATCGTTTTTGCCCACAAATCTCCAACTCTTTGATTTAATTCTGTATTTTTAATTGTTACAATTCCAACCAATCCAAAAAATAACATATCAATTGGGTCAAGCAAATGTCTTTTAAAAGATTCTTTAAAAGTTAACTTTCGGTTTGTTCCGCTTTTCGGAATTGGTTTTAGTCCAACTAAATAATTTCCAGCTGTTGCTCCGAAACCAACTTCAAGCCCAACAGTCATAATCAGCCAAAAAACTATTGGTATTAATCCGGGTAAACCATTTAATGAATATCCACCTGCATCATTCGGTTCTCCAAGTGTGAAAACTAAAAAGAAAGTTACTCCAAAAATTATTATATAATCTACTATTCCAGCAGCAAATCGATTTCCAATATTCGGTTCAGTTTTAATTTCAGTGGTTAAGTTTGTTTCATTCATTGGTTTTGTAAAATATATGGTGGTTAAATATATACTTGCTAGTCTAATATCTTGCTTATTCTTATAAAGAGTTCTTGCTTTAGAATGCTAGATATCTACAAAAAAAAAGAGACTACCTAAGTAGCCTCTTTTTTATATATGATAGATTTATTAATTATTCATCAATTCTTTCTACCTCACCTATTGCATCAATAGGTTTAATTTCTACCCTTCTGTTTAATTGTCTTCCACCTGCATTCTCATTAGAGAATTTAGGTCTAGACTCTCCATAACCTACTGGTTTTAGTCTATCACTTGATATACCTCTCTTAATCATGTATTTTCTAACACTTTCAGTTCTTCTTTGAGATAAGTACAAGTTGTATCTGTCACTATTTCTATCATCTGTATGACCTTCAATTACGAATTTTACATCTGGTATTTTTTTCATCAATGTAATAATTTGATCAATAGTACTATAAGAAATTAATTTAATATCATCCTTATTAGTATCAAAATAAATACTAGTTGCTAACAATCCAATTTGTTGCGTAATGTTAACAGGAGCTACTGCTTCTTGTTTAGGACAACCTCTATTTTCTACTGGACCTGGAGTATTAGGACATAAATCTTTTGCATCCATTACACCGTCTCCGTCTGTATCTATATTTAAAGGACAACCTTCATTTGATAATGGTCCATATTCCAAAGGACATTTATCTTTGTAATCTGGTAAACCATCTCCGTCTGTATCTACAGCCTGACCGTTACCATATACCATTGCACCTTTTGGTGTGTTTGGCTCTACATCTAATTCATCCATTACACCATCGTTATCTGTATCAACAATTTTAAATTGTGCTCCAGGAGCTTCTTCAGCAGCCCATATAATGTATTCTTTTTTCTTTCCTAATTTAAAAACCACACCTAAACTAGTAACAAAAAAGCTTTCCCAAGTTTGTTTATCAGAAACAGCTGCATCTAAATGATCTTCATTATTAAAATACATTCCTGTTCTAAACTCAAGATCTAATCTTCTACTTATTTTTCTTTTCACACCTAGTTGTGCAGATAAAAAGATAGAACTTGCTTCATTTACACTATTTCTATCAGCGTTGTAACCAAAGTCAACTAAAAGTTCATCTGGTGTTGCTCCTGTTGGATCCATTTTATAAAGAGCAGAATCATATTGATGATATCCAACTCCAAAATATCCAGCAGCATGCCATTTAGTAGACTCTCTTTTAAACATATTTGTTAAACTTACAATTAAATTTAACTCAGCACCGTAAGATCGACCTTCAAAGCGTAAGTCAGCATCACTAATTTTATTATCTGGTGATACATACCTAACGGAATATCCGTTTGAGAAAGATTGTACTCCTCCAGACATTTTAGTATAGGTAGCTTTAAGTTCTAAACCTAATATTGGGTTGAACATTTTATCTACATAAATATAACCACCGAAATTCCAATAATTAGAGTCATCAGCAACTGCAATAGAACGTAAATCTCCATGCATGATAAAATTACTAAAACCACCACCAATTGCCCAGGTGTTATTGTCTTTAATAATGTCCTTACCTTTTACTTCGGTACTGTCTGTGTTTATGATGTTTTTTTCGGTAGATTGACCGAATGATTGAGCTACAATAGTACTGCTCAATAGAATAAATAGTATAATTCTCCTCATTTTAATTTGATTTTTTGTTTTAAATATTACAGGGGAATGATTCCCGCAAAAATATATATTTTTTTTTAGAATTGCTTTATTTTGTTAACAATGTTCTTGTAATCATCTTGATTATTAAGAAAATCCATATCTGAAACGTCTATTACTTGTAAATTTAAACTTTTTTCGGTCTTAATAAAATTTCTGTAGCCATTATGAATCTGTTTTAGGTAATCTGGTTCAATTTTTTGCTCATAAGCTCTTCCTCTTTTTTTTATATTTTCTAAAAGGCGTTCTGTATTCTGAAATAAATAGATATATAAATCTGGTTTTGTTATTTCTTTGTACATTAAATCAAACATTTTTCTGTATAATAAATACTCTTCTTTTTGTAATGTTACTTGTGCAAAAATTAAAGATTTAAAAATATAGTAATCTGATATAATGAAGCTCTTAAATAAGTCGAACTGCGCTAAATCATCGCTTAATTGTTGATATCTATCTGCCAAAAAACTCATTTCTAAAGGAAATGCATATCGTTCTTTATCTTCGTAAAATTTAGGGAGAAAAGGGTTGTCTGCAAAACGTTCTAGTACCATTTTGGCATTAAATTCGTTAGAGAGTAAGTTGGCTAAAGTTGTTTTACCAGCTCCAATGTTCCCCTCAATAGCAATATAATTATACTTTTCTGAAATAGGAATAGGTCTTTCTAAAATTTCATTTAATTTCTGAATTTCTGATGAATCATCACAACCTTGTAAACAAACTGCAATTTCTTTTTTTTCTACAGGATGAATTGTAGATGCAGCTATTTCTGCCAATGGAAGCATTACAAATTTTCGCTGTAACATTTTAGAATGGGGTACTATCAATGCTTTAGACAAGATTATTTCATTATCGAATAATAAAACATCGATGTCTATATTTCTGTTTTGATATCCTTCTATAGCACTGCGTTGTCTTCCTAATTTATTCTCTATTTTTAATAAAGAATCTATTAAAATTTCTGGTTCTAAATTAGTAACTACTTTTATACAAATATTAAAAAAATCGTCTCCATCAAATCCCCAAGCCGGAGTTTTGTATATAGATGATATTTTTTGAATACCTCCAATGCCATCATCTATCAAATTGATAGCATTTTGTAGGTTCTCAAGTTTATTTCCTTGGTTTGTTCCTAAAGATAAATATGTAATATGTTGTAAATTCATTGTCGAGTGCAAAGAAAATAAAAGCATTCTATAAATACCCTATAAACCAAAAAAATCGCCAAAATTAATTGGCGATTTTTAATATCAATTAAAAAAAGAAATTATTCTTCTTTTCTTGGTTCTCTAGGTTTTCTGTCATCACGTCCGCGATTATCTCTGCTTCTGTTATCACGTCCACCAGAACGTTTATCATCTCTAGGTGGTCTTTCTACAAAACCTTCTGGTTTTGGTAAAATAGCTTTTCTAGAAACTTTTTCCTTACGTGTTCTTGGGTCTAAACCAAAGTATTTTACATCTAAAATATCTCCCATCTTAACAACATCAGAAACATTATCTGTACGTTCCCAAGCTAATTCACTTACGTGTAGTAAAACTTCGTTACCAGGAGCTTCAGTATATTCTACAACAGCACCAAAATCTAACATTTTGATAACTTTTACTTCGTATACAGAACCTTTTTCTGGTTTAAATAACATAGACTCAATCTTAGCAATAACTGCTTCGATTCCTTCTGGTTTAGTACCTAAAATTTCAATAATTCCTTCTTCTGTTACAGGATCTTCAGTAATTACAATTGTAGTTTCTGTTTCTTTCTGTAATTCTTGAATGTTTTTACCTCCTGGTCCAATAAATGCACCAATTAATTCATTAGGTATTCTTCTATTAACCATTTTAGGTGCATGTGCTTTAACTTCTATGTTAGCACCTGCAATTGTATCTGTTATTTTTCCTAAAATATGTAAACGACCTTCACGAGCTTGTTTTAGTGCATTCACTAAAATCTCATATCCTAATCCTTTTACTTTAATATCCATTTGACAAGCAGTAATTCCTTCTGAAGTACCAGTTACTTTAAAGTCCATATCTCCTAAGTGATCTTCATCACCTAAAATATCAGATAAAACTGCGTAACGATCTCCATCAGAAATTAATCCCATTGCAATACCAGAAACTGGTCTTATCATTTGAACACCTGCATCCATTAACGCCATTGTACCAGCACAAACAGTTGCCATAGAAGAAGAACCGTTAGATTCTAATACTTCAGATACTACTCTTACTGTATAAGGACAGTCTGCAGGAATCATTCCTTTTAAACCACGTTGTGCTAAGTTACCATGACCAACTTCTCTACGAGATGTTCCTCTTAATGGTCTAGCTTCACCTGTACAAAAAGGAGGGAAGTTATAGTGTAAATAGAAGTTCTCTTCACCTTCATAAGATGGCATATCTATTTTCATTGCATCTCTAGATGTTCCTAAAGTTACAGTTGCTAAAGCTTGAGTTTCTCCACGAGTAAAGATAGAAGAACCATGCACAGATGGTAAATAATCTACTTCACACCAAATAGGTCTAATTTCGTCTGTTTTTCTTCCATCTAAACGTAAACCTTCAGATAAAGTTAATTCTCTAACAGCTACTTTTTGAGATTTGTTGAAGTATTTACTAACTAAATCTCCATAATCTGCTAATTCTTCTTCGGTAAAAGAAGCTTTTAATTCTTCTTTTACTTCAGCAAATGCAGTTGTACGTTCTACTTTAGATGTTCCTTTTTTAGCGATAGCATAACATTTGTCGTAACAAAAGTCATTTATTTTTGCTGCTAATTCTTCATCTTCTCTTTCTCCTTGGTATATTCTAGTTTCTTTCTTACCGAAAGCTTCTGCTAATTTTACTTGAGCAGCACACTGAATTTTAATAGCTTCATGTGCAAATTTAATTGCTTCTGCCATTTCTTCTTCAGAAATTTCATCCATTTCACCTTCAACCATCATTACAGAATCTGCAGAAGCTCCAATCATCATATCGATGTCAGATTCTGCTAATTGTGCTCTGTTTGGGTTGATTACAAATTGTCCGTTGATACGACCAACTCTTGCTTCAGAGATAGGGCATTCGAAAGGGAAATCTGATAATTGAATAGCTGCTGATGCTGCTAAACCTGCTAATGCATCTGGCATAACGTCATCATCATGAGACATTAATTGGATCATTACTTGTACTTCTGCGTGATAATCTTTTGGGAATAAAGGACGTAAAACACGGTCTACTAGACGCATTGTTAATACTTCTCCATCACTTGGTCTTGCTTCTCTTTTAAAGAAACCACCTGGATATCTACCTGCAGCTGCAAATTTTTCTCTATAATCTACTGTAAGTGGTAAAAAATCAACGTCAGATTGTTTGTAGTTAGAAACTACAGTACATAATAACATTGCTTTACCCATTTGAACAACAACAGAACCGTGTGCTTGTTTTGCTAATTTACCGGTTTCTAATGAGATAGTTCTTCCATCTCCAAGGTCTATAACCTCTCTAAATACTTTTGGAATCATAAATTTTAATTCTAAATTTTTAATTTGTTTGTTGTTGCGTTGTTGTACGTTGTTGCAATGGAAATTCAAAAATGCTGTTACTATTTTTGATTTTTTTTCCTGCCTTTGCAGGAATGAGGCTAATTAATTTAACCTTTTTTATATAGATTCTGTTTGTTAGTCAGAATTTAATACTTTTTTCTATTCTCGGTTTAGTGAGAATCATTTTTTACGATTCTAAAGGAATGCTTTAAAATTTAAAAACAAAAAAGAGGAACGTTTATAGCCCCTCTTTTCTATAAGAATTATTTTCTAATTCCTAATTCTGCAATAATTGCACGATATCTTAAAATATCAGATTTCTTTAGATAATCTAATAAACTTCTACGCTTACCAACTAACATTACTAATGAACGCTCTGTGTTATAATCTTTACGATTATTTTTTAAGTGTCCAGTTAAATGGTTAATTCTGTGTGTAAACAATGCAATTTGACCTTCTGAAGAACCAGTATCGTTTTTTCCTTTACCGTGTTTTTCGAAGATGCTTTCTTTTACTTCTTTAGTTAAATACATTCCAATATTATTTAAATGATTATTATGTATATCAATGATATTTTCATTGAAGCTGCAAATATATGACTATTTTTTTAATTTGAGATAGTAAAATATATACATTATTTAGCTCTTTGTAATATGTATAACAATCTGTTTAAAGGTTTAAAACTAAGATGTTACTTGGTTTTAAACCTTTAATAAAGAAGTTTTAAATTATGCTCTAACAGGTATATTCTGTATTAAGTCGATATATAAATTAATCTGTTTTTTTAAGTTCTTACGCTCGTAGATAGCATCTAAGAAACCATGTTCTAAAACAAATTCTGATCTTTGGAAACCTTCTGGCAAATCTTTACCTGTAGTATCTTTTACAACTCTTGGTCCTGCAAATGCAATTAATGCATTTGGTTCTGCAATGTTAATATCTCCTAACATAGCATAAGATGCAGTGGTACCACCTGTTGTTGGGTCTGTACATAAAGAAATGTATGGAATGTTAACTTCTGCTAATTGTGCTAATTTTGCAGATGTTTTTACCAATTGCATTAATGAAAGTGATGCTTCCATCATTCTTGCTCCTCCAGATTTAGAGATCATTAAAAATGGAATTTTGTTTTTAATAGAGTAATCGATAGCTCTTGCTATTTTTTCTCCTACTACAGATCCCATAGATCCACCAATAAAAGCAAAATCCATGGCTGCAATTACAATCTCTTTTCCTAAAGACAATCCTACGGCTGTTCTAACAGCGTCGTTTAATTTTGTTTTTTCTTGAGCAGCTTTTAATCTATCTGGATATTTTTTTGTGTCTTCAAATTTTAAAGGATCTTTAGAAGTAAGGTTTGCGTCTAATTCTTTAAATTTATTTTCATCAAAAAATAATTCGAAATATTCTTTACTACCTATTCTTACATGGTAACCATCTTCTGGACTTACATATAAGTTTCTTTTTAATTCTTCTGTATCTATTATTTTTCCACTAGGTGTTTTGTACCATAACCCTTTTGGAGTGTCTTTTTTATCTTCTGTAGAAGTCTGTATTCCTTTATCCGTTCTTTTAAACCAAGCCATACTAGTTGTTGTGTTTTAGGTTGTTTCTAAATTTATGTAAAAAAAATTAGAACCGCAAATGTAAAAGTTTTTTATTAAAAGTATCCTTTTTGATCTCTAAACTCATAAAAAAAGCACTTTGATTTTAATCAAAGTGCTTTTTAAAAGTATTTTATAGATTGCTTTTATAAAGTATCTACGTTGTTTAAGTCAGAAAATGCTTGTTTTAAACGTGTAATGAAAGTTGCTTCACCTTCACGTAACCATTTTCTTGGATCGTAATATTTTTTGTTTGGAGATTCAGGACCATCAGGGCTTCCAATTTGAGATTTTAAATAATCTGCTTTTTCCCCCATATAATCTCTAATTCCGCTCATAAAAGCATATTGCATATCTGTATCAATGTTCATTTTAATAACACCGTAACCAATAGCTTCTCTAATTTCTTCTAATGTAGAACCAGATCCTCCGTGAAATACAAAATCGATATGATTTTCTTCAACACCATATTTCTTAGTAATAAATTCTTGAGAATTTTTTAAGATTTTTGGAGTTAATTTTACGTTTCCTGGTTTATAAACACCATGAACGTTACCAAAAGCTGCAGCAATTGTAAATTTATCACTTACTTTAGAAAGCTCTTCATAAGCATAAGCAACTTCTTCTGGTTGTGTGTATAATTTAGACTCATCAACATCACTGTTGTCAACACCGTCTTCTTCACCACCTGTAATACCTAATTCAATTTCTAAAGTCATACCCATTTTACTCATACGAGCTAAATATGTTTTACAAATCTCAATGTTTTCTTCTAAAGGCTCTTCAGATAAATCGATCATGTGAGAGCTATAAAGAGGTTTACCAGTTTCTTCGAAATGTTTTTCTGAAGCATCTAATAATCCGTCTATCCAAGGTAATAATTTTTTAGCACAGTGATCTGTATGTAAAATAACAGGCACTCCATAAGCAACTGCTAATTCATGTACATGTTTTGCACCAGCTATACCACCAGCAATGGCAGCTTTTTCACCTTCGTTAGATAAACCTTTTCCTGCATTAAATTGTGCACCACCATTAGAAAACTGAATAATTACAGGAGCATTTAAATCTCTTGCTGTTTCTAAAACACCGTTAATAGTGTTAGATCCAATAACGTTTACTGCTGGTAAAGCAAAACCTTTTTCTTTTGCAAAATTAAAAATAGCTTGAACTTCTGATCCAGTTGCAACACCTGGCTTTATATTATGACTCATGTTTGTATATTTTAATCATTAATTACTCATCAAAAGTACTAAAAATACAGCTGAATGTAAGCATAAAATAACGAAAACGTTATAGGTTTTATTCCTAATTTAGAAGGGATAGTTAATACCTATATTGTAAACAGCATTAGAAAAGTTGTAGTTTTTAAGCCATTTATTACCAGTTAAATAAGGTTCATAAGTTTTAAAACCAACATCTAAACGTAAAATTAAAAAGCTAAAATCTAATCTTGCTCCAAATCCGGTACCTACGGCAATATCTTTTAGAGATGATACATTATTGAATTTAGATTCTTCGTCAACAAATTCAGAACCAGTAATGTCCCAAATATTACCAGCGTCAATAAATAAAGCTCCTTTTAATTTGCTAACCACATCAAACCTGTATTCTGCACTGGTTAAAAACTTAAGGCTTCCTACATTGAACTCTAGACCGGTATTTCTGCTTCCGGGACCCAATTCATAAGTTTGCCAAGCTCTAATATCATTAGAACCTCCTGCAAAATAACTTTTTGTAAAAGGGATGTCAGAATTGTCATAAGGTATAATTGCACCTAAAAAAGTTCTAATCCCAAATACTGAATTACCGCCAACATCCCAAAATTTCTTATACTCTAAATCCGTTTTAAAGTACTGGGCTAGTGGTATGTTTGCAAGTGTTTTTTTGTTGTTTACATTTGTTTTGTTTGATAGTAACCCTAAGGCATTTCCAGAATTTGCAAGTCTTACTTTAAAGAATGAGAAATTATTATCATTAAAATTTGTTTGACTATTATATGTAAAAGAATAAGCTAGCACAGGAATTAAGAAATCGGATGTTATAATATTATATCGATTTAAAATATTTAAAGCATCGTTGTATTCGTCAGAATTTGTTGTTTTAAAACCAGTATCATTGGCAACCTTTCTCATAAAAGCCAATGCTTCTGGTACCTGATCATTTATATCCGTAGAAAGCGGATAGTTAGGATTGGTAGTAATATTATTAGCAGTATCATAAGTTTCAGCAACATCATCTAGATTCGAAAACTCCGAACTATAAATATCAAAATAACTACTAATGTTTAAGTTTTGAATATATTGTGTGTTTAAAATCTCTAATTGAATTGTTTTTTTTGCATTATACTGCCACTTATAATCAGATAAAAAAGTAAATGTTTGTCTGTCTAAACCTATATTTTTCTGAAAACTAGTTCCAATAGAAAACAAGGTTCTTGGTGACATTTCTTTAGGGACTAATTTATTTAATCCAAAAGGAGCAATAAGTCTTGGTATTTCTAAAGAGGCATCTGCACCAAACTCCCAACCAGGACCACTGTTTGAGTTAAAATAAGACCCTAAAAAAGATAATTTTAATAATTCTGCACCTCTAAATGCATTTCTATTTGTAATTGAAAACTTTGCAGAAGAACCAATTTCTCTAATGTTAGAATGTGTTATTTCTGTTTCTAGCCCTAAAGTGAATTTTTCTATAGGTGATAGCTTTACAAGCATTTTTAATTCATCGTCTGTTCCTGAAATTGGTATAAATTCTATATTGGTAGATTTAAAATTCTTAAGTGATTTTAAGTGATTTCTTGTTAAATTTCTTAAAGTGTCTTTGTAAATACTTCCTGGTTTTAAGAAAATGGATTGTGATAAATACTTTGGGTTGAATTTATTTCTACGATGTGCTAAAAATTGAATGCCTTCATAATTTATAGAATCTAAATAAGGCTCTCCTTTTCTTGTAAAAGAATAATCTGTATAAACACTTACTTCGGTTACCTTTTGTACTTGATAAGGTTTGTTTACATATTGACCTCGCTCTTCTTCTTTTAATTGACCGCCAGAGATTAAAAAATCTACATTTGTTTTGTTATCCGTTCTTGTAGAATCTACATAAAACCCTAAAGCAGATTCTGTAAAATTATAAATACCATTATTTCTAAAAAGTTTTAAAACTCTATTGGCTTCATTTCTAAAAACTTTGTCATTATATTGATTTCCTGTTTTTAAGAGAGATGGTGTGCTTGTGTTTTTATAAATAGAATCTAGCACTAAAGATTCTATTTTAAAATTGATACTATCTAATAGCGTTGGCTTCCCTTTGGTTATTTTATATGCTACAGTAGCTTTTTTACTAATTGAATCTCTATTGATTTCGGAGGTTACCTTCGATTTAAAATAACCTTGGTTTTTGTAATACGTTAATAAATTATTTTCGGTATTTTTTACTTTTCCCTCACTAACAATAACGGGGCCTTGGTAATTTAAAAACCATTTATTTAATCCAATAAAAGTTTTGGCGTATGCAATACTTTGTTTTTCAGAAAAAATATTTTTAATAAAATTATAAGAACGAAGATTTTTTTCTCCCCAGGTAGCAGGTGTTTTAGGTTTGTTGGGATCTCCTATATTATAAAAATACAAACCAACCGGTAAGTTTAAAAACTTTGGATTTGGTTTTTGTAGAATGTATTTTTGAATATCACTACTATTATTTTTCACACTATCTACATATATATAATTTTGAGTAAGCATGTGTTTTCCTTCCGCAACATTCTTTGTAGAATTACATGAAACAAAAAGGAGTAATAATAAAAGGGATAAAGAAAGTTTTTTCATTAATTTAGCAGTGCTATCAAATTCAAAAATAGTATTTTTCGGCGGTTTATTTCCAATTCCAATCAATTAATGAGTATCTCAAAAAATCAATTTAAATTAATAACAAGTTTATCTCAAAAAAAGTATAGACAAAAGCATAAATTATTTATAGCGGAAGGTATAAAAGTTGTGCAAGAAATCTTAAATTCTTCATTTGAACTTGAAACACTTTTTTGTACGGATGATTTTTCTTCGGATGTTTTAGAAGAAAAAATAGTTCGTGTTTCTGAAGCTGATTTGAAGAAAATCAGCAATTTAAAAACACCAAATAAGGCTTTAGGTATATTTAAAATACCTGACGAAAAACCTAATTCAAATAATGGCTTAACGGTGGCTTTAGATGCTATTAATGATCCAGGGAATTTAGGTACTATTATTCGTTTATGCGATTGGTTTGGTGTAGCTGAATTAATTTGCTCTAAAGATACTGTAGACTGTTATAATCAAAAAGTAGTGCAAGCAAGTATGGGGTCTTTAACTAGAATATCTATTCGTTATGTAGATTTAACTGAATATTTGTCTGAAACCCAAAAACCAACTTTTATAGCAGATATGGATGGTAAAAATGTGTACAAAACAAGTTTGCCAAAAGAAGGGGTTTTAATAATGGGAAATGAAGCAAATGGTGTTTCAGATACCATTAAAAAACTTATTACTCATAAAATTTCTATTCCAAGATTTGGAGATATTCAAGAAACTGAAAGTTTAAATGTAGCCACTGCAACAGCCATTCTATTGAGTGAATTTAAAAGAAGTTGTTAGTTGTATATTTTTTTGCAAAGGAGCTAAGTTTGCTCCTTTATTTTTAGTTACAACTAATACTTATTCAAAAGCTAAGGTAAGAAATACGCCACGTGTTCCCATATAGTTTATTGGAGCTGTCCAAGCACTATTAGGGTCATTATCATATTTAACTTCACTAGGTAGTGCAAAAACACCACGTATAGAAGGAGAAAATTTAAAATAATATAAGTAAATATCTATACCAACTCCAACTTCGTACATAAAGTTACTAGTTTTGGTTCTAAATTGTCCTCCGGAGTTATCTTCACCTTCCTCATTACTAGAAAAATTATAGTCGTAAGAAATTCCCGCTAACACATAAGGTCTAATATTTTTATATCTGTCCGTGCTAAATTTAAAAATTAATGGAACATGTAGGTATGTAGAACTTACCTCTCTAACACTATCTTGTGGAGTAGGTAAGTGGTTAAAGTATATTTTCTTTGAGTTGGTCATTAAACCTGGTTCTAAACGTAAGTTTACATTTTTATGCAAACGTAAATCTGCAATTAAACCTACGTTAAACCCAACTGAAGGTTCTACTGTAATGTCTGCATTCGGAACGCCAGAATTGTTATTGTAACTAAATTTAAAATCATTCTGATTTAAACCAAGGTAAAAACCATAATGTATTTTTCTTTGATCAAAAGTAGGTAAGTATTCCACTTTTTCTCTTTGCGCAAAAAAAGCGATAGAAGTTAAAAGGAAAAAACCGAATATTATAAATTTCTTACTCATCATTATTTACTTGCAGTATAAATTGTAGCAACTCCAAAAGTTACTGGTGTATCTTCTGTATGTCTAAACCCATTTTTTTGTAAAATATTGTTGAACGCTCCTCCAAAAGGAAAAGAATTTGCAGATTCTGATAAATAAGAATAGGCAACTTTATCTTTAGAAAATAATTTACCCACAACAGGTAAAAATAAGTTTGTATATAATTTATAACCTTGCTTAAAAGGGAATTTTGTTGGGTTAGAAGTTTCTAAAATAACTAAAACACCGGTTGGCTTTAAAACTCTAGCTATTTCTTTAATTCCTTTATTTAAATTAGCAAAATTTCTAACACCAAAAGAAACTGTAATTGCATCAAAAGTATTGTCTGCAAAAGGCATTTCTTCAGAATCGCCAACTACCATTTCTATTTTATCAGTAAGATTAGCTTTTGCAATTTTTTGTTTTCCTACTTCTAACATTCCTTCAGAAATATCTAAACCTACAATTCTATCTGGGTTTAAAGCTGCCATCATAATAGCTAAATCACCAGTACCTGTAGCAATGTCTAAAATTTGTTTCGGATTGTTTTGTCCAACAATTTTCACTACTTTTTTACGCCATTTAACATCAATTCCTAAAGAAATTACTCTGTTTAAGCCATCGTAGTTTTCAGAAATATTATCAAACATTTGAGCAACTTGCTCTTTTTTGCCAAGTTTAGAATCTTTGTAAGGGTTTATTTTTTCTGCTGACATTATTTTTGCTTTAAGCTTTTGGCACTATGTTTTAAGAGTTTATAAAGCATAGTGCGTATTGCAAGTTTATCCGTTAATTGCTACTACTTCGTTAATCTGATTTGGTAACATTTCTTTTAATAAGCTTTCTATTCCGTTTTTTAAAGTAGCGGTAGAAGAAGGGCAACCACTACAGGCACCTTGTAAAACTACACGTACTATTTTGTTTTCTTCATCATAAGAACGGAAAGCGATATTACCACCATCACTTGCAACTGCAGGTTTAATGTATTCATCTAAAATATCTGATATTTGTGCTGAAATTCCTTCTAATGCTACTTGTGGTTCAGCTATTTTGTTTTCTGATGTTGATTTTTCTTCGGTTGGTAGTTCTTTAATAATCGTTTTTCCAGAAACTAAGTATTCACGAATAAAAGTTCTTACTTCTGCATACACATCATTCCACTCTACCATATCATATTTGGTAACCGATACATAATTATCAGAAATAAATACTTCTTTTACAAAAGGGAAATTAAAAATTGCTTGTGCTAAAGGAGATGATTTGCTAGCTTCATCTATATTCTTATACTCAACATCTGTTTGTGTTAAAGATTTGCTGCTTCCAAACTTCATCACCGAAGGGTTTGGAGTTGCTTCTGCATAAACCTCTATAGCTTCTTTTTTAGAAGTTGGAGATTCGTTTACAACAACGCCATTGTCATTTAAATATGCTTCAATTTGTTCTTTAACTTCTTCTTGTACATCTATCCATTCTAAAATGTCATAACGTTGTACAGCAATAAAGTTTGCGGTAATAAAAATCTTTTTTACAAAAGGTAAGTAGAATAATTCTTGCGCTAAAGGTGAGTTTTTAGCTTCATCTATATTATTATATTCATAACTTCCTCCATTGATTAAAATTTGATTGGTATTAAATTTTATAATGGTATTGTTAGTAGTTTCTTGAATTGTTATTTTTACGTCTTGCATAGTGCTAAATATTGATTTGCAAAATTAAGGGAAAAAAGGGAGATAGAATTGTTTTTGATATGTTAAATAAAAATCCGCTTGCGGATACTAGTTGTATCTACAAGCGGATTTTTTATTGTATGTTGTTATCGTTTACAAATTAAAACTAATCGATGCAGTAATCGTTTTATTGTCTATTTTTAATTCTGATGGATTTACTACAGTATTAAGGTTTGAGTATAAATTGTATACACCAGTTCTGTTATTATCGCTAAAAGAAAAGTCTAGTTTCATATTCCCAAAGTTGTAACCTGCACCTAAAGAATATCCTTTTAAATTATCTGAGGCTATAGATGATTTGCTAGGATCTTGCTCAAATTTATAACCACCTCTTAGACTAAATCTATCTATACGCCATTCTGTACCAATATTAAGAGAATGTGTGTTTCTTAAGTCGTTTTCAAAAAACTCATTTTCAACCGTAAAACCACCGTTGGATAATTTTATATTTTTATAATTTTTGTTGATGTAATCTAAACTAATTAAACCATCTTTTCCAAAAATAAAGGCAGCACTTGCGGTTATTTTACTTGGTGTTTTTAATTTATAAGATATAAATTGACGAGGATTGTTTTCAGAAAAGGAGTAAACTTCATCCGGGAAAAAAGCTGTTTCTCCAATATCAATATTACTGTCTTGGTTGTAATTTGTGTCTTGTAAGATTTCGGTATACCAAGTTGGTGTTTGATAAGCTAAACCAAATCTGAAATTTTGATTAGCTTTATAGATAAATCCTGCGTTTGCAGAGAAACCTGTTCCTGTTGTAAGGTTTTCTTGATATAATTCTACGTCAAGGATATTGCCGTCTTCATCACTATTTAACTCTGTTAAAACAGATTGTTGAGTGAAATTCAAATCATAAAAATTAAGCCCTAAACCTACGTGTAATTTGTTTTTATGAACTGATGAAAAAGCGATGTTTAATTCCGTTGTTTCTCCGTTGTAATTTGTGTCGTATAGCTGTCCATCTGTGTAATTGTATATGGTACCTGGATTACGAGGGTTTGTGTCAAATCTAGTAACAGCTTCATTTCCTTGTGCTGAAAAACTGTTTTCAAAATCGTTCGTAATTCTATAGTTAAAACCAATTGCAAACTTATTCCAGTCAGATCTGTAAGCACTGTCAAAAACTAATACAGCACCGGCGTGAGAAAGGTTGAAATATTTATTATCAGTTGTCGTCTTTCTTCTATCGTTAAAGTTAGCGTCTCCAAATTCTGCAGAAATATCTGTATTTCTAGAATTTATAGTTCCGGTAAAATAGCTATTTGTAAATACAGAAATACCAGCAGGGTTAACACTCATAGCAGAAACATCTCCTCCTAGTGCGCCAAAAGCACCGCTCATTGCTGTAAATCGGGCAGAGCCATTATCATCATTCTTAGAAAATAAAACACCTAAATCTTGGTATCTTAAAGATTGAGAATAAGTCGTAACTGTTGCTGCGAATAAGAAAGCTATCGTTATAATTTTTTTCATACTAGTATTTGTTTATTACCATTTAAAGATTGTAAAACTTTTTTTATCCTCTTCTTTTAGATGAGGATGAAGAAGATCTACTAGAGCTACTACTTCTGGTTGAAGAACTTCTAGTTGGTGTGCTTTTTGTTGGTGAAGACCTAGAAGGAGTACTTCTAGTAGATGATGATCTAGTTGAAGACGAACTTCTTGCAGATGGTGTATACGTATTGTTACTTCTGCTAGAAGTATTGGTTCTACTTCTTGTTGATGTTTTTTTTGTAGAACTTGAGCTTCTAGTTGTTGCAGCTCTGCTAGTACTTCTATTTGTTGATGAATTAGAGCTTCTAGTAGTAGAAGGTGCTGATGCTCTTCTTACAACTACAACTTGCCTGTTGTTTCTACTATTTGTATTGTTGTTTACGCTTGCGCTATTATTTCTTCTTGTTGTTGTTGTAGAACGACTTCTAGTTCCGCTGCTTCTTGTGCCACTACTTCTAGTTCCGCTGCTTCGTGTAGAAGTACTACTTCTAGTACTTCTTGTAGGTGTTGTACTTTTTCTTGTAGTTGTAGTAGATCTTATTCTAGGTGATGTTGTTGTACTAGTTCTCCTACTTGTAGTGTTTGTAGGTCGTCTATTTACGGTACTACTTCTTCTACTTGTTGTACTTCTGTTTCTAGAATTAATGGTACTACTTCTTCTGTATGTACTATTGTTAGTTGCTCTTCTTCTGTAAGTATTGTTTCTGTAGGTATTATTAGTGTATCTATTATTGTAGTTTCTATATCTGTTAGTGTAACCATAATGATAAGGTTGGTAATAATAAGGAGAATAAAAACCTACATTCCAAGCATAATAATTATGGTAAGGATGCCAATAAGGATTATGATTCCAAGCATATCCTCTATAATTCCAGTTTCTATACCCCCAAGTATCGTAGTAATTATAACCGTAATAATTATTCCAATATGGACTTTCAATTACATTTATATTTACAGCTACATCGTTGTTGCTGTTTTGACCCCAAGGTTGGTTAGATTTATAGTTTAATGTTTCATCTATATCTGCTTCATCAATATAAATGGTGTCTACAGAATTGTAGTTGTCAACATCTGTAAAAACATCATTATTATCTACATTTTCTAAACTATTTAATTTGTTTAAAAAATAATTATCATTGTAATCATCATATCCATCTTGATCAACATAGATTACATTTCTATTTTCATTATTTGCTGTATCGCTACCATAAATACCATCATTATTATACGCACTTTGGTAAGTACCGCAAGAAACCAATACTAAACTAGTTGTTAGTATAGTTAATAGTTGGCTTAGGTTAAGATTTGTATATTTTAGTTTCATAATGAATATATTTAGATGAATACTTATTTTATTAATTAAATGTAGTTAAAACTCTTTAATTTATAGTAGTTTTGTACTGTTTTCGTATATTATAACTAATTTTTAACAAACATTTACACAATAAAGGTTACAATATTTGTGCCAAACTTTTGATTATGAGTAAACATTTAACAAAAAGAGCCGACGATTATTCTAAGTGGTATAACGAGTTAGTAGTGAAAGCGGATTTAGCTGAAAACTCTGCCGTTAGAGGTTGTATGGTTATTAAACCTTATGGTTATGCCATCTGGGAAAAAATGCAAGCAGAACTAGATAGAATGTTTAAAGAAACTGGGCATGAAAATGCTTATTTCCCTTTACTTGTGCCTAAAAGTCTATTTGAAGCAGAAGAGAAAAATGCAGAAGGTTTTGCTAAAGAATGTGCTGTTGTTACACATTATCGTTTACAAAACGACCCTGAAAATCCAGGTAAATTAAGAGTAGATCCAGAAGCTAAATTAGAAGAAGAATTGGTGGTAAGACCAACTTCTGAAGCAATTATATGGAATACTTATAAAGGGTGGATTGAATCTTATAGAGATTTGCCTTTACTTATAAATCAATGGGCAAATGTAGTTCGTTGGGAAATGCGTACACGTTTGTTTTTACGTACAGCAGAATTTTTATGGCAAGAAGGGCATACTGCTCATGCAACAGAAGCAGAAGCTATAACAGAATCTAAGCAGATGCAAGATGTTTATGCAGAGTTTGCAGAGAACTTTATGGCTATGCCAGTGGTAAAAGGTGTAAAATCTGATAGCGAACGTTTTGCTGGAGCAGTAGATACATATACTATTGAAGCTTTAATGCAAGACGGGAAAGCTTTACAAGCAGGAACAAGTCATTTTTTAGGTCAGAATTTTGCAAAAGCATTTGATGTTAAGTTTACTTCTAAAGAAGGAAAACAAGAACATGTTTGGGCAACTTCTTGGGGAGTTTCTACGCGTTTAATTGGTGGTTTAATTATGACACATTCGGATGATCATGGTTTGGTTTTACCTCCTAAATTAGCGCCGATACAAGTTGTAATTGTTCCAATTTATAAAGGAGATGATCAATTAGAAGCTATTTCTGAAAAAATGAATGTAATTGTAAAAGAATTACGTTTAAAAAGAATTTCTGTAAAGTTTGATACAAGAGATACGTATAGACCAGGAGCTAAGTTTGCTGAATACGAATTAAAAGGAGTGCCTGTAAGAATTGCCATTGGAAATAGAGATTTAGAAAATGGTACTTTAGAGATTGCTAGAAGAGATACTTTTGAAAAACAAATAGTAGCACAAGATGATGCAGTTGCTTTTATTGAAAATCTTTTAGAAGAGATTCAAGAGAATTTATTTAAAAAAGCAATTGATTATAGAAAAGAGCATACAACAGTTGTAGACGATTTTAAAGAATTTAAAAAAGCCATTAAAAGTACTGGTGGTTTTGTTTCTGCACATTGGGATGGTACAGAGGAAACTGAAGATAGAATAAAAGAATATACCAAGGCTACAATTAGATGTATACCTAATGATGCTAAAGAAGAAGCAGGTGTTTGTGTTTTAACAGGAAAACCGTCTTCTAAACGAGTTCTTTTTGCAAAAGCATATTAATTTAGAAAAAAAATCATTTTTTTTTCTAAAACTATTGTGAGAATTAAAAAACATTGTATATTTGCAGCCGCAATTAGGATATACTTAATTGTTCTGGTCCGTTCGTCTAGGGGTTAGGACGCATGGTTTTCATCCATGTAACACGGGTTCGATTCCCGTACGGACTACAATGTTTTATTAAAAAAAACAAATTAAAGTATTATGGCAAATCACAAGTCAGCATTAAAGAGAATTAGAAGTAACGAAGCTAAAAGGTTACGTAACAAATATCAGCATAAAACTACCCGTAATGCTGTAAGAGATTTACGTGTTGTAGAAGATAAGAAAGATGCTGAAGAGAAATTAGTTAAAGTTATTTCTATGTTAGATAAATTAGCAAAAACTAATATTATCCATAAAAATAAAGCGGCTAATTTAAAATCTAAATTAACAAAGCACGTAGCTGCATTGTAAGATTTACGCCTAAAAACATTTAAAACTCTGAATATTATTATTCAGAGTTTTTTTTTGCCTTTATTTTAAGTTTTAATACTTATTTCTCTATTTTTTTTTAATATACTGTGTGGGGTATTTTTTAATATCTGCTACTGATATGATATTTATTTAAAACTCATAATTTTCTTTTTTTTGTAAAAAAGTAAGAATGTGGTTTAGTTAACTGATATATAGTAATTTGGGTTGTGTTTGATTTGTATTCGTTCGATGTTGATCAATTATTTTACAAAAAAATGTATATTTTATAAAATTTACTTGCAGGAATTAAAAAACATTGTATATTTGCAGCCGCAATTAACGCATTGTTAATTGTTCTGGTCCGTTCGTCTAGGGGTTAGGACGCATGGTTTTCATCCATGTAACACGGGTTCGATTCCCGTACGGACTACAAGTTTTAATATAAAAAACTAATAAATTAAGTATTATGGCAAATCATCAGTCAGCATTAAAGAGAATTAGAAGTAACGAAGCTAAAAGGTTACGTAATAAATATCAGCATAAAACTACACGTAATGCTGTAAGAGATTTACGTACTGTAGAAGATAAAGCAGATGCAGAAACTAAATTAGGTAAGGTTATCTCTATGTTAGATAAATTAGCTAAGAATAATATTATTCACAAGAATAAAGCTGCTAACTTAAAATCTAAATTAACAAAGCAGGTTGCTGCATTGTAAGGTTTAAAAGCATATAAAATTTAAAAGCTCTGAATGAAAATTCAGAGCTTTTTTTTGTTCAAAATTTAAATAATTATTCTTGTAAAGTATTAAAGTAGTTCTTTACTCTTTGTAAAGAGAATTCTATATTACTATGCTTCTAATTTACTGTTTAAAGGCTTTTCTTTATCCTTGTTAAGCCTATTCGGTTTTGTGTATTATTATCTCTTACAGCGAGGTTTTTATAGTCTTGTATAAGAATAATAATTAAAAGTTAATAAAATAGTTGTGCTAAGAGAAGGTTTAATACTTACTTTACCAATCGTAGTG
Organism: Polaribacter sejongensis; assembly: GCF_038024065.1. Taxonomy (NCBI): domain Bacteria; kingdom Pseudomonadati; phylum Bacteroidota; class Flavobacteriia; order Flavobacteriales; family Flavobacteriaceae; genus Polaribacter; species Polaribacter sejongensis. Next base: position 2,236,191 of record NZ_CP150667.1, on the reverse strand, counting down.
TTTATGGGCATCTAATCTAATAAAGATAAAGAGTAAGATTGTAAAACCCCAAAGAGACGAACCTCCGTAGCTAAAAAAGGGTAGAGGTATACCAACAGTTGGTAGTAAGCCTATAACCATTCCTATATTTACAATAACATGAAAAAAGAGAATAGAAGCCACACTGTAGCCATATATTCTTCCGAATTTATTAGCATGTGTTTCCGACAGATATATTATTCTATACATCATCAACATAAAAAGAATAATAACAATACTACTTCCTAAGAAACCCCATTCTTCTCCAATAGTACTAAAAATATAATCGGTGTGTTGTTCTGGTACAAAATTTCCTTTAGTAATATCTCCTTTTAAAAAACCTTTACCTGTCCAACCCCCAGAACTAATAGTTAATTCTGATTGGTGTGAGTTGTATCCAATATTTTTTTTATCAGTTTTTAAACCTAATAATACTTCAAAACGATCTCTATGGTGTTGTTTAAAAATATTGTTATAAGTTAGGTTTGTTCCGAACACAAATAGTGCGGTAACAATGTATAGTGCTAATACTTTATACCAATTAAATCTAAAAAATGTTTTTCCTCCTCTATAAATGGCATAACCAACAGCGATTGTAATTAAAGATAATAGGGTAATTAATACAGAAGCAAATCCGAAGAAAATAGTTGAAATAAAAATAACGATAGCCAGAGTACCTAAAATTATGTAATTTAGGGTTAATCCCTCTCTGTTTAGAACAAAGAAAAATGCCAAATAAATTAAGGCAGAACCTGCATCTGGTTGCAATGTTATTAATACGGCGGGTGTAAAAATTATTATAAAAGCCTTTATTTGGTTTTTAACTAAACCTAAATTGTATTGTCTATCACTTAAAAGCTTGGCAACAGCAAGTGCTGTAAATGCTTTTACAAATTCAGAAGGCTGTAAACTCATACCCCCAAAACTAAACCAAGATTTTGCACCATTTATTTCTTTTCCAAATGGAAATAAAAGAATTAACATAATCAATGAAACTATGTAGAATATACTTGAGTATTTCTCGTAAAATTTTGAATTAAAAAAAAGGATGATCACAATTAATGGAACACTTAAAATAATCCAAAGAATTTGTTTACCATAATTAGTAGAAAAATCTAATATCTGTATATTATCTTCAGTTTTGGATGCAGCATATATATTCATCCAACCAAAACCTACAAGAATAGCAAATAAGAAAACTAAAAGCCAATCGATCTCAGCAAAAATGTTATTTCGTTCTTGGCGCAATTTATTTAGTTTTTTGATTTAGTTTAGCGTAAATATCTTTTAAGTTTAAGTCTAACATTCGTTGTTCTCTATATTTATTTTCTTTAGAGATACTACCATTTATATACTTTTCTATCAGTAAACTGGTAATTGGAGCAGCTATTGTAGATCCATATCCACCATTTTCAACAAAAATTGCTATCGCTATTTTAGGGTTTTCTTTAGGTGCAAATGCCACTAGAATTGAGTGATCCGGTAGTTGAATTTTTTGACCGTCTATTCTAGCAAAGTTTTCTGCAGTTCCGGTTTTTCCACAAATTTCAATACCTTCTACTTGATTAAATCTCCCTGTTCCTGTTTTAAATACTTCATGCATTGCTTCCACTACTGGAGAAAAATACTTTTTATCTATCGTTGTTTTTTTTGCAATTGTATATACAGAATCTTTAATAGGATTTTTATTCACTTCTTTTAATACGTGTGGTGTATAGAAATATCCTCTGTTGGCAATTACTGCTGTAAAATTAGCTAGTTGAATAGGTGTTGTTAAAACTTCTCCCTGACCAATTGCATTGGAAATAGTAGTAGAACCATTCCAAGAATATCTATAAATATCATCATAATATTTTCCGGTAGGTATTAAACCTGGACTTCCAGCAGGTAAATCATAACCTAAATAATTACCTAAACCAAAGCTGGCAATATGGTTGTGCCATGTATCTAAACCTTCTGAGGGTTTATTGTTTTTTTCTATAATTTTCTTATAGGTTTGAGAAAAGTAAGTGTTACAAGATCTAGCAATGGCTGCTTTTAGTTGTACTGGCCTTCCTGTAATTCCGCAATGGCATCCCATAAATGCACCTGCTCTACTACCGTATCTAAAACCATGGTTACATCTAAAACCTGAATCCTCTGTAATAACACCTTCTTGAAGGCCAATTAAAGCATTCATCATTTTAAAAGGAGAACCAGGAGCATAGGTAGCCAACAACCCCCTGTCATAAGAAGGTTTACTTATGGTATCATTAAATAGTATTGTAGAGTTTCTAGATCGTTTTCTACCAACCAACATGTTAGGATCGTAGGATGGTGCAGTAACTAATGCTAAGATTTCTCCGGTTGCTGGTTCTATAGCTACAATTCCACCTCTTTTACCCGACATAAGTTTCTGTGCATAAAGTTGTAGTTGTATGTCTAAGGTTAATGTTAAGTCTTTTCCATTTTCTGGAATAGTGTCGTATGAACCGTCTAAATAAGATCCCGTAACTTTATTTAGGTTGTTTCTTTGTAGATATTTTTTACCTTTAGTTCCTCTTAAATAATCTTCATATTGCCTTTCAATTCCATCTTTTCCAATTAATTCTCCGGGTTGATAATAGGCATTTTCTTTTGCTAAAGTTTCATTTACTTCTCCAATATAGCCAAGTACATTTGCAGCTGCATTTATAGGATATTTTCTAATGATTCTTTTTTGAATAAAAAAACCAGTGTATTTATGTAATTTTTCTTGAAGAAAAGCAAAATCTTCTTTTGCCAACTGTTTTAAAAATACTGAAGGTAGGTAAGGTGCATAATTGTCTGCTTTTTTTAATCTTTTTAAGAAATCTGCTTTATCAATTTTTAATAGATTACAAAATTCTAATGTATCTAATGGTGTTACCTGGTTGGGTTGCACCATAACGTCATAAGAAAGCTGGTTTGCAACTAAAAGTTCTCCGTTTCTATCATATACATATCCTCTTTCTGGATAATCATACTCTATTTTTACGGCAGAATTATGAATAGGGTCATAGTTAGCACCTCTAATTACTTGCAATTGAAAAAGTCTCCCAATAAAAAGAATTCCGATAAGTGTTATTAAAAAATAGAGTAAAAAACTTCTTTGCATTATTCGCTTTTAGTAAAAATATAAGTTCCTAGAAAAAATAAAATCAATGTAAAAACACTAGAGTATAATGTGTTTAAAAAAACCATTGATAAATTTTCAAAACTAAAATTAGCAAAAGTAAAATAAATAAGGTGATGAATTACTGTTAAAGTTACTACATAGTTGAAAACTTTACCAAAAGATTCAGATTTTAAGCTAAAGAAAGGGTAGTCTGCAGGTATTTTTCTAAAGTATACATTCACAAAAAATAACCTAATATAAGCGATAAATAAAGTTGCAAATGCATGTATACCTCCAGAATCTGAAAAGAAATCAACAAATAGTCCTAAAAGGAAACTTATAAAAAGAAAGGAATATCTTTTTTCATTTAAAGGATATAGAATTACAAAGCTTATATAAAGATATGGATTTATATGCCCTAAAAAATTGATGTTATTTAGCACTAATACTTGCAAGAATAGCAAGAATAAAAAAGATAAAATTTGATTTATACTTTTATTCATTGCTCGTATTTTCTAAAAATTGTAGTTCTTCCTTATCTAAATTTTTAACAATATATACATAACCAAGGTTACTCATATCATTAAATAACGTTACATCTACTTGATTATTAGCGGTGTTTCCTTTGTTTATTTTAGAGATCGTTCCAATAGGTATTCCTTCAGGGAAAATAGTGGATTTTCCTCCTGTTTCAATGGTGTCTCCAATTTTTAATGGCGCTTGTCTTGGCATATCGTGTAACTGAACAATATTGTAATCTACACTGTTCCATTTTAACGTTCCGTAATAAAAATCATTTCCTTTAAGACGTGCATTAATACCACTATTTTTATTTAAAATAGATTGTACTCTCGTATAATTATTTGATGAGTTTTCTGTAATTCCAATAATTCCTTTACTATTAATTACAGCCATTTCTTTATCTATATTTTGATTTTTACCTTTATTTATAGTTAAAAAATTAAATGGTTTAGAATAATTATTGTTGATGATTTTTGCGTTTGTGAAAGTGTAATTTTGATGGTATTTTGTTGAGTCCATCACAGTAGAATCAATATCAAAATTTACAGATTTGTTTTTTTCTAAAAGATTTTTTAGACGTGTGTTTTCTTCTGACAATAATTTATTTTCAGACTTTAATCCTAAATATTCTGTAGAATTAGAAAGGGTTGTAAGAAAACCACCTGTCACACTATTAGCAGAGTTTATAAACTTGCTTTTATGAAAACTAAGGTTGTTAAAAGTGAAAGTTAGCGCTATTAACTCTAACAATATAAAAAACAGAAAATACTTAAACTTCTGAAAAAAATAGATAATCTGCTGCATTGTAAGAACTTAAAAACTACTATTTCATTAATACATTTTTGTATTTTTTTAATTCTTTTAATGCAATTCCTGTTCCACGAACAACTGCTCTTAAAGGGTCTTCGGCTACATAAACAGGTAAGTCTGTTTTTCTAGACAAACGCTTGTCTAAACCTCTTAACATAGAACCACCACCTGCTAAATAGATACCTGTATTATAGATGTCTGCAGCCAATTCTGGCGGAGTCTTAGATAAAGTTTCCATTACAGCATCTTCAATTCTTAAAATAGATTTGTCCAATGCTTTTGCAATTTCTCTATAAGAAACTTGTACTTGTTTAGGTTTTCCGCTTAGTAAATCTCTACCCTGAACCAACATTTCGTCTGGTGGAGTTTCTAAATCTTCTGTTGCGGCACCAATAGTAATTTTAATTTTTTCTGCAGTAGATTCTCCAACATGTAAGTTGTGTTGGGTACGCATGTAGTACATAATATCATTTGTAAAAAGATCTCCTGCAACTTTTACAGATTGATCACAAACAATACCTCCTAAAGCTATTACAGCAATTTCTGTTGTACCACCACCAATATCAATAATCATGTTTCCTTTTGGCTCCATAATGTCTATACCAACACCAATTGCAGCAGCCATAGGCTCATAAATTAGATAGATTTCTTTTGCATTCATGTGTTTAGCAGAATCACGAACAGCTCGTTTTTCTACTTCTGTAATTCCCGAAGGAATACAAATAACCATTCTTAATGCAGGTGGAAATAAACGCTTTTTAATAGAAGGAATTTGCTTTACAAATTCTTTAATCATCTGTTCAGATGCCTCAAAATCTGCAATAACTCCGTCTTTTAAAGGGCGAATAGTTTTAATATTTTCATGGGTTTTTCCTTGCATTAGGTTGGCTTCTTTACCAATTGCAATGATTTCTCCAGTAATTCTGTTCCTGGCAACAATAGAAGGACTATCAATAACCACTTTTCCGTTGTGGATTATTAAAGTATTTGCGGTACCTAAATCAATCGCAATATCTTCCGTCATAAAATCGAAAAAACCCATAAAATATATTTGTTGTTTTATTCTTGATGTATTCTTACAAAATTACTAAAATTCTGTATGTAAAATACATATTTATTATTAATGTTTAAAATGTCTTGTTCCTGTCATTACCATAGATAAATTGTTTTCATTACAATAATCTATACTTAATTGGTCTTTGATAGATCCACCAGGTTGAATAACACTTTTTATTCCTGCATTATCAGCAATTTCTACACAATCAGGGAAAGGGAAAAATGCATCACTTGCCATTACACATCCATTTAAATCAAATTTAAAAGAAGTTGCTTTTTCTATAGCTTGGTTTAATGCATCAACTCTACTTGTTTGTCCTGTTCCACCAGCTAATAATTGTTTGTTTTTAACAAGTATTATGGTGTTCGATTTTGTGTTTTTACACAATTTAGAAGCAAATAACAAATCATCTAACTCACTTTGAGTTGGTTTATTGTTGGTTACGTACTTTAAATCTGATAATTGATCTGTAATACTATCTTTATCTTGCACTAAAGAACCATTTAAACAAGTTCTAACAGTTGTTGTTGGTAATGCAACATCTTTCTGAATTAAGATAATTCTGTTTTTCTTACCTTTTAAAATAGCTAATGCATCCTCAGAAAAAGAAGGAGCAATTACAACTTCGCAAAATAAAGTATGAATTTTCTCTGCAGTTTCTTTGTCAATTTCTGTATTAGCAATTAAAACACCACCAAAAGCAGAAACAGGATCTCCTGCTAAAGCATCTGTATACGCTTGACTAATTGTGTCTCTTTGTGCAAAACCACACGCATTGTTATGTTTTAAAATAGCAAAAGTTGGTGCTTCTCCTTTAAATTCTTGGATTAAATTTACAGCAGCATCAACATCTAATAAATTATTGTAGCTTAATTCTTTACCATGAAGTTTATCAAACATTGCTTCTAAGTCACCAAAGAAATATCCTTTTTGATGAGGGTTTTCTCCGTAACGTAAAACGTTTGCATTTTGTTCACTTGCTTTGTAAACTATTTCATCTTCGTTAAAGTAGTTAAAAATAGCAGTATCGTAATGAGAAGAAATATTAAATGCTTTTGCAGCTAATTTTTTTCTTTCAGAAATGGTAGTTTCTCCATTTCCTTCAGAAAGAGTATTTAAGAAACCTTCATATTGATCCATAGAAGAAACAATAACAGTGTCTTTAAAATTCTTTGCAGCAGCTCTAATTAAAGAAATACCACCAATATCAATTTTTTCTACGATATCTTGTTCTGGTGCTCCAGAAGCTACCGTTTTTTCAAACGGATATAAATCTACAATTACTAAATCTATTTGTGGAATATTGTATTCAGCCAATTCAGCAACATCGCTTTCATTGTCTTGTCTGTTAAGAATACCTCCAAAAACTTTTGGATGCAATGTTTTAACTCTACCACCAAGAATAGATGGGTAAGAAGTAACCTCGTCTACCGGAATTACATTGATTCCTAAATCTTTAATAAACTTTTCTGTACCACCTGTAGAATAGATAGTTACATTAAGTGCATCTAATTTTTTTACAACTGGTTCTAGACCATCTTTGTGAAATACCGAAATTAATGCGGATTTAATTGTTTTTGAAGTGCTCATTTAGTGTTGTGTTGTTAAGCGTGCAAATTTAGGTAAAGCAATCTTCTAAGGCAATAAAAGATAGTAACAAAACAAGTAAGTAATTAACAACAAACTTTTAATGAAGTTTTTTTAATTAGAAAAAAAACAGATCCACTACTCGGCGTTATCTAAAAAATCTCGAAACCAAACTACAAAATTATCTACAATAGATGTTTTTTTTGAAGTATAATTAGATGTTGAATTTTTAGATGTTATGGTAGTGGATTCGTATTTTCTCATTATTTAGAAGTATGTCGATTTGTGAATTGTAGTATTTTTATCAAAAGTAGTAAAAAGATAAAAATAAATCAACAAAATTACAGAATATTTGATAATTCTTTGCAAATGTACTCTAGAAGTGCTTCGTCTTTTGCGGAAAATGTATTTGCTGTATGAGAATCTATATCAATTTGACCAATATTCTCGCCTGCTACAAAAATTGGAATTACAATTTCAGATTTTACTTTCCATCCGCAAGAAATATAATTGTCTTGAGCAGAAACATCTTGTACTACAAAGTTTTCGTTACTAACAGCTACTTGTCCGCAAATACCTTTCCCAAACGGAATAATTGTGTGTTCTGTTTCTTCTCCTGTATATTGTGCTAATTTTAACTCGTTTTTATCTCCGTTTTTAAAATAAAAACCGACCCAATCATAGTAAGAAATTTCTTTTTCTAAATAATCGCATATCGCTTGTAACTTCTCCTCTATTGTAGTGTTAGACGAAATAATTTTGTCTATCTGTTGTTGTAAAGTATCTATATTCATTTGTATATTCGTTGTGTAAATAAGTGGCAAAATTAATTAAAATTTATTGTGAAGAAACATAAAAGCATCATCATTTTTCTGATTAAGTTTTTTGTAACCTATTTTTTATTAGTTACAATTTATAACACTTACTTACAGCGTTCTCAAGAAAAAGAAGGGACTTATAAAACAGCATCCATAACAACACTTGTGGCCGACCAAACCGTAAAAGTGCTTACTTTTTTCGATTATAACGTAGAGGCTGTTCAGCATGATAAAGAAGTTTCTGTAAAACTAATCATAGAAGGTAAATATACCGCTAGGGTTATAGAAGGGTGTAATTCTATTAGTTTAATTATTTTATTTATATCATTTATTATTGCTTTTTCAGGATCTTTAAAAGCTACTTTCTTTTATTCTCTGTTTGGTAGTTTGCTCATTTATACAATCAATGTATTAAGAATTGCATTTCTGACAGTAATGATTTATAAATATCCAGAAAATCAAGAATTTTTACATGGTTTGGTATTTCCTGCAATTATTTATGGTACTATTTTTATGCTTTGGGTTGTTTGGGTTAATAAATTTTCTAAGTTTAAAAAATGAGTAAATACCTAAAAATAGTACTAGTGTCCTTACTTTTTGTGCTGTTAATTGCTGTAAGAGCTTTTCAAGCGAATTTGTTTTATGACCCTTTAATTGTATATTTTAAAAATGATTATTTGTACACAGGTATTCAGAATATAGTTGTTTGGAAGTTAGTGATAAATATGTTCTTTAGGTACCTCATAAATTCTATCATTTCATTAGGTATAATTTGGGTGTTGTTTGAGCGAAAAGAGTATTTAAGATTTGCTAGTTATTTTTTAATGATAGCTTTTGTAATCCTTATTACTGTATTTGTAATTTTAATTAAAGATAATTTTGAGAGTGGTTACTTGTTACCATTTTATATCCGTAGATTTATAATTCATCCACTGTTTTTATTAATACTGCTGCCAGCTTTCTATTATCAAAAATTGAGTAATAGATAATTTTATATAGAATTTGATTTTCTTATTGTAAATTTGCAAAAGCAATGAAACAAGTTTTTTCTAAAATAGCGTCTTTTTTATTAGCACTTTTAGTGTTGTTTTCTACGTTTTCTTTTACGGTAGAAAAGCATTACTGTGGAGATTCTCTTATGGATGTTTCTTTTATAGGGAATGCAAATGATTGCGGCTTAGAAATGCAAGAAATTGCAGCTAAGACTAGCTGTTGTAAAAATGAAATTCATCAAATTAAAGGCCAGGATCAATTAAGGCAAACTCAAGTTGATGATTTTGATTTTTCTAAACAACAATTTTTAGCATCGTTTTATTTTTCTTTTAATGATCTATTTCTTGAACAAGATTCTAAAGAAATAAACTACAACAATATTTCTCCGCCTGAAATTTTATTAGATTATCAGGTTATATACCAATCTTTTTTAATTTGATTTTAATTTTTAAACTATAAATATTGCCTAAAGGCGATAAAATTAGCGTTATAAATTAAAATTAACACACATAATGAAAAAATATATAATTAGTAGTTTTCTGCTATTTATTCCTGTCATACTCTTTTCTCAAACTACATTTAAAGGGATGATTATGGACAAAAATAATCCTAAAGATAATTTAGGAGTTGCTGATGTAACTGTACATTGGTTAAATACAAATGTAAGTGCAATTACAAACAATAAAGGTTGGTTTACTATAGATTATAAATTAGAATATAAGAAATTAGTAGTTAATTATTTAGGCTATAAAACCGATACTTTAACTATTAAAAACTTAGATCCTATTCATCATTATATTACGCCAGAAGGTAATTTAGATGAAGTGGTTATTAAGAGTAAACGAAACGCAGTTCAGAAATCATTTTTGTCTACTGCTAATATGTTTACTGTAAATGCAGAAGAATTGCTAAAAGCTGCGTGTTGTAATTTGGCAGAAAGTTTTGAAACCAATCCATCTATAGATGTTAGTTTTTCGGATGCTTTAACAGGAACGAAACAAATACAAATGTTAGGGTTGACAAGTCCGTATTTGTCAATTACACAAGAAAATATTCCTTCTGTTAGAGGTGCAGCTCAGGTTTTTGGGCTCACATTTACACCAGGTACTTGGGTAGAAAGTATTCAAATTACAAAAGGAGCTGGTTCTGTTGTTAATGGGTATGAGAGCATATCCGGACAAATAAATGCAGAATTGGTAAAACCTTTTTCTGATAATAAATTCTTTGTAAATGCCTATGGTTCTTTAGATGGTAGGTTTGAATTAAATACACATTTTAATCAAAAAGTATCTGATAAATGGTCTACAGGTGTTTATATACATGGAAATTATAGAGGTGAAAAATTTGATAAAAACAATGATAATTTTTTAGACAGTCCGTTATCAGATCAAATAAATGTAATGAACCGTTGGCAATATGTTGATGCAGAAAAAGGTTGGGTAAGTTTTATTAATGTGCGTTTTTTAAATGATGAAAAACAAACAGGTGAGATTGATTTTAATCCATCTTTAGATAAAGGAACCACTAATGCTTGGGGAAGTGAAATAGATACCAAACGTTTTGAGACTTCTGCTAAATTAGGGTATGTTTTTCCAGAATTACCTTTTCAAAGTGTAAGTCTTCAGTTTGCGTATAGCAATCATCAACAAGATTCTTATTTCGGACAAAAAATTTACGATATAGAGCATGAAAGTATATTTTCTAATATTATTTTCAATTCTATAATAGGGGATACTAGAAATAAGTTTAAAACAGGACTTAGTTTTACGCATGATAATTATCAAGAATTGGTAAATATTACCGATTATGATAGAAAAGAAACCTCTGCTGGTGCTTTTTTTGAGTATGCTTTCGATAATTTGAATGATTTTAGTTTAACAGCAGGTTTGCGTATAGATACTCATAATTTATTAGGAACTTTTGTAACCCCTAGAATTCACGCAAGATATGTACCTTGGGAAAACAGTGTTTTTAGAGCGTCTGCAGGAAGAGGCAAGCGTAGTGCTAATATTTTTGCAGAAAATCAACAATTGTTTGCTAGTTCAAGAGTCATTAATATTGATGATGTTGGCGGTAATATCTACGGATTAAATCCGGAAGTTGCATGGAATTATGGAGTTTCTTATATGCAAAGGTTTAATCTATTCAATAAAAAAGGAGATGTTACTTTCGATTTTTATCAGACAGATTTTTCAAATCAAGTAGTGGTAGATTGGGAGAATCCACAAGAAATATCATTTTATAATTTAGACGGAAAAAGTATTGCAAATAGTTTTCAGGTTGAAGTGAATTATAACATTGCACCGTATTTTAATTTTAGAACGGCATATAAATATTTTGATATTTCTACGGATTATACTTCGGGTAATTTGCAAAAACCGATTCAACCTAAGAATAGATTTTTTGCAAATCTTTCTTATGAAACACCTGTAAAGGAAAATAATGCACACTGGAAGTTTGATGTTACTTTTAATAATATAGGAGAGCAACGTTTACCAAGTAATGTTAATTCTTTGGGGTATTCAGATCCTTATCAATTATTAAACTCGCAAATAACAAAGGTTTTTTCAGACAAGTTTGAAGTATATGTTGGGGCAGAGAACTTGACAAATGTTCAGCAGAAAAATCCTATTTTAGGTAGTGATAATCCTTTTGGTTCAAACTTTGATAGTACCATTGTGTATTCACCAATTTTTGGAAGAGCATTGTATACAGGATTAAGATTTAAGATTAAATAACCCACGCAGTGGAAATAAGTAACATAATATAAAATTAGAAAAAAGATGAAAAAATTATTATTCGTATTCAGTTTATGTTTGATTGGTTTCTCAACACAATCTCAAGAAGTAAAAAAGAATAAAACTGCAAAAGTGTCTATAGAAGTAGATGGAATTTGTGGTATGTGTAAAAAACGTATAGAAACAGCTGCTTTAAAAACAAAAGGCGTAAAATTTGCAATTTGGAGTGTAGAAACACATCAATTAAATGTAATTTTAGACGAACGTAAAACTGATGTAGATGCGGTTCAGAAAAGTGTTTTAGCAGTAGGGCATGATGTTATTTTAGATGAAGAAAATAAAATAATTGCAACAGATGAAGCGTATGGTTCTGTGCATGGATGCTGTAAATATAGAGATGAAGAAATTATTACAGATCACAATGGAGAATTGAAAAAGCAGAAGAAGGAATAAGTTTTTTACTTATAAAATCTAAAAGTTTTGTTTTTCGAAACCAAAAAAAAATCCGATAGAAATTAATCTATCGGATTTTTTAATATCTCTATTTCACCCAAGAGTAAAATAAATTATCTATAGCGATTCGCTATTACATCATTCCTGGCATTCCACCACCCATTGGAGGCATTCCTGCAGGAGCATCTTCTTTAATGTCTACTAAAGCACATTCTGTAGTTAAGATCATTCCGGCAACAGAAGCAGCATTTTCTAATGCAACACGTGTTACTTTTTTAGGATCTATAATTCCAGCCTCTAGCATATCTACGTAAGTATCACTTTTAGCATCATAACCAAAGTCTTTTTTACCTTCTAAAACTTTGTTTAAAACAACAGAACCTTCACCTCCAGCATTCTCTACAATAATTCTTAGAGGAGCTTCAATAGCTTTATTAATAATTTGTACACCTGTAGTTTCGTCTAAATTATCTGTAGTAATTTTTTCTAAAACTCTTTTAGCGCGTACTAAAGCAACACCACCACCAGCAACAATACCTTCTTCTACTGCAGCTCTTGTAGCGTGTAAAGCATCATCAACTCTATCTTTCTTCTCTTTCATCTCCACTTCAGAAGCAGCACCAACATATAAAACAGCAACACCACCAGCTAATTTAGCTAAACGCTCTTGAAGTTTTTCTTTGTCATAGTCAGAAGTTGTAGTTTCAATCTGAGCTTTAATTTGACTAACTCTTGCTTTAATAGCATCTGCATTACCAGCACCATTTACAATAGTTGTATTGTCTTTATCAATAGTAATACCTTCTGCAGTACCTAAAAGATCTAATGTTGCGTTTTCTAAAGAGAAACCTCTTTCTTCAGAAATTACAGTCCCACCAGTTAAGATAGCGATGTCTTCTAACATTGCTTTTCTTCTGTCTCCAAATCCTGGAGCTTTTACAGCAGCAATTTTTAAACCACCTCTTAATTTATTTACAACTAAAGTAGCTAACGCTTGTCCGTCTACATCTTCTGCAATAATTAATAAAGGACGTCCAGATTGAGAAACTGGTTCTAAAATTGGAAGAATTTCTTGTAAGTTAGAAATCTTTTTGTCGAATAATAAAACATAAGGATTTTCTAAATCTGCAATCATTTTATCTGCATCGGTAACAAAATAAGGAGATAAATAACCTCTGTCAAATTGCATACCTTCTACAACGTCAACATACGTTTCCATTCCTTTTGCTTCTTCAACAGTAATAACACCTTCTTTACCAACTTTAGAAAAAGCAGTAGCAATTAAATCTCCAATAATTGCATCGTTATTTGCAGAAATAGCAGCAACTTGTTGAATTTTTTCAGAAGAATTACCAACTTTTTTAGCTTGTTTTTCTAAATCTGCAATAATTGCAGCGACAGCTTTGTCAATTCCACGTTTTAAATCCATTGGGTTTGCACCAGCAGCAACGTTTTTTAAACCTTCTTTTACAATTGCTTGTGCAAGAACTGTAGCGGTTGTTGTACCATCACCAGCTAAATCGTTGGTTTTAGAAGCAACTTCTTTTACCATTTGAGCTCCCATGTTTTCAAGCTCATTTTCTAACTCAATTTCTTTTGCTACAGAAACTCCATCTTTAGTAACTGTTGGAGCTCCAAAAGATTTAGAAATAATTACGTTTCTTCCTTTTGGTCCTAAAGTTACTTTTACTGCATTTGCTAAAGCATCAACTCCACGTTTTAATCCGTCTCTTGCTTCAATATCAAATTTTATATGTTTTGCCATTTTCTTTAAATGTTTATTTGTTTAACTATTTATTCGTTTAATTGTTGCTACTGAATGCTGCAACTGAAAACTAAATACTTTTAGATAATCGCTAAAATATCAGACTCACGCATCATTAGGTAATCTTTACCTTCTAATTTTAAATCAGTTCCACCATATTTACTATATAAAACAGTGTCTCCAATTTTTACAGTTAATGGCTCATCAACTTTACCATTACCTACTGCTACAACAGTTCCTTGTTGTGGCTTTTCTTTTGCGTTATCAGGAATAATTAATCCTGATGCTGTTTTTGTTTCTGCTGGAGCAGGTTCTACAAGAACTCTGTCTGCTAAAGGTTTAATGTTTAATCCCATTGTTATATTTTTAGTTAATTAATTTATTATTACTAACAGTAAATTGTCAGAAATTGTGCCATTACACTAAAACTGACAATTTTTCTTTGATTGATTTTATTGTTAAATTTTAAGCATAAAAAAAATGCCAACGTGTCATTTACGTTGGCATTTTTAATTTATCTCTAACGGATAATTAATTTAAACTATCGTTAGTTATAGGAGTTGTGTTTTCAACAGGAGTAGAAGTTTCAATACCATCTAAAGTATCGTTTAACTCAAAGTTGTTGTCTCCATCTCTAGGAATTGCAAAGTTTGCTAATAAAATTAATGCAAACATAGCAATTGCTAAAGTCCAAGTTGTTCTGTCTAAGAAATTGTTAGTGTTTTGTACACCACCCAAAGATTGTGCTCCACTACCTCCAAAAGAAGAAGTTAATCCTCCACCTTTAGGATTTTGAACCATCACGATTAAGATTAATGCAACGGCTACAATCAAAATAAGAATTAAAAATGCTGTGTAACTCATGATTTATTTTTTTGTAAAATTTGTATTCTTTTAATTTGGTCTGCAAAGAAACCACTTTTTTCTGGATATTTCAAACTTAAAATTCTATAAGCTTGCATTGCATTTTCATACTTTTTCTGTTCCAAATAAACTTTAGCCAATGTTTCTGTCATTAAAGAGGAATCTTGACTGTTTTTAGCAACCGGAACAGCTACTATTTTATCTTTTGCTAAAGGCTTAATTTTAGGATTATTTTCTATAAAAGTGTTTATTAAGTCCTCTTTTTCCGTAGGTTTTTCTACAGGAGTTTTTTCTATTTGCTTTTTTTCTTCCCTAACAATAGGTTTTTTGGAAGAAAGTTGTAACCATTCTCCAAAAGAGTGATTCTCTGCAGAAGAAAAAGATATCGGCTTGCCAATTTCTAATGCAGTTTCTACTTCAATAATGTTTTCTGAAATTGCTTCAGTATTTTCTACTGGACTTTCAATTGTTTCAGAATGGGGTTCTGTTTCAGGAAGAGTTGCTACTATTTTTTCTGATGATATTTTTTCAAATATTTGTTGATGAATATCTTCTTTCTGATTACTAAAATTGTTTGAGGTAATATAATTGAATAATAAAGTTCTATCTGTGGTATAAGAAGCAGTTACTTTTAATTCGTTATTGTATTTAAAACTATCCTGATTTTTTAATCCTTTTAAATATAAAACCCGTGCTGCTTGAAAATACGGATACTCTTCAACAACAGTTTTTAACTCAGCAGTTTCTACTTCCTGAATTTGAGTTTTGTTTTTTATTAAATCTATAAAAGTACTTGATTTCAAATCTTAGTTATTTTTATCTACTTTTTACTGAATACTGCAACTGAACACTGTTTACTTTTAACATTACCATTTTGCAACGGAAGCATTAAAAATATCTTGAGTTAATCTCTCCATAATTTCATCGAAAGCAGCTTCTAAAACGGCACCTGTAAGTTGTGCATCTGCAGCATAATCAGAATAAAAAGAGAATTGTTTTTCAAAATCGTCTTTTTCTACAAGTTTGTTTACAAAACGAACATTTACAGTGATGGTAAGTCTATTTTGTGCGGCAGTTTGGTCTGCAGTAGCACTCATAGGTGTAATTCTGTAGCCCGTTATTTCTCCACTAAAATATAAATCTCCATTAGAAGTTACGGTGGTTAAGTTGGTTTGTCTTGTAAATAAATCTAGCATGTCTTGGGTAAAACGCTGACTTAAAGTTGGCTCCACTAAAGATGCTTGATTAGGGAAATAATCTATTTGTAAGGTTTTGGCATCACCTGTGCTTCCTCCTGTAAAAGAGTATGGACCACAAGCAACAAAAAATAATGTGCTTAATGAGAATAATGTTATGTAGAGTATTTTTTTCATAATTATTGGTTCAGAATTTTAAGTTTTAGATTCAAATTTTTTTTAAAAAAACTTCCAATTGTCATTTCGACGATAGGAGAAATCTCATAATTTAGAAAACTAAAACGATGAAGCTTTATGTGATTTTTCCCTCTGGTCGAAATGACAAAACTACACGTTATTTTTTTTAATTAAACAATTCAACTTTTAAACAATTCTACATTCTTTTACAAATCGTATTGTTTAATTTTTCGGTATAAAGTTCTCTCAGAAATCCCTAGTTCTTTAGCAGCTAACTTACGTTTATTGCTGTTTTTCTCTAAAGATTTTTTTATCATTTCTACTTCTTTGTCTTGTAAAGATAAAGACTCGTCTTCCTCTATAGTCTCAATAAAATCATAATCTTTTTCTGTGGATGAGTTTTGTGGAATATTCATCACTTCTACATTAGATTTATGTGCATCTTTGTTTTCGTACATCTTTTCAATTAATTGATGATGTTCTTCTTGTACTTCCTCTACATTACCACTTTTCATTAAATCGAGCGTCAACTTTTTTAAATCGTTGATGTCATTACGCATATCAAATAAAATCTTATACATAATATCACGCTCAGTAGAAAAGTCATTTTCCTTTTTACCACCAATAACAGCAGGTAAATTACCATTATTATTCGGTAGATACTGTTGCATTTTAAGGGCGGAAATAACTCTTTCTTCTTCAATAACCGAAATTTGTTCTGCTAAATTTTTTAACTGACGAATATTCCCCGGAAAACGATAGTTTAATAGCATTTTTACCGCGTTATCATCTAAACGAATAGAAGGCATTCTGTATTTCTGAGCAAAATCTGCAGCAAATTTCCGAAACAATAAGTGAATATCTTCATCACGCTCTCTTAAAGCAGGCAAATGAATTTCTACGGTACTTAATCTGTAATATAAATCTTCTCTAAATTTTTCTTTCTGAATTGCAGATTGCATATTAACATTCGTTGCAGCTACAATTCTAACATTGGTTTTTATAACTTTAGAAGAACCAACTTTTATAAATTCGCCATTTTCTAAAACACGTAATAAACGTACTTGGGTTGTTAAAGGCAATTCTCCAACTTCATCTAAAAAGATAGTTCCACCATCGGCAACTTCAAAATATCCTTTTCGGTCTTGTGTTGCCCCTGTAAATGATCCTTTTTCGTGACCAAATAATTCACTATCGATGGTTCCCTCTGGAATTGCACCACAGTTTACAGCAATGTATTTTGCATGTTTTCTATGTGATAATTGATGTACAATTCTTGGAATATTTTCTTTACCAACACCACTTTCTCCTGTAACTAAAACAGAAATATCTGTAGGTGCAACTCTAAGTGCTTTTTCTAAAGCTCTATTTAAGTGAATATCGTTACCGATAATTCCAAAACGCTGTTTTAAAGCTTGTAAGTTTTCCATTTTTTTAAGGTGCAAAGTTTTTATAGTTGCAAAGTAACAAAGTAAAAAAGTTTTTAAGAATTATATAAAGCCCACTTTGCAACTTTGAGCCTTTGTAACTTTTTTACTAATTTTTAATTATTATCAGAATATCCAACAACAGTTCCTTTTAAGGTTGCAGAAGTACAATCTTCTACTTTTACCATTACAAAATCTCCTAATTTATAGTCTCCTTTATCAAAAACAGCTACGGTATTTTGCGTATTTCTACCTTTCCATTCATTTGGGTTTTTCTTAGAAGTACCTTCAATTAAAAATTCTTCTGTCTTCCCTAAATGTTGTTGCGTTCTGTATAAAGCGTGTTCTTGTTGTAAGTCGA
Source organism: Polaribacter sejongensis (assembly GCF_038024065.1). Taxonomy (NCBI): domain Bacteria; kingdom Pseudomonadati; phylum Bacteroidota; class Flavobacteriia; order Flavobacteriales; family Flavobacteriaceae; genus Polaribacter; species Polaribacter sejongensis. Next base: position 2,218,290 of record NZ_CP150667.1, on the reverse strand, counting down.
TAATTTCTTGTAAACGACGTTTTTTTGTAGCAAAAGGTACATCATCTACCATTTTCTTAGCCGCTAAAGTTCCTGGTCTTTCAGAATACGTAAACATAAAGCCGAAATCGTATTTTACATATTTCATTAAATCTAAAGTATCTTGATGATCTTCTTCTGTTTCTCCACAAAAACCAACAATCATATCTTGACTTAAAGACATTTCCGGAACAATCTTAAAAATATTATCAATTAACTCGATATATTCTTCACGAGTATGTTGTCTGTTCATTGCTTTTAGCATGTTATTACTGCCGCTTTGTACAGGTAAATGTAAATATTTACAAATATTTTTGTGTTTTGCTATTGCGTGAATAACATCTAAGCTAATATCCTGCGGATTAGAAGTTGCAAAACGAAAACGTGTTTTTGGAAATTCTGTAGCACACATATCTAATAATTGTGCAAAATTTACAGCAGTGGCTTGTGCCATTTCAGAGGCTTTACCAAAGTCTTTCTTTAAGCCTCCACCATACCATAAAAAACTATCTACATTCTGACCTAAAAGCGTAATTTCTTTAAAGTTTCTATCGACCATAGATTGAATTTCTTCAAGAATACTTTTAGGATCACGGCTTCTTTCTCGTCCACGTGTAAACGGAACCACACAGAAAGTACACATATTGTCGCAACCTCTGGTTATAGATACAAATGCAGTAACTCCGTTAGAATTTAAACGCACCGGAGAAATATCTCCATAGGTTTCTTCTTTAGATAAAATTACATTTACGGCATCTCTACCAGCATTTACTTCTTCTAGTAAATTAGGTAAATCTTTGTATGCATCGGGTCCAACAACTAAGTCAACAATTTTTTCTTCTTCTAAAAACTTTTCTTTTAAGCGTTCTGCCATACAGCCTAAAACACCTACTTTCATGTTTTTGTTTACTTGTTTTACAGCGTTGTATTTCTGTAATCTTTTACGAACAGTAGTTTCTGCCTTCTCTCTAATAGAGCAGGTGTTTACTAAAACTAAATCTGCTTCTTCTAGAATTTGAGTTGTGTTGTAACCTTCTTTATCTAAAATAGCGGCTACTATTTCACTATCATTCATATTCATTTGACAGCCGTAGCTTTCTATGAATAATTTTTTAGTGTTATTTTTTTTATTTTCGGTTACAAGAGCTTTCCCTTGTATTTTCTCGTCTATGATTTTTTCTACGTATTCCATCTCTCAATTTATCATTTAAAGGTGCGCAAAGATACAACCAAATTTAATTTATTGTGACAAATTGGCAGAAAATTTAATGGACTAATTCTAATGTTTTTTGTTGAAAATTGATGAAATAATTTTTTTTTACAAAAAACTAACTACTTTTGCAATCAAAAATAGCGCGTTTTTAAAGCGTTCTAGCGACAAAAGAGAGATAAATGGCAAAGAATTTAGTAATTGTAGAGTCACCAGCAAAAGCAAAAACCATCGAAAAATTTCTTGGAAAAGATTTTCAAGTAGAATCTAGTTATGGTCATATTGCAGACTTACCATCCAAAGAATTGGGTATTGATGTAGAAGGAGATTTTAGTCCAAAATATATTATTTCTGATGATAAAAAACCTGTAGTTAAAAAGTTAAAAGCTTTAGCAAAGAAAGCAGACACTGTATGGTTAGCAAGTGATGAGGATCGAGAGGGTGAGGCAATTGCATGGCATTTAAAAGAGCAATTAAATTTAAAGGATGAAAATACAAAACGTATTGTTTTTCATGAAATAACAAAAAACGCCATTTTAAAAGCAGTCGATAATCCAAGAGATATAGACTATAATATGGTAAACGCACAACAAGCACGTAGAGTTTTAGACAGACTTGTTGGGTATGAGTTATCGCCAGTTTTATGGCGTAAAGTTAAAGGAGGTTTATCTGCAGGTAGAGTACAATCTGTAGCAGTTCGTTTAATTGTAGAAAAAGAAAGAAGCATTCAAGAGTTTAATGCAGAAACACATTATAAAGTAGTAGCAGAGTTTTCTAATGTTGAAGGAAAAACGTTTAAAGCAACGATTCCAAAGAATTTTGATACTAAAAAAATAGCAGAAAATTTCTTAAAATCGTGTGCAAATGCAGATTTTTCGATTGCTGAGTTAACTAAAAAGCCAGCAAAGAAATCTCCAGCAGCACCTTTTACAACGTCTACACTACAACAAGAAGCATCTAGAAAATTAGGTTTTCCGGTAGCAAAGACCATGCAAGTAGCACAACGTTTGTATGAAGCCGGTTTAATTACTTATATGAGAACAGATAGTTTAAATTTATCTGTTGATGCAAGAAATGCTGCTGAAGAAGAAATTACAAATTATTACGGTAAAGAATATAGCAAACAACGTGTTTTTAAAACGAAGTCAAAAGGTGCCCAAGAGGCGCATGAGGCGATTCGTCCTACCAACATGAAAATGCATTCTATAGATACAGAATATGACCAAACTAGATTGTATGATTTAATTTGGAAAAGAACATTGGCTTCTCAAATGAGTGATGCTCAGTTAGAGAGAACCAATTTTAAGATCGAAAATTCTGAGAACTCAAAAATATTCACTGCAAATGGTGAAATGATAAAGTTTGATGGTTTCTTAAAAGTGTATCTAGAAGGAAAAGATGATGATGAGGAAGAACAAGCAGGAATGCTACCAAATTTAAAAGTTGGTGAAGCATTAGAGTATTCTTTTATAAACGCAACACAACGTTTTACAAGTCCGCCTTATCGTTTTACAGAAGCTTCTTTGGTAAAACAATTAGAAGAACTAGGTATTGGTAGACCATCTACATACGCACCAACAATTTCTACTGTACAAAGAAGAGGATATGTAGAAAAAGGAGAGGATGAAGGGTTAGAAAGAAATTACGAACAAATGATTTTAGTTGATGGAACTGTAAAAAGTGAAGCATTAACGGAGAAAACAGGTTCTAATAAAAATAAGTTAATACCTACGGATATTGGTAATATTGTGAACGACTTTTTAGTTGCTAACTTTTCTAATGTTTTAGATTTTGGTTTTACTGCTAAAGTAGAATCTTCTTTTGATGATATCTCTGAAGGAAATGAAGATTGGATAGAAATGATTAAAGGTTTCTATACAAAGTTTCATGACACGGTGGAAGATGTTAAGGAAAATGCAGAAAGAGAAAGTGGAGAACGTATTTTAGGGAAGCATCCAGAAACTGGTAAAACGGTTTTAGTTCGTCTGGGTAAATTTGGACCAATTGCACAAATTGGAGCACCAGAAGACGAAGAAAAGGTGTTTGCTAGCTTAAATAAAGATCAGAATTTAGGAACCATCACTATGGAAGAAGCACTAGAATTGTTCTTGCTTCCAAAAACATTAGGTGGTTATGAAGATGAAGAGGTTATTGTTTCTAACGGTCGTTTTGGTCCTTACATTCGTTTCGGAACCATGTTTGTTTCTTTAGATAAGGGAGAAAATCCTATGGAAGTAGATTTGCCAAGAGCTATAGAGTTAATTGTTGCAAAACAAAAAGCAGATGCGCCTATTTATCATTATGAAGATTTACCTGTACAAAAGGGAGTTGGTCGTTTTGGACCTTTCTTAAAATGGAATAATATATTTATCAACGTTAATAAAAAATACGATTTCGATAATCTTACTGATGACGATATTATTGAGTTAATAGAAGTTAAGAAACAGAAAGAGATTGATAAAGTTATCCATAACTGGGAAGATGTAGAAATTCGTGTAGAAAAAGCACGATGGGGACGTTTTAATGTAATAAAAGGGAAAATTAAAATAGAATTACCTAAAACTACAGAAATAGAAAAACTTTCTAAGGCAGAGGCTGTTAAAATGATTGAAGCTAAAACGCCAAAGAAAAAAGTGGCGAAGAAAAAAGCTGTCAAGAAAAAGGTAGTTAAGAAGAAAGTAACCAAAAAGAAATAATATTTTTCATAAATTACATTTGATTTTAAAAAATTAATGAACCAAGACTTTTTAACCCCTGTAAAAGAATCGATTGTAAAATCTTTAGAAGAACAATCTAATTTGTGCTTAGGGAAAACCTTTAGAATACATACTCTAGAAGACGGTTTGCCTGATTTAGAAAATGTGCAAATTGCAATTTTAGGAGTTCAAGAAGATAGGAACTCAGAGAATAATTTTGGCTGTGGAGAAGATTTACATTTTATCAGAAAAAAATTATACAATTTGTTTCCAGGTAATTGGAACACTCAGATAGCAGATTTAGGAAATGTTTTAAAAGGAAATTCTGTTACAGATACGTATTATGCTGTTTCAGAAATTATTACGGAACTACTTAAGAAAAATATAATACCTGTAATTATTGGTGGAGGTCAAGATCTTACATATGTAAATTATAGAGCTTATGATTCTTTAGAGCAGACCGTTAATATTGCTGCTGTAGACAGTCGTTTCGATTTAGGTCATTTAGATGATCCATTAACTTCTCAATCTTATTTAAGTAAAATAATTATGCAAGAGCCTAATAACTTGTTTAATTATAGCAATGTAGGTTATCAGACGTATTTTAATTCGCAAGATGAAATACAGTTGTTGGATAACTTATTTTTTGATGCATATAGATTAGGGAATGCAAAAGAATTAAAAAATATTGAACCTGTTTTTAGAAATGCTGATATTGTTTCTATAGATTTGGGTTCTGTGAGACAAAGTGAAGCACCTGCAAATAATAATGCTTCTCCGAATGGGTTTTATGGAGAAGAAATTTGTGCCATTTCTAGATATGCAGGCCTTAGTGATAAAGTAACTTCATTTGGTGTTTATGAGTACAATTCTAAGCTAGATAATAATCATCAGACAGCACATTTAATTGCTCAAATGATTTGGTATTTTATTGAAGGTGTTAATTTTAGGGTAAAAGATTATCCGTTTTCAGGAAAGGAAAATTATCAGAAATTTACCGTTTTATTAGATGATGATGATCCTTTAACGTTTTATAAAAGTAATAAATCTGGAAGATGGTGGATAGAGATAAAAATCTTATCAGATAATAAATACAAAAGACATGCGTTAATACCATGTACATATAATGATTATACAGAAGCCACTAAGCAAAATATTCCTGAAAAGTGGTATAAAGCGATGCGAAAATTAGTGTAATAAATAAAGATTAAAAGATTAGAACGTTAAAAAGCAATTTGCTTATTGTTTTTTAACAAAAAAAATAATAGGTTTACGGACTTTATAGTAAAGACATTTTTAAATATGAAGAAAGCAGCAATATTTGCACTTTTAATAGTAGTTTTTTACAGTTGTGGCTCTAATGATAGAGGAGAATTGGTTGGAGTTAAATCGAATAAAAAGTGGTTTTCAGAAAAACCATTTGGTATGGCGTTAATTCCTGGAGGTGCTTTTACAATGGGTAAACAAGACGAGGACCTTATCGGTACAATGAATTCACCTACTAAAACAGTTACTTTAAGACCATATTACATGGACGAAACTGAGATAACTAATAACGAATATAAAGAATTTGTTCAGTGGGTTAGAGATTCTGTTGTAAGAACTAGATTAGGGTATCAACAAGAATTTGCAAGTATGATGGGAACACCAGATCCAAACGGTGCACTTCCTTCTGGAGGTATTAATGATTATGCATTTGCTGTATTAAAAGATACTACAGGAGCTAATGCTTATGAAAAATACATGTATGAAAACTACACGAGTTTAGAGTTGGATTCAGATTCTGTAAGACCATTAAACTGGGAAAATGATATTATTTGGGAAAAAGAAGATTTTCCGGATGCTGATTATGTAGAGGTTATGGATACTTTATTTGTAGCTAGAGATGAAGCTGTAGATGGTGTTAGAACTTTTAACGTAAAATACTTAAAATATAAATACACTTGGTTCGATAGAGACAATGCTGCAAGACAAGGTGGTAATAGAAAAGACTTTGTAAAACACGAAAAATTAAACATTTATCCAGATACTACTGTTTGGGTAAAAGATTTTAGTTATTCTTATAACGACCCAATGCACCAAGATTACTTTTATCACCAATCTTATGGAGATTATCCTGTTGTTGGGGTAAACTGGGGGCAAGCAACTGCTTTTTGTAACTGGAGAACTAAGAAGAAAAATAATTATTTAAAAAGTAGAAAAAACTCAATTGGTGTTCCAGACTTTAGATTACCAACAGAGGCAGAATGGGAATATGCTGCAAGAGGAGGATTAGAATTTGCTACGTATCCTTGGGGTACTGGTAATACCACTTCAGACAGAGGTTGTTTCTTAGCAAACTTTAAACCGGTAAGGGGAGATTATGCTGTAGATGGAGCGCTATATACTATGGAGGCTAAATCTTTTAATGCAAATGATTACGGTTTGTATAATATGGCTGGTAATGTTTCTGAATGGACAAACACCGCTTACAACCTATCTTCTTATTACATGGCTTCTACAATGAATCCGAATGTAGAGGATAGAAAAAACAAAAGAAAAATAATTCGTGGAGGTTCTTGGAAAGATGTAGCGTACTTTTTAGAAGTGAGTTCTAGAGATTATGAATACGCAGATACTGCAAGAAGTTACATTGGTTTTAGAACCGTTCAGAATTACATTGGTACAACTAACAAATAATCAAAAAAAATAAAAAGAAAATAAATTATGGCACAGTCAAAATCTTACAAAAAAATAATGAATTTCGTTTACGGAATGGGAGCAGCAGTTGTAATTGTTGGAGCATTATTCAAAATTCAGCATATGAGTTTAGGTCCTATTACTGGAGGTATGATGTTAACGATTGGTTTATTAGTTGAGGCTGCCGTTTTTGCTGTTTCAGCTTTTGATACACCAGAAGATGATTTTGATTGGTCTAAAGTATATCCTGAATTAGGAGATGATGGTTTTACTACTGTAAAAGCAGTGAAAGAAGAAAAAGAAGAAGTTGGTGCTCAAGGTTTATTATCTCAAAAATTAGATACTTTATTACAAGAAGCTAAAATTGATGCTAGATTAATGACAAGCTTAGGTACTAGTATGAAAAACTTTCAAGGAGCTGCAGAAGGTTTATCTGCTGCATCAGAATCTATTTCATCTACTAACAAATACAACGAACAAATGTCTATGGCTGCTATTCAAATGGAGTCTTTAAATAATTTGTACAAAGTACAAGTAGAAAATGTAAGCAAACAGTCTGCATTAAATGGAGCTGTTGTAGAAAATACAGAAAAATTAAAAGATCAAATGGAGTCTTTAGCAAAAAACTTATCTTCTTTAAACGGAGTTTATGGAAATATGCTTTCTGCAATGTCTAAATAATAATTAGTTAACAAATACAAATATTAATTTAAAAAACTAATTATAATGGCAGGAGGAAAATTGTCCGCAAGGCAGAAAATGATAAACTTAATGTACCTTGTATTTATTGCAATGTTAGCAATGAACATGAGTAAAGAAGTTTTATCTGCTTTTGGTTTTATGAACGAAAAGTTAAGTGAAAATAATGTTTCAACAACAGCAAAAAATAATGAAGCGTATGCTAATTTAGCAACTAAAGCTTCAGAACAAGCTGCGAAATTTGCAACATTAAATCAAGAAGCAATAAAAATTAAAGGCTATTCTGCAGATTTTTATACTTATTTAGAGGAGTTAAAAGCTAAAATGACATCTGATATAGAAGATAAGAATGATTATGAATCTATGGATAAAACCGCTTTTTTAGATGAACATTTCTTTAAAGGTGATAAATTTACAGTAGAAGGTCAAGAGTTTTTAGATAAAATAAATAGCTATAGAACAAGTGTAACTGGTGCTTTAGGAAAAGACAGTAAGTTTGCACCAATTGTTGCAAATAGATTTTCTACAAGTGATGTTACAAATAAAGATGGTAAAACCATAAAATGGTTAGATTATAGATACAAAGGATTTCCTTTAGTAGCTTCTTTAACAAGTTTAACTCAAATGCAAGCAGATATTAAAAACACAGAAAGTGATATTGTATCTGATTTATTAGGTGGTAAAATGGAAGAAGCATTGTCTTTAAACAACTATAAAGGAATTGTTGCTTTAGATAAGAACGCTTATTTTGCTGGAGAAAAAGTTACAGGAAAAATTGTTTTAGGTCGTTATGATGCTACTATGATTCCAGATAATGTTACTTTAAATGGTAAAGATTATAAAAACATTCAATCGGGTCAAGTAATTATAGACATGCCTGCCGGTAATGTTGGTAGTCATGATATTAAAGGTCAGATTGCTTTTACACAAAACGGAGAAGTGGTAGAAGTACCTTTCGAAAGTACGTATTCTGTAATACCACAACCAGGTGATGCTGTTGTTTCTGCAGATAAAATGAATGTAGTTTATAGAGGTTTAAGCAATCCTATTTCTGTTTCATTACCAGGTGTTAGCGATAACAATTTAAGAGTTTCTGCATCAGGAGGTTCTTTATCTGGTGGAAGAGGTAAATATATTTTAAAACCAGGTGGAGGTAACTCAGCAGTTATTAATGTAAGTGCAACGTTAAGCAATGGGAAAGCTGTAAACTCTAAAGCTACCTTTAGAATTAAAGACATACCAGCAGCTATGGGATCTGTAAGAGGTCAATACGGAACCGTAAGAATGCCTAAATCAGGTTTATCTAATGCTCCTATTGCGGCAGGATTACCAGATTTTGAATTCGATTTAAGTATTAGAGTTCAGAGTTTTAAAATAAAAGTACCAGGAGAATTAACTATTATTGTAAATGGCTCTTCTTTAAATGCTGCAGCAAAACAAAAATTAGCCAAAGCAAAAAGAGGAGATCAAATTAACATTTTCGATATTAAGGCAACTGCTAATGGAGTAAAACTTAAACAAGTATTACCTGTTAGTATAGAATTAACAAACTAGAAGTTAAAAAATAAAATATGTTTAAAAATTGTTTAGTATTATTTTTCGGTTTGATGATTAGTAGTTCAATAAACGCACAAATAGGTTTATTAAACGCTAAAACAGTAGATCAAATAGGAAAGAAAAACGAGCAACAAATTGCAGCAGATAACGATGCTCCTTTAGCCTACGGATATGTAGATGATAGAGATGTATTATGGTCTAAAGTAGTTTGGGAATTTGTAGATCTAAATCAAAAAATAAATTTACCCTATTATTTTCCTATCGATAACTCAAATGTTTCTTCTAACAGAAGATCTTTATTTGATACTTTAATTAAAGGAATCAAAGAAGGTAATATAGATGAAGTATATTCAGACTCTTTCTTTACGTCTAAGATTACTCAGAATGAAATAGATTCTAGAATGTCTAGTGTAAGAGAATCAAATGGATATAGTGATACTATTAGACTTCAATCTCAGGATGTAGAAGGGTATATGATGAAGGGAATGTGGTATTTTGATAAACGTCAAGGAGAATTAAAATACAGATTGTTAGCAATTGCACCAATGGGTAAAGATGTACAGACTTTAGGTTTGGGACTTGATGGTGGGAATGAAGAAGAATTGTATGAGTTGTTTTGGGTGTTTTATCCATCTGCAAGAGATGTTTTACACGATGCAAAAGTCTTCAATCCAAAAAATGCATCACAACCAATTTCTTTTGACCATATGTTAAATGCAAGACGATTTAGCAGTACCATTGTTAGAGAAGAAAACATTTATGGCGATAGAGCAATTTCAGATTACGTTAGAGGAAATTCTTTATTCCAGTTATTAGAAGCTAATAAAATTAAAGAAGGTATTAGAAATAGAGAAATGGATATGTGGAATTACTAAAATTCTACCATTTTTTAAAAATATTAAAACGTTCCAAATCTTTGGGACGTTTTTTTTTGAAGCTATTTCCCGCTATCTCTACTCGCTTTTTTTATCCTATATCGGAATAAAAAAGAGCTCAAACATACCGTTCTATCGGGGCTATACATTTTAATAAAGTTCAGTAATAATATCATAATTATTGCAAATTCACGTATTTTTATCACATGAAAGTAGATTATATAATAGTTGGTTTAGGATTAGCAGGTTTGGCTTTTGCAGAAGAATTAATTGCAGCAAAAAAATCATTTGTTGTTTTTGAAGATGACTCCCAAACTTCATCATTAGTTGCCGGAGGCGTTTACAATCCTGTAATTTTAAAACGTTTTACACCTGTTTGGAACGCAAAAGAACAATTAGATGTTGCGCTTCCTTTTTATAAAAGGTTAGAAGAAAAACTAAACATTACTATAGACCAAAAATTTGTAATTAAGAAATCTTTTAAATCTGTAGAAGATCAAAATAATTGGTTTGGTGCTTTAGATAAGCCAAAGTTGACCGATTATTTAGATCCTAAATTAGATCCTAATTCTTATAACGGAGTTTTAGCTGATTTTAGTTTCGGAAACGTAAATGAAACAGGTAGAATAGATACAGAAAAATTAATAAATGCTTACAGAGCATATTTAGAATCTGAAAACTTCATTCGTTTTGAACAATTTAAACACGAAGAATTAAAGATCGAAGAAGATTCTTTAATGTATAAAGATATTGAAGCTTCTAAAATTGTTTTTTGTGAAGGTTTTGGAGTGGTAGAAAATCCGTATTTTAATTATTTACCAATAAATGAAGCAAAAGGAGAACTATTAACTATTCATGCTCCGGAATTAAATATCGACTTTTTATTAAAATCCACACTTTTTGTAATGCCTTTGGGTGACAATACGTATAAAGTAGGAGCAACGTTTAATTGGACAGATAAAACATCTGATCCTTCTGAAGAAGGAAAAGAAGAATTGGTAGAAAAGTTAAAGAAAGTACTAAATGTTCCTTACACCATCGTTTCGCAATCTGCAGGAATAAGACCTACGGTTTCTGGCAGAAGACCTTTGGTTGGTATTCATCCAGATTATGCGCAATTAATTGTTTTAAATGGATTAGGAACACGAGGAGTAATGATTGCACCTACGGTTGCTAAAAATCTATTCAACCATATTTATAATGATGAATCTTTGGATGAAGAAATAGATATTGTTCGTTTTAAACATTTGAAGGATAAAAGAAAGTAATAATAAAAAAACATGCTGATACGTTGAACCATCGTTTTTATAATAAGAATGAAAAAGAGCAAAATAGAATACTAATTACGATAGCAATTTGTTCTCTTATAGTTATTGTGTTGTCAATTATTATATCAATATATTCAAGAATATATGTAATTGGAATTTTAACATTTTCTATTACTTTATCTATAATTGCTCCATTCTTTGATATGCCATCCTTAAACAAAAGTGGTAGAATAATTTATTATTCATCTTTATTTGTAATCGAAAAACCTAAAAATGGCCGAATCAAAATTCACGGTGGAACTTTATTTGATTACTATTTCGTAATTGAAAATCAAATGAATGGAAAACAAAGAACTGATTTTATAATCCAACAATATTTAGAAGGACTTTTACATCTACTTAAAAAGCATGAGAAGGATAAAAGAATGAAAATTAGTGGTACAAGCTATATTATAAATAAGAGAACCGCCGAAAAAATTGGCTTTAGAATTATTGAAACTGATTTTTTACAAAAAATAATCCTAACTTATAATTACTTTAATATTTTAATTTCAAATTCAATAGCAAAAAATAAATTATCATTTCCAAAATTAAATAAAACTAAAACATTTGAGGCCAACATAGCTCAATTACTTGAGCGAAAAGAATATATTGAAAAATTAAATAATTTATTAAAAAACAAGATTGTTAATTCTTTACAAGATTGATTATTATGTGTATGTTTTTAGAGGTTTTTCAATAAGTTCCTTCTTAGTTTGCAATATGCGCTAAGGATAGAGCCCTTCGACAAGCTCAAGACAAGCTAACTGTTTAAGCTCTTTTTGTTTTTACAAAAAGTGAGTAACGAGTGCCTGTTAAAGCGTCTAAAAACCGTTTATAATTGTTTTTTCTTAAATCTTTTATCAAAATGGATAAACATATTGATCCATATTATTCTAGATAAGCGTAAATTAAAAGGTGCTAAAATTAATAATGCGATTACAATTGCGGCAAAACATTGTAACAGACTTAAGCCAAAAAACAAACTACTTATTACAAATACAGCAACAGAAAGTGCCACTGTTAAACCATAATTAACATACATAGCTCCGTAAAAGAAGGAAGGTTCCATCATGTATTTTAAATTACAGTTCGGGCAATTGTTATGTAATTTGGTTACTTTATTGGGATTAAAAGTGAATTTATGGGCAAAGAAATCGCCTTCATGACATCTAGGACATTTGGCTTTAAAAATACTATATAACTTGGTACCCTTTTTCAACATAATAGACCTTAATTTTGTATACTTTTGCAAATATAGAGTTTTAAACTTTTTTTTAAGTAACAATTATTACATTAGATGCTAAACGTACACAACTTATCGGTTTCTTTTATGGGAACTGATTTATTTTCAGGAATAACTTTCAAATTAAATAAAGGAGATAGAATTGGTCTTATCGGAAAAAATGGAGCAGGGAAATCTACGCTTTTAAAAGTGCTTTCTAAAGATATAGAAACAAGTGGTGGTACCATGGCTTTTGATAAAGATATTAGAATGGGGTTTTTAAGACAAGATATAGATTTTGTTGAAGGAAGAACTATTTTAGAAGAAGCATACCAAGCGTTTGTTGAAATTAAAGAAATTGAGATAAAACTTGATGAAATTAATGAACAATTAGCGACTAGAACCGATTACGAAAGTGAAGGCTATACAGAATTAATTCACGATCTAACGGATAATACAGAACGTTATGAATTACTTGGTGGTTATAATTACCAAGGTGATACCGAAAAGATTTTACAAGGTTTAGGTTTTCAGAGAGAAGATTTTGACAAGAAAACCGATACTTTTTCTGGAGGTTGGAGAATGCGTATAGAATTGGCAAAATTATTATTACAAAATAATGATATTTTGTTATTAGATGAGCCAACGAATCACTTAGATATTGAATCTATTATTTGGTTAGAAAATTTCTTAAAAGGATATTCTGGTGCTATTGTATTGGTATCGCATGATAAAATGTTTTTAGATAATGTTACCAACAGAACAATAGAGATTTCTTTAGGTCAGATTTACGATTATAAAAAACCATATTCTGAGTTCTTAGTTTTAAGAGCAGAAATTAAAGAAAAGCAATTACAGGCACAGAAAAATCAAGAGAAAGAAATAAAGCAAAAGCAACACTTAATTAATAAGTTTAAGGCAAAGGCGAGTAAAGCATCAATGGCGCAATCTTTAATGAAACAACTTGATAAAGTTGAATTAATTGAGGTTGACCAAGATGATAACCAAGCAATGAATGTTAAGTTTGCTATCTCTAAAGAACCTGGTAAAATTATTGTTGAAGCAGAGAAACTTTGTAAAAGTTATGGAGATAAACATGTTTTAGAAGATGTAGATTTATTAATTGAGAAAAACAGTAAAATTGCCTTTGTTGGTCAGAACGGACAAGGGAAATCTACTTTGGCAAAAATGATGGTTGGAGAAATTCCTTTTGAGGGAATTTTAAAACTGGGTCATAATGTAGAAGTTGGTTATTTTGCTCAGAATCAATCTGAAGAATTACCACCAGAAAAAACAGTATTGGAAATTATGGAAGATGCTGCCACAGACGGTAACAGAGTTCGTGTTAGAGATATGTTAGGTTCTTTCTTATTTGGTGGAGATGCTGTAGATAAAAAGGCAAAAGTACTTTCTGGAGGGGAAAGAAATAGATTGGCATTGTGTAAATTATTATTACAACCATTTAATGTTTTAATAATGGATGAGCCAACCAATCACTTAGACATTGCCTCTAAAACTGTTTTAAAAGAAGCTTTAAGAAACTTTAATGGAACCTTAATTGTAGTATCTCACGATAGAGATTTTTTACAAGGTTTAACGGAAACTGTTTATGGTTTTAAAGACAAAGAAATTAAAGAATATTTAGGAGATATTGACTATTTCTTAGAACAACATAAAATAGAGAATTTAAGAGAAGCAGAAAAAAGAACGGTTGTTAAAGTAGAGAAAGATACTTCTAAAAAAGAAGCACATCAATTATCTAGAGATGAAGAAAAGCAACTAAAGAAGTTAAAGAATAAACTGTCTAATGTAGAAACTGAAATTGCAGATTTAGAAAAAGAAATTGCAAAGATAGATTTAGAATTGGCACAGAATTATGATGAAGTTTCTGCAAGACCAAATTTCTTTGAGAAATACAAAGCTAAAAAAGCAAAATTAGATTCAGTAATGGAAAACTGGGAGAAAATAGAAGCAGAAGTTTCTAATTTTTAAATATCTTTTAATAAATATTTATTAACTCCTTCAGGTTTAAAAATCTAAAGGAGTTTTTTTATAAATATTACTCTCTTACAAAGTAAACTTTTTTAATTTTATTATTTTCAATACGATAAATAGCTATTGCTTCTTTTGTTATATCATTAAATTGTACAACTTCTTTATCTATAACAACATTACCTTTTACAATTCTTTCTGTTAATTCGCAATGTAAATTGGTAACATTCTCAAACATTTTTGCATACCTCTTTCTCATATTTTCTTTTCCTTTATAGTTTAACGTATTCGGAAAAGTATACACTTCTACATCATCTGCATAAGGTTCTAAAAAAGCTTCTATATTTCTAAGATTGTAAGCATTTAATTGTCTTTGTGCTAAATCTCTGGGAGTATCTTTTAATAAGTCATTCGGATTAAAAACAACACCTTTATTAATAACAGTATGTATATCAGTTAGGTTTTTTATATCTTTTATAGGATTTTTATTTAAAAGAATAAGATTTGCTTTTTTACCAATGGTAACACTTCCAAATTCATTCTCTTTATCAAAAATTTTAGCGCCATTTATTGTAGAAGCTTCAAGTATTTGCCAATTACTCATGCCACTTTTTTGCATTAATTCTAGCTCTTTTATATAAGAAGAAACATGTAAAGTACCAATATTACCAGCATCTGTACCAGTTGCAATTAATACACCAGCATCAGAAAGTGTTTTAAGATTTACACTACAAATAGAATCTGCTTTTTTTAAGTTGGCAATTCTATTGGGTTTATTTAAACGTGTTTTATAATTATTTACCAATAAAGTGTCAGAAAGATGTTTTAAATCTAATAAAGAACCCAATTGATAAGGATCTGCTGTTAACAATTCATCATTGCTAAACTGTAATCTTTGTCCAAATGTTTTACCATATCCTCCGCTGACTTGTAATGTAGGAGAAAGAATCGTTTTGTTTTTCTTTAATAATTGTATAAAGTCTTTTGATAAAATTTTATCCTTTACACTATGTACCAAAAAATCTGCCCCATTTTCTACAGCTAATTTTGCCGTAATTTCTTGTGTTGCATGTACTGCAACTTTTAAATCGTTTTTATGAGCTTCATCAATAACAGCTTTTACGATAGGTAAGTTTTTACGAGCACTTTCTTCTATACTTAAACCATCTCTACCTGCTATATACCAAATTTTAATAAAGTCTGGCTTATATTTTAATTGATCTTTAACGCCGTTAATGCCATCTTCAATACTTTCTGTTAAAGTAAAAGGCTCATCATGCTTTAAATTCTTGTAAACTTCAGATTCGTAAGTTGTTAATAAAGGACCTGTTATGAAAATTTCTGGAGCAAAATCTTTATCAGTAAATGTATTACGCTGTTCAAGGAAATTATAGGTAGCTCCAACATCAATTAAAGTTGTAATTCCGTTTTTTAAATACCTTTTCAATTTGTTTTCCATATCAGATTTTGCCAAAGCAATTTCTTCTGTATAACTAACATACTTTCTTAAATCAATAGCATCAGGTCGTGTATATAATCCTCCATTTTGAAAAAAATGAATGTGTGCATCTACCAAACCAGGAGCAATATACTTACCAGTTCCGTCAATAATAGTTGCGTTTTTAGGTAGTTTTATCTTATTGCTTTTTCTGATGTTAGAAATTAAATTGTTGGTAATTTCTATAGTTTGATTAGATACTAGTTTTTGTTTTTCTACATCAACTACTGTTACGTTGGTGATATAGGTTTGTGCAAAAAGTGAAAAAGAAGAAATTAGAAATGTGAATGTTAATAAAAAATTATTTTTCATTTTATGCAAGGTATTGGGGTTTTGTTTATTGAATTTTTATAAATATCAGCGAATCTATGATTTCAATTTATTAAAATAAAATTTATGGTGAGTTAGTATTGCTTATTATGGAACATCTATCTCTTTTTATTTTGATTAACATAGCAATGTTAAATTTGCTAGCTTATACAATCATATATTTCTGATATATAAGATTAAATGAATTTTAATTCCAAAATAATATCAAAACCAACAAATTTTTCTTCTTGATTTAGAAGAGAAAAAGTTGACTTATTTATTAAAAGAGAATATTTAGTTCATCTTTTTACTTTTGGTAATAAATTTAGAAAGTATAAGATTCAGAAACTAAAAAGCAGCAGAAGTTTCTAATTTCTAGTTTTATTGTTGAGTGAAAGAGTCTAAGGTTTTATCAGCATTAGAGCTTATCAAAAATAAATTCAATTTTAAAATTATTAGCAGATACAATAGCTTTTAATTGCTTGTTTTCTAAATAGTATTGTATGGTTTTTGGAAATTCATTTTTAGGGTTTTCACAAACAAAAGAAGAGTCCGTTTGTTGTGTTAATTTGAATAAAGTAGCAGTATCATTTACGCCTTCCACTTTTAAAAATAATGTATCTTTTACCGTAATAAAGCTCAATTTTTCTTTAAAAATAGTATCGTTTTCTTTTAAAGTATAACCTAAACCTTTAAGGTTTGTATTCCAAGATTCATAAGTAGTATTGCCCTCTTCTTCGTTTACACGAATCCAATCTCCAACTAGAAAATTGGGGATAAGCGTACTAGGTTTTTCTTTCTGACAAGAAGTGATCAATAAAAAAGAAAATACTATAAAGAGTAATTTCATAAAAATAGTTTCCTTTGTTCAAATATAATTATAAAAATTGTAAATTCGCAATCCAAGAAAAGACAGAAGATGTTAGATAAATTAAGAATTGTTAAGCAGCGTTATGATGAAGTTTCTGATTTAATTATTCAGCCAGAAATCATCATGGATCAAAAGCGTTATGCGCAATTGATGAAAGAATATAAAGATTTAGGTGATGTTGTTAAAAAGGGAGATGAATATCAAACCTTAACAAACAATATAGAGGAGGCAAAAGAAATACTTGCCGACGGTTCTGATGCCGAAATGAATGAAATGGCTAAGATGGAAATCGAAGAAGCCAATATTAGAATTCCTCAATTAGAAGATGAAATAAAAGTTTTATTAATACCAAAAGATCCTGAAGACTCTAAGAATGCAGTTGTAGAATTGCGTGCAGGTGCGGGTGGAGATGAAGCAAGTATTTTTGCTGGAGATTTATTTAGAATGTACACAAAATATTGTGAAAGTAGAGGCTGGAAAGTTTCTACTGTAGATTATTCTGAAGGTACCAATGGTGGTTTTAAAGAAATTCAGTTCGAAGTTACTGGTAATGATGTTTATGGGATTTTAAAGTTTGAGGCCGGTGTGCATCGTGTACAAAGAGTTCCACAAACAGAAACACAAGGACGTGTGCATACTTCTGCAGCTACTTGTATGGTTTTTCCGGAAGCGGAAGAATTTGATGTTGAAATTAACCCAAAAGAAGTTCGTATTGATTTCTTCTGTTCTTCTGGTCCTGGTGGGCAATCTGTAAATACTACGTATTCTGCAGTGCGTTTAACACACATTCCAACTGGTTTGGTTGCACAATGTCAGGATCAAAAATCGCAACATAAAAATAAAGAAAAAGCATTTAAAGTGTTACGTTCTCGTTTGTATGATATGGAGTTGGCTAAGAAGAATGCAGAAGACGCTTTAAAACGTGGTTCTATGGTTTCTTCTGGTGATAGAAGTGCTAAGATTAGAACTTATAACTATGCACAAGGTAGAGTTACAGACCATAGAATTGGTTTGTCTTTATACGATCTTCCAAATATTGTAAATGGAGATATTCAGAAAATTATTGATGAATTGATGTTAGCTGAAAATACTCAAAAATTAAAAGGATTAAGTGACGGAATATAGTGCTCTTAATATTTATAAGTAAAACCTTAAAACATTGTTTTAAGGTTTTTTTTTGGTTTAAAAATAAAAGCGATCATAGTTTAGGGAAACTATAGATCGCTTTTTGTGTAATTCAAATAGTTAAGAAATCTTAAACAATTTTTATTTTGTTTAGGGGGAAGATTACTTATGTTACAAATATATACTGGTAATTGAAACCCCACAATACCCATTTATGGGGTAATTTCATTTCACCGTTTTCGGTGAGTCAGTTCACCAGAAATGGTGATGATAGATTTTATTTCTAAAAATATATAGCTGTTAAAACTCTTTTGCACCACTACTTCAAATAATTTTTATAAGAATAGTATTGTTTTAGTGATTTTTGATTTTCCATTAGATTCTTGTATTTGTGCAATTTTAAATTTGAACAAGATTTTATGGCACAAAAAAAAAGCGATCATAGTTTAGAAAAACTATAGACCGCTTCTTTTTCATTCAATTATTTAAGAAATCTTAAACAATTTTTATGTTGTTTAGGGGGAAGATTACTTATGGTACAAATATATGCTTGTAATTTAGATGCTACAATACCCATTTATGGGGTATTTTCATCTCACTGTTTTCAGGTAGTAATCTCACTGAAAACAGTGAGGTGAATTTTTATTTGTAATTAGTTGTAGCTGATAAAACTCTTATAAAAGAATATTTATATGTTTTTGTAAAAAAGAACATTGCTTTTGTTGTTTACAATATTCTTTGAATGGGGTGTGTATTTGTGAAAATTAAAATCTTTGTAATATTATTACAAAAAAAAAGCGATTATAGTTTAGATAAACTATTAATCGCTTTTTGTGTAATTTAAATACTTAAGAAATCTTAAACAAATTATATCTTGCTTGGGGAAAAGATTACTTATGCTACAAATTTACACTAGTAATTTAAAACCTACAATACCCATTTATGGGGTATTTTCATCTCACTGTTTTCAGGTGGTCATATCACTGAAAACGGTAAAAAAAAACTTATTTTCCTATTAGATGTAATTCAGTAAATCCTTTATCTAGAAGTATAGATTGGGTATCTCCAGAAATTACACGGTCTATATTTGTTTCAACATTATCTATTTGAATAGAAGTAATCGTAAAAGGTAAATTATGGAACACAATATTAAACTTGCTGTAACCTGCGTTAAAGTCACCACGTTTATGTTGTTGTATAATTAATTCTTCTTTTTTTCCTGTTACCTTAAAAGTTCGTAAACTAAATCTACCTTTTTTATAATCATAGCCATCATGAGCATCATCGTATAATTGTGAAGATTCTTTCCCTTCTTTATAATAAAGATCTAAAGTAATTTCGTCAAATTGTTTTTCATCAACATATTGTTGTACAGGGTATTTTGGAATCACTGCACCTTCTTTAATAAATATAGGCATGCTATCTATGTCTGCATCTACCCACATTTCTTTTCCTCCAACTACAAGTTCATTTGTCCAGAAGTTATACCATTTACCTCTAGGAATGTACATTCTTCTTCCTCTAGCATTTGGCTCTTGTATTGGGCATACTAAAATTTGCTCACCATAAACAAATTCATCACTTCTATGGTGTGTAGCGGTATCTTCTTGGTCGTATAAAACTAACGATTTCAAAATAGGTGTTCCGTCATTAATATAATTCCAGAAACAAGTATATAAATAAGGTAATAATTGGTATCTAAGTTCCACAAACTTTCTTACAATGTCTGTAACTTCATCACCGAATACCCAAGGCTCTTGATCTCCATGATCTCCAGAAGAATGTACTCTACAAAAAGCATGAAAAACTCCTAATTGTACCCAACGAGCAAAAAGTTCCCCTTGTGGTTGTTCAGCAAATCCACCAATATCAGAACCCGCAAAAGAGAAACCAGACATTGCCATTCTTTGTGCTTGGTTATTTGCAATTGCTAAATGTTCCCAAGTGGCAACATTATCTCCCATCCACGTAGAAGTATATCTTTGTGCACCAGAATAAGCAGATCTTGTAATTACAAAAGGTCTCTTCGGATACGCATATTTCTTTAAACCATGGTATGTTGCACGTGCCATTTGAGTTCCATAAATATTGTGTGCTTTTCTATGAGAACAAGGATTTCCATCATAATCATGACGAACATCATCTGGGAAAGATTTGTTAGGAACGTCCATTACTGCAGGCTCGTTCATATCATTCCAAACTCCTTTTACTCCAAAATCTTCAATTAGTTCTTTAAATAAACCAGACCACCATTCTCTTACTTCTGGTTTGGTGTAATCTGGAAAATAACATTCACCAGGCCAAACTTTACCTTTCATATAAGGACCATCGGCACGTTTACAGAAATAATCTTTATCTAATGCCTCTTTAAAAACATCGTATTCTAAATCTATTTTAATTCCTGGATCTATAATAACTACGGTTTTAAAACCGTCTTCTTCTAATTCTCTAACCATTCTTTTAGGATCAGGAAAATGGTTTTTATCCCAAGTAAAACAACGGAACCCATCCATATAATCAATATCTAAATAGATAGCATCACAAGGTATTTTTAAATCTCTAAAAGTTTTTGTTACTTCTTTTACGTTACTTTCTGGAAAATAACTCCATTTACATTGATGAAATCCTAATGCCCATAATGGAGGTAAAGCGTGTGGTTTTCCTGTTAAATCTGTATAATTTTTAACTACATCTTCCATTTTTGGCCCGTAGATAAAATAATAATTCATTTCACCACCTTGTGCCCAAAAGCTTGCTACATTTCTTCTTTCATGTGCAAAATCGAAATGTGATTTAAATGTGTTATCAAAGAAAATTCCATAAGATTTATCGCCTTGTATAGCCGTATAAAAAGGAATTGCTTTATAAATAGGATCTGTATCTTTACCAAAAGCATATGAATCTGTAGCGTAATTTTCGAAACGTTTTCCTTTTAAGTTAACATCTACAGGTTTATCTCCTAAACCATAAAAACTTTCTGCTCTTTGGCAAGCTTTACTCATTTTTACGATGTCTCCACCATACTCATAACTTTCTTCCCAGTGAAATCCAATTTCATCCTCGTTTATTAACTTTAAGTCTACAGCATCAAAAAGTTTAACTTGTAAACTACTTTTTTCTATTTTACAGATTAATTTGGAAGTTGTAACAACATAGTGAGTTTCATCTTCTGTTACGTCTAAAAAGTAATACCCTCTAGATGCGTGAATAGTAACTCCGTAAGAAAAATCGTTTTCAAATTTACCTGTTGTAGAGTATCTAAATCTTATTACACTGTCTCTTACTACAGTAAGTTGTAAAATTACATTGTTCTTTGTGGTAAAGTATAATGTGTCTACATCTTTCTTGTAGCTCACTATTTCTGAAGGAAATAAGTTTCCTTTTTGTTCTAACTCTGTATTAACAATCATAATTTTGGTTGTTTGTTGTACTTATAAAAATCGTAATTATTTGTAAAAGAGTATTATGGAATACTTTTTTATCTACGATAATGGATTGGTTTAATTAAGATGTAAAAATATTGCTTATTTATTTAAATATAAATAGATTACATTTTCTTTTTTAAATTGACGGTGTTTTTCTTAATGTCTTAAAAATGAGGTTTTCTTATTGTGAAGTTAAAAAAAATATTCCTCTTTTTTTATCAGAATAATAGAATGATAAAAGAAGAGGATTTGCATTTTAAATTTATTTGTACTTGTAAGCAATCATTCCTAACGGAGGTAAATTTAATTCTATAGAATTTTCTCTATTATTCCATACCTTTTCTTCCGAAGCTAACTTTTTGTTTGCATAGTTTCCTGTACCATTATACTTGGTATCATCACTATTAAAAATAGGTTTTAAGGTACCCGATTTTGGTAAACCTATTCTATAATTTTCTCTAGGTACAGGAGTTAAGTTTAAGATAACAATTATATTATCTTTTTCATTTTCTCCTTTTCTAATATAAGACATAACAGAATTTTCATGGTCTCCATGATCTATCCATTCAAAACCTTCATGAGAAAATTGTTTTTCATGTAACGCTGGTTCTTTTTTGTATAGTTTATTTAAGTCTTTTACTAAATTTTGTGCACCTTTATGTACACCGTATTCTAATAAATGCCAATCTAAACTTCCGTCAAAATCCCATTCGCTTGTTTGTCCAAATTCTGCACCTTGAAACAATAATTTTGTTCCTGGGTGTGTGTACATCAAACTATATAACATTCTTAAGTTTGCGAATTTTTGCCATTCATCACCAGGCATTTTATCTACCAAAGCTTTTTTACCATATACTACTTCGTCATGAGATAGAGGTAACATAAAGTTTTCTGTAAATGCATAATTTAAACTGAATGTTAATTCATTTTGATGATGCTTTCTGTAGATAGGTTCTTTTGCAAAATAATCTAGTGTATCATGCATCCAACCCATCATCCATTTCATACCAAAACCTAAACCTCCATCATAAATGGGTTTAGATACTTTAGGGAATGACGTTGACTCTTCTGCAATAGTTTGCACATCTGGGAAAGACTCATAGACAGCTGCGTTCATCTCTTTAATAAAATTGATGGCATCTAAATTTTCTCTTCCACCAAATTCATTTGGTTCCCATTCTCCTTCTTCTCTAGAGTAATCTAAGAATAACATAGAGGCAACTGCATCTACTCTTAAACCATCTGCATGGTATTGGTCTAGCCAGAAAATAGCATTACTAATTAGAAATGATTTTATTTCGTTTCTTCCGTAGTTAAAAATTAAACTTTTCCAATCCTGGTGATATCCTTTTCTTCTATCTGGGTGCTCATATAAATGAGAGCCATCAAAGAAACCTAATCCGTGGTCATCTGATGGAAAGTGAGAAGGAACCCAGTCTAATAAAACTCCAATTCCTTTTTCATGAAATTTATCTACTAAATATTTAAATTCATTCGGATATCCAAAACGAGATGTAGGAGCAAAATAACCGGTTAATTGATACCCCCAACTTGGGTCATACGGAAATTCCATAATTGGCATAAATTCTACATGCGTAAAATTCATTTCTGCAACATAATTAACTAATTCTTCTGCTAATTCATTATAGCTTAAAAAGCGTCCTTCCTCAATTTGCTTTTTCCAAGAACCTAAATGAACTTCATAAACAGAAAAAGGTGCATCTAATGCATTATTTTTCTTTCTATTTTTCATCCATTTTTTATCATTCCAAGCGTAGTCGTCTTCCCAAACTTCTGATGCAGTTTTTGGTGGATGCTCGCATCTTCTTGCAAAAGGGTCTGCTTTTTCTGTAGTTATATCGTTATTAGTACTTCTAATTTTATATTTATAAATTGTTTCTTTACCAATATTCGGAATAAAACCTTCCCAAATACCGCTTCCGTCCCAACGTACATTTAAGTGATGCTCTCCTTCTAACCAAAAATTAAAATCTCCAATTACTGCGACCGATTTTGCGCTTGGAGCCCAAACGGCAAAATAGGTTCCTTCTACACCATCTACAGTAACAATGTGCGATCCAAATTTTTCGTATAATCTATAATGCTTTCCTGCTTGAAAAAGGCTAATATCAAATTCTGTAAAAAGACTGTGTACTTTTGTTTGTGCCATAGTTTTATGAGTTCAAAAAAGTACCTTTTTAAAAAGGTACTTTTTGTTATTTATTGATTTTAAAGATAT
The DNA here is from genome assembly GCF_038024065.1 of Polaribacter sejongensis. Taxonomy (NCBI): domain Bacteria; kingdom Pseudomonadati; phylum Bacteroidota; class Flavobacteriia; order Flavobacteriales; family Flavobacteriaceae; genus Polaribacter; species Polaribacter sejongensis. The sequence goes on along the minus strand of NZ_CP150667.1, from coordinate 2,194,565 downwards.
GAAACGGAAGTGTTGCATGTAATTCTACATAATTCCATTCATTATACCAATTGTAACAATTTTTAGTTACCAAATCTTCTACCTCAATTTTCTGACCATGATTTATTTTTAAGGCTTGTAATGGTAATTGAATAGAACCAGATTGAGAGTTGTAAGCATCTAAACTTATAACTGTTATGGTTTCATTAGTTCTAGTATCATTCCATTTATAAAAAGCTATAATTTGGTCATTACCAGTTTCTAAAAATTGAATATTATTTGTTTGTTGATAAGATTCATGCTCTTTTCTAATATGATTAATTTTAGATATTAAAGTAGTTACTTTATTTTCTTTAAACCAGTCATAATTGCAAAGTTGAAATTTTTCTGACATATAATACTCTTCCTTACCAGGAATCGGATCACTTATCATTTGTTCAAACACAGGTCCGTAAATACCAATATTAGAACTTAAAGTTGCGGCTAAAGCATAACGTTGTAAGTATTTGCTTTCTGGAGCACCTTGTAAATGAAACGGATTAATATCTGGTGTATTTGGCCAGAAATTAGGTCTCATATATTCTTTTTGTTCCGTTTTGGTTAATTCGTTCATATACTCGATTAATTCGTGTTTAGAATCTCTCCAAGTAAAATAAGTATAAGATTGTGTATAACCTTGTTTTGCTAGTTGCTGCATTATTTTTGGACGTGTAAATGCCTCTGCTAAAAATAATACATCTGGATGCTGTTTTTTTACTTCAGCAATAATCCAACCCCAAAAAAAGTATGGTTTTGTATGTGGGTTATCAACTCTAAATACGTTAATTCCACAATCAATCCAATATAATAAAGTGTCTAAACATTCTTTCCAAAGATTTTTAAAGTCTTTACTTTCCCAATAAATTGGAAGAATATCTTGGTATTTTTTAGGTGGATTTTCAGCATACTGTACGGTTCCGTCTGGTCTCCATTTAAACCAATCTGGATGCTCTTTTACCCAAGGATGATCTGGTGCTGCTTGCAAAGCATAATCCATGGCAACTTCAATACCTAATTCTTTTGCCTTGGCAACTAAGTTTTTAAAATCTTCTAAAGAACCTAATTCTGGATGTAAGTCTTTATGACCACCATGTTTAGAGCCAATTCCCCAAGTAGAACCAACATCGCCATCTTGTGCTACAGTGGTATTGTTTTTACCTTTTCTATTTACTTCACCAATAGGATGAACAGGAGGGAAGTATAAAGTATCAAATCCCATCTTAGCAACTCTTGGTAATAATCTGTGACAGTCATTAAAAGTTCCATGTCTTCCTTCTTGCTCAGAAGCAGAACGTGGGAAAAATTCATACCAAGTACTAAATCTTGCTTTTAGTCTATCTACATATACTTTGTATTCAGGAGAAGTTTCTATTAAAATTTTCTCTGGATGCTTTTTAAAAATAGATGTTAATCTTTTAGAGACAGCTTCTTTTACAGCTTCGGAATAGGTTTCATTATTTTTAAAGATGAATATAAGGTGCAGTAAGTAATTTTTATCTTCAGAAGAAACTTTTTCTAGCATTGGAACTAAAAGTTCTGCTCCTTCTAAAAGTTCTGAACTTACATGTTGAGAATCATCTATTTTTCTTCCTAAACCATGTTGCCAATTTAAAGCATAATCTACCCAACCTTCAATTTTATATGAATAATAACCTTGTTTTGATGTTTGAAAGCTTGCTAAATACTCGTCATTAGATGATGGTGTCATTCTAATTTCTGACCATTCATTATCTTTTTCATGTTTGAATAATAAATTAGCCTGAAGTACATCATGACCATCAACTAAAACATCTGCAGTTACATTTACAATTTCATCTACAACACGTTTAATGTCTACTGTTCCGTGGTTTATTTGCGGAGCAATATTCTCTACTACAATTCTACTTTGATTTTGCATTAATTTTGTTAAGTTTAAATAATAAAAAAGTAAAAAAATGTGCTATCCTATGTTTGTTCCTTTAGGAATAATAGCATCCTTTTTAATAACTACAATTCCATCTTTAACCATATAGGTATCTGTTTCTACATCTTTTATGTGCTTTCCTCCATTTATTCTAACATCATCACCAATTCTACAGTTTTTATCTACAATACAGTTGTGTATATAACATCTGTCTCCAATTCCCATCATAATATCAATATTATTTTCAGACACTTCGTCTAAAGTTTCATAAGAATCGTTACCCATCATATAGGTATTAGATATTAAAGAGTTTTTTCCAATTCTAGAACGAATACCAATAACTGACCTTTCTATTTTTTCTGCATGAATTAGACAACCGTCTCCTATAACTACTTTATTTAAAATTGAACCTGCAATCTTAGAAGTAGGTAATATTCTTGGTCTTGTATAAATTCCTTTTTCATCATATAAATTAAATTGAGGAACATCATCTGTTAAACCTAAATTTGCTTCAAAGAAAGATTCGATAGTACCAATATCTTCCCAATAACCTTCATATTGATAACTAAATGTTTTATGCTTATCAATTGCTTGAGGAATAATTTCTTTACCAAAATCATTCGTATCAGGATTACTCATTAACTTTATTAATAAATCTCTATTAAATATATAGATACCCATAGAAGCTAAGTAGTCTCTTCCTTGTGCTTTCATTTCATCACCTACATCAGAAGTCCAATCAGGTAATAACTCTGCTGCAGGTTTTTCTATAAATGAAGTAATTATATTTTCTTCATTTGTTTTTAGTAAACCAAATGAGGTTGCATCTTTAGCCTCTACAGGATACGTTGCAATAGATATTTCTGCGCCACTATCTTCGTGCTTTTTAATCATATCATTAAAGTCCATCTGATATAATTGATCACCAGAAAGAATTAAAGCGTATTCAAAATCGTTTGCTAAAAAATGTTGCATACTTTGTCTTACAGCATCAGCAGTCCCTTGAAACCATTTATCACTTTTAATGGTTTGTTCGGCAGCCAATACATCTACAAAAGCAGAACTAAAGAAACTAAAATGATAAGTGTTTTTTATGTGTCTATTTAAAGAAGCAGAATTAAATTGAGTTAATACATACATTCTTTTAATATCAGAATTGATACAATTAGAAATAGGGATATCTACTAGTCTATATTTACCTGCAATTGGTACAGCAGGTTTAGATCTATCCTTTGTTAGTGGGTATAATCTGGAGCCTTGTCCACCTCCTAAAATAATTCCTAATACTTTTTCATTTATCATTGCGTTATTTTTTTAGTGATTTATATAATTCTTCTACTTGCTTAGCGATTGATATCCAATCAAAATGTTCTTCTACTCTTTTTCTTCCTTTTTGAGCCATCGTTTCCCTTAACTCAGGATCTCTAATAACTTTATTAACACCTTCTGCTAAGTCTCTAGCAAATTTATCTGGGTTTATTGGTTCAAAAGGGGCAGCGTCTTGCTGTTCTACAGGAATTAGAAAACCTGTCTCTCCATGAACAACAACTTCTTTAATACCACCAACAGCACTAGCTACAACAGCTGTATTACAAGCCATTGCTTCTATGTTGATAATACCAAAAGGTTCGTAAATAGATGGACAACAGAAAACATCTGCATGAGAATATAATTGAATAATTTCTTCTTTGGTGACCATTTTATCAATCCAGATTACATTTTTACGAGTTTTTTTAACCTCGTTAACGGCATCTTTCATTTCCGCACCAATTTCTGGAGTATCTGGTGCACCAGCACAAAGTACTATTTGAGTATCTGGGTCTATGTATTTTATGGCATTTACCAAATGAATAATTCCTTTTTGTCTTGTTATTCTTCCAACAAAAAGTACATAAGGTTTATTTTTATCTACACCATATTCATCTAAAGTAGCAGTTTCTGCAGTAGTAATGTATTGTTGTAAGTTAATACCGTTGTAAATAACCTTAATTTTAGATTCATCTACATTAAAATGTTTTAAAACATCTTCTTTTGTTTCTTCAGAAACAGCAATTAAGGCATCAGCCATTTCAATAGCTGTTTTCTCTATCCAAGAAGAAGCATCGTAACCACGACCTAGTTGTTCCCTTTTCCAAGGTCTTAATGGTTCTAAAGAGTGTGTAGTAATTACTAAAGGAATACCGTAGCAGAGTTTAGCTACAATCCCTGCAAAGTGCGAATACCAAGTATGGCAATGTACAACATCTGCATCTATAGGATCTGCATTCATATGAAGACCCGTACTTAAAGTTTTAAAGATGGCTTTAAGTTTATCGTCTGAGTTATCGAAAATTGGGTTTTCATAGGGAAAACCCTTTACTGTTGGATTGTTGTTACTGTCGTCCTGGTCTCCAAAACATCTAACTTCTACAGACATAAGCTTCGCTAATTCTGCAGCAAGATATTCTACATGAACACCAGCACCACCATATACATAAGGAGGATATTCTCTAGTATAAAAAAGGGCTTTCATAAAATTTTAGTAATTAAGTTGGTTTAGTTTTTTTTAGAAATTCTAAGTTAACAAAATACTATTTAATGGACTAAATAATTGAGGGTATTTTTATTTCAGTCATAAATATTACGAAAGTGATAATATTAAGGTGTAAATAGTGAGCCTTAATATAAAATTATCATAGATTTTAGAGTTTATGTTTAATTAATGAATTTTTTGTTTATGAAATTAACTATTTCTCTGTTTATTTATTTCATCTTGCAATTGTCTTCTAAGTTTTTGCTCTTTGTCTAATGTGTTTTTTCTGTGTTTTTCAAACTCTTCTTCTATCTCAGCTAAATTATCTTTGGCTTCTCTTGTTAACACGTTACTTCTAGTGAATTTAAATATAAAATAAGATAGTGCTAAAAGCAAGATAATTACAATACTCCAAAGTATAAGATTATACGTTACCTTACTTAATTGTAAACCAGCAACAGATATAGAATTTTCTTTTATTAAAGAAGCTTCTAAATCTAATTTTGTTTTAGATAGAAGAACCTTGTTTTTTTCAATATTCTCTTTTTCTGCATTTAATAATATATCTTTTTTTGATATAATCATTTTTGAAGACTTAAGAGAATCTAAAACATTCGACTTTAAACTCTGGTAACTATCTTTACTAATTACTTTATACGACTGATAAGTTGTAGATACTCTATAAATTTTATCAAACTGGTTTTCAATTGAGTTTGTTTCCTCTACGGTTTCTTGTGAAAAAGAAATAGTAGCAGTAAATATTAGTAAGGTAATTAATAATGATTTCATTTTTTTGTTTTTTGAAATGTAATGTAAGTCTATAAAAAAAACCCAAACGTAACTGTTTGGGTTTTATTATAAGCAAGTATTATTATTTATTTTATTTTTTCTACAACTGCCTTAAAAGCGTCTGGGTTGTTTACAGCTAAATCAGCTAAAACCTTACGGTTTAATTCGATTTGGTTAGCTTTCACTTTCCCCATAAACTGAGAGTAAGACATTCCGTGTAAACGAGCTGCAGCGTTAATACGCACAATCCATAAAGAACGGAAGTTTCTCTTATTGTTTTTACGGTCTCTGTATGCATAAAGCATACCTTTTTCAACTGCATTTTTTGCTACTGTGTAAACGTTTTTTCTACGTCCGAAGTAACCTTTTGCAGCCTTCAAGATTTTTTTTCTTCTTTTTCTTGAGGCTACTGAATTTACTGATCTTGGCATAATTTCAATGTGTTTTGTAAAGAGCGACGCTACTTACGTACTTTTAATTAAAAATGACTTTTAATTGCTACATTACATGGTTAATAATTAAATTTCCTGTTTAAACTTAAATTTACTTTAAGTTTAATTGTTGCTTGATATTCGATTCATCAGCTTTGTGAACTAATGCAGAATGTGTCAAGGCTAGCTTACGTTTTTTAGACTTCTTTGTTAAGATGTGACTTTTAAACGCGTGCTTTCTTTTGATTTTCCCAGTACCAGTAACTTTAAATCGTTTTTTGGCGCTAGATTTGGTTTTCATTTTAGGCATCTCTCCTTCGTTTTTAACTTGCTTATTATCTTTAGTATTAAAGTTATTAGTCCAAAAAGTTTTAAAGTTAAGTAATACCTAACTTTAAAATCTCTAAGAAGCTTTAAACTTTAAAAACTCTTTTTATTTTAGTTTTTTAGGAGCAATAAACATAATCATACGTTTACCTTCTAATTTTGGTAACTGTTCTACTTTACCATACTCTTCTAACTCTTGGGCTAATTTTAATAATAAAATTTGTCCTTGTTCTTTAAATATAATAGAACGCCCTTTAAAGAATACAAATGCTTTTAATTTAGCACCTTCTTGTAAGAACTTAAGAGCATGTTTCTTTTTAAATTCATAATCATGCTCATCAGTTTGAGGTCCAAAACGAATTTCTTTAATCGTCACTTTTGTAGCTTTCGATTTTAAAACTTTTTCACGTTTTTTCTGCTCATACAAGTATTTCTTGTAATCAATAATTTTACAAACAGGTGGCTTAGCTTTTGGTGATATTTCAACCAAATCCAATTCCTGTTCTCTGGCTAATTCTTTAGCTTTATCTAAAGGATATACACCAACTTCTATATTATCGCCCACAAGACGAACTTCGTCAACATATCTTATTTTCTCATTAATTCTATGTTGATCTTCTTTGATTACTCTTAACGGTCTTCTTGACCTGCTTCTACGAATTGCTATGACTTATAAATTTTAAATTTAACTAATGGTTGTTTTCCAACCTTTTTATTTTCTAGACGAATTTCAAAATTAATTAAAATTTCTTCAATGTTTTACTTTCTTCTGCTTTAATTAAAGAAATAAATTCTTCAATTGTAAAGGTACCAAGATCTCCTTCACCATGTCTTCTTACAGAAACTGTGCCATCTTGTTCTTCTTTTTCACCAACAATTACCATAAACGGTACTTTGCTAACTTCTGCATCTCTAATCTTACGACCAGTTTTCTCACTTCGGTTATCTACCAGGGCGCGAATTTCGGAATTTTCTAACGATTTTAAAACTTTTTCTGAATATTTTTCATATTTATCACTGATTGGCAATAAGATAACCTGATCCGGAGTTAACCAAAGAGGGAAGTTACCGCCCGTATGCTCTAGTAATACCGCAATAAAGCGCTCCATAGAACCAAACGGTGCTCTGTGAATCATCACTGGTCTGTGTAGCTGGTTATCGGCTCCTTTGTAGGTTAAATCAAAACGTTTTGGTAAATTATAGTCAACTTGTATCGTTCCAAGTTGCCAACTTCTTCCCAAAGCGTCCTTCACCATAAAGTCTAATTTAGGTCCATAAAAGGCAGCTTCACCTTCTTCAATCACAAAATCTAAACCTTTATCTGTAGCAGCGTTAATAATTGCTTGTTCTGCAGCATCCCAAGTTTCAGCATCTCCTATATACTTGTCAGGGTTACTTTTATCTCTAATAGAAACCTGAGCAGTAAAATCTTCAAAACCTAAAGAACCAAAAACATATAAAACTAAATCTATAACATCTTTAAATTCTTGATCTAATTGTTCTGGTGTGCAAAAAATATGCGCATCATCTTGCGTAAAACCTCTAACTCGTGTTAAGCCGTGTAATTCACCACTTTGTTCATATCTATATACGGTACCAAATTCTGCAAAACGCTTAGGTAAATCTTTATAAGAATAAGGTTTAAAGTTATAAATTTCACAGTGATGTGGACAATTCATTGGTTTTAATAAAAACTCCTCATCCATTTTAGGCGTTTTTATCGGCTGAAAACTATCTGCACCATATTTTTCATAATGACCAGATGTAACATATAGTTCTTTTTGACCAATATGTGGAGTCATTACTTCTTCGTAACCAGCTTTCTTTTGTGCGATTTTTAAGAAATCTTGTAAGCGATTACGTAAAGCAGTACCATTTGGTAACCACAAAGGTAAACCAGCACCAACTTTCTGAGAAAAAGTAAACAATTCTAATTCCTTACCTAGTTTTCTGTGGTCACGTTTTTTAGCTTCTTCTAATAACTCTAAATATTCAGTTAATAACTTTTGTTTTGGGAAACTAATTCCATAAACACGTGTTAACTGATTATTTTTTTCATCACCACGCCAATAAGCACCGGCAACACTCGTTATTTTAATTGCTTTTATAATACCTGTATTAGGTATATGACCTCCTCTACATAAATCTGTAAAATTGCTATGGTCACAAAAAGTAATTTCTCCGTCCGTTAAGTTTTCAATCAACTCAACTTTATATTCGTTATTTTCTGCTTTATATAAAGACAAAGCATCCGCTTTAGAAACGGAACGTAAAGAGAATTCATGTTTTCCACGAGCAATCTCTAAAAATTTCTTTTCTATACTAGGAAAATCCTTGTCAGAAATAACGTCATCACCTAAATCAATATCATAATAGAAACCATTATCAATAGCAGGTCCAATCGTTAATTTAGCCTTCGGATAAAAACTTAAGATTGCTTCTGCTAATACGTGCGCAGATGAATGCCAAAAAGCTTTCTTTCCGCCATTGTCATTAAATGTGTATAAAATTAAAGAACCATCCGTGGTTAATGGGGTAGAGGTTTCAATGGTTACGTCGTTAAAATTTGCAGAGATTACATTTCTAGCAAACCCTTCACTAATGCTTTTTGCAACATCCATCGGAGTGCTATTCTTAGCAAACTCCTTAATAGTTCCGTCAGGTAAAGTTATTTTAATCATTTAATGTCTAATATTTGAGAATGCAAAGATATTAGAAAACAATTTTTCACACAATATATATATGTACTTATTAAAGACTAGTTTTTTTTACGGGTGTTCCTGCGCTGAAAAAGCGCAGTCGGGCTTTACACTATATCTTTTTTGGATGTTATTTTCGCTTCAATAACATCCAAAAAAGGATGTCGCTTCAATCCCTAACACGAGTATTTGTCAACTTAATTCCCATTTTAGAATTGGTACCTTATATATAGATAATAAGTAGGTGTATATAAATGCAAATTTTGAAGTAACTTATTATATTGTCAGTTCGAGTGGAGTGGTGAACGATTAAACTCTAAAATAAGGTTATATTTCTCTCAACTAGATATATTGGTTGTTTTTAAGCTATTCCTATATATTTAAAAGAAACCTAACAATTTCGACTTTCGATAAACATGATTTTTGCATTCTTAAAATATATCCACAACTGCTAGATTTACCTGGTTGGGAGGAGCGAAGCAAAACCAACCCTTTCTTCATCTTAATGCTTAATAATCTTTCTTTTTAAAAACACTCTCTTATATATAAGATACAATAGTATTTATATTGAAAGAGTCTCTTGTTAGAAAAAAATACTTAGCCATTTTTAATATTGTAAATTGTATCAACTATTAGCAAAAGAATGGAACGGTTAGAATGTATAGTGCTTAAAAAGACTTTCTCATAACCAGTGAAGTCTACTTTAATCACACTATTTCTAAGATTCATTCACATTTTATCAAACCTCAAACAACCAAAAGACCTTTTTGAACTAAAATTACCCCTCCAACCAACCTATGATTTCTATGTTTCTATGTGTTAAAAACAAGCATGCACCTCCAAAACCACGACAATTACTAAAACCCAAAAAAAAACCTCAAAAAAACTTCCTTTATAACCCCTTAAAAACAAGCTCATTAAAACGGTATGTAAAATTAAATTAAAATAAAGGTAAAAAAATAGTTGTTAGATTAAAAATGAGTTGTAAGTTTGCACCCGCTAACAGTAATATCACACAGTTAGCAACGTTCATTGAGGAGTTGTAAGTAAGGTGAGGATTAGTCTTTTATCTAAATAAAATGTCAAAATTTTATTAAAAATAAAATAACAATTTCCTTAGGTTTATAATTAAAAAGAGTTGTATGTTTGCAGTCCGAAATTTTCGGCAAAAAAGTTCAGAGATTTTTAGTTTTACAGCAAACAAAAACAAATAAAAAAAAGTTTAATTTTTTTATTGTCAGATTAGAAATAGTTTGTATGTTTGCAGCCGCTAAGAATTACAGCAAAAACGATCAAAGAAAATTTGGAATGACTCTTAAGAAAGTCAGTTAGTTCGAGTCTAACATTTCTACAAAGTTTTAACCGATTAACATCTTTAAGTTGTTAATTAAGATTGAAACAAAGTTCATTGAAAATATTGAAATTGACAGCGTAATTAAAGAGTAGAATAACCATGTTTAGATTTATTTAAACAAATTCTTTTGAAACTTATTCATTAAAATATTTAAAATATACAATGAAGAGTTTGATCCTGGCTCAGGATGAACGCTAGCGGCAGGCTTAACACATGCAAGTCGAGGGGTAACATTGTGCTTGCACAGATGACGACCGGCGCACGGGTGCGTAACGCGTATAGAACCTACCTTTTACTGGGGAATAGCCTTTAGAAATGAAGATTAATGCTCCATGGTATTGAGTTTTGGCATCAAAACTTAATTAAAGATTTATTGGTAAAAGATGGCTATGCGTCCTATTAGTTAGATGGTAAGGTAACGGCTTACCATGACTTTGATAGGTAGGGGTCCTGAGAGGGAGATCCCCCACACTGGTACTGAGACACGGACCAGACTCCTACGGGAGGCAGCAGTGAGGAATATTGGGCAATGGAGGCAACTCTGACCCAGCCATGCCGCGTGAAGGATGACTGCCCTATGGGTTGTAAACTTCTTTTATACAGGAAGAAACACTGGTATGTATACTAGCTTGACGGTACTGTAAGAATAAGGACCGGCTAACTCCGTGCCAGCAGCCGCGGTAATACGGAGGGTCCGAGCGTTATCCGGAATCATTGGGTTTAAAGGGTCCGCAGGCGGTCAATTAAGTCAGAGGTGAAATCCCATAGCTCAACTATGGAACTGCCTTTGATACTGGTTGACTTGAGTCATATGGAAGTAGATAGAATGTGTAGTGTAGCGGTGAAATGCATAGATATTACACAGAATACCGATTGCGAAGGCAGTCTACTACGTATGTACTGACGCTGAGGGACGAAAGCGTGGGGAGCGAACAGGATTAGATACCCTGGTAGTCCACGCCGTAAACGATGGATACTAGTTGTTGGGCATTAGCTCAGTGACTAAGCGAAAGTGATAAGTATCCCACCTGGGGAGTACGGTCGCAAGACTGAAACTCAAAGGAATTGACGGGGGCCCGCACAAGCGGTGGAGCATGTGGTTTAATTCGATGATACGCGAGGAACCTTACCAGGGCTTAAATGTAGTCTGACAGCTTTAGAGATAGAGTTTTCTTCGGACAGATTACAAGGTGCTGCATGGTTGTCGTCAGCTCGTGCCGTGAGGTGTCAGGTTAAGTCCTATAACGAGCGCAACCCCTGTCGTTAGTTGCCAGCAAGTAAAGTTGGGGACTCTAACGAGACTGCCTACGCAAGTAGTGAGGAAGGTGGGGATGACGTCAAATCATCACGGCCCTTACGTCCTGGGCCACACACGTGCTACAATGGTATGGACAATGAGCAGCCATCTGGCAACAGAGAGCGAATCTATAAACCATATCACAGTTCGGATCGGAGTCTGCAACTCGACTCCGTGAAGCTGGAATCGCTAGTAATCGGATATCAGCCATGATCCGGTGAATACGTTCCCGGGCCTTGTACACACCGCCCGTCAAGCCATGGAAGCTGGGAGTGCCTGAAGTCGGTCACCGCAAGGAGCCGCCTAGGGTAAAACTGGTAACTAGGGCTAAGTCGTAACAAGGTAGCCGTACCGGAAGGTGCGGCTGGAACACCTCCTTTCTAGAGAAAGATGGTGAGTTACAAAAAAAGGTCATTTTTACTCTTTGCTGTTAATTTTATAATATAAGTATTTTAAGCTATTATAGTCTCGTAGCTCAGCTGGTTAGAGCGCTACACTGATAATGTAGAGGTCGGCAGTTCGAGTCTGCCCGGGACTACAAAAAGCAAAAAAGTACTAAGGAAATTCTGGAAGTAAGAGGATTCTACATTCATAATTTAGGATTTATTCTGAATTTCATAATGGGGGATTAGCTCAGCTGGCTAGAGCGCTTGCCTTGCACGCAAGAGGTCATCGGTTCGACTCCGATATTCTCCACCAGGTCAATTAACAATGACCATTTAACATTGATCAATTTTGAATTGATAATTGTTAACTGATAATTGTGTAATTGAAAGAAAGTTCATTGACATATTGGTAAAATGATATCGTAAGAATCAAATAGATAGAGAACAATTAGAGCAATCTAATTAAATAATTTTTTTATAAAAATATAAAAGAGTTCATTATAGTATGGAAACATACTGTAGCAAAAAGTACAATAAGTTAAGTAAGGGCGTATGGCGGATGCCTAGGCTCTCAGAGACGACGAAGGACGTGATAAGCTGCGAAAAGCTACGGGGAGGGGCACATACCTTTTGATCCGTAGATATCCGAATGGGGCAACCCGGCATGTTGAAGACATGTCACCACGTAAGTGGGGTAAACCCGGTGAACTGAAACATCTAAGTAACCGGAGGAAGAGAAAACAATAGTGATTCCGTTAGTAGTGGCGAGCGAACGCGGATTAGCCCAAACCTATTTTGTTACGGCAAAATAGGGGTTGTAGGGCCACGATATTCGAAGATAAGTGAATTAGAATTGTTTGGAAAGACAAACCATAGAGGGTGATAGTCCCGTAAAAGTAAGCGAATTTTAGATAGTGGTACCCTGAGTAGTGCGGGACACGAGTAATCCTGTATGAATCCACCGGGACCATCCGGTAAGGCTAAATACTCCTGAGAGACCGATAGTGAACTAGTACCGTGAGGGAAAGGTGAAAAGAACCCTAAGTAAGGGAGTGAAATAGAACCTGAAACCGTACGCCTACAAGCGGTCGGAGCATCATTTATGGTGTGACGGCGTGCCTTTTGCATAATGAGCCTACGAGTTACTGTTTCTAGCAAGGTTAATTGATTAAGTCAAGGAGCCGTAGCGAAAGCGAGTCTGAATAGGGCGATTTAGTTAGTAGTAGTAGACGCGAAACCGAGTGATCTACCCATGGGCAGGTTGAAGCTGTAGTAACATACAGTGGAGGACCGAACCAGTTGACGTTGAAAAGTCTTTGGATGACCTGTGGGTAGGGGTGAAAGGCCAATCAAACTCGGAAATAGCTCGTACTCCCCGAAATGCATTTAGGTGCAGCGTTGAGTAAAAGTTTTATAGAGGTAGAGCTACTGATTGGATGCGGGGGCTTCACCGCCTACCAATTCCTGACAAACTCCGAATGCTATAAAATGTTTCTCAGCAGTGAGGGCATGGGTGCTAAGGTCCATGTCCGAGAGGGAAAGAACCCAGACCATCAGCTAAGGTCCCCAAATATATGTTAAGTTGAAAAAACGAGGTGAAATTGCTTAGACAGCTAGGATGTTGGCTTGGAAGCAGCCATTCATTTAAAGAGTGCGTAACAGCTCACTAGTCGAGCGATTTCGCATGGATAATAATCGGGCATAAACATATTACCGAAGCTATGGATTAACGTTGAAAGACACGTTAGTGGTAGGGGAGCATTGTAATCAGCGTAGAAGGTGTACTGTGAGGTATGCTGGAGTGATTACAAAAGAAAATGTAGGCATAAGTAACGATAATGGGGGCGAGAAACCCCCACACCGAAAGACTAAGGTTTCCTCAGCGATGCTAATCAGCTGAGGGTTAGTCGGGTCCTAAGGCGAATCCGAAGGGAGTAGTCGATGGATAACAGGTTAATATTCCTGTACTTCTTATAATTGCGATGGGGTGACGGAGTAATGAAAGCACCGCGAACTGACGGAATAGTTCGTTGAAACATGTAGCTATTAGAACTGTAGGCAAATCCGCAGATCTAGGTGAAATGTGATAGTACCAAGCGTCTTCGGACAATTGGATAGCGTGCCTAAGGGCTTCCAAGAAAAACCTCTAAGCTTCAGATTATAAGAACCCGTACCGTAAACCGACACAGGTAGTTGGGATGAGAATTCTAAGGTGCTCGAGAGATTCATGGCTAAGGAACTAGGCAAAATAGACCCGTAACTTCGGGAGAAGGGTCGCCCATCTTCGGATGGGCCGCAGTGAAAAGGTCCAGGCGACTGTTTATCAAAAACACAGGGCTTTGCTAAATTGAAAGATGATGTATAAGGCCTGACACCTGCCCGGTGCTGGAAGGTTAAGTGGAGGGTTTAGCTTCGGCGAAGATCTGAAATGAAGCCCCAGTAAACGGCGGCCGTAACTATAACGGTCCTAAGGTAGCGAAATTCCTTGTCGGGTAAGTTCCGACCTGCACGAATGGTGCAACGATCTGGACACTGTCTCAGCCATGAGCTCGGTGAAATTGTAGTATCGGTGAAGATGCCGATTACCCGCAGCGGGACGAAAAGACCCCGTGAACCTTTACTATAGCTTAGTATTGGCTTTGGATAAGTAATGTGTAGGATAGGTGGGAGACATTGAAGCGGCGTCGCTAGGCGTTGTGGAGTCGTCCTTGAAATACCACCCTTTGCTTATCTAGAGTCTAACTCAGAGATGAGGACAGTGCTTGGTGGGTAGTTTGACTGGGGTGGTCGCCTCCAAAAGAGTAACGGAGGCTTCTAAAGGTACCCTCAGTACGCTTGGTAACCGTACGTAGAGTGCAATGGCATAAGGGTGCTTGACTGAGAGACATACAGGTCGATCAGGTTGGAAACAAGAGCATAGTGATCCGGTGGTTCCGCATGGAAGGGCCATCGCTCAAAGGATAAAAGGTACTCCGGGGATAACAGGCTGATCTCCCCCAAGAGCTCATATCGACGGGGGGGTTTGGCACCTCGATGTCGGCTCGTCACATCCTGGGGCTGGAGAAGGTCCCAAGGGTTGGGCTGTTCGCCCATTAAAGTGGCACGCGAGCTGGGTTCAGAACGTCGTGAGACAGTTCGGTCTCTATCTGCTGTGGGCGTTAGAAATTTGCGTGGATCTGACTCTAGTACGAGAGGACCGAGTTGGACTGACCTCTAGTGTACCTGTTGTTTCGCCAGAAGCATAGCAGGGTAGCTACGTCGGGAAGGGATAAGCGCTGAAAGCATATAAGCGCGAAACCCACCACAAGATGAGATTTCTTTAAAGGGTCGTTGGAGATTACAACGTTGATAGGTCATAGGTGTAAAGGCAGTAATGTCATAGCCAAGTGATACTAATAACCCATAGACTTATGTACGCTTCCCGCCGAAAGGCGGGAGCACAGACTCTTTATTTATTACGAAAAAAACGATATTATTTTACCATATGTCAACTTATACAGTTGAAGCAATTTAGCTGAAAATTTTAGGGTGGTTATAGCATTGGGGCTCACCTCTTCCCATCTCGAACAGAGAAGTTAAGCCCAATCGCGCCGATGGTACTGCATTTATGTGGGAGAGTAGGTCGCCGCCTTTCTTTAATACGGAATAAACTCCGTATCTATAAACCTCAATTCTTCGGAATTGAGGTTTTTTTTTGTGATAAACTGAAATTGTGTGTATGATTTTGTGACGGTACTCGTTGCAAACGAGCACTAGCCTTGAAAATATTTATTGTTAAATCTATCCATAAGATAAAGTTATTTAACTTGTCATTTTGACCGTAGGAAAACCTCATATTCTTGATCATAAACTATTTTATATTGTTATGTTATTTCTCCCGAAAAGTCAAAAAGACAAATTGGCGGTAGATATGTTACCCGTAATGGTACTCGTTATAAACGAGCACTAGCCTTACTTAAGTTGTATGGAAGAACAAAATAAGTGACTTAAAAATCATATAATATTTATGTTTATTAATTTTTTTATAAAATCACTTAGTCTAAGTTATTTTTATGATTAGGTTTATTTATGTAACTGAATTGCTATATTTTTTTACGATAAATAATTAAGTTATCATTGTTCAATATACTTAATCAGTATAGAAGTATTTATTTATCAAACTAAAGTATAATATGTATTTATCAGATTAGATATGACATTTACTATAATTATTTAAACCTATTAAGGTATTATCCTTTATTAAATTAGTGTTTAAATTTATCTTTTGTATTGTATTACGTTTTCAATTAATGCTTATTTTTTTTGTTATTCTATTTAATATTGCATCAATAATTTTTTGCTCTTGTCAATTTGTTTAACCAAGTCCTTTATTATTTTTATTATCACTAAATGTATATACTGAAAACTATGTTATCAAATTTTAGTCGCAGTTTGAGGTAAGTTACTTCCTGTATTGTTTCCATGCGCAAATGTATTCAAGTTAATTATAATTAATGGATATGATCATATCTCTGGAGCATACTAATAATACTATGAAAAGTTTCCATGTAAATTATCTCTTACTTTTATATTGGAATTCAATGAATTTGTTTTATCTTTTGTTAGTCCATCATGTTGTATTGAGATTGCTAAGTTTGGATCCTCCACTTCACCTTCATAAATATCATCTATTGCTAGATCATTTCCATCTCTATTACTAGTTTGATATAAAATTATCTTTGACAATTTCTGTTTGCCTCGCAGTTGGATTTGATGGATCCATATTCACATTAATTAATAAACTTGATGTTCCTACCTCTAAAATTACTTATTGCTTTATATCAAAAGTATAATGTTACATATTTTTGAAATTTACAAATAACTTATATGCTTTACCATTCTTTACACCTGTTAAGGCTTATTCTATTCTGTACGTTATATCATTTGTTGATTTTTAGCATTTACCCCATAAATTTGTTGTTACTAGTATGAGTTACAGAATTTGGCATGTTTGTTAACTTTTTTTAATATTCAAAACCACTTATTTAGTTAATCAATTTAGAGTTTTTCTTTATTTAATAAAAAACCGTACATTTGGTAAACCAATTTGGTAAACCAATATTACGTTTAAAATAAAAACGGTTCACTTTTTGATTTAGTTATAACTATAATAAATTATTACTCTCTTTTTATGAAAAACATAGTCTTTACTTTTATCACCTTTTTTACTTTAGGAATCTTTAGTTTTTTTGCACAAGAAAAATTAGTTTCTAATATCACAGAATATAACAAAACTATAAAATCGGCAAAACCAGGTACTATAATTGTATTAAAAAATGGAGTTTGGGAAGATGTAGAGTTACATGCTTATGGACAAGGTGAAGAAGGTAATCCTATTTTAGTAAAAGCAGAAACTCCAGGAGAAGTAATTATTACAGGAAACTCAACTTTAAATATTTATGGAGAATTTATAATTGTAAGTGGTTTGTGGTTTAAAGATGGTAATACAACCTATAAATCGGTTATTCAGTTTAGAAAAGATTCTAAAATATTCGCAAATAACTGTCGCTTAACAAATTCTACAATTTCTTATTTTAAATCTAAAGAAAATTTAAAAGACCATTGGGTAGATATTTGGGGTAAAAATAACCGAGTAGATCATAATAACTTTACAGGTAAAATTAGTGAAGGAACTACTTTGGTGGTTTGGCTTAAAGGAGAAGAACATGTAGAAAATAATCATAGAATAGATAATAACTTTTTTGGTAAAAGACCAGATTTAGGTAAAAACGGAGGAGAAACAATTAGAATTGGTACTAGTACAAACTCTAAAAAATCATCTAAAACTTTAGTAGAAAAAAATATTTTTTCAAGTTGTGACGGTGAAATAGAAATTATTTCTAATAAATCTGGAGATAATATTTATAGAGATAATTTATTTGTAGGTAGCCAAGGTGCGTTAACATTAAGACATGGTGATAATGCGTTGGTAGAAAGAAATGTTTTTTTAGGAAACGGTGTTTCTAAAACAGGTGGAGTTAGGGTAATCAACTCTAATCATATTATCAGAAATAATTTATTTGTTGGTTTGTTAGGAGATGGCTATAGAGGACCAATTGTCGTGATGAATGGAGTCCCAAATTCACCATTAAATAGATATGAACAAGTAAAGAATGTAGATATTCAGAATAATACGATTATCAATTCTGGGCCAATTTCCTTCGGAGAAGGTAAAGATGATGAAAAAACGTTGGCACCTATAAATACTAATTTTTCAAACAATTTAATTTTTAACGACAAGCCAGGGAAAAATATTTTATTTGTTGATGACGTTTCAGGAATCACTTTCAATAATAATTATATAGATGCGGCAACACCACAAGTTATTAATGGTTTTAATGCAACAAAAATAGATTGGAAAGAAATAGGTTCTTTTCCTCTGCCAACTGCTAAAAATAACGATTTGTTAGTGGTTACTAAAAATAGTAAAAGTCTAGAAAAAGATATCAATAATAATATAAGAGAAGTTTTTAATGCAGGCGCTTTTAATTTGGATGCTAACAATTTACCAAGAGCTTTAAAGTTAAGATCTGGTCCGGGGTGGACACCTAATATTGTTGCTCCAATTATTAAAGCTGAAGAAATTACCGTAGAACCTGGTATAGAAACTTTAAGAAAAGCGATTGATAAAGCGTCTCCAGGTTCTGTTTTAAATTTAAAAACAGGAGAGTATATTTTAGAAAAATCAATTAAAGTATCTAAGAATATTACTATTGTTGGAGATAAAGGCGGTGCTACCATTATAGCGGCCAAAAAAGATTTAGAAAAACCAATTAGTTATTTGTTTAGGGTAAATGAAGGGGTAAACCTACATATTAGCAATGCAATTCTAGATGGTGTAAATTCTGAATTAAAATATGCTATTGTTTCTCCTGATAAACAAGAAGGCGGACTTTATAATTTATTTGTAGATAATATTATCTTCCAAAACTTTACGAATAAAAATGGAGGAAGCGTTTTTAAAGCCTATAATGGTACAAAAGCAGACACGTTAAGTTTTATAAATTCTAGATTTGAAAACAACTATAGAGGGCTAAATTTATCTTATGATAAAGATATTATGGAACTATACAATGCGAATACTATTATTATAGACAACACTGTTTTTAAAAATATAGAAGAAGCAGCAATTAATTATTATAGAAAAACGGTATCGACAGAAATTCCTGGTGGAAATTTAATTATAAATAATTCAATATTTAGTAACGTTTTTAATAACGAAAAAGGTGAAATTATTAGAGCAGATGGAATTAGCAATGTTTCCATTACAAATTCTGTGATTGAAGATAGTTATAAGGTTGTAACACCTGTTTCTCTAAAAGGTTCTAATAATAGTATTTCTAATTGTTTAATTCACAAAAGTGGTTTTGTTAAAATAAGTGATAATGCTAAAAAGGAAAATTTAATTTATAAAAACCCTCGATGGGATGATAATTTCCTTTTTATTCCAAGTGATAAATCACCATTATTAAAAGTAAATAATGATGTAGGTAATATTGGTTTAAAGCAATAAATATATTTTCTGATCATGAAAAACTTTCTTTTTGGTATTGCTTTTTTGACTTTAGTATCACAAACAATTTTTAGTCAGGTTGTATTAAGTGCCGATGGTCCTGGAAATACCTATGAGTTGATAAATTCTGTTTTTGCAAATCCAAATAGAAGTGCTGTAGAGGCTCCAGATTGCAATCATGCAGATTTTGGAAATCATATAGATGAAGTTTTTGATACAGAATTAAATAAAAATGTTTTTCGTTTTCATATTCATGTAACTCCAGATAATGATCGTTGTAAAAAGTTTGATAGACAACGTAATGAAATAAAAACGTACGCAGATTCTCCTGAAACTTTAAAGGCGACAAAAGGAGAAACTGTAACATATAAATGGAAATTTAAGTTAAGTGATTCCTTTAAAACTTCAGCAAGTTTTACACATATTCATCAAATAAAAGCTGTTGGTGGCGCTTATGCATCTATACCTATGATTTCTTTTACTTTAAGAAAAGGAAATCCAGATAAATTAGAGTTAAGATATACAGCAACCAATAATCAGACTACTTTAAAAACGGCAAACTTAGATTTATTTAGAGGGAATTGGGTAGAAGTAACAGAGCATATTAAATTTGATGATGTAGGGAGCTATTCTTTAGAAATAAGAAAGGTTTCTAATAATGAAGAAATATTTAGTTATTCTAATAGCCCATTAGATACATGGCAAGATGGTGCAGAATTTGCAAGACCAAAATGGGGTATTTATAGAAGTTTAAATAATAAACAAGATCTGCAAGATGAAATAGTAAAATATGCAGATTTTAGTATTGAAGAAATTACAGGATTACTTTCTGTTGATGATTTAAAAGCGAAAGCAGAAAGTATTTTATTATTTCCAAATCCAGCGTCTAATGAGATAGAATTTAAAAATGCAGATTCAGATACGTATGATAAAGTTGCGTTGTTTGATAACACTGGTAGAAAAATTTCTATAGAAAAGAGGTTAAATAATAAAAAAATAGATGTTAGTGGTTTTTCTAAAGGATTGTATTTTGTTGTTTTTACAAAAGATTCAATAATAGTAAAAGTATTAAAATGCTATATTAAATAATGCTTTTAAAGCTTAATTAGTTAAACTTAAGTATTTATATTTATTTTTAATTTTTGAAACATAAAATTAATGAGTTCTTAATGAAACTATTAATTCTTCTTAAATAGTTTTAGCATTCCAAAATTAGTAACTATATTTGGTAAACCAATTTGGTAAACCAGTTTTTGTTTTGCCAAATAATTTATGTACTATTTTAAAAACAACATACTTTTTTAGGGTTAGCAGTCTCTAAAAATTTTATAATGGTTTACCCAAAACATATTAACTAAAAGAAAATGAAAAAAACACTTCTAATTATCAGTTTACTATTGCTAATCGTTTCTTGTCAGCAAAAAGTAACTAAAAGTATTGTTGTAACAAATTCATCCGAACTAATAGATGCAGCAAAAAATGCACAGGCAGGAGATAATATTGTTATTAAAGATGGAGTTTATAAAGATGTAGAAATTGTCTTTGAAGGAGAAGGAACAGAAGAAAATCCTATTGTTTTAAAAGCAGAAAATGCAGGTAAAGTTTTTATAGAAGGTGTTTCTAGTTTACAGATAGGTGGTAGTTATTTAGAAGTAAACGGATTGTTTTTTAGAAACGGATATTCTCCGTTTAAAAATGTTATTGGTTTTAGAATTACAGATGAAAATGTAGCAAACTATAGTAAAGTTACCAATTGCGTTATTTTAGATTATAACAGTTTAGAGCGAGATCAAGATAATTTATGGGTGCAACTTTATGGTACGCACAACGAATTAAGTAATAATTATATTGCTGGTAAAACAAATGGAGGACCAACCGTTAGAGTAGATCTAAAAGGAAACCAAAGCATTAGAAATTATCACCAAATTATAAATAATCATTTTGGACCAAGACCTAGAAAAGGTGGTGCAAGAGGAGAAACTATTCAATTAGGAAGTAGTTTTACATCTATGTCTCCAAGTAATACAACCATTGCAAACAATTTATTTGAAGAATGTAATGGAGAAGTTGAAATAATTTCTAGTAAGACAAATTTTAATATCATTAAAAATAACGTTTTTTATAAAAGTGAAGGTTCTGTTGTAACCCGTCATGGAAATTACGTTACTATTGATGGTAATTATTTTATTGGTGATGGTGTAAATAAACAATTTGGTGGAATTAGAATTGTAAATACCGGACACTGGATTATCAATAATTATTTTTATAAAATTATAGGAGAAAATTTTAGAAGTCCATTAGCTATTATGAATGGTATTCCTAAATCGCCATTAAATAGATACAATCAAGTTACCGATGTTGTAGTTGCATATAATACGTATGTAGATTCTAAATCTCCTTGGCAATTTGGTGTAGGTACCAATATTGCTCAAGCAGCTGTATTACCTAAGTCGGAAATTCGTTCTGCAAGAGCGCTTAGAACAGTTGTTGCAAATAACATTATTTACAACAGTGTAGGAGATGAAACTCCAATTATAGAACATGATAAAGCGGATGGAGTAAAATTTAAAAATAATATTATTAATAATCAGGGTGTAGGTTTCGATAATTCAGAAAGAATACAAGCTACCGAATTTGAATTAACAAAATTGAGTGAGCATATTTATATGCCAAAATTAACGAGTGATTTTGATGTTTACAACGGTTTTGGTTTTGAAACTATTAAACATGATATTTTTGGAAACTCTAGAGAAACCTCAAACTCTATAGGAGCAGCAGTTCAAGGATTAATGAAAGATCCCGCAATTTTAGATAAAACAAAATACGGAGCCTCTTGGTATTCTAATGTAGTAGAAGCTGCAACACCAAATGTTTTAGCGGTTACAAATGCTAAAGGTGAATTAGAAGCGGCAATAGCTTCTGCTAAACCAGGTGATGTTATTGCGTTGAGTTCTGGTACATATAAAGTTTCAGCATCTCTTGTTATTAATAAATCAATAACAATTCAATCTAAGGATGATGAAAAAGCGGAAATTGTTTTTGAGGGAGCAGATAATACGCCTTTATTTAACTTGAATCCGTACGGAATTTTAACCATTAATAACATTGTGCTTTCTGGAAACGGAAAACAGCAAGCTTTTGCAAACTTAAATAAAAACATGTCTAACCATTTTGGATTGACAGTTTCTGGATGTGATATTAATAATTTTGATTATGTGTTAAAAGCATACAAACAGACATTTGCAGAAGAAGTAACCTTTAAAAATAGCACCATTACCAATTGTGAAAACGGTATTGAGTTATCTGAAGAAACAAATGATAGAGGAGACTATAATACAGAGTATTTAACGGTAGATAACTGTCAGTTTACAAATGTTAAGCAAAATGTGATAGACTATTACAGAGGTGGTTATGATGAGTCTACTATTGGCGGAAACTTATTGGTTTCTAATAGTACTTTTACAGAATGTGGAAGTAAAGAAGAAAATGGTATGTTGTTAAATCATAGAGGTATTGTGAATGTAAACATTACTAAGAATGTATTTAAAAACAATAAAGTGGAGTTTGTTTCTATTTTATGGGGAGCAAAAAACAACATTGAATCTAATAATACATTAATCAATTCTGGTAAAATTAAAACTGAAGAGAATTTAGTGATGAAATTAATGTATTAATAAAATATATTATACCTCTAATCGTTCTTTTAATTTTTTTTCAATATCCGTTTACGAAGAATATATACAGACAAAAAAACAATTGAATTGTCTGATTTTCTAAATGAGTTTATGTTTTAAAGGTTATAAGTAATGACTTAGTAGGTTCTATAAAAATAATTATTGAGTAGTTTTTTGAATTATTACTTTAAAGGCCCATTTATTTAATATAAATGGGCCTTTTTTTTTGGTTTTTTATAACATCAATAATGTAAAAAGATGAAATTCTGCCTGTAAATTATGTTAAATTCACTATTTTATATACTATTATTTTGTTAAAATACTAATTAGCCATATATTTGGTACACCAATCTGGTTAACCAATTTTAATTTCAATTTATATATGAAAAAATTTAGCATACAATTAATAGCTCTTTTTTTTATTAGTTTTATTGCGATCTCTTGTAATAAAACAACAGAGAATGCTAATGATGACGTAGAAAATGAGGGTTCACATCCTAAATTGATTTTAACCAAACAAGGTGTAGATAACATCAGAAAAAACTTAGGCAATGTGCCTATTTTTGATAAAACGTTAGCAGATACAAAAGCAGAAGTAGATGCCGAAATAGAATTAGGAATATTAGTTCCTATTCCTAAAGATTTATCTGGAGGTTATACGCATGAACGTCACAAGAAAAACTTTATAATTATTCAAAAAGCTGGAGTCTTATTTCAGATTTTGAATGATGAAAAATATGCAAACTATGTTAAAGATATGTTGTTTGCGTATGCAAAATTATATCCAACATTACCTGTACATCCACAAACAAGATCTTATGCAAGAGGTAAAATATTTTGGCAATGTTTAAATGATTCTAATTGGTTAGTGTATTCTGCACAAGCTTATGATTGCGTTTATGATTGGTTATCAAAAGAAGAAAGAGAAACATTAGAAAAAGATTTATTTATTCCGTTTGCTAAATTTATATCAGAAGGTAATCCACAGTTTTTTAACAGAGTACATAACCATAGTACTTGGGGTAATGTAGCTGTTGGAATGATTGCTTTGGTTATGGACAACGATGAATTGTTAGACAATGCATTAAACGGCTTAAAAACGGATAATTTAAATACTGGAATGAGAGACAATGATGGTGGTTTTATTAAGGTTGAAGGATTAAGGTTAGGTTTTTTCGGAAACTTAGACGAACCTTTTTCTCCAGATGGTTATTATAATGAAGGTCCTTATTATCAACGTTATGCCATGTATCCTTTTTTAATTTTTGCAGAAGCATTACACAATGTAAAACCAGAATTAAAAATATTTGAATATAAAGATGGCGTTTTATTAAAAGGAGTAGATGCTTTACTAAACTTATCAGATGCAGATGGAGATTTTTTTCCATTAAATGATGGTCAGAAAGGAATGTCTTATTATACAGCAGCGTTGGTTTCTGCAGTAGACATCGCTTATAAGTTTGGAGGAGAAAACCCTGAGTTGTTAAGCATTGCTAAAAAACAAGATAGAGTTGTTTTAGATGATACGGGTTTAGCAATTGCAATAGGAATTAAAGAGGGCTTAGAAAAACCTTTCACAAAAAAATCTGTTAATTTATCTGACGGTAAAAAAGGAGACGAAGGAGGAGTTGGTATTTTAAGAAGTGATAATTTAGAGTTGGTATATAAATACGCTTCACATGGTTCTAGTCATGGTCATTATGATAAACTATCTTTCTCTTTACATGAAAAGGGGAATGAAGTATTACAAGATTATGGTTTAGCTCGTTTTGTAAATATTGAACAAAAAGGTGGAGGTAATTATTTAAAAGAAAACCAAACATGGGCAAAACAAACCATTGCACATAATACGATTACTGTAAATGAAGAAAGTCATTTTGAAGGAAAGTTTGAGATTGGAACAAAGCACCACTCAGATTTGTACTTTTATGATGATAAAAATCCTAATATACAGATATTAAGTGCAGCAGAGGTAAATGCGTATCCTGGTACGGAAATGCTTAGAACCCTAGCCTTAATTAAAGATGAAGATTTTGAAAGACCATTTACAATAGATCTTTTCAAAATAAAATCAGATAGTAAAAAACAATATGATTTACCTTATTATTATTTAGGTCATATTATGAAAACTAATTTTGAGTTTGAAACGTATGATCAACTAAATCCTTTAGGAAAAAAGAATGGTTATCAGCATTTATGGAAAGAGGCTTCTGGTAAACCGGCAACAGATAATACGGTGTTCTCTTGGAAAAATAAAGATTTATTCTACACATTAACAACCGCTTCCAATGCAAATGATGAGTTAATTTTGGCAAGAATTGGTGCCAACGATCCTGAGTATAATTTACGTAAAGAACCTTCTTTTATTATCCGAAGAAAAAATACTCAAAATACCACTTTTGCTTCTGTAATAGAGTCTCATGGTAGTTATAGTTCTGTTTCTGAACTAGCTTTAAATGCATATAGTAGTATTACAAACTTAAAAATTGTTTTAGATACAGAGGCATATACTGCAGTAGAGATTATTACGAAGAAAAATACAACCAAAATTTTTATAATCTCTAATAAAGATAATTCTACAGATAAAAATCATATAATTAAAATAGGCAATAAGGAGTATAATTGGAAAGGTTCTTATTATTATAAGTAAATAAAAAAAATAAATAAAATGGGAAAAATGAATAGATTTAGTGAAAAGTACGTGATTTCTAAAGATTTAGATTGGGAAGTATTAGGTGGAGGAGTTTCTAGAAAATTTTTAGGTTACGATAATCAAATTATGATGGTAAGCGTAAAATTTGAAGAAGGAGCATTAGGTGCACCACATCAACATTTTCATACGCAAGCTACTTATGTGGTTTCAGGTAAATTCGAATTTGAAATTGACGGTGTAAAGCAAATTGTAGAAGCAGGAGATGGGGTTTATATAGAGCCTAATTTATTGCATAGTGCTGTTTGTTTAGAAGAAGGACAATTAATTGACACATTTAGTCCTGTAAGAGAAGATTTCTTAACTGGAGATGGACCTTCTTATTTTGCAGACAAGAAGTAATACAATAATCTCTTAAGGAAGATTTAATGAGGTGATAGACGTTACTATTACATCAAAATATAGCAGTTTTAATCTTAAAGGACATTTAAGATTAAATGTTTTTTAAAGAAAAATAATTCAAAACAATTAACAATGAACTTAAAAATTAAGTTAGTATTTATTGCAATGCTTCTTTTTAGTGCAATAGGATTTGCGCAGGAAAGTGTTACAGTAACGGGAAATGTTATGTCTAAAACGGATAGTGAGCCTATATTAGGGGCTAATGTTATCCTGGTTGGAACAACAAAAGGAACAAGTACCGATTTTGATGGTAATTATAAAATTACCGTGAAGTCTGGAGATGTTATTCAGTTTTCTTACTTAGGTTTTAAAACGAAAACGGTAACTTTTACAAATCAAAAAACAATTAATGTAGCCTTAGACGAAGATTCTAATATTTTAGATGAAATTGTTGTAGTTGGTTATGGAAATCAAAAACAAAAAAACGTAACAAGTGCTTTAACAAAAGTTTCTGGAGAAGATCTTCAAAACCAAGCAGTAGCACGTGTAGAAGATGCTCTTAAAGGTAGAGTTGCAGGTTTAAGAATTCAAGTAACTTCTTCTGAAGCGGGTGGAGATCCTAAAATTACATTAAGAGGACCTGGTTCTGTTACTGGTTCTTCTTCTCCTTTAATTGTGGTAGATGGAGTAATTCTAGGTACAGATTCAGATATTTTAGGATCTATAGACAATAATAATATTAAATCTATTAGTGTTTTAAAAGATGCATCTTCTGTGGCTATTTATGGTTCTCGTGGTGCAAATGGTGTAATTTTAGTTACTTTAAAAGAAGGGATTTCTGGTCAAACAAGATTTTCTTATAACAGCTTTACAGGATATAAATATTCTGATAACAACAGCAACTTTAATACAACAATAGCGCAAGAAAGAGCAAGGTTAGATGGTTTACAGAGTCAGGTGAGTGCAATATCAGTAAACAGCCCTAATTATGGTAGAATTGTTGGTGATAACGCAAATGCAGATAATGGATCTTATAATAATGCTTACGCTGAGTTAGAAGCTATGGAATTTATTGCTTCATTAGGAGGTGGTGAAACAAATTGGCAAGATGAAATTTTTGATGGTGGTTTTATACAAAGTCATTCTTTTGCTGCCAGAGGTGGTTCTGAGTTAACTAGTTATTCAGCTTCTTTAGGTTATTTAGAAGATGAAGGGATTGTTTTAAATGATGATTTTAAAAAATACAATGCTAGAGTTAAGATTGATAGTAGATCTAAGAATAAAAAAATAAAATATGGTGCAAGTATACGTGTTAATTATAATGACCAAACTAAGGTACCTGCAAGATTTACAGATCCATTAAGACAAATGGGGCATGTGCCATTATATTTAAATGAAGAACATTTAAAATATGTAACTCCATTTTCTACAGAAGTAGGTGTTTCTACAGATGCAGGAAAATTATTTGAAAACCTTGGTGTAGGAAGTTACGGTTTTTCTAGAGCTTTTGATCATACGTTTACTGCAGATCCTAGCAACCCAAGAAGTATTCTTAGAGATCCAGCTACTGGCTTACCAGTTGCTAGTGGTTTAACATCTGGTGGTTTAACATTATCTACCACTAAAAACGTACATCCTTTGGTACATTATATGGAAAGATCTAGAACTAAGAAGAAATTAAGTTTAAATGCATCTTCTTATATCGATTTTAAATTAGCAAAAGGACTTAATTTTAGACAAACTATTTCTGGTGATTTTAGACACAATAAAAGTAACGAAGCAGATTATTTATATGGTCAAGAAAACAGAGATCAAGAATCTTTTAGATTAGAAAGAAGAGATGAGTTAAACCAATACACATTCGAGTCATTACTTAAATATGATACAAGTTATAAAAAACATAACTTTAATTCAGTATTAGGATTTGAGTACATGCAAAGTGATAATTATAGACAAGAATCTGAAGCAGTTGGTTTCTCTAACGACTTTAACAATAATATTGCTATTGCAGATGGAGGAACAACATATACAGATAATGCAAGCGAAAAATTAGTTTCATTTTTTGGTAGGTTAGATTATAACTATGATGAAAAATATTTGTTTCAATTATCTGTACGTAATGATGCAAGTACAAGATTTGGTCCAGATTCTAAAAACGGATTTTTCCCTGCTGCATCTCTTGGTTGGGTTATGTCTAATGAAAAATTCTTATCAGACAGTAATTTAATATCATTCTTAAAAGTAAGAGCAAGTTATGGTCTTTCTGGTTCTAACCAAATTTCTAATAACATATTCGAATCTCTTTACAGGTTTGAAGAAGCATATAGTACAATTAGCTATGATGGAACAACTGGTGTAAAAGCAACAACTTTAGCAAATCAAATTTTAGGTTGGGAAAAACTAAGAGAATTTAACCCAGGTATAGATGTTACTTTTGGTAGAGGTCTTTTTAGCTTAACAGCAGATTACTATATTAGAACAAGTGAAGATTTATTACTTTTTGCTCCATCTGCTGCTGCTTATGGTACAGACAATTGGTTACAAAACCTTGGTGAAGTTAAAAATGAAGGAGTAGAATTTGAGGTTAGTTCTAGATTGATGTCTAAAGAAGACTTCCGTTGGAGTGTTTCTGGTCAGTTTTCTTTAAATAGAAACGAAGTAACAAGCTTAGGAAATAACGAACAAATTATCTCTAGAATTGATCAAGATACAAGACCAACTGAATTTATTGCAAAAGTTGGGCAGCCAATTACTTCTTTTTATGGATGGGTATATGAAAAAGAAATTCCTTTAGAATGGGTAGATAACCCTTTTAATAGATTTAATAATGATTATGCAGATGTATATGTAAAAGATTTAAACGGAGACGGAATTATTGATGATGATGATAGAACAGAATTAGGTAGTCCTTACCCAGATTTTGAATGGGGTTTTAATTCTGATTTTACTTTGTATGATTTCGATTTTTCTTTTCAATTACAAGGTTCTCATGGAGCAGAAGTTAGAGTTGCAGATTTAGACCAATTGTATTACGCAAGTGAGTCTGCCGTTAACGAAGTATCTAATTTTCCGGATAGAGACTTAACAGTTCATAGAAGATTTACTGATGACCACATTCAAGATGCATCTTTTGTAGCTTTAAGAAATGTAACTTTAGGATATACATTACCAGAATCTTTTACATCAAAATATAATTTTGATAAATTAAGATTTTACATAGCAGGAGAAAACTTATTGTTCTTTACAGCTAAAGGTTATGAAGGATTTAATCCAGAAGCAGCAGGTCAAACATCAGACAATGCGAATACGCCTTTAACAGCAGGATACCAAAGAGGAGATGGACCTATAGTTAAAACAATTTCAGCGGGAATTAACTTTCAATTTTAAATAATTATGAAAAATATATATAAAAATATAATAGTTGGTTTTTCTTTTATAGCTTTATTGACAAGTTGTGAAACAGAACTGGACTTAAGTAATCCTACAGCACTTTCGCTAGAGGAGTTACTACAAACAGATGATGGATTTATAGCATTATCTAATGGAGTTTTAGATTCTTATCAAAAAATTCCTGCAAATGAATTCTTATTAACAGAATTAAGGTCAGATAATGTTAGAGCAAATTCAGAAAACGGAAACTTTCCTGCAATTAATGCATTTAATGTAGATGCAAATAATGGAGATGTAGCAACATATTATTCTAATAATATGCATACAATTAAGCATGCAAATACTATTATTGATAATAAGTTTTTAGCACCAGAAAGTCAACAATATACTGTTGGTGAAGCTTACTTTATGAGAGCTTTATGTCACTTTAACTTGGTAAGAGCATATCAAAACATACCTTTTATAGATAAAGTATTAGATGTTACAGAAAAGGAAGCTTTAGATTATCCTCAATTACCAGAAGCAGAAGTGTATGCTAAAATTATTGAAGATTTTAAAACGTCAATTGCTTACTTAAACAATGCAGAACAAAATAGATATCGCCCTTCTAAAGGAGCTGCAATTTCTTTAGCTGCAAAAGCATATTTAAGTCAACCAAACCCGAACTATGTAGAAGCAGAACTTTTATTAGCTTCAGTTGTAGAAAACAATGTTACCTATAAATATGATTTAATGTTTACAGAAAGAGCTGCTGGTTTATCAGATCGTGATTATTATGCAACTTTAGCTGTAGATTATGGGCATATTTTTGGGAATGAATTTACGGGTGATTTTTCTGAATCAAATTTAGAATCAGATCCAGTTCTTGATGGAGATTGGGTTAATAACTCAGGTCTTGAAATTAACAACGAAATTATTTTTTCTATAGCTTACGATCTTGTTAGTAGTGATAACTATGCAACTAGTGATAGTGGTTTAGGTGATCAAGTAGAAACAGATTCAGAATCTCACAGTTTTGCAATGACTTTACAAGGACCTTCTAACGGTGTAAATATTGCAACTTTAGAATTCTTAGAAGTAATGAATCCAACAGCACAACCGGTAAGATTTCCTGCTTCTATTATGTCTTTAGGGTATAGCGCTTTTTTAGCAAATAATACTGTAGATGTCTTTAATGCTAAATATCCTACGGATGGTGAAATTGGAGATAATGATTGGATTGTTTTAAGATATGCCGATGTGTTGTTGTTATATGCAGAAGCTATTCTTGGAAACTCAGATAGTACTACAGACCAAAGAGCTATAGATGCTTTTAATCAAGTGAGACTAAGAGCTGGTTTAGAAGAGGTAGTAAACTTAACAAAACAAGACTTATTAGACGAAAGAAGAGTTGAGTTTGTATATGAAAACCAACGTATGTATGATTTAATAAGATTTGGAGAAGCAGATAATGTGTTGTCTAAATTTTCTACAGACAATAGTTTAAATTATACTAGTGGAAAGAAATACCTTCCATTCCCACAAAGAGAAAGAGATAATTTGCCTAATTTTTATAAACAAAATGATGGATACTAAAAAACACTCAATTATGAAAAAATATTTGTTTAACTTAAAATATATTGTGTTAGGGACAGTAATTTCTCTAACCTCTTGTGTAAGTAACGACTTACCAGAAGTGGGCGATTTAGAAGATTTTACAAGTCCAACACCTTTTTACAATTCAACAGATATTACAACATCTGAGTTTGATTGTAATGATGTGGAATTATGGGCTAATTATGAAGTTAATTTTCAAGCAGGTTCTAATTTAGCTGTAAATGGTACACAGTACGATTGGACAGTAACACCGTCTGAAGGGGTTACTTTAGTAAATAAAGACCTACCAATTCTTAAGCAATCTATAGATGCAGAATTAGCAACTGTGGTAGCATTAGAAAATGAGATAGCTAAAATTGAGTTTAAATTACCATGTGAAGTAAATGAAGACAAAAAAGCGGTCTTAGAAGCTTCTATTGAAAGTTTAAAAGTTCAGTTACAAGCAGCTAAAGATGAGGTTTCTGCAGAAGTTACAGAAAATGTTGCTGCTTTAAATACACAAATTTCAGAATTAGCACCTGCAACATTACAAGATCAAGAATTAATTTTTTCTTTTCCTGGTCCAGGTACATATACTATTGGTTTAACGGTAACAGACAACCTTGGTAAATCTGCTTATACAGAAAAATTAGTAACTGTAAATCAAGCTGTACCAACCATAGCGATACCAGAAATTGGAGAGCCAGGTTTTGATGATGGAACTTTATTTGATGGAACAGGAGACGGTAGAGATTCTTGGAGATCACCTAGTACCGCAAATTGGGGAGGAGTATTTCAAATCAACTCAAAATCTGAGTTAGGTGTATTGCCTTCTGGTTTACAAGCTGCTAAATTTCCTGCAGATGGTAGTAGAGTAGGGTATCAAGAAATTGAGGTTACTCCTGGAGCAACTTATGTGTTAACTTATTTTAGTGAGTTAGATACCAATAATGCAGGAGACGTAACGGTTTCTTTAATCAGTCCAAATGCTACAACACTTGCGGAGTCTAAATTAGAAGCTAACATTATTGCATCTAGAACAGATAGTAGTGACGGACGTGTAGATGATGTATTTAAAAAACATGCTATTACGTTTGAAGCAGGTCTTAATGAATCAGTAATTATTTTACTTACTAATTCTGGTACAGAGTGCAGGCTAGATGCTTTTGATATAATAGTTAAACAATAATAGATTCTAAAATTTAATATTATGAATTATAAAAAAAATAAAAAATTCAATAGCAGTATTTTTGCACTGTTTTTTGTGTTTCTAGGTCTTGTTTCTTGTTATGACAACGGGTATGAAGAGTTTGTGCCACCAACAGGTAATGTAAATGATATACAACCATCTACACTTTTTACAACAAGTACAAGTGCAGATGATACCATGTCTATTGTATTTAGAAGTTATTCTACAGATGCTGCTTCTTATTTATGGGATTTTGGTGATGGAACAACTTCTTCGGAAGCAAATCCAGATTATAAATATACCAATGGTGGAGAGTATAAAGTAAAACTTACTACTACAAGTTCAGATGGTTTAATAGCTGTAGATTCAGCAACAGTAGCTCCTGTTTTTGTTGATTTTAATTTTACTTCTATAGATTCTAAGGTAACTTTCGAAAATTTAACTTCTGGTGCAAAATCTTTAGTTTGGAATTTTGGAGACGGAGAAACTTTAACATGGGACTCTGAAGAAGATACGGAATTAGATTCAGATTTTAATCCTTCTCATATTTATAAAACAGCAGATATTTTTGAAGCAACTTTAACAGTAACTAATTTTTTAGATGCTGAGGTTTCAGTTTCAAAAAATATTGAAGGATTGGTTTTATCTACAGTACCAGATTTTACTTTTGATGTAAATGGTCTTACTGTTCAGTTTACAGACGCTTCTCTTTTAGCAACTACACATAGTTGGGATTTTGGAGACGGAACTACATCAACAGAAGTGAGTCCATTACACACTTTTCCGGCAGAAGCTACGTATGATGTAACTTTAACAACAACTAACGAAGCAGGTGTTTCTAAAAGTGAAACAAAAGCGGTTCCTGTAGGGGCTGTAAAACCTACTTTTAAAGCAATTGTTCAAAACGGTACTGCCGATGATTTTCAGGGAGTAACAGGTGATAATGCCGATGCTTGGGATATGACTCCAGGTAAAACAGTTGTAGACGATGTTGCTGGTGAAATAGATAGCCCTTATAGAGCATTATGGAATAATACCGCTCTAAATGCTTATATAGATGGAGCTTTTGGTACAAATGAACAACCAGGTTCTTCTAGTGATGGTTCTTATGTGAACGGAGAAAAAACAAGAGCTGTTAAACTTTCTAATGATTCTAGACGTTTATACCAACTTGTAGAAGTAGAAGCAGGTGTTGTGTATTCTTTTACTATTGATACTCGTTCTGAAGCAGAAGGAATCAATACCGAAGTATTCATTTTAAATAATGAAATTACTACGGAAGAAGATATCAATACAGACCCAGCAAATAATAGTAATGTTGATGCCTATTTTGATATTACTAATGATTTTAATTCAAGTAAAGGATCTTCATCTGAGAATACATTTACTACTACAACATTTACTTTTAAGGCTACATCAAATATTGTTGTAATTTATGCGAGAGCATTAAAAGCGGTAGATAGTAGCAATGAGGTATTTATAGATAATATTGATATTATAACTCCTGGCTTTTAATTAATAAGGACTATATCACAATGAAATAACACTTGTTTTATTTCATTCGAAGGTAAAGAAGTAGACAATTTTGTAAGTCTATCATAGAATAAATAACACACATTATAGTTTTTAAATAATGTGTGTTATTTTTTTTTTGTACTAATTTTTAACCATTAATGCGCTTATAAAATCATGAAATTTAATTTTTAAACTTGTAATTATTCAAATTTAGGAGCATATTTAAGTATGATATCAATGGTGGTTTTTTACCTATATTTTAGTTTTAAAAATCAATATATTAAGGATGATTTTTATGTAGAGTAATAATATTTCACTTCTTTTTTTGACTTTTTTTTTATTGAAATAGGTGTTTTAATATTTACATATCTAAATAAATCAGGTTGAAGTTTGACTGATAAGTAGCCTTTATCAGAAAATAATACCCATTCTTTCATTTTAATCTTTTAAATGATAAATATCTTACCGATTTATTCCTAATAAATCACTCTATTTGTTAAGTATAAATGCTAAATAAAACAACACTTAATTTACCTCTTAAATACTTGTAAAAAGACTTATAAAAAATACTTCGATTAAGGTTTTTTTGAATCTCTACTAAATTTTAGTTCTTCTTTTTTTTGATAATTTATAAGCTTTAAAAGTGATGTTATTGACAATAAAATAATACTGAAATTTAAGTAAATAGTTAACTCGTTTTAAGTCAGTTTCATTTTGAATAAAAAACAAATAGTTGCTTTTTTATTGTAAATATAGTTTTCTAATTGATGTATTGTGTGTGGTTTTAATTGGTTGATTTTCAAGTATATTGTTTTGTTTTTTTAATGTTTAAGATAGAAGGTTAGCTGTTTTTTTAAACATTTTATTTTTGGTTTTATTGACTTTTAAAATTAAAATTATTTATAATAATTTACTTTAATATTATGTTGTTTTTAGCTTTTTTATTTATACCTACAAGAGGATAAATTAATTGGTAATTAACGATTAACTTCTTAGTGAAAATAATTATTATCAAGTGAACAGTTTGTTTAGAATCTTAAGTAGAATAATCTTCAATAAAACATAATTTGTCATTTTAATTAAATTACAATAGTTTAGTGAATTAATTAATAAAGTGTTTTATAGGTAAAAAAAATAGTATATCTTTGAAAAACTGAAACTGGTAAACCAATTTGGTAAACCAGAAGTAAGCTTATTTTAGATGTTCTTTAAAAACCAATTTATTTTAACTATAAAGTAGCAGTATTTAAAGTTTAAAAGGTTAATTAAAGTTTCTAGAATTATAATAAATAATTCAAAACAATTAACAATAAGTGTAACGGTTAATTTAATTTTTATGACAACGTTTCTTTTAAAATTAATGTTAGTAAGTCATAAAACTATAAAATTTGAATAAATGAAATTAGAAGTGCTTACAAAAAATGAAAATCAGAAAATCCAGGATTTAATAATTAAAGGAATTAAAGAACTTATTAATTATAAAAATTTAGAACCTGGAGATAAATTACCTTCTGAAAGAATGCTTTCAGAAAAGTTTGTAGTGAGTAGAAGTAACGTAAGAGAAGCGATTCAGAAATTAGAATTTTATGGCCTTCTAAAATCCATCCCACAAAGTGGAACATTTGTAGCTAACATTGGTGTTATTGCTATGAATGGTATGATAGACGATATTTTAAGATTAGAAAAATCTGGTTTTAAATCACTCGTAGAAACTAGAATACTATTAGAATTAAAGACTGTAAGATTAGCTGCTTTAAGGAGAACGGATGATGATTTACAAAAAATAGAGGAAGCACTACAAGCACACAAAGAAAAGGTGCTTAATGGAGAAGACGCTGTACAAGAAGATTTGCTATTTCATTTAGCAATAGCAAAGGCTTGTGGTAATAGTACTATGAATACATTTATGTTGATTATTACTCCAGAAATTATCACGAACTTTAAGGAGCACCATGTTTGTGATGCAGACTTAGCACATAGAGGAATAGCGGATCACCAGGCTATTTTTGAAGCTATTAAAGCTAAAGACCCTCAAATGGCAAAACTAAAAATGAAAGAGCATTTTAGAGAGCTCTATACATATTGTTATAATGTTTAATTAAATAAGTATATAAAATGAAAGTAAAAGGATTACGTTGGTGGGTCGTCGCATTGATTGCTATAGCTACTATTATTAATTACATTGACCGAACATCATTAAGTGTCCTTTGGCCAGAAATAGCCAAGGATTTATATCCCGGGCATACAGCTGATGAAACGAAAGCAATTTATGCTCTTATTTCAATTATTTTCGTATTTTCTTATGCTTTCGGACAAGCAATATTTGGAAAAATATTTGATTGGGTAGGTACACGATTCGGGTTTGTTTTGTCTATTGGTGTGTGGTCTGTTGCTACAGCATTACACGCATTGGCTCAAGGAGTTTTAAGTTTTGGTATATTCCGTGCAATCTTAGGAGTTTCTGAAGCAGGAAACTGGCCAGGTGCTACAAAGGGAAATGCAGAATGGTTTCCTACTAAAGAACGTGCGCTTGCACAAGGTATCTTTAACTCAGGTGCTGCGATAGGTGGAATTATTTCCATTCCGTTAATTGCTTTTTTAACAGTGTATTTTAGCTGGAAAGGTATATTTATTTTAATTGGTTTAGCAGGTTTACTATGGTTGGTGCCTTGGTTAATTTTAGTAAAAGCACCACCAATAAATCACCCATGGATTACAGATGAAGAGCGTGATTATATTTTAACAGGTCAAAAGAATGAAGATTTTGATGGAGATGGTGTAAATGATCAAGAGTACAATCCTGATACAAAAGAGTTATTAGGTCACAAAGAAAGTTGGGGTGTAATATTAGCATCAGCATTTATTGATCCTATCTGGTGGTTGTTTGTTTTTTGGATACCAATCTATTTAAATGAAGTGTATGGTATGGATGTGAAATCTATAGGACTTTATGGTTGGGTACCTTATGCAGGAGCTATGTTAGGAGCTTGGTTTGGTGGTCTATTGGCCCAAAACAGACTTAAAAAAGGATGGTCTATAAATAAGACCAGAAAAATGGTAATTACATTAGGTTGTTTAATAATGTTACCAGCATTATTAGCTATGGCTAGTCCTGGAGGACCAACAACTGCAGTAATTATTATGGCTGTTATTTTATTCGGATTTCAAACAGCAATTGGAAATGTTCAAACTTTAACAAGTGATTTATTTAGTGGAAAAACAGTAGGTACATTATCTGGACTTTCTGGTATGGCTGCTAAACTTACTGCTGCTGGTTTAACATATCTAGTACCTTGGTTAACAAGTGGAGGTAATTATACACCAGCATTTATTATTGGTGCAGCATTAGCTATTTTAACTTTAGCAAGTGTTTGGATATTTATACCAAAAGTTAAGTCTATCTCAAAAATAGTATAACATAATTAATTTTTAAAATAATTTAAATGAGTACATTAAACAACAAAGTTGCTGTAATTACTGGAGCAACAGGAGGAATTGGTTTTGCAGTAGCAAAAAGATTAGGAAAAGATGGTTATACTGTTATATTAAACGGTATAGAAGATGAAGCAGGAGCTAAAAGAGTAGAAGAGTTAACTGCAGAAGGAATTACTGCAGAGTACTATGGTTTTGATGTTACTAAAGAAGAAGAAGTAACAGCTAACATCAATAAAATTGGTGAAAAGTTTGGTAAAATTGATGTGTTAGTAAATAACGCAGGTGGTTTAGGTGGTAGATCTAGATTTGAAGAAATGACAACTGAATTTTACAGATTTGTAATGGCTTTAAACTTAGACTCAGCATTTTTTGCTTCTAGAGCAGCAATTCCTTTTCTTAAGAAAAGTGACAATGCTTCAATCGTTAACTATACTTCTAACGCTGGTTGGAACGCAGGTGGACCAGGAGCAGGAATCTATGGTACTTCTAAAGCAGGTGTTCATGCAATTACAAGAGCATTAGCAAAAGATTTAGCAGAATATGGTATTAGAGTAAATGCAGTATCTCCAGGTACTATTGATACTCCTTTCCATGCTCAAATTAAAGCTACTAAGCCAGAAGTTTTTGCTTCTTGGGCAAATAGTATTATGTTAGGAAGATTAGGTCAGCCAGAAGATGTGGCAGGTGTAGTTGCTTTCTTAGCGAGTAAAGATGCAGCTTTTATTACTGCAGAAACTATCCAAATTGGTGGTGGTCAAGCATTAGGGATCTAATTAAATATTTTTTTTATACAGAACTCCTTTACATTATATGTAAAGGAGTTTTTTTTGTTCTAATTTTTTGAATCAATAATTATTGTAAATACTTGTTTGTATTTAATCATAAATAATTTAGTACAATTTTTAGTTTACCCTTCTAGTGAATTTTAGATGTAAAAGTTTAAGAAAATTATTACTTTATTTTTTGTAATTCTAATTACGCTTCAGTCTAGAAATATGTTTGCCTCACAAAATCAAATGACTGTTGTGTATTTCTCATTCTTTAAAAGTTGTTTGTACTTAATGAACAATTTATGTTATCTACAATGTGGTTATTAGGATTAGTTTTTAATAAAACAATCATAAAAATTACATAATCATATTATTTCTTAGGATAATTAAGCTCAGTCTGCAAGCTTAATTCTTTTAATTATGCGTTCAACTGATCATCAACAGAACTCTTAAATGGTCTTAAAAACGTTGATATTGGTTAAAATTACCTCAATAATAGCTTGCTTTTTTATT
This sequence comes from Polaribacter sejongensis, assembly GCF_038024065.1. Taxonomy (NCBI): domain Bacteria; kingdom Pseudomonadati; phylum Bacteroidota; class Flavobacteriia; order Flavobacteriales; family Flavobacteriaceae; genus Polaribacter; species Polaribacter sejongensis. The sequence continues at coordinate 2,156,184 of NZ_CP150667.1, read as the reverse complement.
TGTTCAAATTAATGTCATCTCTTTGTAATAGTGGGGTTTATGTGTTTCTTTGAAAGTGATTAGAGTTTTTAGAGGTTAATTTAGAATATTTTAGAGTTAATATATTGTTAATTCAAATATAATTGTATATTTGGAAAACCATATTGGTTAACCAGTTTGGGTGACCAAATTGGATTACCAATTAAAAATATAACTCTTTAATTAATTAAAATTAAATTTTATTATGTCGAAACACAACATTATTAAAAAATTAAGTACATGCTTCTTTTTGTTAGCATCGCTTTTTGCTTTTTCTCAGCAAAAAGTAACGGGTACTGTAACAGGAGGTGTAAGTGAAGGCTTGCTACCTGGGGTTAGTATTCAAGAGAAAGGAACAACAAATGGTACTTCAACAGATTTTGATGGAAACTATTCTTTAACAGTTTCTAATGGAGATGCTACTTTAGTTTTTAGCTATTTAGGTTTTGCACCGCTAGAAGTAAAAGTAGACAACAGAAATAATATCAGTGTAAATTTAGTAGAAGATGCTAGTGCACTTGATGAAATTATTGTGGTAGGTTATGGTACTAGTAAAAAATCTCACCTTACGGGTTCAATTTCTAAAATTGGAGGAGAAGATCTTGCATCTGTTCAGGTTGCACGTGTAGATGAGGCTTTAACAGGTAAGTTATCTGGTGTTTTAATTCAAAACCAAAGTGGAGAGCCAGGTTCAGATCCAAAAATTCAAATTAGAACAGGATCATCTCTTTCAAGCAATTCAGATCCGTTAATTGTTGTAGATGGATTTCCTATTTCTGGAAATTTAGCAACAGTTAATCCAAATGATATTGAAAGTATGGAAGTATTAAAAGATGCTGCTTCTGCTGCTATTTATGGTTCTTTGGGTGCAAATGGTGTAATTTTAATTACTACTAAAAAAGGGAAGACAGGGAAATTAAATTTCAGTTATAATGCCTATACAAGTGTTTCTAGAAAATATGTGAAAGACATTGATATGCTTAAAACTTCTGGAGAATGGGCAAAAGAATTGCAAACAGATGCTTATGATCTTACACAAACAGATGCTGGATTATTAGAGTATAGGTTATGGGGTTATGAAAATGCACCAGATGTGGTGAGTATGGAAGATTGGCTTTTTCAAGATGGTTCTACAACAAGTCACGATTTTAGTGTGAGTGGTGGATCAGAAAATATAAAAGCATTTGCTTCTGTAGGATATTTAAATACTGAAGGTATTGTTAAAGGACAAGGTTATGAAAGATTTAACGGACGTATGAATATTGATGCTAATTTGAACGATAAGTTTAAGGCAGGATTAAGTATGAATGGGTTTTATGGTAACCAAGATATTGTGCCTTGGGAAATGAGAGACCTTTTAAGAGCATATAGTATTAGTCCTATTTATCATACACAAGCTTCAATAGATTTTGTTCAAGAATTAGATACTAGAAGACAAGCATTAGCTGACTCTGGTTTTACAGGTAATAATATTGGTCGTTCATTTGACCAAGATTATAGAGGTATAGGTTTAGATGCTACAAGTATTTATGATTTACAGCCAGGTGATGTTGCTCATGATTGGCAATATGGTAGAAATCAGAATGGTATTGGAGGAACTGGTGATGCAGGTGTAGCTGCTAAATTTGACAATTCAGAAAGAACTAAAAAAACATTTTATGGTAATGTAAGTTCTTATTTACAATATGAAATAGCTGATGGGTTAAATATCAAAACCATTTTTGGAGCAGATGTACAAGATGTACAGTTGTATTATTATAGAGGAATATTATCAGATGGTCAACAACGTTCTAATCAGACTGCTTTAGACATCTCAGATATTAAAAAATCTACCATTTTAAGTACAACTACTTTAGATTACGCAACAGTAATAGCTGATAAGCATGATCTTTCTGCTGTAGTTGGAGTTGAACTTGTAAGTACAAAATTTAAAGGTTTAGAATCTTATGGATCAAATGTGCCGATTAGTTTACCTTTAAATTACTCTTTATTTAATGCGGAAGATGTAGTGTCTAACAGAATTGATGAAGTGCAAGCAAGAAGAGGTATTTTTGGTAGAGTTGCTTATGCATATGACGATAAATATTTAGTATCTGCATCAATTAGAAGAGATGGTGATTCTCGTTTTGGAGCAAATGAAAAATATGCAGTATTTCCAGCAGTTTCTTTAGGTTGGAATGTACATAAAGAAGATTTTTTACAAGACAATGAAACATTAAGTACATTAAAACTTAGATTTAGTATGGGATCTTTAGGGACTTCATCTGATTTAGGATCTTACAGTTCATTAAGTGTTTTAGGAACTTCTTCAACTGCTTTTGGTACAGGGTTCTTAATTCCTGATGAAGTTGCAAATGCTGATTTAACTTGGCAAACAAATAAAGAAACTAATTATGGTGTTGATACTGGATTTTTAGATAACCGTTTAAAATTTAGTGTAGATTATTATACATCAGATGTGAATAACATGTTGATTCAACAAAGTGTTTCTGAAGTTCTTGGTACAGATCAGGTTAGACTTAACCGTGGAGATATTACTAGTTCTGGTTTAGAGTTAGAATTAAATGCTAGAATTATCCAAAATGATGAGTTTACTTGGAGCATGGGAGCGAATTTATCTACTGTTAATTCAGAAATTACAAGTTTAGGAGCTGTAGACGAATTACCTCGTCAAATATATGGAGGTCCTAGTGGTAGAGGTGTTGAGTTTAGAAATTATGTTGGTGGAGAACTTGGTGAAATGTGGGGATATGAAAGCGCAGGTCAAGTAGAATCTATTTATATAGAAGACCCAACAAGATCTATTGGTTATACTAGTGGTGTACAATACGTAGTAGATCAAAATAATGATGGTCAAATCACATATGAAGATGATTACGTAAAGTTAGGTTCTGCTACTCCAGATTTTTATTGGGGAGTATCAAGTAATATGAATTATAAAGATTTTGATTTATCATTCCAGTTGCAAGGATCTCAAGGAGCAGAATTATATAATATCGATCCTATCTATTGGCAATCTCAATTCCGTGATGCAACAAACACTGCTTTTGATGCTAATAGTGACGGTATTGCTGATAATAATGGTAAACATTATTTACAAACTAGAGATGTACATGGAGCTTTAATTCAAGATGCATCATACATCGCACTAAGAAACCTTACTATTGGTTATACTCTTAATTCAGATTTTACAAGTAAAATGGGTATTGGCTCATTGAGATTATATCTTGCAGGTACAAATTTGTTATATATAATGGGTAATGATTATACTTCATTTAATCCTGAAGGGATTGAGACCGAAAATAGTAACTACGGAGGTCCAACAACTTACGGATACCAAGAAGGTGCAAGTCCAATTGTTAGAAGTTTTACTTTTGGATTAAATGTTAATTTTTAATTAAGAAAAAATGAGAAAAATGAAAACTATATATATAGTATTAACGGCAATGATGTTATTTACATCATGCGATAATGACTTAGAACAAACACCCGCTTTAGATTTAGAATCAAGTAATTTAGAGGTATATGGTCCTGTTTTAAATGCAGCATATTATTATCATACAGGAGTTGCAATGTCACAAATAGTTTTAGGTGATTTTAGAGCAGATAACATGTTAATGTTAGAGGATCCATTTACATCTTTAGATACCTATGATCCAGATTTATCAGGTGGAGATATGACAGAAGCCTTTTTTAATCCAATTTATACCAACCTGTACAAGTCAATCTTAAGTGCAAACAATGTAATAGAAAACTCATCGGAGTCTACAGAGGTAGCAGAAGCAAAGTTTTTAAGAGGTTTATCTTATTTTAAACTTGTAACAATTTTTGGTGATGTTGCAGTAAATTTATCTGCTACACCAAGTACTTCAGATTTATCTATTTTGGAGAGACAACCAGCTGAAGACATTTATAATAATGTAATTATTCCAGATTTTCAAGCTGCTATAGCTGGTTTAGACAATTCTGGATTAGAAGAAGGTAGAGCAACACAAATTGCTGCACGTGCATTTCTAGGAAAAGTTTATATGCACAGAGGTAATTTTCCGAGTGCAGTAACAGAGCTTGCTTCTGTTGTAAATGGAGCTGCTGCTGCAGGTGTTAGTTTAGAAGCTAACTTTGAGGATGTTGTAACTGATTTAAGTTCAGAAAGATTATTTGCAACTCAATTATCTACATCGGTTTCAAATGCTGAAGGTTCTTCTATATCTTCTACATTTGTAGGATGGTTTGAAGGAGCTGATACAAAATCTCTTACTCCGTTAGACCCTCGCTTAACTGCTGCATTTGACGCTAGTACTGATACTGCTGCAAATACAGATTTAAGAAAAGCGTTAACAGTTGATGCCGTTAATGGAGTAGGTGTAAAATACACTGGAGGTCTAGAACAAGATTTTATTGAAATGAGATTGTCTGATGTTATTTTAATGTATGCAGAGGCTTTAAACGAAACTAGTTCTCCTGCAAGCACTGTACTTCCTATGTTAGATGATATAAGAAGTAGAGCAGGTTTAAATAGTTTAACAGGTACAATAAGCTCTCAAGCAGATGTTAGAGAAGCAATTGCTAAAGAAAGAAGATTAGAGTTAGCTTTAGAAGGACATAGATGGTTTGATTTGGTTAGAACAGGTACAGTTGATGCTGAAATGGGATTATCAGTTAATCCTAACTATTATGTATTTCCAATTCCAACATCAGAAATAACAGCAACCAATGGAGTAATTACTCAGAACGCTGGTTACTAATAATTAAGTTTTTAAATTGGTTTTTTACTAAGGGTTGTAACTTTAAAAAGTTGCAACCCTTTTTTTGTATTCTAATAAAATTATTTTGCAATAGTATTAATACAACACATGGTTTGTTTTATTCTTTATTTTTAACCGTGTAGTAAAGTATTTTAGAAGGTGTTATTGGTTTTGTTATCTGTTTATGATTGTACATGGTTTTACTGATAACATATAGTAGTTAACCTATGATTTTAGGTGTTGAGCATTCAAGAAAGTTGAAAACTAAAGAGGATTTATTAATTGGTTTGCCCTTAATAAAAGATGATTACCAAGTAAGACTGTATTCTATTTAATAGTTTGAAGACGTTTTATATTCGAGAGTATTAGATATTAAGATGACTATATTCTTTTCTATTAAAAATAAGGTAATGATATCTATCAGAGTAATTTGTTGTAATTGGTGAAGGTTTAATTGTATTTATACTTTATTTTTAATCATAAAAAAAGCTCAAAATACCAATGAAGTGTATTTTGAGCTTTAAATAAATATAATAAGTATATCCTTTTTTATAATAAAATCATTAATTAAAATTGATATTATTCTTCATCAGGCAATGTACCTTCTCCCACAGTTCCTTCTCTAAACCAAACTTCTGCATAGCATCCGTTGGCATATTGTTTAGCGATATCTCCATTGTAAGTTTCAGATCCAGTACTCCAAACAATATTATCTTCAGGGTTTTTACCGTTTGTTTGATTGTAAGCTCCTTGTTTAAAATAATTAATTTCTCCAGCATAGGCGTTTTCACGTTCTACACCATCGCGACCAATTGCTACATAAAGAGATCGTATTTGTTGAGGAATATCTGCTTTTGTTGAAAATTCAGATTTTAATAAATTTTTAGTAAACTTAATTGTTTCATGTCCTTCGCTTGTAAAAGTTAAATACATGATACCTTTATATACATTAATTTCATAACTAAATTCCTCACCTAATTCAATTCCATCTTTAGGTTCTTCAGGGTATGTGGTAGCATCAGGTCCAACAACAGACATGTCATTTCCCCAAACGGCTGATGAATAATCCCATCTCCCAGAATTATCTCCTTCTGTATTAATTTCATAATTCCAGAAAACAGATCCTTTTGTATGACCAGGAAATTTTTTATAAAATATTTTGATTGGTTCATTTTCATGACCTTCATCACTATGAATTTGTCCAACTACAACAGAGTAAGAAGCGGCTACTCTAGCGTCACCAGAAGTAGAAACATGTTGTACTTTTAAGGTACCCGTTAATTTACCACCTGTTTCTGGTATCCAATGTTTTTTCTGACCTAGTTCTGTTCTTGTATTACTAGATGTTCTAGAAGTAATACCAGCGTTAGGTGTTTTATAAACCACCCAATCAGTTCCTTCTTCATTTTCTACATAAAAAAAGTCTTTATGTTCTACGTCTACTAATTCTTTATACTTTGTACCGTCTCCGCAAAGAATACTCCATTCATTTAAAAAGGGTAAAACATCACTAGGATAAGTGACTGCTTTTAGTTCTTTAGAAGGCTCTTTTTTCTTTGGATTAGAACAACCAATTAACAATAAACCTAAGCTTATCATTAAAAAGGACTGTAAAGATGATTTAGTGATTGTTATTTTCATTTTGTTTCTATTTTAGATATATAATTCTTATAAATGCACTCGGTATTTTGTTTTTAAAAGTTGCTTTCTTCTGCCATTTTAACAACACCAACAGTTAAAATTAAATTTGCAAAACGACGTTGTTCTCCAGTTTGAATAATTAAGGTTGTATTTTGATCTCTAATTTTATCATAAAAAGCATAACGCTCCATTTCATCCCAAGTTACATCACCCAATAAATTTTTATATTCATTATGAATTTCTGCATTTGCTTCTGCTGGCTTTTCCATAACGATGGCACCTTGAACAGGACAAACTTCTAGAATTCCTTCTAGTACGGTAAGCGCATCTAAAAGACCCGGACGAAAATTAAGGTGAACAGTAGTTGAATTAGGCCCTGTCATTGCTCCAACAGGTAAATTACCATCAGCGATAACAACTTGTGCAAAGTGACCGGATCTTGCAAGCACTTCCATTATTGTAGGGTGTATTACTGCCGTTTTTAACATAATTTAATTTTTTTAGTAATTGATTAAATACAAAACACTAGAAAATTTGAACCTTCTAGTGTTTTTATGCTGTTACATATTGTAAACACCACCATTAATATCTAAGGTTGCACCTGTAATAAATCCATCGTACTCAGATGCTAAAAATAAAACAGCACGAGCAACGTCCGCAGCATTACCAGCTCTTTGAATTGGAATTCCTGCTGTAGTTTCTGCTGCAGATTCCTTTGTAGTGTGTGTATTATGAAAAGAAGTACCAAGAATTAAACCCGGTGCAACTGCATTAACTCTTGTTCCTTGAGGTCCTAATTCTGTAGACAAGGCTCTTGTAAATGTTAAGATAGCACCTTTACTTGTAGCATATACTAAAGATCCTGGATGTCCACCTTTACGTCCTGCAAGTGATGCCAAATTAACAATACTACTATTGTCATTTTTTGCAAGATGAGGTGCTGCTGCTTTTGTTACAAACATCATAGAAGTCATGTTAATGTCCATAACTTTATGCCAAAATTCTGCTTCCATTTCCCCTAACATTTTTCTTGCAACAAGAGATCCTGCATTGTTAATAAGGATATCTAAACCGCCTAAAGCTTCTATTGTTTTTTCTACTACTGTTTTAGCATCTGCCTCTTTGGTTAAATCTCCTGCAATAGCAATTGCTTTCTGTCCTTTACTCGTTGCATATTCTACTAATTGATTTGCAGTGTCTGCACTAGAAAAATAATGAATTGCTACATGCGCACCATTATCTATAAAATGTTTGGTGATAGATTCTCCAATTCCTTGTGCACCAGCAGTGACTAATATGTTTTTTCCAACTAATTTATTATTGTTCTTCATGATATTTTTGTGTCTGTTAGATTTTTTATTTTAAAAAATGTAATGTGTAAAATATTTCTTTTAGTGTTTTGCTTCTTTTTGATACAATAAATCATTTTTAGAAAAATAACCATCGTTAGAAACTGAATTACTACTTATAGTAATGCTCGCAGTTTTAAACCAAACTTCAGCATAGTTTCCATCTGCATATTGTTTTTTGACATCTCCACCATGTGTTTCTGCACCAGAACACCAGTTTCTGTTTACTTCTGGAGATTTTCCGTTAGTTTGATTGTAAGTTCCAAGCTTAAAAAAACAACCTTCTCCTGCGTAAGCTTCTTTACGTTCTACACCATCTTGACCAAGTGGTCCAAATAATTTTCTTGTTTGTTCAGGAATATCATCTTTTGTTGTGTATTCAGATTCAATTAAGTTTTTTGTAAACGTTTTAGTTTCGTGTCCTTCACTTGTAAATTTCAAGTTCATGATTCCGTCTTTAACTTCAATTTCATAACTAAATTCTTCATCCAATGCAATTCCGTCTTTTGGTTCTTCTGGCGGTGTGTTTGCATCTGTACCAACAACAGAAAAGTCATCACCCCAAACAGCATAAGAATAATCCCATCTTCCAGAGTTATCTTCTCCAGCTGTATTTATTTCATAATGCCAAAACACAGAACCTTTTGTGTGTCCTGGATATTTCTTGTAAAATATTTTAAGAGGTTCGTTTTCGTGCTTATCTGCACTATGAATTTGACCAACAACAACGGCGTGTGAAGCGGCTACACGAGCATCTCCAGTTGCAGATACATTCATGACTTTAAGTGTAGCTGTTAATTTGTCGTTGGCAGTTTTAGGATACCATTTTTTTACTTGCGCTAATTCTGTTCTTGTATTGTTTGAAGTTCCGTGTGTGTTTCCACCGTTAGGTGATTTAAAAACAACCCAATCTTCTTTTTTATCGTTTGTAGCGTAAAAGAAATCTTTATTTTCAAAATTATTTGCAATTCCAGCATTAGTACCGTCTCCTAATATTAATTTCCAATGATCGAAAAAAGGAATAACGTCACTTGGATACACTGTTTTTGCAACTTCTTTCTCAGCTTCTTTTTTATCAGCCTTTTTAGGCTTGTTATCGCAACTACTTAATATTAATAGAATGCTAAATATAAAGATGGTTGATACCGATTTAATCATTTTTTTGTTCATTTTATTTTTATTTAAGTTTATTTTTTTGAATCATTTATATCACTACTTGTAATATGTTTAGATAATTTATTAAAATGATGTTTCATCATGTCCGTTGCCAGTTCAGTGTCTTGAGATTCTATGGCTAAATAAATATCTTCGTGTTTTTTTATTTCAGAAATTAATTTATCTCCTTCACACACCGATTTTCTGTCGTAAGTAGCAAGAATAGGCGGTGTAATCAAAAGCATTAACGAAATCATTGTATTGTTTTTACTTGCTTTAGCGATGGCTAAATGAAATAATAAATCCTCTTCTAAATAATCATCTCCCTCAGTAATTTTAGCTTTAAAATCATTTAAGGTGTCCTTTATTCGCTTTAAATCAGACTCTGTTCTTCTTTGAGCCGCTAAACTAACAGTCTTTAATTCTAATGATATTCTCGTTTCTACCAGTTCATTAAAAGTTGGAGTGTTCAAAGAAATAATTTCATCTACCATTCCGTTAAAACCTGTTAACCCAATATTTAAAATAGTACCGCTTTGAGACATAGATTTTATGATTCCATAAAACTCTAATTTCCTGATAGCCTCTCTAATGTGATTTCTTTTGACATCAAACTTTTCAGACATAATTCTTTCTGAAGGTAGTTTGTCTCCTCGTTCTAAATTTTTAGAGTTAATTAAATCTCTAATCATGCAAATCACACTGTTTTCTGAGGTTTTCTTTGCGTTCGTATCTATCAGACTTATTTTCATGAAATTGATTATTCTTTTGTGTTAAAGGGATTTATGTTTTTTTTATTAAAAATATTCTATAAGAGCTAATATTCCATTATAAGAAATGATGCATGCAAAAAGGAGTGAAGCAAACAATCCTATATTTACAAATAGACTTGTTTCGTAACCCTGCATTATTTTTTTATTATTTACGATTAAAATGATTCCAAGAATAACAATTGGTAAAACAAACACATTAAAAACTTGCGATAAAATTTGAATTTCTATTGGATTTGCTCCAAAAGCAGGACCTATTAATGCAACCAAACACGCAATTGCAGTTATGATTCTAAACTGACGCGAATTGGTGTCTAGTTTTCCTGATTGATAATCGGCAATTAATAAAGGAGCAATTAGTAAACACGGGAAAATAGAAGATAAACCAGCACTTAATGCTCCAAAAAAGAAAATTGAAACTGCCCAACTCCCTGCAACAGGTTCTAAAGTATTTGCCATATCTAAAACTTGGGTAACTTCTTTCCCTTGGTAATACAATGCACCTGCAGCGACTGCCATAATAACACCACTAATAATAAAGATTAAAATTGCTGCTGTTATAGAATCCTTTTTTTGTTGATCTAAATTTTTAATAGTCCATCCTTTTCCTTTTACAAACAAAGGCCTTGATAAAAAGGTAGCTGATGCCATTGTAGTACCAACAAAGGCTGCAACTAACATTTTACCACCTGCTACGTCTGGTATTGTTGGTATTAAACCTTTAACTACATCCATAGAAAGTGGCTGTACAAAACATAAAGAAAGTATAAATGAAAGCCCCATTAAGCTTACAAAAATGACAAGTATTTTTTCGAAAAAGGTGTATTTACCTACCAACATTAATAAGTAAAAAGTAATAATTATTACAATTGCAGTAATTAAAACGGTTTCATATTTATAGGCGATTAAACCTTCGAAGTTCATGGCTAATATTTCAAAAATAATATTGGCAGAAATACCTAAAATTCCCATTAAAGAGTTCCATTGGCCAAACGTAATACCAACAATGATTAAAATGGCGAATATTTTACCATATTTAAAATGTTTTTTAAAGCCATAAAGAGCTGTTTCTCCTGTTATTAAAGCATAATTTCCATAAGTAAACATTAGTACACCAGAGAAAAGGCAACTTATTAAAAGTACCCATAAGAGTTGCATGTTAAATTTACTACCTGCAACAATCATAGAAGTTACACTACCTGTACCAATGGTATATCCAATGGCGAAAATCCCAGGGCCAAATCCTAAAATAACTGCTATTATTTTTTGTAGGAATGACTTTTTATTTTGGGGTGTTGTCATAGTTAATTGTTTTTTATTTAGTTAATTATTCCATTCTGTATGATAGAATTTATTTGATTCGTCATTAATTCTTTGGTAGGTATGAGCCCCAAAATAATCACGTTGTGCTTGTATTAAATTTGCTGATGAATTTGCGATGGCAAAACTGTTTAAGAAATTAATAGATTCACTAAAGTTAGGAATCGGTAATTCATTTAAAATACATTCAGAAACTGCTTTTTTAACACTAGGTTTTAGCGTTTTTATTTTATCAATGATGGTTTCATCAGTTAAAATATTGTCTGTAGATTTAAATATGGTAACCAATTCTACCATTAATTCAGATCTAATAATACAACCGTTTGTCCAAACTCTAGCCAATTCACTTAAGTTCAAATTCCATTGGTAGTTTTTAGACGCTTCTTGTATCAATTTAAAACCTTGATAATGATTCACTATTCTTGCAAATTGATATGCTTTTAAAATATCATCAATGGCAACGTTAAAATTAGTGTTGATTTTTGTTGCTAAATTTTTGCTTGCAGCAATTCTTTCATCCTTATAAAAAGAAGTATAACGAGCAAATAGAGCAGTAGCAATCATAGAACTTGGCACTCCTAATTGAGCGGTAGTTATGGTAGTCCAGTTTCCTGTTCCTTTATTTCCTGCCTTATCCATTATTTGGTTCACTAACCAATCATCACCTTCTTTTTTTCTTAAAATATCGATGGTGATTTCTAATAAATAGCTGTTTGTTGTTTCTTTCCAAGATTCTAGAATATCTGCTATTTCATCCGGATTATGCCCTAATGCTTTTAACATTACAAACACTTCTGCTAACAATTGCATTTCTACATATTCAATTCCATTGTGTACCATTTTCACAAAATGACCACTGCCTTCTGTACCTATATAGGTGCAACAAGGTAAGTTGTTGGCATCTTTAGCAGCGATAGCTTCTAAAAAAGGTTGCACGCCTTTATAACTTTCTTTGCTTCCTCCGGGCATAATAGATGGACCTTTTAAAGCACCTTCTTCTCCACCAGAAACCCCAGCGCCAACAAAATGAATGTTTTTACCTTTTAGATAATCAAAGCGTTCTTTGGTTTTATTGTAGTTTGAATTTCCTCCGTCTATTAAGATATCTCCATCTTCTAAAAAAGGCAATAGATCTTCAATAACATTATCTACAATTTTACCAGCATTCACCATTAACATGATTTTTCTTGGCGTCTCTAGAGAATTTACAAAAGATTCGATATGGTCAAACGGAAGACTTGTTGCTAATTCTTTAAATTCATTTTTAAAATTTTTAGCAACATCTTCTTCTATACCTGGAACATGTCTGTTGAATAGAGATATATGAAACCCTTTATTAGCTAAATTTCGAGCAAGGCTTTTCCCCATAACTCCTAATCCGAATAATCCAAATTCCGATTTTTTTGATAATTCCTTACTAATCACTTTTACAATATTTTTAGGCGTTAAACTTATATCGACTTTAATAGCGTTTTTTGGTGCTTCTAAAATGTCAAATTGAGATTTCAATAAATCAGCACTCATAAAATGACCTTCACGTTGATTTATTCTTTCTTTAATTTGATTGAAAGAACCATCAAGAAAAACCCACTTTACACTATCTTTTATGTTTGTGTTTAAAATATCACGATATTTCTCTTTCAATGCAGAACAAACTATAATGCAACCTTTATCCTTTAATTGTTCTATTGCTAATTTGTTTAATGTTTGTAACCAACCGAATCTATCATCATCATTTAAGGCCTCTCCATTAGACATTTTTAAAATGTTTTTCTTCGGATGAAAATCATCTCCATCAAAAAAAGGAACATTTAATTCTTTAGATAATAAGTGACCGATGGTGCTTTTTCCACAACCAGAAACTCCCATAATAAATGTAATGTTTGTTTTAAAATTGCTCATATTTTTTTGGTTAACCAGTTTGGGCACCCAAATATATGTTTTTTAAATTAAAAGTACCTGTATCCTGTTCTTTTTTTTGAAAACAGATAATTGCTTGAAAATTAGTTTAAAAGATGTTTTTTTCTGTAACATAATTCTAATGTGTATAATTTATTAGAATATGGTTTTAAAGGAGTTTAATTTTAGAGGTAGAAAAAAAATGATAAAATATCTATTCGTATAAAGTTTTATCGATGGATTATTTATCAAAAATAAAAGAGTAAAAATATCTTTTGTTGATTAAGTGAGTGTCCATTTATTTGAACGAAATATAAATGAACTTTGTTTTTTAGAATACATTTTAGCTTTCTAATTTCTGATACTATTTTAAGTGTAGTTAAATATATTCAGCATAAAAAAAGCCTCTAGAAAATAAATTCTAAAGGCTTTTTTTAATTATATTTTTAAGTTTTACAACTTAAAAGCTTCTTTAATTGCATCTACATAGTCTAATTTTTCCCAAGTAAAAGTTTCTACTTCTTCGCTCGTAGTTTCTCCCATAGGATTTGTAAATGTAACTGTTTTTACTTCTGGAGTTCTTCCCATGTGACCATAAGCAGCAGTTTCAGAATAAATAGGGCTTCTTAATTTTAAACGTTTTTCTATAAAATAAGGACGCATATCAAAAAGAGACTCTACTTTTTTACTGATTTCTCCATCAGTTAAATCTACAGTAGCTGTACCATACGTTTCAACATTTATACTTGTTGGTTTAGCAACACCAATTGCATAAGAAACTTGTACCAAAACTTCTTTACAAAGTCCGGCAGCAACTAAATTTTTAGCAATATGTCTTGTTGCATATGCTCCAGATCTATCAACTTTAGAAGGATCTTTTCCAGAGAAAGCACCACCACCGTGAGCTCCTTTTCCTCCGTAGGTATCAACAATAATTTTTCTACCTGTTAAACCAGTATCACCGTGAGGTCCACCAATTACAAAAACACCTGTTGGGTTAATGTGATAGGTAATGTTATCTGTAAATAATTTCTGAAGATGAGCAGGTAATTTTGCAACAACTCTAGGAATTAAAATTTCAACAATATCTTTTTTAATTTTTGCTAACATCACATCATCAGACTTGTCAAAATCATCATGTTGTGTAGAAATTACAATAGCATCAATTCTTTGCGGTACATTGTCATCAGAATACTCAATAGTAACTTGACTCTTAGCATCTGGACGTAAATAAGGAATATCTTTATTTTCTCTACGTAAGGCAGCTAATTCAATTAATAATCTATGAGATAATTCTAATGCTAAAGGCATATAGTTCTCTGTTTCATCAGTAGCATAACCAAACATCATTCCTTGGTCTCCTGCTCCTTGTTCTTCTGGGTTTGCTCTATCAACACCTTGGTTAATATCTGGAGATTGTTCGTGGATTGCAGATAAAACTCCACAAGAGTTTCCATCAAACATATAAGCTCCTTTGGTATAACCAATTTTGTTAATTACATCTCTAGCAATTTTCTGTACATCTAAATACGTTTTAGATTTTACTTCTCCTGCTAAAAATACTTGACCGGTTGTAACCATGGTCTCGCAAGCAACTTTACTAGATTTGTCGAATGCTAAAAAGTTATCGATTAAAGCATCAGAAATTTGATCAGCAATTTTGTCTGGGTGTCCTTCAGAAACACTTTCTGAGGTAAATAAATATGACATAATAAATCTTTTTTAATATTAAAAATTGATTTTTTTTAAACGTGTTCTTCCTATTGGAAATCAAGAAAAATAAAAAGAGATTGCATAAGTCGCTGAAAGTAGTAGAATATTACTGCTTTAGCATTTTTTGTTTCAGCAGATATAAATATCAGCGTCAGAGGTTGCAATCAGTTCAAATTTTTCCTCTAAAATTCTTTGCAAAGTTACAGCTTAAATTCTAATAACATAATTTTTAAGCATAATATTTTATTATGGTATCATCAATAAAACAAACTTCATTGTTTGTTATTTGTTTGATACTTATTAAACAAGGGGTTTTAATGTGATATTTATATTTCTAAAAAATAAATTGGTTTTTTCTTGGTTATTAAATTTTTCTAAACATATATTTGCATTCAGAAAGTTCAATAACTTATCGAAATGTTATCAAGAAAGGTGGAGGGAAAGACCCGTTGAAACCTTAGCAACCCTTTTCGTGAGGAAAAGAAGGTGCTAAATTCTACTTAATTTCAGATTCATTTATCAGAAATTGGATAGATAACCCATAAACAATTACACTTCCGTGTATTTGTAAAATTCTTAATAACATTTTTCTAGTAAGTACATCAAATTTTTGATGCATTCGACTTTTGGTTTAATCATTTATTAACTCAAAAAAAATAGAAAAATGAGTACGCACAAATTAGCAACAAACGCACTACACGCAGGGCATGATGTAACACAAAATGGAGGAACAAGAGCAGTTCCTATTTATCAAACATCATCTTATGTTTTTAACAACTCAGAACATGCTGCAAACCTTTTTTCATTAAAAGAATTAGGTTTTATTTATACCCGTTTAAACAATCCAACAAACCAAATTTTACAAGATCGTTTAGCGGCTGTAGAAGGCGGAATTGGAGCCGTAGTTTTTGCCTCTGGTACAGGTGCAATTGCAACTGGTTTATTAACACTTTTAAAAGCAGGAGATCATATTGTAGCTTCAAGTAGCTTATACGGTGGAACCTACAATTTATTAAGTGTAACTTTACCAAGATTAGGTATTACAACTACGTTTGTAGATGCTGATAATCCAGATAATTTTGCAGCTGCAGTTCAAGAGAACACAAGAGCATTTTTTGTAGAATCTTTAGGGAACCCAAAGTTAGATGTGTTAGATTTAGAGGCAATTGCTGAACATTCTAAAGCAGCAGAAGTTCCTTTTATAGTTGATAATACAGTGGCAACACCAGCATTATTAAATCCTATTAAGCATGGAGCAAATCTTGTAATTCATTCTTTAACAAAATATATTGGCGGACAAGGAACTTCTTTAGGAGGAGCAATTATTGATGCTGGAACTTTTAACTGGGCAAACGGAAAATTCCCTGAATTTACAGAGCCTTCTGCAGGGTACCATGGTTTAAAATATCATGAAGCTTTAGGTGCAGCAGCATTTACTTTTAAATTAATTTTAGAAGGGTTACGTGATTTTGGTGCAGCTTTAAGTCCAACAAACGCATTTAATATTATTCAAGGTTTAGAAACTTTACCAGTTAGAATTAAGCAACATTCTAAAAACGCATTGGCTTTGGCAACTTGGTTAGAAGCACAAGAAGAGGTTACTTGGGTAAACTATCCTGGTTTAGAAAGTAATAAATACAAAACGTTAGCAGATAAGTATTTGCCAAAAGGGCAAAGTGGTTTGGTAACTTTTGGAGTAAAAGGTGGTTTTGAAGCAGCAAAAACAATCGCAGATAATACCAAGTTATTCTCTTTATTAGCAAATATTGGTGATACCAAATCATTAATAATTCACCCTGCAAGTACAACGCATCAACAATTAGATGAAGCAGCACAAGCAAGTGCAGGTGTAAGTCAAGATTTAATTAGATTGTCTGTTGGTATTGAAGATTTAGAAGATTTAAAAGCAGATTTAACAGCAGCTTTTTCAAAAATATAATAAGTGTGTTTCTTTGAACGCAGTCGAGAACTATTATTATTTTTCGACTGCGCTTAAATAGACAATAATTTAAAATTCAGTAAATAACTTGGAATATCCATTACAACATATCAAAATAAAAGATTTTACTACAGAATCAGGTGCCTTAATTTCGGAAATGAATTTAAGTTACCAGGTTTTTGGTCAAGATTTAGGAACAGCTCCTATCATTTTGGTAAATCATGCACTTACGGGTAATTCTTATGTTGCAGGTAAAGAAGGTTGGTGGCGAGATATTGTTGGAGATGAAAAGGCAATTAATACTAAAACCTATACCATTTTATCCTTTAATATTCCTGGTAATGGTTTCGATGGAATTTTAATTGATAACTATAAAGACTTTATAGCTAGAGATGTTGCAAAGATATTTTTAGAAGG
Organism: Polaribacter sejongensis; assembly: GCF_038024065.1. Lineage (NCBI taxonomy): Bacteria > Pseudomonadati > Bacteroidota > Flavobacteriia > Flavobacteriales > Flavobacteriaceae > Polaribacter > Polaribacter sejongensis. The sequence continues at coordinate 2,139,218 of NZ_CP150667.1, read as the reverse complement.
TTTATCAATATTAAAAATTGAGACTTTATTTGCATTGATAGCAGGTTCTTTAGGTGGCGGAATTGCCTGGGAAATGATGGTGTTAAACAATAATTTAACGCAACATTTTTTACCAATTGCAACCGATTGGAAATCTACAGATTGGTTAATTGCCAATTGTCAAATTCAAGAACAATTTTTAGTGAATTCTAGTAATCCTGTTCATGATGCACGTATGCACGCTATGTTGTGTTACAGAACGCCAGAAAGTTTTAAAGAACGTTTTCATCGATCTAAAAAAGAAGATTCAGATATTTTTGATGTAGAAAGTTGGTTGTTGCATCACGGAAAATCATTGCAAGAACGATATCAATTATCTTCTTATAAGTTAATGAATCAATTATTAAAAACGATTGATGTTACTATTGGGGGAAAAAGAGCTATTGAGATTTTAGATAAAATTAATGCCAATATTCATATTATAGGTGTGGATTCAGATTTGTTTTTTACTGCGGAAGAAAATAGAGAAACGCATAAAAAGTTAGCATTAACAAAAGATAATGTTACCTATAATGAAATAAATTCTGTGCATGGTCATGATGCTTTTTTGATGGAATATGACCAGTTGCAAAAAATTATTGAGCCTATTTTTAATAAAGATTATAGAGAAAAGAAGATGAAAGTTTTAAAATTTGGAGGAAAATCTTTAGCCAATGGTGAAGGATTAGAAAATGCAATAGAAATTATTGCAAGTAAATATAAAGCCGGAATAAAAGTAACCGTTGTAGCCTCTGCAAGAGGGAATTCTACAAATGAATTAGAAGCTATTTTAGACAAGGCAGCGTCAAAAAAGGAGTATAAAACTAAGTTTGAAAAGTTTAAAGCATATCAATTAGAACCAAATAGTTCTGTAGACTTTTCTCAAGAATTTTCTAAATTAGAAACTATTTTTGAAGGTGTTTCTTTATTGGGAGATTATAGTCATAAAATTAAAGATGAGGTTTTAGCTCAAGGAGAATTGTTATCTGTAAAATTGGTCGCAAGTTTGTTAGAGAAAGAAAATATTTCTGCCAATGCAGTAGATGCTAGATCTTTAATTATTACTGATGAAAACTTTGGAAATGCACAACCTATTCCTGCGGTTTCTAAAGAAAATGTGATTAATTTTTTCAAAAATAATGACACAACAGTTAATATTGTTACAGGTTTTATAGCCTCCAACAAAAAAGGTGAAACCACTACTTTAGGTAGAAATGGTAGTAATTATACTGCAGCTTTATTAGCTAATTATTTAGATGCGGATGAATTACAGAATTACACACATGTAAGCGGAATTTTTACAGCAAATCCAGATTTGGTTGCAGATGCTAAAAAGATTGAGCAATTATCGTTTTCAGAAGCGAATGAGATGGCCAATTTTGGAGCAACAATCTTACACGCAAAAACTATTATTCCGTTATTAGAGAAAAATATCAATCTTAGAATTTTAAATACATTTCACAAAGAAGATAAAGGAACTTTAATCACCTCAGAATCTTCATCAGCAAAAGGTATTAAATCTATTGCTACCATAGATAATGTTGCTTTACTAAATTTTGAAGGTAGAGGTTTATTAGGTAAAGTAGGTGTTGATGCTCGTATTTTTAAGGTTTTAAGTGATCGTAATATTAGCGTAAGTATTATTGCACAAGGTTCATCAGAAAGAGGTATCGGTTTTATTATTGATGCAGATAGAGCAGTTGAAGCGGTTGCATCGTTAGAAAAAGAATTCGAAAATGATTTTTATTCACAAGATGTAAATCAGATTTCTATTGTAAATAATGTGGCGGTAATTTCTATTATCGGTCAAGATTTAAGCGAATTTCATCATCCTTATAATGCATTAATCAAAAACCAAATAGTACCACTTTTATTCAATAACACGGTTACGGGTAAAAACGTGAGTTTGGTGGTTAAAAAAACCGAATTACACAAAGCAGTAAATGTAATTCATGGTCAGGTATTTGGAGTTACTAAAAAAATAAACATTGCCGTTTTTGGTAAAGGTTTGGTTGGTGGAACTTTAATTGATCAAATTATAGAAAATACACAATCTGTTTTAGAGCGAAGAAAAATTCAGCTAAATGTTTTTGCAGTTGCAAATTCTAAAAAAGTATTGTTAAATAAAAATGGAGTTTCTAAAGATTGGAAGCAAAATCTATTAGAAAACGGTGAAGAAAATGTAACTGTTGATGATATTATCGCTTTTACAAAAGCAAATCATTTTGAAAACTTGATAGCGGTAGATAATACAGCGAGCGTCAATTTTGTAAGTAATTACATTCCGTTTATAGAGGCTGGTTTCGATTTGGTTTCTTGTAATAAAATAGCCAATACATTATCGTTCGAGTTTTATAAAGAAGTAAGAGCGAAGTTGAAAGAATATAAAAAACAATACTTGTACGAAACGAATGTTGGTGCAGGTTTGCCTTTAATAGATACGATTCGTTTATTACATGAATCAGGAGAAAATATTACCAAGATTAGAGGTGTATTTTCAGGGAGTTTAAGTTATTTATTCAATACTTTTTCTGCTAATGATGTTCCTTTTTCTAAAACCTTGCAAGAAGCAATTGATAAAGGATTTACAGAACCAGATCCTCGTGAAGATTTAGGAGGAAACGATGTTGCAAGAAAATTACTAATTTTGGCAAGAGAATTAGAGCTAGAAAATGAATTTAATGAAGTTGAAATTAAGAATTTAATTCCAGAGAATTTAAGAGAAGGTTCTGCAACCGATTTCTTAGGTAAATTAGAATTACTAAATGACGAATATCAAACAATAAAAGAAAACCAAGAGCCGAATCATGTTTTACGTTATATTGGTGAGTTAAGTGGAGATTTATCACAAAATAAAGGGAAATTAGAAGTGAAATTAGTTTCTACGGATAAAAGTACACCTTTAGGTTCTTTAAAAGGTTCTGATGCAATTTTTGAAATTTATACAGAATCTTACGGAGAACAGCCAATTGTAATTCAAGGAGCAGGAGCAGGTGCAAGTGTTACTGCAAGAGGTGTTTTTGGAGATATTTTAAGATTAGCGAAACATAATAATTAAACAGTAGGCCGTTTTCAGTTGACAGTATTTCAGTCAATCACGATTTTAAAAAAAGAAATAAGATTAAAAGAGACAAGAATCAAGACGGAAAAATAAGAGAATTATCATTTTTTGTCTTAATTATTGAATCTAAAAAGCGATAGCGGTCTAACAATACAATACAAGTCATGAGTAAACATTTCGAAACAGAAGCAATTAGAAGTCAAACAGAAAGAAGTCAGTTTTCTGAACATTCTACACCTTTATATTTAACCTCTAGTTTTGTTTTTGACGATGCAGAAGACATGCGTTCATCCTTCGCAGAAGAAAAAGAACGTAACTTATATAGTCGTTTTACAAACCCAAATACAACAGAATTTGTAGATAAAATTGTTGCTATGGAAGGTGCGGAGGCTGGTTATGCTTTTGCAACAGGAATGGCAGCTATATTTTCGTCATTTGCAGCGTTGTTAAGTGCCGGAGATCATATCGTTTCTTGTAGATCTGTATTTGGGTCAACACATGGAATGTTTACTAAATATTTACCAAAATGGAATATTGAAACTTCTTATTTTAAGGTTGATGAGGTAGATTTAATTGAAAGTTTGATAAAAGAAAACACAAAAGTTCTTTATATAGAAACGCCAACAAACCCAGCTGTAGATATTTTAGATTTAGAATTGATTGGTAAAATTGCCAAAAAACACAACCTTATTTTTATTGTTGACAATTGCTTCGCGACACCATACATTCAGCAGCCAATTAAATTCGGAGCAGATTTGGTAATTCATTCTGCAACAAAATTGATTGATGGTCAGGGAAGAGTTTTAGGTGGTGTAACTGTTGGTAGAGCAGATTTATTAAGAGAAATCTATTTGTTTGCAAGAAATACAGGACCAGCAATGTCTCCTTTTAATGCTTGGGTGTTGTCTAAAAGTTTAGAAACCTTATCAATTAGAGTAGAAAAACATTGTGAAAATGCTTTGAAAGTAGCTTCTTTTTTAGAAGAAAATGAAAATGTAGAGCTTGTAAAATATCCATTTTTAAAGTCGCATCCTCAATATGAAGTAGCTAAAAACCAAATGAAATTAGGTGGAAATATTGTTGCTTTTGAAATTAAAGGAGGAATTGAAGCTGGAAGAAAGTTTTTAGATGCGATAAAAATGTGTTCATTATCTGCAAATCTAGGAGATACAAGAACTATTGTTACGCATCCATCTTCTACAACTCACGGACGTTTATCTGAAGAAGATAGATTAGAAGTCGGTATTACAAATGGTTTGGTAAGAGTTTCTGTTGGTTTAGAACATGCAGATGATATTATTGCTGATTTAAAACAAGCTTTAAATAATAATTAATAATAGATGTTTTGGTTGTTTAAAGAGTTGGTTTTAATCTCTTTATTTAATTAAATAATAATTTTATTTAAAATTACGGTAAATTGGTTAACCAATTTTGTACTTTTAAAAATTCAATTATTAATATCATTATTTTTATGAAAATTTCTTTCAGATTATTATTTGTTGGTGCATTATTTTTATCTTATTTTTCTTGTAGCTCTGCAGATTCAGAAGAAGAAATAGTAGGTATTTTGTCTTTATCTACGATTGCTGAATTTTCTGCAAGTCAAGAAACACAATCGGTTACTGTAACTGCTAATGCCTATTGGTACACGAGTAATAATAATGATTGGATTACAATTTCACCAACAAATGGAATTGGTAATAAAACAATAAATATTTCTGTATCATCAAATACGGAATTTAATACTCGTACAGGTAGCATTACTGTAATTAGCGGTGATTTATCGGAGTCTTTAATAATAACTCAAGCTGCAAGAGAAGAAATAACAGGAGATTTAGATCCTAATAAAGTACCTTCTCAAAATTTTGATTTAGCTACATGGAATTTGAGTATTCCTATTAATAATGGAAGTGGTGTCGCAAAAACAATTACTGTAAGTGAGCTTAATGGAGTATATAAAAATGATACTTATTTTTATACAGCTGCAGATGGAGGAATGGTTTTTAAGTGTCCAGTAGACGGATTTAAAACATCTACAGGTACAAGTTATACAAGAGTTGAGTTTCGTGAAATGTTAAGAGGAACCAATACTAGTATAGATACCAAAGGAGTTAATAAAAATAATTGGGTTTTTGGTACTGCTCCGCAAGCGGATATAACTGCCGCTGCAAGTTATGACGGAGAAATGTCTGCAACACTTGCTGTAAATCATGTAACAACTACAGGAGATTCTGGTCAGCAAGGACGTGTTATTGTTGGTCAAATTCATGCAAATGATAACGAACCTATCCGTCTTTATTATAGAAAATTAGCAGGTAATACTTTGGGGTCTATTTATTTTGCACACGAACCTGCAGAAGGAAGTGGAGCTGAACAATGGTACGAAATGATTGGTTTTAAAGATAATTCTGGTTCTAACCCTCCAGACGGAATAGCACTTAATGAAAAATTTAGCTACAATATTAAAGTTGTTGGAGATGATCTAACGGTTACTATTATTAGAGAAGGCAAAGCCGATGTTGTTAAAACTGTAGTTATGGCAAATAGTGGTTATAATAATGGTGGGCAATACATGTATTTTAAAGCAGGAGTTTACAATCAGAATAATACAGGAGATGCAGATGATTATGTGCAAGCTACTTTTTATGCTTTAGAAAAATCGCATACTGTAAATTAAGTTATCGTTAAAAATACTTAGATTTTAGATTAAACTATAAACCCACTGAGATAATACTTAGTGGTTTTATAGTTTCAAAAGTTATTTATAAAAAAGTATATCCTACTATTTTAGTATAGTAATTAAATTGTGTAATTTTGTACTATGCTATCAAAGAAAACAAAATACGGAATTAAAGCACTTACTTATCTTGCAAGACTAGAAGATAAAACGCCTGTTTCTATTGCTACGATTTCTAAAAATGAAAATATTTCTTTAAAATTTTTAGAAACTATTCTTTTAACCCTTCGTAAAAACGGGTTGTTAGCGTCTAAAAAAGGAAAAGGTGGTGGCTACTATCTTTTAAAGGAACCTAAAGATATTCAAATGACTACTATTATGAGAATCTTAGAAGGGCCAATTGCCATGATTCCTTGTGTTAGTTTAAATTTTTACGAAAAATGTGCCGATTGTCCTGATGAAAACCTTTGTGCTGTAAACAAGTTAATGGTTCAGGTAAGAGATAGTTCTTTGCAAATTTTTAAAAATACTACGCTAGCAGATTTGTGTAATTGCTAAAACTATAAGTCATTTCGAGGAGGAACAACGAAGCCTTCTATTTGTTTTATTTATTATTAATTGCCATTTCTAAGCACTAAGCACTAAGCAAGTAGCAATCTCTTAATTATTCCTTTCCGTCTTTAGGTTGATATTCAACTTCTTTTGCCAATTAATATTGAGACAACACACCTTTACAAGCTCACTTTAGATTCCCTTTGTATTATTTTAATTACTAAAACCTTGTAGTAGTTACATATTCATAATTTATTTACTCTTTTTTTATTAATCTACTAAATCTATAGGGTTTAGGTAATTTTTAAGATTTAATCCCGACTTTTTGTATAATAATAATGTAGATTTGCATACCCTATTAAAGTAGTAGGGTAATTATTTGAATTAATTTTTTTTATGATTTTAGACCAAATCATTTTTAGTAAAAAAGCACAGACTAAAGGTTTTAAAGAAGATAAAACTTCTGAAAAACCTTTACGAAGTGTGCTTAAGGCATTAAGTTGGAGAGTTATAGGTACAGTAGATACTTTAATAGTGTCTTACCTCTTAACAGGGGAGTTGTCAGTGGCTACTTCAATTGCATCAATAGATTTTTTAACAAAGTTAGTTTTATACTTCTTTCACGAGAGAGTATGGAATAAAATAAAATGGGGAAAGTAATGAGCTTAAACTTAACACAAGTTAACGCAGAATTAAAAGATAAAAGTCCAGCAGAAATTATAGCTTGGGCTATTTCTTTTGCTAAAAATCCAGTAATTACAACCAACTTCAGGCCTTATGAAGTTGCAATTTTAAAAGCGGTTACGGATGTGCAAAAAGACATTAAAGTAATTTGGTGCGACACTGGTTATAATACGATGCAGACTTATAAACATGCGGAAGAAATTATAGAAAAACTGAATTTAAACATTCATTTATATACACCAAAACAAACGGCAGCTCATAGAAATGTTGTTTTAGGAGTTCCTTCGGTAGAAGATCCAAAACATGTTTTGTTTACAGAACAAGTTAAGTTAGAGCCATTTTCTAGAGCTATGAAAGAGCATCAACCAGATGTTTGGTTTACAAACTTAAGAAAAGGTCAAACGGCATTTAGAGACAGTATAGATGTTGTTTCTCAAAGTAAAGACGGTGTAGTAAAAGTGAGTCCGTTTTATAACTGGACAGATAAAGAATTAGATGCTTATTTAGTAGAACAAAATTTGCCAAATGAGTTTACATATTTCGATCCAACAAAAGTAGAAAGTAACAGAGAATGTGGTTTACACATCTAAAAAGATAATTATGAGTAATACAACAATACAAGTAGATGCTTTAGAAAGTGAAGCAATTTATATTTTTAGAGAAGTTGTAGCGCAGTTCGAAAAACCTGTGTTGCTTTTTTCTGGAGGAAAAGACAGTATAACGTTAGTACGTTTAGCTCAAAAAGCATTTTATCCAGCAAAAATTCCTTTTCCTTTAATGCATATTGATACAGGTCATAATTTTCCTGAAACGATTGAATTTAGAGACAGATTAGCAAAAGAATTAGGTGTTGAGTTAATTGTAAGAAATGTACAAGACAATATAGATTCTGGTAGAGTAAAAGAAGAAACTGGTAGATATGCAAGTAGAAATATGTTGCAAACAGAAACGTTGTTAGACGCTATAGAAGAGTTTGGTTTTGATGCTTGTATTGGAGGAGCAAGAAGAGATGAAGAAAAAGCAAGAGCAAAAGAAAGAATCTTTTCTGTAAGGGATGATTTTGGTCAGTGGGATGAAAAAAACCAACGTCCAGAAGTATTCGATATGTTAAACGGACGTATAGATTTAGGTCAGAATGTACGTGTTTTTCCAATTTCTAACTGGACGGAATTAGACGTTTGGTCTTATATAGAACAAGAAAATATCGAGATTCCATCAATCTATTTTGCACATAAAAGAAAAATATTTGTAAGAGACGGAATGATTTGGTCTGCAGATGATGAAGTTGTTTTTAGAGATGAAGAAGAAAAAGTAGAAGAAAGAATGGTTCGTTTTAGAACTGTTGGAGATATGAGTTGTACAGCAGCAGTTTTATCCGACGCAGTCGATATTGCAAAAGTTGTAGAAGAAATTAGAGATTCTTCCATTTCAGAAAGAGGTGCAAGAATAGATGATAAACGATCTGAAGCAGCAATGGAGAAACGTAAACAACAAGGGTATTTTTAGAATACTTTGGGCGTTTTAACGGGCTTTCCACTATATCTTTTTTTTGAAAAAAAAAGGATGTCGTTTCAATCCCTAACGCAACTATTTGCAAACACCTTACAAAATTTAATCGCTTTGTAAGTATTAAAAATGAATACAAATTAAGCTAAAAGCCAAAGGCTAATAGCGAACAGCTCATAAGAATGAAAGTACTAAAAATAGCAACAGCAGGAAGTGTAGATGATGGTAAGAGTACCTTAATTGGTCGTATTTTATACGATACAAAATCATTAACAGACGATAAGTTAGAAGCGATAGAAGAAAAAAGTAGACAACGTGGTTTTGACTATTTAGATTTCTCTTTAGCAACCGATGGTTTGGTAGCAGAACGCGAACAAGGAATTACTATTGATGTAGCGCATATCTATTTTTCTACACCAAGTAAAAGTTTCATTATAGCAGATACTCCAGGGCATATAGAATATACAAGAAACATGGTTACGGGTGCTTCAACTGCACAAGCTTCTATCGTTTTAATTGATGCAAGAAACGGAGTTATAGAACAAACATACAGACACTTTTTTATCAATAATTTATTGAGAATTAAAGATGTTGTAATTGCTATTAATAAAATGGATTTAGTTGAGTTTTCTGAAGAGAAATACAACACCATTAAAGCTGAAATTGAATATTTAGCAAGTAAAAGTGAGTACAAAGGTCAGAATTTAACGTTTATACCAATGTCTGCTTTACAAGGAGATAATGTGGTTCATAAATCTGAAAATACGCCTTGGTATAAAGGAGAAACGTTAATGCATCACTTAGAAAGATTAGATGCAGAAGATATTAATGATGCTTCTCAAACTCGTTTTCCTGTGCAAACAGTTATCAGACCAAAGACGGAAGAATACCACGATTTTAGAGGTTATGCAGGAAAGCTTTATGGAGGTGATTTAGCTGTTGGAGATGAGGTTGCAGTGTTACCATCGCAAACAAAATCGAAAGTTAAAACAATTAATTTTTTCGATAAAGAATTTGAAACTGCAAAAAGAGGAAGTTCTGTTACCATTACATTAGAGGACAATGTAAATGTTAGTAGGGGAGATATGTTGGTGAAAGTAAATGAAGAGCCAACAATTGCTAAAGAATTAACAGCAACTATCTGTTGGATGGATAAAGAGCCTTTAAAAGCTTCTCAAAAATACTATATTAAACATGGTGTAAATGATGCACAAGCAAAAATTACACAATTGTCTAGTATTATAAAAACTGATTTTTCTGGAATTGAAGAAAATCCATCAGAATTAGTATTAAACCAAATAGGAGACATACAATTAAAGTTAAGTAAACCATTAGCTTTTGACTCTTATAAGAATAATAAATCAAATGGATCATTTATTTTAATAGATCCAAAAAGCAACAATACAGTAGGTGTAGGTTTTATCAAGTAAAAAGCCCCCTTTCCCCTGAAGGGGGAACAATGGAATCGAAGTCTTAAAAGTTGACTTCTATATATTCCAATAAAAACTACAAGGTTTCAACAACCTTGTAGGTCTATAAAAAAAATATTATTAACAATATTCTTACCGCCCGAGTAAGAATTCCTTCCCTTCGGGAAGGTTAGGATGGGCTTTTTTATGCAGAGTTTTAGAACCGAAATAGAGAATCCAGTTGTAGAAAGAGATATTATTGAATTAGCAGATAAAATTGCAGCATTCAATAATCTAGAAATAGACGAAGAAAAATTTAGAAGTTTACGTTTAGCAAGAGGTGTTTATGGTCAGCGTCAAGAAGGCGTACAAATGATTCGTATTAAATTGCCTTATGGTAAAGTAATGAGTAATCAATTACGTAGAATTTCTGAAGTTTCAGATGAGTATTCTAGAGGAAGATTACACATTACAACACGTCAAGATATTCAAATTCACTATGTAGATTTACAAAGAACGCCAGAATTATGGGCAGAATTAGAACGTGATGATGTTACGTTGCGTGAAGCTTGTGGTAATGTGGTTAGAAATGTAACAGCATCAGAAACTGCAGGTATCGATGTAAACGAACCTTTTGATGTTTCTCCGTATGCGGATGCTTTGTACAAATTCTTTTTACGTAACCCTATTTGTCAAGAAATGGGACGTAAATTTAAAGTTTCTTTTTCTTCTACAGATGAAGATACAGGATTGTCTTATTTACATGATTTAGGATATATTGCTAAAATAGAAAACGGCGTAAGAGGTTTTAAAGTGATGGTTGCAGGAGGATTAGGTTCTCAGCCAAGACACGCAGAAACTTTATATGAGTTTTTACCTTCAGATAAAATTATTCCAGTAATGGAAGGTGTTTTAAGAGTTTTTGATCGTTATGGCGAACGTAAAAGTAGAGCCAAAGCAAGAATGAAATTCTTATTAAAAGACATCGGTTTAGAAGCTTTTAAAGAATTAGTAGCACAAGAACAAAAGGCTATCGAATTAAAAACGGTTGCAATAGATGCAGATGGTTATGTTGCGTCAACTCCAGTTTCTGTAGATGCTCCACAAGTGGAAATAAAAAATCAAGAAGCATTTGATTTATGGAAATCGACCAACTTAATTCCACAAAAGCAAGCAGGTTATGTTGCTATCGGAATTAAAGTTTTATTAGGAGATTTTTATACAGATAAAGCACGTTTATTAGCAGATTTAGTAGATACATACGCAGCAGGAGAAATCCGATTAACCTTGCGTCAAAATATTGTTATTCCTTTTGTAAAAGAAGATTTAGTTCCTTATTTCTATCAAGAATTAGAAAAATTAGGTTTTGTAGAAGCAGGTTATAATAAGGCTGTAGATATTACGGCTTGTCCAGGAACTGATACTTGTAATTTAGGTATAGCAAGTAGTACAGGAATTGCAGCAGAACTAGAAAAAGTAATTGCGGCTGAATATCCTCAATACTTAAAAAACGAAGATCTTGTTATTAAGATTAGTGGTTGTATGAATGCTTGTGGACAACATAACATGGCAAACATTGGTTTTCAGGGAATGACCGTTAGAACACCAGATAAATTAGTGGCGCCAGCATTACAAGTTTTATTAGGTGGAGGAAATTTAGGAAACGGAAATGCATTATTTGCAGATAAAGTAGTAAAAGTGCCAAGTAAAAGAGGTCCGGAAGCATTACGTAGAATCTTTAATGATTTTGAAGCAAATGCTGATGGTAAATCTTTTGTAGAGTATTATAAAGTGACAGGAGAACGTTATTTTTATGATTTATTAAACGATTTACAAGATGTTACTAATTTAACTCAAGAAGATTTTATCGATTGGGGAGAAGCAGATAAATATGTAAAAGAAATAGGAATTGGAGAATGTGCAGGTGTTGTTATCGATTTAATTGCCACTTTGTTTTTAGAAAGTGATGAGAAAATTGAAAATGCAAATGTAGCTTTTGAAAACAAAGTATATTCAGGAGCTATTTACTACGCATATCAGTCTATTGTAAACTCTGCAAAAGCATCTTTATTAGCGGCAGATAAGAAAACAAATACTCATGCAAGTATTGTTTCTCAATTTGATGAGTACTTTATTGCATCAGGAAAAATAGATTTAGGATCTTCTTTTGCAGATTTAATTTATCAAATTAATAAGTTTGCTCCAACAGAAGAATTTGCAAAGAAGTATATTAGCGATGCGAATACGTTTTTACAGAAAGTAAGAGCTTTTAGAAATGCTGAAACTGCAATTGCAAAGTAAGTCATAAAAGAATAAAATGAGTTTAAAAACACCAAAGTTAACCGTTGTAGGTGCAGGCCCTGGAGATATAGATTTAATTACAGTAAAAGCCATTAAGGTTTTAAAAACTGCCGATGTAGTTTTATATGATGCTTTGGTGAATGAAGAATTATTAGCATATATAAATCCGGAAGCCGAACAAATTTTCGTTGGAAAACGTAGAGGGTGTTATAAATATCAACAAGAACAAATTAATGAGTTAATTGTTGAACGAGCAAAATCTAGCGGACATGTAGTTCGTTTAAAAGGTGGAGATCCATTTATTTTTGGTAGAGGTGCAGAAGAAATGGAATATGCAGCAAATTTAGGTTTAGAGGTTGCGGTTGTTCCAGGAATTTCATCTTCGTTGGCAGTAGCTGCTTATCAAAATATACCTTTAACAAAACGTGGAAGCGCAGAAAGTTTTTGGGTAATTACTGGAACCACAAAAGATCATAAAATTTCTAATGATATAGAGTTGGCTGCAAAGTCTAACGCAACTATTGTGGTGTTAATGGGAATGAGTAAACTGCCTCAAATTGTAAAATTATTTCAAGCAGAAGGTAAAAATAATTTACCTGTAGCCATTATTCAAAGAGGTACTACTTCTAGAGAAAAACTAGGAATAGGAACTGTGGATACGATAGAAAAAATTGTTGCTGATAATGAATTGAAAAACCCTGCAATTATTGTTTTGGGTGAAGTAGTAAAACATCGTCAGGTAATTTTAGATATTCAAGAACAATATGCAAATGAATTAAAAGGATAGGTTTATGGAAAGAAATAATTTATATCCTATTTTCTTAAAAACTAAAAACCTTCAGGTTTTAATAATTGGAGGTGGTTTTGTTGCAGAAGAAAAATTGACGTTCTTATTAAAATCGAGTCCAGATGCAAATGTAACCATGGTTTCTCCTATGTTTAGAGAAGGCACAACAACATTAGCAAAGAAGGGTAACGTAAAATTGATCAAAGAAAAATACAGTAAACGGTATTTAAAAGGGAAACATATTGTTGTGGCAACAACAGAATTTCCAGAAGTAAACGAAAAAGTTTATAAACATTGTAGAAAGAGAAGCATATTAGTAAATGTTGCTGATAACCCTCCTTTTTGTGATTTTTATATGGGCGGTATTGTAACCAAAGGAAACGTAAAGGTTGCCATTTCTACCAACGGAAAATCACCAACAACAGCTAAAAGATTACGTCAGTTTTTTGAGGATGTAATTCCCGAAAACGTAGATGATTTGGTTAAGAATTTAAACGAATATAGAAAAACAATCAAAGGAAACTTTGAAGAAAAAGTAGAAAAGCTAAACGAGTTTACAAAGAGTTTAGTAGAAAAATAATAGATTAAAAAGACCTCAAAGGTTTTTAAAACCATTGAGGTCTAAAGTTAGATAAATTAAAAAAAATGATTACAACAGACATACTTATTATTGGAGCAGGACCAACGGGGTTATTCACAGTTTTTGAAGCTGGTTTATTAAAATTAAAATGTCATTTAATTGATGCATTACCACAACCTGGTGGACAATGTTCTGAGATTTATCCGAAGAAACCAATTTATGATATTCCTGCATATCCAGAAATTTTAGCAGGAGATTTAACACATAAGTTAATAGAGCAAACAAAGCAATTTAAACCTGGTTTTACTTTAGGTGAAAGAGCGGAAACGATAGATAAGCAAGATGATGGTACTTTTATTGTTACAACCAATAAAGGAACAAAACACCATGCTAAAATTGTAGCAATTGCGGGAGGTTTAGGTTCTTTTGAACCAAGAAAACCATTGATACCTAATATCGCAGATTTTGAAGATAAAGGTGTTGAATATATTATTAAAGAACCAGAATTTTATAGAGATAAAAAAGTAGTAATTTCTGGTGGTGGAGATTCTGCTTTAGATTGGGCTGTTTTCTTGTCTGATGTAGCGTCTGAAGTAACTTTAATTCATAGAAGAAATGAATTTAGAGGCGCTTTAGATTCTGTAGAAAAAGTACAAGAATTAAAGAATTTAGGGAAGATTAGAATGATAACTCCTGCAGAAGTGAAAGGAATTATCGGAACAGATAAAGTAACAGGTGTTGCTGTAGAGAAAAAAGGAGAAGATGCTTTTATTGTAGATACAGATCACTTTATACCTTTATTTGGATTATCTCCAAAATTAGGTCCAATAGGTAATTGGGGATTAGAGATTGAGAAAAATGCAATTAAAGTAAATAATGCTTTAGATTATCAAACAAATATTCCTGGAATCTATGCTATTGGTGATGTAAACACGTATCCTGGTAAATTAAAATTAATTCTTTGTGGTTTTCACGAAGCAACTTTAATGTGTCAGAGTGCTTATAAAAGAATTTTTCCGGATAAGAAATACGTTATGAAATATACTACTGTTGGTGGTGTAGAAGGATTTGATGGAACAAGAAAAGATGCGCCAAAAGCAGTTGTAAAAGCTATTCAGTAATTTTTTTAGCAAGTTTTCAAAAACCTTATTGGTATAAAATTGTTAGGTTTACTTAATTTAGTAGACAATTAATAAAGAGAATAACGTAGACCTCAAAGGTTTTAAAAACCTTTGAGGTCTAACCAAACAAATTTATTACTTTTGGCTTTGGTAAAAAATGTATAATGAGCGTAGATATAAATATTAAAATAACTGATAGAAATGGTGTACAGCATGAAGTTGTAGCACCTACAGACATGGCAATGAACCTTATGGAAGTTGTTCGTTCTTACGAATTAGCAGAAGAAGGAACTATTGGTATTTGTGGCGGAATGGCTATGTGTGCTTCTTGTCAGTGTTATGTAAATTCAGATCACGAATTACCAGAAATGACAGATGATGAAGATGCTATGTTAGCAGAAGCATTTAATGTTGAAGACAATAGTAGATTGGGCTGTCAGATACAAATGACGCCAGCAATGGACGGGTTAGAAGTAGTATTAGCTCCAGAAATGTAAAAGCTAAAATGAAAGAAACAGCACAAATAATTACGTTTAAGAACTACAGCATGTGTTTAAGAGATGCCGTAGAAGTTTTTACGAAACAGTTAATTAATAACTTGTTTGATGAACGTCATTTGTCTGAAAGTGGTGCAGAAACAAGATTAAAGTTTTTAAAAATTTTAGAAAGATTATCCGTTGAAAATGGTGAAAATTTGTGGAATGATTTTGAAAATTCTTTTGTTTCTATTCGTCAAAAATTAGATTTAGATGCTGCTGCTGCAGAAAAAAATGATCCTGCTGCTAAAAGTTTAGAAGAAATTTACTTAGCATATCCAGGATTTTATGCCATTGCCGTGTATCGCTTAAGTCACCAATTATTAAACTTAGGAATCCCTGTTTTTCCAAGAATAATGAGTGAGTATGCGCATAGTAAAACCGGTACTGAGATTCATCCAGGAGCAGAAATAGGAGCTTCTTTTCATATAGATCACGGAACAGGAACTGTAATAGGAGAATCTGCAATAATAAAAGATAATGTACAGATTTTTCAAGGCGTCACTTTAGGAGGAATACAAGTAAAGAAAAGTTTAGCATCCACCAAAAGACATCCTACAATAGAAAGTGGTGTTGTTATTTATGCAAATGCTACCATTTTAGGAGGAGATGTTGTAATAGGAAAAAACTCTGTAATTGGAGCCAATGTTTGTATTATGGAATCCGTTCCAGAAAATTCGGTGGTAACAGTGAAATCAGAAAATAATATTTTTCAAAAAAGAAATTAGAATGAAAACCAAAAGTATCATAGATTTTGTTGGAAATACACCACTTGTAGAGGTACAAAATATCTTAAAGAAAGAAGGTGTTACTTTATTATTAAAACTAGAAGGGAACAATCCTGGGGGAAGTGTAAAGGATAGAGCAGCTTATTATATGATTTCTGAAGCTATTAAAAGAAAAAATATAAAGAAAGGTGATACTTTAGTAGAGGCAACAAGCGGAAACACAGGTATTGCATTGGCTTTAATGGCAAAAGTTTTAGGTGTAAATATGGTACTTACAATGCCAGAAAACTCTACCATAGAACGTGTTAAAACAATGAGAGCCTACGGAGCAAAAGTGATTTTAACTCCTGCAGATGAAGGGATTGAAGGTGCAATTGATTATGCTTTAAAGCTAAAATATAAAAAGGGATACTTTCGTTTAAATCAGTTTGATAATTTTGACAATCCGAAAGCACATTTTAATACAACAGGACCAGAAATTTGGAGAGATACAGAAGGAGAAGTAACTCATTTTGTTTCTGCCATGGGAACTACTGGAACTATTACTGGAGTTTCTGATTATCTAAAATCACAAAACGAAAACATTACTATTATTGGAGCACAGCCAACTGAAGGGGCAAAAATACCTGGAATTAGAAAGTGGTCTGAAGAATATATGCCAGCTATTTTTAAAGCTAAAAAAATAGATCAAATATTTGAAGTAAGTGAAGAAGAGGCAAAAGAAATGACGGTTCGTTTGGCAAAAGAAGAAGGTGTTTTTGCAGGAATGAGTAGTGGAGGATCTGTTGCTACCGCGTTAAAAGTAGCAGAATCAATAGATAAAGGTGTTATTGTTGCTATTATTTGTGATAGAGGAGATCGTTACTTATCATCAGATATCTACGAATAAATTATTAAAACAAGAAAAAAGTTCGTTACTTTGTAACGTAATTTAGTTCATTTATTAAATATTGTTATCAAGAAAGGTTGAGGGATTAGACCCGAGGAAGCCTTGGCAACCCTTTATCTTTAAAGAAGGTGCTAATTTCTACTGATTCTTTCTGAACTAGGTTCAGAACCTTTCAGAGAGATAACGGAAAAAGTATCAATTCTTCTTTTCCTGATAACACAAAAATTAATTTTCAGGAATGTCAAATATATACAAAGCTTTACAAGAAAGAATTTTGGTTTTAGATGGTGCTATGGGTACTATGCTACAAGCCTATAAATTCACGGAAGAAGATTTTAGAGGAGAACGTTTTAAAGACTATCCATCACCTTTACAAGGTAATAATGACTTGTTATCAATTACGCAACCAGAAGCAATAAAAACCATTCATGGTAAATATTTTGAAGCTGGTGCAGATATTATAGAAACCAATACTTTTTCTGGAACTACCATTGCAATGGCAGATTATCAGATGGAAAATTTAGTGTATGAACTAAATTATCAATCTGCAAAAATAGCCAAAGAAGTTGCAAATGAGTTTACAGCAAAAGAACCACACAAACCTCGTTTTGTAGCAGGTTCTATTGGGCCAACAAACAGAACTGCAAGTATGTCTCCAGATGTTAATGATCCTGGTTATAGAGCAGTAACTTTTGATGAATTAAGAATTGCTTATAAACAACAAGTTGAAGCATTATTAGATGGTGGTGCCGACTTATTGTTAGTAGAAACGGTGTTTGATACTCTAAATGCCAAAGCAGCATTATTTGCTATTGAAGAAGTAAAAGACGAGCGTAGTATTGATGTTCCAATTATGTTAAGTGGTACCATTACAGATGCTTCTGGTAGAACTTTATCTGGGCAAACTGCGGAAGCTTTTTTAATTTCTGTATCTCACATTCCTTTATTATCTGTAGGGTTTAATTGTGCTTTAGGAGCCAATTTATTACAACCCCATTTACAAGCTATTGCAAACAAAACAGATTTTGCTATTTCTGCACATCCAAATGCAGGATTGCCAAATGCTTTTGGAGAGTATGATGAAACTGCAGAAGAAATGGGAGAGCAGATAGAAGAGTATTTAAAGAAAGATTTAATCAATATTATCGGTGGATGTTGTGGAACATCACCAGAACATATTAGTGAGATTGCAAGGATTTCGGGAAAATATAAGCCAAGAGCCTTTGTTGTAAATAAACAGGTTTTAGATATATAAAAAGCAGTGCTACGCAATAATCTCAAAATAAATAAAAGGAAAGTGATTCTAGAAGTAGCCATTTTAAACATAAAAGTAGGCCTTTCAAAAGATTTTGAGTTTAATTTTAAGAAGGCAGAAAAGATTATTTCTTCTATGAAAGGATATAGCTCTCATCAATTAAAGAAATGTGTTGAACAAGATGACAAATATATTTTATTGGTCAGTTGGCAAACAATAGAGGATCACGAGGTTGGATTTAGAAAATCTGATGAATATGAACAATGGAAAGAATTATTGCATCATTTTTATGAACCATTTCCAATAGTAGAACATTACATATAATGAAAGTGAAACAAACAAAATATATGCGTTTATCAGGATTAGAACCTCTAGTCTTGAATGAAAATAGCAATTTTATCAATGTAGGAGAACGTACAAATGTTGCAGGTTCTCGTAAGTTTTTACGATTGATAAAAAACGAGCAATTTGATGAAGCTTTAGATATTGCAAGACATCAAGTAGATGGTGGCGCACAAATTATAGATATTAATTTTGATGACGGTTTAATTGACGGGAAACAAGCCATGGTTCGTTTTTTAAATTTAATTGCAGCAGAACCAGATATTTGTAGAGTGCCAATTATGATTGATAGCTCTAAGTGGGAGATCATAGAAGCAGGTTTACAAGTTGTTCAAGGAAAATGCGTTGTAAACTCAATTTCACTTAAAGAAGGAAAAGAAAAATTTATTTGGGAAGCAAAACAAATAAAACGATATGGTGCTGCTGTAATTGTAATGGCTTTTGATGCCGAAGGACAAGCAGATAACTATGATCGTAGAATTGAAATTGCTAAAAAATCGTATGATATTCTAGTAGATGAAGTTGGTTTTCCTAGTGAAGATATTATTTTCGATTTAAATATATTTCCTGTTGCAACAGGAATGGATGAGCACAGAAGAAATGCCATCGATTTTATTGAAGCTACACGTTGGGTAAGAGAAAATTTACCAAACGCAAGTGTTAGTGGAGGTGTTAGTAACGTGTCGTTTTCTTTTAGGGGAAATGACGGAGTTAGAGAGGCAATGCATTCAGTGTTTTTATATTATGCGATTCAGGCAGGTATGAACATAGGAATTGTAAATCCTGCACTTTTAGAAGTGTATGATAATATTCCGAAAGATTTATTAGAACGCGTAGAAGATGTGATTCTTGATAGAAGAGAAGATGCAACGGAGCGTTTATTAGATTTTGCTGATACAGTAAAAGGTTCTAAAGTAGAAAAAACGGTAGATTTATCCTGGAGAGAAAACCCTTTACAAGATAGAATTACACATGCTTTGGTAAAAGGAATTGATGCTTTTATTATTGAAGATATAGAACAAGCAAGACAAGAAGCAACCTCGCCAATAGAAGTAATTGAAGGTCATTTAATGATTGGAATGAATGTGGTTGGAGATTTATTTGGAGCAGGAAAAATGTTTTTGCCGCAAGTAGTAAAATCTGCACGTGTAATGAAAAAAGCGGTAGGTTATTTAAATCCGTTTATTGAAGCAGAAAAAGGAGACAAGCAAGAGCCTGTTGGTAAAATATTAATGGCGACTGTAAAAGGTGACGTGCATGATATTGGTAAGAATATTGTGAGTGTTGTTTTAGCGTGTAATAACTACGAAATTGTAGATTTAGGCGTAATGGTTCCACCAGAAAAAATTATTGAAATGGCTATTAGCGAACGTGTAGACGCTATTGGTTTGTCTGGTTTAATTACACCCTCTTTAGATGAAATGGTGTATTTAGCAAAAGAAATGCAACGTAAGAATTTTGTGTTGCCTTTGTTAATTGGTGGTGCAACAACCTCTAAAGCGCACACTGCAGTAAAAATTGATACGCAATATACAAATGCGGTGGTGCATGTAAATGATGCTTCTAGAGCAGTAACTGTTGTAGGTGATTTATTAAATAAGAAAACATCTCATGAGTACGTTGCTAAAATGAAAAAAGATTATGATGAATTTAGAACTAAGTTTTTAAAACGAGGTAAAGAAAAATCATACATTTCATTAAAAGAAGCACGTAAGCGTAAATATAAAATAGATTGGGAAACGTCTGAAATTGTAAAGCCTAATGAATTAGGTATTCAGACTTTAGAACAATTAAGTTTAAAAGAATTATTACCTTTTATAGATTGGAGTCCGTTTTTTAGAAGTTGGGATTTACATGGTAAGTTTCCAGCTATTTTAAAGGATGAGGTTGTTGGTGAGCAAGCTACTATTATGTATGATGAAGCTCAGGCAATGATTAAAGAAATTATTGCGAAACAATTGTTAAAACCAAAAGCTGTTTTTGGTTTGTTTGAGGCAAATACTATAAATGACGATGATATAGCTGTAAAGAAAAAAGGAGGAGAAGAATTTATTTTTAGAACTTTACGTCAGCAATTAAAGAAGAGAGAAGGAATTCCGAATCATGCGTTATCAGATTTTATTGCACCAAAAGAAACTGGTAGAACAGATTATATAGGATCATTTTGTGTAGGGATTTTTGGAGCACAAGAATTAGCAGAAAGCTATAAGGCAAAAGAAGACGATTACAATGCAATTATGGCGCAAGCTATTGCAGACCGTTTTGCAGAAGCTATGGCAGAATATCTGCACAAACAAGTTAGAACGAAACATTGGGGTTCTGATTCAGATGAAGGTTTAACAAATGATGATCTAATAAAAGAAAGTTACAAAGGGATACGTCCTGCACCAGGATATCCTGCGTGTCCAGATCATTTAGAAAAAGAAACCATTTGGGATTTGCTTAAAGTGGAAGAAAATATTGGTGTTACATTAACAGAAAGTATGGCAATGTGGCCAGCGGCAGCAGTATCTGGATATTATTTTGCAAACAAAGAAGCTAAATATTTTGGTTTGGGTAAAATTACAGATGATCAGGTAACAGATTATTCAACAAGAAAAGGAATTACAAAGGAGAAAGCTAGAAAATGGTTGCATCCAACACTTGCTGAAGAATAATAATTAACTCTGAAAGGGTTAAAACCTTTCAGAGTTATTCTCACAAAAAAATATATATGGAGTTTATAGAATTACATTTAGGAAGTTATGTTATCTCTCATGGTTTTGATAAAAACAATAAGGAGAAAATGACTCCAATTGCAGCAGAGAAATTTGGAAAGAAGTTAATTGCAGTTTCTAGAATTAAATCTTTAAGCGAAAAATATATTCTGACTGATTATGTAGATGGAAGATGGATTTATTGGGAATACAAAGAAGATTTCGAAGATGTAAAAAAGCTGCTTAACAGGTAGCGTTAGCGATTGAAACCTTTCGACTACGCTCAAGATAGGCTCTATCCTTTTTGCTTTTTCGGCAAAAAGATATAGAGTAAAGCGCGACCCTTGTGGTAACGCTCAAAAAGATAAAATAAATATTAATACAAAATAACCCGCAACAGTTTCCCTCCTTTGGAGGGATTAAGGGAGGCTAATGAAAGTTACAGATCACATTAAAAATGCAAATGGTAAAACATTATTTTCTTTTGAAGTAATACCACCTCAGAAGGGAAAAAATATTCAAGATTTATACAACAATATAGATCCTTTAATGGAGTTTAATCCACCTTTTATAGACGTAACAACTTCTAGAGAAGAATATGTTTATGTAGATAAAGGAAATGGACTTTTAGACAAGAGAATTACTAGAATGCGCCCAGGAACGGTAGGTATTTGTGCGTCTATTATGCATAAATATCAGGTAGATGCAATTCCGCATTTATTGTGTGGAGGTTTTACCAAAGAAGAAACCGAGTACGTTTTGGTAGATTGCCATTATTTAGGATTGGATAACGTGGTTGCTCTAAGAGGAGATGCTAGAAAAGATGAATCTTATTTTAAAGCAACCCAAGGAGGTAATGCTTTTGCGAGCGATTTGGTACAACAAATATCTGATTTAAATAAAGGGAAATATTTACATGATGATATTAAAGTAGAGCATAATTATGATTTTTGCGTGGGTGTTGCAGGATATCCGGAAAAACACATGGAATCTCCGTCTTTAAATACAGATTTAAAACGTTTAAAGCAAAAGGTTGATGCAGGTGCAGATTATGTGGTAACGCAAATGTTTTTTGATAATAATAAATATTTCGAGTTTGTTAAAAAAGCTAGAGAAATAGGAATTACAGTGCCAATTATACCAGGAATTAAACCACTTGCTGTAAAAAGACATTTACAGGTTTTACCACAAGTTTTTAAAATTGATTTACCAGAAGATTTAATTGATGCTGTAGAAGGTTGTAAAGATAATAAAGCAGTAAGACAGGTTGGTATTGAGTTTGCTATTCAGCAATCTAAGGAGTTAAAAGAAGCAGGCGTGCCATTTTTACACTATTATTCTATGGGTAAAAGTGATAATATACATGCAATTGCATCTAAATTATTTTAAAATAATAAAGTGTAGTTTCTTTAATTAGTAATTAAATTTATAGAGAATCATCAGAAAACTACTTTAAAACAGTGTTTTTTTGATGATTCTCTATTTATATGCATAACAACTATTTATAGACAAATAGGAAAAAGTAATTTTTAAGAAAACTACTAAGTGAATAAAATGATTACTTTTGTAGTTCGAAATTGAAATAATAATTTAAAAATATAAAAATGGCATTAGAAATTACAGACGCAAACTTTGACGAATTAGTATTAAAATCTGACAAACCAGTATTAGTAGATTTTTGGGCAGCTTGGTGTGGACCATGTAGAATGGTAGGACCAATTGTTGATGAAATTCATACTGAATATGAAGGAAAAGCCGTAGTTGGTAAAGTAGATGTTGATGCTAACCAAGAATTTGCAGCAAAATACGGAGTACGTAACATACCAACTGTTTTAATCTTTAAGAACGGAGAAGTTGTAGACAAACAAGTAGGTGTTGCTCCTAAAAATGTGTATACAGGAAAAATCGATGCAGCTATATAAGTAGTATTCATCTTTTATAATATTAAAAAGGTTTGGCTAACGTCAAACCTTTTTTTATTTTTAAAATCTAAATTCTTTACATGAAATTTTATCTATCATTAATAGTTTGCCTACTCATTTTTATTTCTTGTGATAAACAAGAGAGTCAATTAAAACTAGAAAAAGGAATTTCTTTTGAATTAGCTAAATACAGAAAACAGCAAATTGCTGACGTTATTTATGATGTACATTTCAAAATTCCGAAGGAAAAAGAAAAGGCTATTGCTGCTATATTAGAAGTTAAATTTACCGTTATTGATTTAGAAAATGATGTTTACTTAGATTTTAACGAGGATGCTTCTAAGTTGAAATCTATAAAAGTAAACGGAGAAATATCCGAAATAAATCATCAGAAGGAACACGTTATTATTGATAAAAAACGATTAAGTCTAGGTGAAAATACAATAGAAATATTATTTGAAGCAGGAGAAAAATCACTCAATAGAAATGAAGAATTTTTATATACTTTACTAGTTCCGGATAGAGCAAGTACGTTATTTCCTTGTTTTGATCAGCCAGATATAAAAGCTAAGTACAATTTAAAAATTACTGCTCCAAAAGATTGGCAAGTTCTTGCTAGTGGTTTTGAAGAAAGTAGTGTAGAGCTTGATGGTTTTACAGAACATACTTTTGCAACGTCAGATTTAATGAGTACTTATTTATTTTCTTTTGTTACAGGTAAATTTACATCAGCAACTAAAAATCCTGGAGCATTTGATATGCGTTTTTTATACAGAGAAAACGACGCGGAAAAGATAAGTGAAAGTGTAGATGAGGTATTTCAAATTCATCAGAAATCGATCGATTTTTTAGAAGAATTTACACAGGTTAAATTTCCATTTCAAAAAATGGATTTTGCTGCAATTCCGCCTTTTCAATATGGAGGAATGGAACATGTTGGTGCTATACAATACAGACAATCGTCTTTGTTTTTAGATAAGAATGCCACTCAAAAGCAAAAAATAAGCAGAGCAAAGTTAATTGCACATGAAACCTCGCACATGTGGTTTGGAGATTTGGTAACCATGCGATGGTTTAATGATGTTTGGATGAAAGAGGTGTTTGCTAATTTTATGGCAGATAAAATTATGAATCCTGTTTTTCCGGAAGTAAATCACGAACTTAATTTTATGATGACGCATTATCCAAATGCCTATTCTGAAGATAGAACAAAAGGAACAAACGCCATTCGACAGTATTTAGGAAACTTAAAAGATGCAGGTTCTTTATACGGAAGAATTATTTACAACAAAGCGCCAATTATGATGCGTCAGTTAGAAGCTTTATTAGGAGAGGAGGCTTTTAAAGAGGGAGTTCAAGAATACATAAAAAAGTATCAGAATTCTAATGCAGATTGGAATGAGTTGGTTGCTATTTTAGATAACAAGTCGCCAGGAAATATAAAAAATTGGTCTGATGTTTGGGTGAATTCATCTGGAAGACCTGTTTTTTATGAAGAAATAGAATTGAATGATAAAGGAAACGTCAGTAAATTTATAATTCATCAAAAAGCAGAAGATGGTTCTAATAAAGTTTGGACACAATCTTTTAAAATTAAATTGATTGATAAAAGAGGGTATGAGAAAATTATCAACCTTAAGAATATGGGGAAATCTTTTG
Organism: Polaribacter sejongensis; assembly: GCF_038024065.1. Taxonomy (NCBI): domain Bacteria; kingdom Pseudomonadati; phylum Bacteroidota; class Flavobacteriia; order Flavobacteriales; family Flavobacteriaceae; genus Polaribacter; species Polaribacter sejongensis. The sequence continues at coordinate 2,114,495 of NZ_CP150667.1, read as the reverse complement.
ATATTACATCAGCAACAAAAGATTTTAAACCCGGACAAGTTTTGTACAATACAAACGGGTTTGGTTATGGTGTTTTTCCTATTTACAAGAAAGAAGTTGATACTTATCAGCATCTAAATGATGAAGTTTCTAGAGGGTCTCAATACATTAATTTATATGAAAATATGTTGATAGGAGAGGTTACTCCGTTAGAAACCTTTCAAGTGTATACTTCAGCAATTAAAGTTGAAAAAAATGAGTTGATTACCAATTATTTGTCAGGGAGAATTCAAACAATATTTTGGTCATTTTTAACAGAAGAGGAGCAAAATGAGGTGCAGCAAAAAGTAGAAAAAGAGGTTTTAGGATTGTTAGAAAGTAATGTGTCAAAAAATATAAAAAGAACGCTGTTTGGCTTGTATCAATCGGTAGCTATTTCTGAAAGAGGAAAAGAAACTTTATATAAAATTTGGAATAAAGATAAGGAGATTAATAACTTATTTTTAAATGAAAGCGACTTTAGTTCTTTGGCAATGACATTAGCTGTTTTAGAACATGCAAAAGCAATAGGGATTTTACAAGAACAGCAAACTAGAATATCTAACAACGATAGATTAGATCGTTTTAAATGGCTGTTACCTTCGTTATCTGCAGATGTACAAGTAAGAGATGCTTTTATGACATCACTTTTAGAAAAAGAAAATAGAGAAAACGAGTCTTGGGTAGAAGCAGGCTTAAAGAATATTCATCATCCGTTAAGACAAAAAGAAGCAACAAAACATTTAAAATCGGTTTTAGAAACATTAGAAGAAGTGCAATTAACAGGTGATATCTTTTTTCCTAAAGGATGGTTAGCTAGTTCCATTGGTCAATATTCTTCTAAAGAAGCAAAAGTTGTGTTAGATCCATTTTTAGAGGAACATCCAGATTACAATGCTATCTTATTAAAGAAGTTATTACAAACTACAGATAATTTAACCAGAGCTCAAAATATTAAAAAATAATATGAATTTATCTGAAGTGAAATCAGACATTAAAAACCTAGACTTACTTGCTAAACAAGTGGTAGAAGGTTTTATTACGGGAATTCATAAAAGTCCGTTTCATGGATTTTCTGTTGAATTTTCTGAGCATAAATTATATAATAAAGGAGAAAGTACGCGTCATATAGATTGGAAACTGTTTGCAAAGACAGAGAAGTTGTACACTAAAAAATATGAAGAAGAAACCAATTTAAGGTGTCATATTATTATAGACAATTCTGCATCCATGCATTATCCTATGGTAAAAAAGCAAACGGTAGATAATTTAAACAAAGTTGGATTTTCTGCAGTTGCCTCGGCATCATTAATGGAAATACTAAAAAGACAAAGAGATGCAGTTGGTTTAAGCATTTATGGCGATAGTTATGAATATTATGCTCCGGAAAAGGGGAGCGAGCGACACAGAAAGATGTTGTTGCATCAATTAGAGCAATTATTGGTTTCAGAATCTAAGTCTTCTACAGAGACCTATAAATACTTGCATGAAATTGCAGAGAAAATACACAGGCGTTCATTAATTTTTGTTTTTACAGACATGTTTCAACCAAATAAAGATAATGAAACACTTTTTGAAGCTTTAAAACATCTTAAATTTAATAAACATGAGGTTGTTTTGTTTCATACGTATGATGGAGAAACAGAATTTAACTTCAATTTTGACAATAATCCTAAAAAGTTTGTGGATGTTGAAACCGGAGAAGAAATTAATATATACGCAGAAAACATTAGAGAAAAGTACACTGCGTTAGTTGGTGATTATTTTAAAGAATTGAAAAATAAATGTTTACAATATAAAATTGATTACATCCCTGTAGATATACGTAAAGGATACAATGAAATTTTAACGGCATATTTAATTAGTAGAAAAAAAATATAAACTTTTTTTAATTTTATGCTTGTGTATCTAGAAATACATTGTATATTTGCAACCGCTTAAAGCAACGGTCTGGTAGTTCAGCTGGTTAGAATACCTGCCTGTCACGCAGGGGGTCGCGGGTTCGAGTCCCGTCCAGACCGCGAAAAGCACTTCATTTATGAGGTGCTTTTTTTGTGTCTAAATTTTAGTTGAAAAGCATCAAAATTATATAAAATGAAATTATTTTTAAATTCTTTCATTTTTTTGTTGCGTATGTAAAAATACATTGTATATTTGCAATCGCTTAAAGCAACGGTCTGGTAGTTCAGCTGGTTAGAATACCTGCCTGTCACGCAGGGGGTCGCGGGTTCGAGTCCCGTCCAGACCGCGAAAAGCACTTCATTTATGAGGTGCTTTTTTTGTGCTTATAAGTTTCTGTATTGCTATAGTTTGTTTGCAGTGTTTTTAACAGTTATTGAGGTAATGTTGACTCACTGTGTAGATTATTTATTCTCATTCCATCAGCTTGCTGTAAAAACGAAAAAAGGCGCATTGTTAAATGCACTTTTTTAAAATATGATAATAAAGTATTTTTGTTTTAGAATCCTTGAGCAATTTTGTCTAATTCAACACTATTTAATATTGAAATATCCTTTCCTTTAAACTCAATAATATTCTTCTTTTTTAACTCAGAAAGTAAGCGGATTGCAGACTCTGTGGCTGTTCCTATAATATTAGCAATGTCTTCTCTAGAAAGGTGAATGTCTATTGTGTCTTCTCTGTTTGTACCAAATTTTTTATGTAGATTTAGAAGTGTTTCGGCTAAACGTTGCTTCACGGTCTTTTGAGCCATATCTACAATAACATTATCAGCTTGCTTTAAGGTTTGTGCCATATCTTTAAGCACATTCATGGTAAAGTTTGGGTTTTTAGATAGATCCTTTAAAATTTCTTCTTTAGGAATAAAACAGACTTGCATGTCATTTAAGGCAACTGCCTTAAGATTAGATGCTTCGTCGGATATTAAACTTCTTTCTCCTAATAAATCACCTTTGGTAACCAAGCTAATAATTTGATTTCTACCATTTTCACTCATTTTAGAAACCTTGCAAACACCATCCTTAATACAAAAAACACCTTTTAATCGCTCGCCTTCCTCAAAAATAGCCTCACCTTTTTTTATAACTTTAGTTGTTTTACAGTTAGAAATCTTAACCAACTCTTCTTTAGTTAAGTGTTGTAAGGAATTAAATTGACGAATAATACATTGCTCGCATTTACTCATAATGACTAATGATATTTGAGAGTCAAAGATATTAAAAATGTGATATATATCATGTTCTAAAACATGATTCTTATCGTAAATTTGCAAAAGGCAAAAGAGTAAATATGAAATCTACACAATGTTATCACTGTGGTGATTCTTGTGATGATAATTTAATAAAGTTCGATGAAAAGAGTTTCTGTTGCAATGGTTGTAAAACTGTTTATGAAATTTTTTCTGAAAACGATTTAACTTGTTATTACAATTTTCAAGACAATCCAGGAGCAATCCCATCTGAAATTCAAGGAAAATATGATTTTCTAGATACGACAGAAATAGCGGAGAAATTATTAGATTTTAATGATGGAAATACGCAGATTGCAACCCTTTATATACCTCATATTCATTGCAGCTCTTGCATTTGGATATTAGAAAACTTACACAAATTAAATGATAAAATATCTTCGTCTCAAGTAGATTTTCCGAAGAAACAAGTAAGGGTTACTTTTAATTCTGAAAAAACCACTTTAAAAGAAATTGTTCTTTTAATAAGCTCTATTGGTTATGAACCTTACATTAGTTTAGATGATTATGAAGGCGGCAAAAAAGCTGTAGACAGAAGTCTAATTTATAAATTAGGGATTGCGGGTTTTGCATTCGGAAACGTTATGTTTCTTTCTTTTCCAGAGTATTTTGAAGTAGATGGTTTTTGGATAGAGAAATATAAAACGCTCTTTAGGTGGTTAATGTTTGCTTTTTCTTTACCGGTTGTTTTTTATGCAGGACAAGGTTATTTTGTTTCTGCTTTTAAAGGGTTGCGATCTAAAATTTTAAATATTGATGTTCCTATTGCGCTGGGTATTTTAGTTTTATTTATAAGGAGTACTGTAGAAATTATTTTCGATTTAGGAACTGGTTTTTTCGACAGTTTAACTGGGTTGGTTTTTTTCCTTTTATTAGGGAAGTTTTTTCAGCAGAAAACATACAACTTCCTGTCTTTTGAACGAGATTATAAATCTTATTTTCCTATTGCAGTTACGCGTATAACTTCTAAAGGAAAAGAAGAAAATGTGGCTATTTATGATATTGAAAAAGGAGATAGATTGCTTATTAGAAACCAAGAATTAATTCCTACGGATGGTATTCTTATCAACGGAACTGCAGATATCGATTATAGTTTTGTTACCGGAGAAGCGGAACCAGTTTCTAAAAAATCTGGAGACAAGTTATTTGCTGGAGGTAAGCAACTTTCAGGAGTGATAGAAATGGAGGTTTTAGCTTCTGTTTCTCAAAGTTATTTAACGCAATTATGGAGCAATGATGTGTTTAATAAAGATAATAAATCACCTTTTAAAACCATTACAGATACAATTAGTAAGAATTTTACAATACTAGTTTTACTCGTTGCTTTCTTGTCTACTAGTTTTTGGTTGTTTTATGATGCAAGCAAAGCATTAAATGTGTTTACTGCAGTTTTAATTATAGCATGTCCTTGTGCAATTGCTTTAGCAGCACCATTTACTTTAGGAAATATGCTACGTATTTTTGGTAGAGAAAAATTCTATTTAAAAAATGCAACGGTTGTAGAACAACTGGCAGCTATAGATTCTATTATTTTTGATAAAACAGGTACGTTAACCACACATAAAGAAAATACGATTTCTTATGATGGTGTTCAATTAAATCATCAAGAAAAAAGTGTTTTAAAAAGTGCTTTAAGAGCCTCTAACCATCCATTAAGTAGAACATTGTATGAGAGTTTAGAAGAAGTAGAAGTTCTTGCAATTTCCAATTTTAAAGAAATTGTAGGTAAAGGAATAGAGGTAAGCTGTAAAGACGTAAAATTAAAGTTAGGTTCTTCTTCTTTTGTGAAAAATAATGAAGATATATCAGCTTTAGATACTTCTGTATATGTTAGTTTTAATGAGATTTATAAAGGAAAGTTTACATTCAAAAATTCTTACAGAGAAGGTGTAAAGTCTTTATTCGAATCTTTAAAAAAAGAATATGATTTATCGGTTGTTTCGGGAGATAATGAAGGTGAAAGAGTTTATCTAGAAGAAAATTTACCAAAAGGCACCAATTTGTTATTCAATCAAAAACCAGAAGATAAATTAGAAGTAGTAGCAGATCTTCAGCAAAAACATCAAAAAGTAATGATGATTGGAGATGGTTTAAATGATGCTGGAGCTTTGGCAAAAAGTGATGTTGGTATTGCGTTATCAGAAAATATTAATGTGTTTTCTCCTGCTTGTGATGGTATTTTAGATGCATCAAAATTTAATAAAATAGGAGCCTATATATTGGCTTCTAAAAAAGCGATTAAAGTTATAAAATACAGTTTTATACTGTCTCTTTGTTATAATGTAATAGGATTGTATTTTGCTGTAACGGGACAATTAATACCTGTAATGGCAGCAATTTTAATGCCTTTAAGTTCTATAAGTATTGTGGTTTTTACAACAATTTCTACCAATTTAATCGGAAATAAAATAAAATAATTATGAGTGTTCATATCGAAGCAAAAAAAGGAGAAATAGCAGAAACAGTTTTGTTGCCAGGAGATCCTATGAGAGCCAAATGGATTGCAGATACTTTTTTAAAAGATGTTAAGCAATACAATGATGTGAGAGGTATGTTGGGTTTTACGGGTACTTATAATGATAAAAAGGTATCTGTGCAAGGAACAGGAATGGGAATTCCATCAACCTTAATTTATTGTACAGAATTAATTACAGAATACGGTGTTAAAAATTTGATTAGAGTAGGTTCTGCAGGCTCTTATCAGAAAGATGTAAAAATAAGAGATATTGTTTTGGCAATGTCAGCTTCTACTAATTCGGGTTTAAATACCATCCGTTTTAACGGAGCAGATTATGCGCCAACCGCAAGTTTTAAATTATTTCAGAAAGCAATAGAGGTTGCAAAAGAAAAAAATATAACTGTAAATGCTGGAGGAGTTTTAAGTTCAGATGAATTTTATGCAGATGAATTTGAAAGTTATAAAAAATGGGCAGAGTATGGTGTTTTATGTGTAGAAATGGAAACTGCGGGTTTATACACGGTAGCAGCAAAACACAATGTAAACGCATTGTCTATTTTAACAATATCAGATAGTTTGGTAACCAATGAAAGAACTACCGCAGAGGAGAGAGAACAAACGTTTAAGGAAATGATAGAAATTGCTTTAGAGCTTGCTTAAAAATATTTAAAATGAAAAAATCACTAATACAAAAATATAACATTCCAGGACCAAGATATACCAGTTATCCAACGGTGCCTTATTGGAACAAAGCAGGAATAGACAAACAAGATTGGATACAATCTTTTCAAACTTCTTTTAAAGAAAGTAACGCATCCGAAGGAATAAGTATTTACATTCATTTACCTTTTTGCGAGAGTTTGTGTACGTTTTGTGCGTGTCATAAACACATTACAAAACGTCATGAAGTAGAAGATGAGTATATAGATACTGTTTTAAAAGAATGGAAATTATATGTTGCTTTGGTAGATGAAGTACCTGTTGTAAAAGAATTACATTTAGGTGGCGGAACTCCAACTTTTTTCTCAAAAGAAAATCTAAAATATTTAATGGATGGCATTTTCGAAATTGCAAAAAAACATCCAGAAGCAGAGTTTAGTTTCGAAGGACATCCTAATAATACTACCAAAGAACAATTGCAAACCTTGTTTAATGAAGGCTATACAAGAGTAAGTTTTGGTGTACAGGATTATAATGAAAAAGTACAAAAAGCAATTCATAGAGTTCAACCTTTTGAAGCTGTAGAACAAGTGACCAGATGGTCTCGAGAAATTGGATACACTTCTGTAAGTCACGATTTAATTTTCGGGTTACCACATCAAACCAAAGAAAACGTCATTTATAGCATCAATAAAACAAAAGAATTACAACCAGACAGAATTTCATTTTACAGTTATGCACACGTACCCTGGGTAAAAGGTGTTGGGCAAAGAGGTTTTAATGAAGATGATTTGCCAAAAGATGATGAAAAAAGAGCGTTGTATGAAATAGGTAAAGAACTTTTTGCAGAGTTAGGGTATGTAGAAATTGGTATGGATCATTTTGCATTAAAGACCGATAGTTTGTATAAAGCCACCATCAACAAAACATTGCACAGGAATTTTATGGGCTATACTGCCAATAAAACAAAGCTAATGATTGGTTTAGGAATGTCTGCAATTTCCGATTCTTGGTATGCATTTGCACAGAATGTAAAGACGGTAAAAGAATATCAGAAAATTGTAAATAAGGGAGAGATTCCTATTTTTAAAGGACATTTATTATCTGAAGAAGATATTATTATTAGAAAACATATTTTAAATATTATGTGTCATTTTTCCACTTCGTGGGAAGACAAAACAATGAACATCAATAATATTGAAGAACATTTAGCATTGTTAGGTGAAATGGAGCAGGACGGATTGGTTAAAATTGATATAAAATCTAAATCTTTGTCAATACCAGAAGAGGCAAGACCTTATGTACGAAACATTTGTATGGCATTTGATTTACATCTTTTAAAAAATAAGCCAAAAACACAGTTGTTTTCTATGACTATTTAACAAAAAATTAAGATATTTACTAAACATGATATTTGTCATGTTTTAAGAAACGGACCAATACTATTTTTGACAAATCAATTATCAGGCAAGATATGAGCGTAATATACCTACTACTAACTATTAGTATACTAGTAGCAATCTTATTTTTTATCGCATTTATTTATTCAGTAAAAACTGGACAATTTGACGATTCTTATACACCATCTGTTCGTATGCTGTTTGATGATGAATTAGTAAAAGATAAAAAAGAAAAATCAACTAAAGACTAAACATTAAATTATGGAAATGCAGCAATTTTATTACGATAATAAAATCGTAAAGAAATTTATCTATGCTACCCTGTTGTGGGGAATAGTAGGGTTTACAGTGGGACTTTTACTCGCTTTTATGTTTTTGTTCCCTGGGCTTACAGAAGGGATTTCATGGTTAAGTTTTGGCCGTTTAAGACCATTACATACAAATGCCGTAATTTTTGCCTTTGTAGGTAACGCTATTTATGCAGGTGTTTATTATTCGCTTCAGCGTTTACTAAAAGCAAGAATGGCTAGTAATTTTTTAAGTAATTTTAACTTCTGGGGTTGGCAAGCAATTATAGTTGCGGCAGCCATAACATTGCCTTTAGGATATACTTCATCTAAAGAATATGCAGAGTTAGAATGGCCAATAGATATTGCTATTGCATTGGTGTGGGTTGCGTTTGGTGTAAACATGATCTGGACGATCTTACAAAGAAGACAACGTCACTTATATGTAGCTATTTGGTTTTATCTAGCAACATTTGTAACAGTTGCTGTGTTACATATCTTTAATAGTTTGGCATTACCGGTTACCTTTTTAAAATCATATTCTGTGTATGCAGGAGTGCAAGATGCTTTAGTTCAATGGTGGTACGGGCATAATGCTGTAGCGTTTTTCTTAACAACACCGTTTTTAGGATTGATGTATTATTTTGTGCCAAAAGCAGCAAACAGACCAGTATATTCTTATAGATTGTCTATTGTACACTTTTGGTCTTTAATATTTATTTATATCTGGGCAGGACCTCACCATTTATTATATACTTCATTACCAGAATGGGCTCAGAATTTAGGAGTTGCATTTTCTATAATGTTATTAGCACCTTCTTGGGGTGGTATGATAAACGGTTTATTAACTTTAAGAGGAGCTTGGGATAAAGTAAGAACAGACCCTGTTTTAAAATTTATGGTTGTTGCAATTACCGGTTATGGTATGGCAACGTTTGAAGGACCAATGTTATCTTTAAAAAATGTAAATGCAATTGCACATTACAGTGATTGGATTATTGCCCACGTTCACGTTGGTGCATTAGCTTGGAACGGATTCTTTACTTTTGGTATGTTATACTGGATGGTACCAAGAATGTTTAAAACAAAATTATATTCAGTTGCCTTAGCAAACGTGCATTTCTGGATTGGTACTTTAGGTATTATATTATACACGTTACCAATGTATGTAGCAGGTTTTGTACAGGCTTCTATGTGGAAACAATTTAACCCAGATGGATCTTTAACATACGGTAACTTCTTAGAAACTGTTAGTGAAATTATACCAATGTACTGGATGCGTGCAATTGGAGGAAGTTTATTTATTCTTGGTGCATTTGTAATGCTATACAATATTATTTTAACAGTAAGATCTGGTAGCAAAGTAGAAGATGAGTTAGCAGAAGCAGCTGCTTTAACAGTTGTGCCTAAACACAGAACTAAAGGAGAAGGATGGCATACTTGGATTGAAAGAAAACCTATTAAATTAACAATTTTTGCAACGATTGCTATTTTAATTGGAGGAGCAGTTCAAATTATTCCTACCCTATTAGTGAAATCTAATATTCCTACAATTAGTAGTGTAAAACCTTATACTCCATTAGAGTTAGAAGGACGAGATCTTTATATTAGAGAAGGGTGTGTTGGTTGTCACTCTCAAATGATAAGACCTTTTAGAAGTGAGGTAGAGCGTTATGGTGAATATTCTAAAGGAGGTGAGTATGTATATGATCATCCATTTTTATGGGGATCTAAACGTACAGGACCAGATTTACATAGAATTGGAGCTAAATATTCAGATAGTTGGCACTTAAACCATATGTATGATCCACAAAGTACTTCTCCAGGTTCTATTATGCCTTCTTATAAATGGTTAATTACAGATGAATTAGATAAATCTAATACTGAATCTAAAATGGAGGTGATGGTTACTTTAGGTGTTCCTTATTCAGAAGATGAAATAGCAAATGCACAACAGCATATGTTAGACCAAGGAACTAAGATTGAGCAAAACTTATATGCAGATCCAGATTTTGCAAAAAATTATGAAGCAGATAAAAAGTATGCAGAAGAAAATGGTGAGGCTTTCATTGAAATGAGAAACAGAGAGATTGTTGCAGTAATAGCTTACATACAACGTTTAGGTACTGATATAAAAGTAAAAGACGAACAACAAATAACTAAAAACTAAGACGATGTTAAAATTTGTAAAAGGTCACATGGAGAGTATTTTAGGAATCGAAATTTATCCTTTAATATCATTAATCATATTTTTTACTTTTTTTGTTGCCTTATTCTTGTGGGTATTTACAGCGAAAAAAGAATATATAAATAAGGTAAGTAATTTACCATTAGAGAACTAAAACGAAAAAAAATGAAAAAATATTTTCAATCTACAATCTATATAATCTTTGTCATTGTTACATTTTTAGCGCTTGCAAAGTCGTTTATGGTGTACGAAAACCCATTTGATATTTATGAGAATCCTTTAGTTTGGATCGCTCTTATTGGTTTCGTTTTAGTTGTTGTACTAAAGGAAATGGTAAATGTAATTGCCATTGCTAAAGCAACAGAATTAAAAAATGAAAAATTAGGTATTGTTCCTGAAGAAAGTAATGCTTGGATTAAAAAGCTATTACAATCATGGACAAAGTCTAAAGATATTGATAACGAGCAAGAAATAATTTTAGAACATAACTATGATGGAATTCAAGAGTTAGACAATACGTTACCTCCTTGGTGGGTGTATATGTTTTATGCTTCTATTGTTTTTGCAATTGTGTATTTAGTAAGATTTGAAGTCTTAGATGGCGATAATCAAATTGTAGAATATGATAAAGCGGTTGCAGAAGCGAAAGCTGCTTTAAAAGAATATAAATCTACAGCACCAGCAACAGATTTTATAACTGCAGAAAATGTAACTTTATTAACCGATGCTAAAGATTTAGGTAGAGGTAAAGCCGTTTTTAAATTGAACTGTGCATCTTGTCATATTGCAGATGGTGGTGGAGCTATTGGACCAAACTTAACAGATGAATTCTGGATTTTAGGTGGTGGTATTAAAAATGTTTTTAGTACTATTTCCAATGGAGGTAGAGATGGTAAAGGGATGATAGCTTGGAATAAAACTTTAAAAGCAGATGATATTGCTAAAGTTGCGAGTTATGTAATTTCTTTACAAGGTACCACACCTGCAAATGCTAAAGCTCCTGAAGGAGATAAATGGGTTGCAGAAGGTGTAACGGTAACTTCAACTGAAGAGGAAGCTCCTGTAGAAACAGAAGTAGAATAACTGATAATACAAGTTAATTAGTAGATTTATGGAAACTCCTAAAAACGAACAATTTAGAGATAGTATTGGTACGATTGATAAATCTGGTAACCGTTCTTGGGTTTTTCCTAAAAAGCCTAGTGGAAAATTTTATAAATACAGGTCTTACGTAAGTTACTTTTTATTAGCATTTCTTTTAGCAGCTCCTTTTATAAAGATTAATGGGAATCAGTTTTTGCTCTTTAATGTTATAGAACGTAAATTTAATATTTTTGGATTTCCTTTTTGGCCACAAGACTTTTACTTATTGGTAATTTCAATGATTGTAGGTGTTGTGTTTATCATTCTATTTACAGTTATTTTTGGTCGTATTTTCTGTGGATGGATTTGTCCGCAAACCATTTTTTTAGAAATGGTTTTTAGAAAAGTAGAATACTGGATTGATGGAGATAGAGGAAAGCAAATACGTTTAGATAAACAAGCTTGGAACGCTGATAAAATTAGAAAAAGACTTTTAAAATGGTTTATTTTCTTTGTTATTTCTTTTCTGATTGCCAATGTGTTTCTAGCATATTTAATTGGTGGTGACACATTAATAACTTACATAACTGGCAGTCCTTTAGACAATACAAGTACGCTAATTTCATTAATTATATTTACGTGTGTTTTCTATTTTATTTTTGCATGGTTTAGAGAGCAGGTTTGTATTATTGCTTGTCCGTATGGTAGACTGCAAGGAGTTTTATTAGATAACAAAACCATTAACGTAGCATACGATCATAAACGAGGTGAACGAGAGGCAGGAAGATCTAAGTTTAAGAAAAACGAAGATAGAGAGGCTATTGGTAAAGGAGATTGTATAGATTGTAAACAATGTGTTGTTGTTTGCCCTACCGGGATAGATATTAGAAACGGTACACAATTAGAGTGTGTAAATTGTACTGCTTGTATTGATGAATGTGATCACATGATGGAAAGTGTTGGTTTACCAAAAGGATTAATACGATACGAAAGCGAAGAAAATATCGAGAAGAAGAAACCTTTTAAACTAAATGCAAGAATTAAAGGGTATTCTGCAGTCTTATTTATTTTAGTAGGAGTTTTAATAGGAATGTTGTTTTTAAGAAATGATGTTGAAGCAACTATTTTAAGGTTACCAGGGCAATTGTATCAACATAAAGAAAATAACATTATTAGTAATGTGTATACTTTTAAGGTGATAAATAAAACAACCAAAGATATAAATGACGTTAGCTATAAACTAATGTCTCAAAAAGGAACTATAAAATTAGTAACCAATCAAGATTTTAGTATTCCTAAACAAGGTTTAGCCGAAGGAACTTTATTTATAGAAATAAATTCATCAGCATTAAAAAAAGATAAAATTAAGTTAGAAATAGGTGTTTATAGTGGCGACGAATTAATTGAAACTACCATAACCAACTTTTTAGGACCTAGAAGTTACAAATAAACAACATTATGAAATTTAATTGGGGAACAGGAATTACTATTGCAATAGTCGCTTTTATGAGTTTTATTTTATACATGGTTATTACTATGAGTACAGATAAATCTTATAGTTACGATTTAGTTACAGAAAATTATTATCAACAAGAAGTACATTTTCAAGGTGAAATTAATGCAGAGCAAAATGGCGCCAAGTATAAAGATAAAGTAACTATTCAAAGAACAGTAGAAGGTTTAAAAATAGAATTTCCTAAAGAGTTATCTCCAAATGAAATTACAGGAAAAGTGTTCCTATATAGACCGTCTAATAAACAATTAGATTTTGAAATACCTATTTCAATCTCTAATACATATTTGCTCGTGCCTGAGAAACGTTTATTAGATGGTCGTTGGAACATTAATTTAGCCTTCAAATATAAGGATAAAGAATACTTAATTAAAAGAGAAATACAGTATTAATGTTTTTATCGGCAATATTATTTGGGTTATTAGGTAGTTTCCACTGTGTTGGTATGTGCGGACCTATTGCCTTTATGTTGCCAATTGATAGACAAAATAAAACTAAAGGTTTTCTCCAAATTTTAAGCTATCATTTTGGTCGGTTATTTAGTTATAGTCTTATCGGTTTATTATTTGGGTTTTTAGGTAAGGGGTTTTATTTCTTCGGATTTCAACAGCAACTATCTATAATTGTTGGTGTCAGTATGATTTTGATGGTGATTTTTCCTAGATTTTTTTCAAAAATAAATTTTTCTAAGGGCATCAATAAAGTTATTTTTAAAGTAAAGAATGCATTAGGCAAAGAGTTGAAAAAGAAGAGAAATGACACTTTTTTTACCATCGGTTTTTTAAATGGATTTTTACCTTGTGGTTTGGTCTATATGGCTGTTTTTGGAGCTTTAGCTACTACAAATGCTTTTTCAGGAAGTTTATACATGTTTTTATTTGGTTTGGGTACTATTCCTTTAATGACTTCTGTCGTTTACCTGGGCAACTTTACCAAAGGTACTCTTAGAAAAAAAATTCAAAAAGCAATACCCGTTGTGGTTGTATTTATTGGGGTTTTATTTGTTTTAAGAGGACTAGGTCTTGGAATTCCTTATGTTTCTCCTGCTCCGGTTATAGATGTTATTAATGCGAATGAAATTTGTCATTAACTGTTTTTATTCTTTCTCTTTAAATTTTCTGTATTAATCATATATTTAGCCTGTTAGATGAAATGTATACAACTAATTGTACAAAATTTTTAACTTGAAAAGTGTTTTCTATAAGAAAAAGAATATATTTGATATCTTATAATACTTTTTCTTTAATGAAATTAAATTACGTAAAATATTGTTTACTATGTGTTTTGTTTTTTTCTTTAAAAAATTACGCACAAGAAACATTACCGATTTATCAAGATTATTTATCTGATAACGTGTATTTGGTGCACCCATCTGCTGCAGGTATTGGTAATTCTAGTAAATTACGTTTTACAGCAAGACAGCAATGGTCTGGTATACCAGATGCACCTGCTTTGCAAACTATAAGTTTCCATTCTAGATTTGGCGCTGAAACAAATGCAGCTTTTGGTGTAGTTTTGTTTAATGATAAAAATGGATATCACTCTCAAAAAGGAATTCAAGGTACGTATGCGTATCATTTACCTTTAAATGATAATGGTAATTATTTTGAGCAATTATCTTTCGGGTTGTCTTTTACATTTGTTCAAAATCAATCCGATCAAAGTAGTTTTACTGGAGATCCATCTATCAGTCAAACAATAGAAACTAGTAGTTATTATAATTCAGATTTTAGTGCTGCTTACCATAGAGGAGGTTTTTCATCTTATTTTACAGTAAAGAATTTATTATTAACAGCTAAAAATAATTTAAATGTTTCAGAACCTTTAAATTTAAGGAATTATGTTTTTTCTGCTGGATATTATTATGATGAAAATTATTATTTTCAATTAGAACCTTCCTTTATGCTTCAAGTAAAGGAAAATACAGGACAGAAAATTGCAGATTTTAATTTAAAAGGATATAAAACGCTTAACAACTATCAATTATGGTTAGCTTTGTCTTATAGAAGAAGTTTTGATGCCGATGCTGTTGAGAACTCCCAATTTGTATCTCCAATAGTTGGTTTAAACTATAAAAACGTTATGTTTTCTTATACCTATACAAACCAAATAGGAGATGTAGTTTTAACAAAAACAGGATTTCATCAATTAACTTTAGGGATTAACTTATGGACGCAAGATAAAAATTGGCGTAGTATGCCTAATATTAATAATTCATTTATCGGTTTCTAAAAATCTTTTTCAGTAACTATTCTTGTATTGCTTTTATCAGAAACTAACATTTCTAATACATTTTTTTCTTTGTTGATAAAAAATTGATGTACACCTTTTTCTTTATTCTTATTTATTAGTAAATGTTTTTCTAAAATATTTTTGGTTTGTCTTGCTACGGCTTGACCAGAATCTATAATTTGAATTTTATTTCCAACCAATTTTCTTATTTGTGGAATTAAGTAAGGGTAGTGTGTGCAACCTAAAACTAAGCAATCTACGTTCTCTTCCATTAAAGGATTAACATAGGCTGATAATAATGCTGTCATCTCCTTAGAGTGCAGTTTACCATCTTCTATAAGCTCTACTAAACCAGTTCCTATTATTTCTTTGCGTATAATTTTTTGGTTGATGGAATGTGATGTTTGCTCAAACAACTCACTATTTAAAGTCCCTTTTGTAGCAAGTATGCCAATGGTATTGGTTTTTGTTTGCAAAGCAGCAGTTTTAATAGCTGGCTCTATTCCTATAAATGGAATATCGTATTTTTCTCTTAAAACTTTTATGGCGTTTGTAGTTGCAGTGTTACAGGCTACAATTATAATTTTACAATTTTGTTTTAGTAAAAACTCGGTGTTTTTAATCGATAAATCAATAATCTCTTGTTTGCTTTTATCGCCATAAGGAGCGTTTTTACTATCTGATAAATAAATAGTATTCTCTTGTGGTAAAAGTGCGTTAATTTCTTTCCAAATGGAAGTGCCGCCTACACCAGAGTCGAATATGCCAATAGGAAATTTATTAGGTTTTACCATGTTCTGTAAAAATAAAAAAACCTACTGAATTTCAGTAGGTTTTAATTTGTAATATTAAGTAGATTTATTAAAAACCTAATTTAGCTTTTACGTCGTTAAATAAGTCTTCACCTTTTTTAACTAATAAACCTTTACCAACAGAAGCATCTAAAACATATACTACACCTTTAGAAGCAGCTACAGCATCGATAGCAGTTTGTGCTTTTTCTATGATTGGTTGTAAACCTTCATTTTGTTTTTTCTGCATATCTTGGTAAGCAAATCTTCTTGCTTGCTCAATTTTTGCAGCTTCTTGTTGTAATTCTTGAGCTCTTGTATCATTAGTTTCGTTGGTTTGTCCTTTAGACTCTGCAACATACTTTTGTCTAGTAGCTTCAATTTTCTTTTCCATTCCTGTAATCTCATCTTGGTACGTTTTACCAAGCTTCTCCATATCTAATTTTAGAGTTTTAGTCTGAGGCATTTCAGCAACTAATTTTTCAAAGTCTATATGACCTATTTTTTGTGCATTTGCAACACCTGCTAGTCCTAAAGTAAATACAGCGATTAATAGTAACGATTTTAAATTTTTCATTCTTGTTTTAATTTAATTATTATTCTTGTTCTTCTTTTTGTTCTTCTTTTTTCTTTCTTAAAGCTTCTTTCTTAGCTCTTAACAATTCTCTCTTTTCTTCTCGCTCTTTTAAAAGTTTTTCTCTTTTTTCTGCGATTAACTTCTTTTTTGCTTCAACATCAGCAATTCTCTTTGCTTGTGCTTGTTCTTTTTTTGCGAGAGCTTCTTTTTGTCTATCTGTTAACTCGTTTTTAGGAGCTAGGTTTCTCTCTTCTCTTTGTTTTCCTTTTTCAGCAATTAATCTGCTACGATCTATAGTTGCTAAAACAAGGTCGCTAATATCGTATTTTTTATTTGAATATAGCATCACCAAGTCAGTAGATTTATCAAAAACAAAGTCATAATTTTTTCTTAAAGAAATACTTTGTATTGCATTGTAAACTTGATCTTGAATTGGCTTAACCAATTGTTTTCTTACAGAAAACATATCTCCATTTGGTCCAAAGTACAAAGATTCAAGTCTTCTTAATTCTACTTGTTTTAAACTAATTTCTTCTTCTTTCTCTTCAATTAAATCTTTTGTTAGAATTGCTTTTTCATTTGCTAAGTCTGTTTTTAAGATTTCTATATGTCTAGCTTGTTCATCTAGTTTTTTTCTCCATTTTGCAACTTTAGCATCCAACGTGTTTTGCGCATCTAGATATTCTGGAACATTTTCTAGAATATACTCCATATCTATATAGGCAATTGATTGACCCCTTTGAGACCAAGAAAAAGTAACACTAAGTAAAAGAACGATTACTAAAAATATTTTTTTCATTTGTATTATGTATTTAGAAAAAACCGTGCCAAAAAAACTTTTCCTTTACAATGCTGCAGTTTTTTTAGAATTGTTTTCCAATTATAAAGTGTGTTTGCCAACCAGATTTTTCACTCTGTAAAGGTAATGGATCAAATCCATGTGCAAAATCAATTCCTAATAAACCAAATGCAGGCATAAATATTCTTACCCCAACACCAGCTGAACGTTTTAAATCAAATGGGTTAAACTCATCGAAATCATCATAAGAATTACCAGCTTCTAAGAACCCAAGTGTATAAATAGATGCAGAAGGTGCATCTGTAATTGAATAACGTAATTCTAATTGAAATTTATTATAAATGGTTCCACCATAGTTAGATGAAAGTCCACTGTTTTCATATCCTCTTAAACCTACTGTCTCTCTACCATCTAATTGGTAAGCAGCAATACCATCTCCACCAACAAAATAACGCTCTACAGGTGTTGCTCCTAAATCACTATTATAAGAACCTAAATAACCTGCTTCTGCATTGGTCATTAATACCAATTTGTCTGTAAATGCAGTGTACCATTTTCCTTTAAAATTTAATTTATAGTACTCTAACCATTTGTATTTGTCTACAGCATCTAAACTACTGTCATTATAATCTTTATTATTCAATAAAGAATAAGGGAATGTTGCTTTTGCTCCAACCGTAAACTCAGATCCGTATGTAGGGAATATTAAACTTGGTCCTGCAGAGTTTCTTGATAAAGAAATATTGTAAGAAAGGTTGTTTAAAGTACCATTGTTTAAGTTTAAACCTGCTAAACCAAAGTTATAGTTGTTAGATTTTAAAGCTTGGTAACTGATAGATTGTGATAATTGGAAAAAATCATCTGGCCATTTTAAACGCTGTCCTAATCCTACAGAAGCTCCAATAATACCTAAGCTTTTACTTTTATCTACATCATAAGTAGTATAATCTAATTGATATTGATTAGAAGAATATACAGAAAAAGATAATGATTTTGGTTTTTTACCACCTAACCATGGTTCTGTAAAAGAAAAACTATATGTATTGTATGTTCTACTCGTTTGTAATCTTAAAGATAGTGTTTGACCATCTCCCATTGGTAAAGGCTTGTAAGCCTCCTTGTTAAAAATGTTTCTTATAGAAAAGTTGTTGAATGATAAACCTAAAGTTCCTATAAAAGAACCACCACCATAACCACCTTGTAATTCTATTTGACTACCACCTTTTTCTACAACAGAAAAGTCTATATCTGCTGTTTTATTTTGATAATCTGGTATTACATCTGGCGAAACATTAGAGTCAAAGAAACCTAATTGACCAATTTCTCTAATAGATCTAATAATAGCACTTCTACTAAATAAGTCTCCCGGTTTTACGCGTAGTTCTCTAAATAAAACATGGTCATTCGTTTTGTCGTTACCAGAAACAGTTACTTTTTTAATACGAGCTTTTTCATCTTCTCTAATTCTAATCTCTACTGTAATAGAATCATTTTTAACTTTAGTTTCTACAGCATTCACAGAAGAGAATAAAAAACCGTTATCTTGGTATAAAGTAGAAATATCTTGAGATGTTGGACTACCATCACCTTTAACTCGCTCTTCTAAAACAGCACCATTATATACGTCTCCTTTTTCAATTTTTAAATATAATTGAAGTTGTTCTGCAGTGTATTCTTTATTACCAACAAATAAAATTTCTGCAAATCTATATTGTCTTCCTTCTTCTAATTCTAAATCAATATCGATGGTGTTGTCATCATTCCAACTAATTTTATCACTAAGAATACGTGCATCTCTGTATCCTAATCTACTATATTTATCTAAAATACTTTCTAAATCTTCCTGAAAGTCTTCTTCTATATATTTAGATCCTTTCCAAAAACGACCAAGAAGTTTTTCTTTGGTGTTTTTCATCGCTTTTTTAAGTTTCTTATCAGAAAGCGCTTTATTTCCTACAAAATTAATGTCTTTAATTTTAATTTTTTTGCCTTTATCAATAAAAATAGCCATGTTAACAATGTTAATATCTGATGTATCTTTTTTAACATCTAAATTAACTTTTGTTTTTAGGAAACCTTTATCTGTATATTTTTTTGTGAAGTAATTTTTAGTAGTAACAATAAGGTTATCAGTAACCATTGCTCCTTTTTTTAATTCAGCATCTTTTTTAAGTTCTTTTGCTTTTCCTTTTTTAATACCTGCAATTGTTATATTGTTTAACTGAGGTAATTCTAAGACATCAAATTGTAGGTAAACTGTGCTACCATCTAATCTTGCTAGGTAAACATCTACATTACTAAACTGCTTACTTTCGTATAGCTTTTTAATGGCACTTGTAAGTTTGTCTCCGGGTAATTTAATAGGTTGCCCATTTCTTAAGCCTGTAAAAACCCTAACAGTTTCTTCACTAAACTTTTTTAAACCGGTTACACTTATGCCCCCTAGCGTGTATTCTTTCCCTTTTTCAAAGGATGTATCTTTTATAGAGGTAGTGTCTATTTTTACTGTCGATAAACTATCTATTTCAGTTTGTGCCTTAGCACTAAAAGTAAAAAATAATGCTGTTAACATTATTGATGCAGAAAGTAATTTCATAAAAAATTTATTCTGTAATTTGTTCGCTTGTTTTTCCAAATCTTCGTTCTCTATTCTGATAATCTATGATTGCATCGTAAAAATGCTCTTCTCTAAAGTCTGGCCAAAGTATATCTGTAAAATATAATTCGGCATATGCCATTTGCCATAATAAGAAATTACTAATGCGTTGTTCTCCACTAGTTCTAATCATTAAGTCTACGTCGGGCAAATTAAACGTATATAAATGGTTATTTATAGTATTTTCATCAATTTCTTCGATATTTATCTCATTATTAACAACTTTTTTGGATATGTTTTTAATAGTATTAACAATTTCTTCTCTAGAACCATAGCTAAGAGCAAAGGTTAATACAATATCTGTGTTGTCTTTTGTTTGAGAAATTACATCTCCTAATACTTTTTGTGCTTTTTTTGGTAAGCTTTCTATAGCTCCAATTGCGTTTACTTTTACGCCATTTTTCATGAAGCCAGGTAATTCCTTTTTTAAAGAATTAATTAATAAACTCATTAAAGCATCAACTTCTAATTTAGGGCGGTTCCAGTTTTCTGTAGAAAAAGCGTATAAAGTAATTGCCTCTATGTTTACTTGAGAAGCTGCACTAACAGACTCTCTAACAGCGGTTAAGGCGTTTCTATGGCCGAAAATTCTATTCATTCCTTTACCTTTAGCCCAACGGCCATTACCATCCATTATAATGGCAACATGTTTTGGTGTTCTTTGTAGGTCGATTAGTAATTTTTTATCCATAGTTTTTTATAATCCGTTTGTATAACAAGCAGGTCTACCAAATGTGTAGATTAAAGAAACCCCAGTAAACATATACCAGTCATTACCTGTGCCGTCTAAATTTACATTTGGTGTATCGTTAGAAAGGTAATCTAAATCATCTTCCAAAGTATATCTAAATTTTGCTTCAATTGCAAAAGCTAAAGTACCATATAATTTAGACTTATAACCAAAACCGAAAGGAATAGCCAAAGACGTTTTCTTTCCTAATTTTTCTATTCCTCCTGTTGGTAAGTATGAACTTACGTTTGTATGATTAAAAACAGCCAATTCTAAGATTAGGTAAGGAGTCCAAGTTTTATCATAAGATGATAAATCATACTCATAGAAATTATATTCGATACCAACAGCTAATTCATTTATATTGTTAGAAAAATTGTATGTTTTTCCACTAGCGTCTAATCGATCTCTTCTATACCCCGTGTCTGCATCTGCATCATTTCCTGAAATAGGTAGAAGGCTGTAAGTTGCTCTTAAAGCAATTCTAGGATTCCAATTATACTTGTATGTAATGCCACCAGCGAGTTCATTCGGGTAAAAGTAGTAGTTTTTACCAATGTCACCAACATAGTTAGTACCTCCAATAGTAAGGCCTACCTCATGAAGTTGCCCCATGAAAATGGAGGTAAAACTTACAAATACAAAAAATAATATTCTTTTTTTCATTATAAAATAGTGGGCAAATATAGAAATTTCAAATTGCTTTATAAAGTTAATATATAGTCTTTTTTGAATAACAACATTTTTAAAGAAATATTGTAAGTACTCCGTTAAACATTTGTTTTGTTTCTAATGTCTTCTCCCCACAAAAGTTTACTTCTTAATGTCTTTAAAAAAGATTGGTTTTTAGGTAAGATACTTTTAATGGTGAAATCTGTTTTTTCTATTAAAATTTTTGTGTGATTGGCTACCGTGGTAACTCTAGAATCTAAAGATACTAAGTAGCTTTTTTCTCTAGAATCTACTTCTAGTTCTACTTTAGTTTCATCGGAGATTACTATAGGTCTTGCATTTAAGTTATGCGGTGCAATAGGTGTAATAACAATGTTTTTAGAATCTGGTAATATTACAGGTCCGTTACAACTTAATGAATAGCCTGTAGAACCTGTTGGTGTAGATATAATTAAGCCGTCTGCCCAATAATTGGTAAGATACTCTCCATTTAAATAGGTTTTTACCCCAATCATAGAAGTAGTATTCTTTTTGGCAACAGTTACTTCATTTAAAGCAAAATTTAACTCTTCAAAATCTTTTGTTTTAGGTTCTGTCTTCACAGATAAAAGGGTTCTTTCTTGTATGGTGTATTCGCCTTTTAAAACCAGATTTATACTTTCTTCTATAACATCTTTGGCAACGATGGCTAAAAAACCTAATCTACCTGTATTTATACCTAAAATAGGAATGTCTAAATCTCTAATATGGGTTGCAGAACGTAAAAATGTACCGTCTCCACCAAGTGTAAGCATAATATCAAAACTATTGTCTAAGTCATTAAAATTATCGAATGATTTGTAGGAGTCTTCTAATACTTCGTGTTCTATTAAAAGATTGTAAAACTTATGTTCAATATAAAAATCAATCTTATTTTTTTGTAAAACGTGTATTAATGTTTTAACTTCTTTTTCTGATGTAATCGCGTATGATTGACCGTAAATTGCTGCTTTTTTCAATACGTTTTTTTATTTTTTTGTAAATGTATTCTTATAGGTTTACATATCTAAATATTTCTGTAAATATTCAGACCTACTTTTTAAATCTTCTAAATAAATGTCATTTTCATGCATAGATATAATTTTATAATCATACCTTCTAAAAGTTTGCATAATTTCATTTATTTCTTCAGATATTACTTTGATGGTAACTTGTACATTATCTAAATTCTTTTCGGAAATATACAAGCCTAATAATTGACCTCCACTAGCTTCTATAATTTGTACAACCTGACTCATAGAGTAGTCGTTCCTTAATTTCTCTATAATTAAAGTCTCACTTTCTTCAACCATAAACGGACTTGTAGAAAAAACATCTAAAACATCACGCAAATCAAAATAACCAATATAATCTTTGGCTTCATTTAAAACAGGTATAATGTTGGTGTCATTGTCTGCAAAAATCTTTAAAAGTTCTAAAAGAGTTGCTTTTTCATCAGCAAAAAAAGAATTTAATAAATGTGCATGTTCAACTAACTCTTCGTTATTATTTTCTATGGTTTGTATATCATCTTCAGCAAAAGAACCTAATAATTTATTATTTTCAATAATAGGAAAATGTGTTATATGATTGTTTCTTAACACTTTTTGAGCACTTTTAACAGTGTCTTTTAAGCGAAGTGGTTTTATTTGATCTAATAAATAGTCGTTCATATTCATGCTTTACGAATATAGGATAAAATGATTTAATAAATTATATTTGCAGCCTAATTTTAGACAATGACAAAGTTAAGTGTAAATATTAATAAAATAGCAACTTTAAGAAATTCTCGTGGAGGAAATGTCCCTAATTTGTTAAAAGTAGCCAGTGATATAGAAGAGTTTGGTGCTCAGGGAATAACAATTCACCCAAGACCAGACGAAAGACATATTCGTTATCAAGATGCAAGAGATTTAAAAAATATTGTTACTACCGAATATAATATTGAAGGAAACCCTATAAAATCTTTTATGGATTTGGTCTTAGAAATAAAACCAACGCAGGTTACTTTGGTACCAGATGCTTTAGATGCAATTACTTCTAATGCAGGTTGGGATACCATTACACATCAATCTTTTTTACAAGAAGTAATTAGAGAGTTTCAACAAAACGGAATTAGAACTTCAATTTTTATTGATACAGATGCTAAGTTGATTGAAGCTGCTGCAA
Source organism: Polaribacter sejongensis (assembly GCF_038024065.1). Classification (NCBI taxonomy): domain Bacteria; kingdom Pseudomonadati; phylum Bacteroidota; class Flavobacteriia; order Flavobacteriales; family Flavobacteriaceae; genus Polaribacter; species Polaribacter sejongensis. The sequence goes on along the minus strand of NZ_CP150667.1, from coordinate 2,091,036 downwards.
AAACAGGCGCGGATAGAATAGAATTGTACACAGAAGATTTTGCAACGCAATATGATTTAGGAAATAAAGAAGCTATAAAACCTTATACGGAAGCTGCTGTTTTAGCTCATAAATTAGGTTTAGGTATTAATGCTGGGCACGATTTAAGCTTAGATAATATTAAATTCTTTAAAGAAAATATTCCTAATTTGGCAGAAGTTTCTATTGGGCACGCGCTTATTGCAGAGAGTTTGTACTTAGGTTTAGAGAATGTTGTAAATATGTATTTACATCGTTTGAAATAAGTTTACAGTATTCAGTCTCAGTAATCAGTTTTTAGTTGCAGTCGCAGTTTTTAGAAAAATTCTGTGAAACTCTGAGATTTCTCTGCGAATCTCCGTGTAATAATTATAAAAAATAAAGTATGTCTAACAATCCAATATTACATTCAACCATAAAAGGGGAAGGAAAACCATTGTTAATTTTACATGGTTATTTTGGAATGTCTGATAACTGGAAAACAATTGGAAATCAGTTTGCTGAAGATTACCAAGTCCATTTAATAGACCAAAGAAATCACGGACGTAGCTTTCATGAAGATGAATTTAATTATGAGGTTTTAGTAGAAGATTTACATGCTTATATTCAGCATTATCAGCTAGAGTCAGTACATATTATTGGGCATTCTATGGGCGGCAAAACCGCGATGTTGTTTGCGGTAACGTATCCGGATTTGGTTGATAAATTAATTGTTGTTGATATTTCTCCAAGAATGTATCAACCGCATCATAATGCAATTTTAGCTGGATTAAATTCTATTGATTTTTCTGTAGAGAATACCAGAACTTTGGTTGATAAAAAATTGTCAGCTTTAATTCCAGATTTTGGTGTGCGTCAGTTTCTGTTGAAAAACGTCTATTGGAAAGAAAAAGGGCAATTGGCATTTCGATTTAATTTAGAGTCTTTAACAGATAATAATCCTGCTGTGGGAGAAGCTTTGCCTTCGTTTACAGTTTTCGAAAAAGAAACGTTGTTTTTAAAAGGATCAAAATCGGACTATATTACACAAGACGAAGAACCAATTATTGAAGCACATTTTCCGAATTCTAAAATTATAGAAATTAAAAATGCAGGGCATTGGCTGCATGCTGAAAATCCGAAGGATTTTTACACTGAAGTTTCTGAGTTTTTGAAGTAATAGTTAAGGTTTCGTTACTTGTTTTATTAACTAAATTAGTAAACTAAAACGAGCCAGATGGAATTTCGAATGAGTTTTCAATTAGGCTCTAACTAGCAATGAATCATATGTATTGTGTCTTATAGGGCTCAAGGAACAAAATAAATACCAAGAAGAATTGTTCAATAATTTTCAGTTGAGCAGTTGAACTCTTAATACAATGTAGTTTTAAAGTTAGATATTTTTAATAATTAGGCGAAACTTTATTATGGCAATTGCGGACAAAAATATATTGATCCTATCGTTTTTGTTAAACTCTCTTTTAAGGCCACTAAACTTTAGATTTGTATTCCATTTGCTGTTATAATTATTATAATGTCCATTTTTACGTTCGTAATTTATATTATAGCTAACTTTATTGATATGGAGACTTTTTATTCGATATATCTGAAGATAACGAAATTTGGTACAAAAAAACCTCATCAATTAATAAGATGAGGTTTTAAATATGTATAAAAAATGTTTATATTACTTAGGATCTAAAATAGTATCAATTCTATCTACAACATCTTGTAAGTGGTAACGTGTTAAAGTGTTTCCTCTGTTAGAAGCAGATTTTACATCACGTTGTAAACGTTTCAACTCTCCTCTTGCTACAGATTTTACATCAGATTGATTGATGTTAATAGCAGTACTTTTTCTATAGCCACTGTTTACACCTCTTTGGTCTGATGCTTTGTTTAAAAGATAATCTAATCTATCTAAATAAGCTCTTTGTAAATTTCTTCTGTAAGTATCAATAGATTTACCAGTGTAGATTTCACTCCAAACACCTTTTCTTAAATCGCTCATCATACTAATTAATGAATATGCTTTTGTTCCATTAGAAGTTTCGTTTTCGATCATACGAGCCATTCTACCAGCGTTTAACATATTGTTTAAAGTTGATGCTTGTAAACCACGTACTCTTTCTACAGAACCAGAAAATTCGGTTTTGCTAAAGATGTTTTGATCTAACATCCATGTAGGAGTTTTAAACAACTCATCAATTACAAATTGTAAAGCTTCTTTTTGAGTTGCTTTGTCTACATAAGTATAAACAGCACCTTCTTGGTCTGTAGTTTTATAGTTTTCATATACACCCCCAACATTTGCAGTTACATGCCCCATATATCTATTAAACTGACCTAATACTTGTCCGTACATCGTAGATAAATTATCATAATTTTCACCTTTATCAGAAGTCCATTCTTCTAATCTTGGTAAAATTCTTTGTAAATTTTTAATTCCATACATAGAAGCTTTCATTGCATTGTCTCCTAAATCTTCTGTTTGAGAACTAGGATCTACAACACCACCTGCTTGCTGATGTCCGAATCTATACATTGGGTCTCCAGCATGTTTTAAGATCCAAGAATCTAAAATAGGCTTTTCATCTTTAGCCTCTGTATCTAAAATAGGTCTGTATCCCCAAGAGATTGCATATTTATCATACACACCAATATTTGGCATTAAGGCAACACCTTTATCTTCTGGTTGTGCCACATAATTAAAACGAGCATAATCCATAATAGAAGGTGCTGTTCCGTATTTTTTTGTAAATGAAGCAGAACGTAAAGAATCTACAGGATATGCATTAGAACTTCCCATATTATGAGGTAAACCTAACGTGTGCCCTAACTCGTGAGAAGACACAAATTTGATTAATTCACCCATAGTTTCAGTCTTAAAATTATTACTTCTTGCGTCTGGGTTGATTGCCGCAGTTTGAATAAAGAACCAGTTGTGTAATAAAGACATTACATTATGATACCAATTAATATCAGATTCTAAGATTTCTCCAGATCTTGGATCACTTACGTGAGGTCCGTTTGCATTAGGAATAGGAGATGCTAAATATCTAATTACAGAATAACGTACATCTTCTGGACTGTATTCTGGGTCTTCTTCTTTGGTTGGTGCTCTTTTACCAATAATAGCGTTTTTAAAACCTGCTGCTTCAAAAGCAACTTGCCAATCATTTACACCTTGTATAATATAAGGAACCCATTCTTCTGGAGTTGCCCTATCTACGTAGTAAACAATTTGTTTTTTAGGTTCTACTAATTCTCCTCTTTTAAATTTTTCGATATCTTCATCTTTTACTTCTAAACGATATCTATCTAAATATTTAACTGTTTTACTTTTTTGAGCATCTAAACCATAATCTACTTGACCTCTAGTAAACCATCCTACACGTTCATCAAAATAACGACGTTTCATTGGTACTTTAGGTAGTAAAACCATTGAGTTACTCATTTCTAAAGTAATAGAACCCAAAGAGCTATTAGAAGGTGCTTTACTTGCAAAATATGTTTTTACATGTCTTGTTTCTATGTTTTTAGGGTAACTACTAACTCTTTCTATATAAGAACGGTCCTTGTCCATTCTTGTTACACCGTACGCTTTTCTATAAAAACCAGGAAAACCTAAAGGTTTTATATCTGTAGAAAATAAAGAAGTAGCATCTATAACAGTTGCTGTAGAGTCTTTACTAATTGCTTTTATAGGAAAAGAAAATAGAATAGGCTCTAAGTTAGAGTTTACAACGGCTTTATGAACTGGTAAGATAGTATCTGCAACAATATCATGAGAAACAATTCTTAATAGAATTTGTTTGTTCTTTCTTTCCCAACGTAACACTTGTGTGTTTGTTTTTCCACCACCAAAACCAATTCCGGTTGCAGTTTTTGCAATTCTTGTAACCATTAACATTTCTCTTGTTAAAAGAGAATCTGGTATTTCAAAAAGATAAGAATTACCTTTTGTGTGAACTTTAAATAGACCTTCGTCTGTTTTATGGTCTTTGGTAACCACTTTTCCGTAAGGCTGAATGTCTCCTTTTTCGGGTTTCTTTTTTGGAGTTTGCTTAGGAGTTTCATCCTTTTTCTTCTTCCAAAATTGGGCTTCTGTTTGAGTTGTAAAACCAAAAACAAAAGCAACTAAAAGTAATTTAGTAAGTAATCTTTTTGTCATCATTAAAGTATTATTTGAATTGGTTTCGAAATTAAGAAAACGCTGAAGTATTGAGTCTTAAATATATGTTAAAGGGAAAGGAGGAAATCAATAAAGAGAGCTTCTTAATAAGTAGATTGGGTAAATAGCATAGGGTAGAAGTACCTTTGGTTGTTTAATCTGAAGAATTCATTAAAATAAGTTCTATTAAAGTAGTGTATTTAATAGTTGACGTTTCTTTTTACAGTAAAAAAAAACTCATCTACAATTTATTTTTGTAGATGAGTAATGTTAGCTTTTGTTATAGAAATTAACTATAAAAAATATTTTTGGTAATGCTTAATACGCTCTTTTATCATTTCCTTCATAGAAATTAATGAAGGCTTGGTTTACAACTCTCATTCCTCCGGGAGTTGGGTAGTTTCCTGTAAAATACCAATCTCCTAAATTATCTGGACATGCTTTATGCAAACCTTCTATAGATTGATAAATCACTTCCACTTCTGCTTTAATATCTTTTGTTTTTAGCATTTCTGCTATTTTCTTTGATATTTCTTCTGCTGAAAAAGGTTTGTAAATTTCTTTTACATAATTTACAACATCTTCATCATTAGCACCTTGTTGAGCTTTAGATTTTTTATAAACCTCTTCTACAATATGATATTGATTGGTGTCTTTTAATAATTCTAGAGCAGCATTAAAAGCAATAAAACCATCAATTTTTGCCATGTCAATTCCGTAACAATCTGGGTAACGAATTTGTGGAGCAGAAGAAACTACTACTATCTTTTTAGGACTTAATCGATCTAAAATTCTAATAATACTTTTCTTTAAAGTTGTTCCACGAACAATACTATCATCAATGATAACTAGGTTATCAGTAGGTTTTACAACACCATATGTAATGTCATAAACATGCTCTACCAAATCATCTCTACTGCTATCATCTGCAATAAAAGTTCTTAATTTTGCATCTTTAATGGCTATTTTTTCAAAACGAGGTCTTTCAGATAAAATTTCTGTAACCTTTTGTGCTGATAATTTTGTTCCACCAGCTAAAATTTTAGCTGTTTTTTGTTGGTTTAATAAATCTTCAGCAGCTTCTACCATTCCGTAGAAAGAAGTTTCTGCTGTGTTTGGTATAAAAGAAAATACGGTGTTAGAAATATCGCTATTAATAGATTCTAAAATCTTTGGGAATACTATTTTTCCTAAGTCTTTTCGTTCTTTATAAATAGAAGCATCACTTCCTCTAGAAAAATAGATACGTTCAAAAGAACAAGATAATTTTTCTCTAGGCTCTATAATTTTCTTAATTGAAGTTACGCCACTTTTCTTAATAATTAAAGCATGTCCTCTTTCTAATTCTTGAACGTCTTCTATCTTTACATTAAAAACAGTTTGAATAACTGGTCTTTCTGAAGCGACAACTACAACTTCTTCATCTTCATAAAAATAAGTAGGTCTAATTCCGTTTGGATCTCTTAAAACAAAAGCATCTCCATGACCAACTAAACCTGCCATAGCATAACCACCATCCCAGTTTCTAGAAGATCTTTTTAATACTTTTTTAAGTTTTAAATTTTCTTCGATGTAAGGTGAAGCATCTCTTTTATTAAATCCTTTTTTCTTTGCTTCTTGGTATAATTTGCCAACTTCATCTTCTAAAAAATGACCAATTTTTTCCATTACAGTTACCGTATCTGTAAATTCTTTAGGGTGCTGCCCTAACTCAATTAATTCTTCAAGTATTTGGTTAGAATTAGTCATGTTAAAGTTACCAGCAACTATTAAGTTTTTATGTTTCCAGTTACTTTGACGTAAAAAAGGGTGTACACTTTCTATACTATTTTTACCAAATGTACCATAACGTACGTGCCCTAAAAATAAGTTTCCAACATAAGGCATGTTTTCTTCTTGCCAAGCAACGTCGTCTTTTTTGTCTGGATTTTGTTCTAAAACTTTATTTAAACGTTCATTAATTTGAGCAAAAACATCTTGTATTGGCTGCGATTGATTAGAACGTACTCTACTAATATATCTTGTACCTGGTTCTACATTAAATTTTACGCTAGCAAAACCTGCACCATCTTGTCCACGATTGTGCTGTTTTTCCATTAATAAATACATTTTATTAATTCCGTAAAAAGCAGAACCGTATTTGTCTTTATAAAACTGTAACGGTTTCTTTAATCTAACAAGTGCAATTCCACATTCATGTTTAATAGCATCGCTCATTGGTCTTTATAGTTTTTTTGTTGTGTTGTTGAAAAAAAAAATCCGCAGCAAAAACCGCGGATTAAAATTAAGATATTTTTATATCAAACTGTGTTAATTCTTTAAAAGCTTGTAATCGCTTTTTAACTTCTTCCGTTGTAAGTGTTTCCATGCGCTCTGTACCAAACTTTTCTACACAAAAAGAGGCAAGGTTAGAACCGTAGATAATTGCATTTTTCATGTTGTTAAAAGAAATGTCTTCTGTTTTAGCTAAATAACCACAAAAACCACCAGCAAATGTATCTCCAGCTCCTGTAGGGTCAAAAACTTCTGCTAAAGGTAATGCAGGCGCATAAAACATATCTCCTTCATTAAATAATAAAGCACCATGTTCTCCTTTTTTGATTACGACATATTTAGGTCCCATTTCATGAATCTTTTTAGCTGCATTTACTAAAGAATATTCTCCAGATAATTGACGCGCTTCTTCATCATTAATAGTTACTACATCTACACGTTTTAAAACAGTATGTAAATCATCTAAAGCAATGTCCATCCAAAAATTCATAGTATCTAAAACTACTAGTTTTGGTCTTTCTGTCATTTGATCTAATACAGATGCTTGTGTTAACGGGTGTAAATTCCCTAACATTACAATACCTGCATCTTTAAAGTTTTCTGGTACAACTGGTGTAAAAGTTTCTAATACATTTAATTCTGTAATTAAAGTATCTCTAGAGTTCATATCATTATGATATTTACCACTCCAGAAAAAAGTTTTACCTTTTTTGTCAACCTCAATTCCATCAGTATTAATACCTTTAGAATTCATCATTTCTAAGTAAGATTCAGAAAAATCTCCACCAACTACAGAAACAACGCCTGTTTTTACTCCAAATTGACTTGCAGCTAGACCTACATAGGTTCCAGATCCACCTAATATTTTGTCAGTTTTCCCAAAAGGGGTTTCAATTGCATCAAAAGCTACTGTACCAACTGCTAATAATTTACTCATTTCTTAGATTTTATACGTAATTTTGCATTTTATAAAATGCTTTTTAAAAAGTGCAAAAATAAGTTTTAAAAATGACTATCAAAGAAATACAAGAAGAAATTATTGATGAGTTTTCTATGTTTGATGATTGGATGGAGCGCTATGAGTACATTATAGAGTTAGGTAAATCGTTACCAATTATTGAGGATGCGAATAAATTAGATGAAAATTTAATAAAAGGTTGCCAGTCTAAAGTTTGGTTATATTCTGAATTAGAGGGAGATATTATTAAATTTTCTGCGGATAGTGATGCTATATTAACCAAGGGTATTGTGGCATTGTTATTGAGGGTATATTCAAACCAAAAACCGGTAGATATTTTAGGGGCTTCTACAGATTTTATTGATGAAATCGGTTTAAAAGAACATTTATCACCAACAAGAGCAAATGGTTTAGTTTCTATGGTTAAGTACATAAAAATGTATGCCATTGCACAACAAACTAAATTAGGAAATTAAAAATACAATTGGTGAAAACTAATTGTTAAATGAAATATAATGACAGATAAAGAGTTAGAAGTAATAGGAGATAAAATTGTAAATGTTTTAAAAACAATTTATGATCCAGAAATTCCGGTAGATATTTACGAATTAGGTTTAATTTATGACGTTTTTGTATCTGAAGATAATAATGCAAAAATATTAATGACATTAACCTCACCTAATTGTCCGGTAGCAGAAAGTTTGCCAGTTGAGATTGAAGATAAAGTAAAAACTTTAGAGGAAATTAAAAGCTGTGAAGTAGAAATTACTTTTGATCCTACTTGGACACAAGATATGATGAGTGAAGAAGCAAAACTAGAACTGGGAATGCTATAAAATAGTTCTCACTAACAGTTTTCTGAATAAAACAACCAATGTCATTTCTAAATGAGCTTTTTTAAGCGATTGAGAAATTTCAACTTTGAAACTTTAATAATGCAAGAAGAAATTATAAATAGGGTTACAAATAGTAAACTTAAAACCTTTGATTTAGAAGAAATCTATCCAGAAGGAAAAAGAGTGGTATTTGATGTTAAAGATTGGTTGTTTCAAGAGTTAATCTTAAAAGAAAAAGACTTTAGAGAATCGGTACAAAACCACGATTGGTCTCAATACAAAAATAGTTTTGTAGCTATTTCTTGTTCTGTAGATGCAATAATTCCTTCTTGGGCTTTTATGTTAGTGGCGTCAGAATTAATTCCGTTTGCAAATAAAGTGGTGATTGGAGATTTAGAGTTGTTAGAAACAGTTCTTTATCAAGAATTAATTGGTTTTTTAGATCTTAAGGAATTTATTAATGCACCAGTTATCATAAAAGGGTGTGCAAATAAGCCAATCCCTAATTCCGCTTATGTTTTTTTAATAGAAAAATTACAACCTGTAGCAAGGTCTATTATGTTTGGAGAAGCTTGCTCGACAGTGCCTTTATATAAAATTAAAAAATAATTTACAATGAGAAGATTATTACTTCTTTTACTCGTTCTTTTTTCTACTTCTTTTTATGCACAAAAAAAGAAGAAAGATACTTTACCCATTCCTAAATGGAAAATTAACGGTAAATTTAGTTTTGTTTTTAATCAATCTTCCTTTTCTAATTGGTCTTCTGGAGGAGAAAATACAGTTGCAGGAAATTTAACGGTAGATTATAATTTTAATTACAAAAAAGACAATGTAAACTGGGATACTAGAATGATAACAGGCTATGGTATTAGTCATTTTAGTGAAAAAGGGCATCGTAAAACAATTGATCGTTTTGAGTTAAATAGTTTATTTGGGTACAAAACATCTAATTATTGGTTTTTTTCGTTTCTAGGTAATTTAAAATCACAATATTCAAAAGGCTATAATTATACCAATGAACCTAAGTTGGTTGTTTCAGACTTTTTTTCACCTGCATATTTAACTTTTGGTCCTGGTATGTTATGGAAGAGATCAGATAGATTAAATATAAATATAGCGCCATCAACCGCAAGATATACTTTTGTAAATGATGATTTTTCAGGTGAATTTGGTGTTGATGAAGATAGTAATACCGCGTTTAGTTTAGGTTTTAACTTATCTGGACTTTATAAATTTACTTTGATGGATAATATTGAAATGGAAAATATTTTAACCATGTATTCAGATTATTTGAATGATGTTGGTAATGTGGATGTTGATTACCAAACAAATATTAGTTTTAAGGTAAATAAGTCTATAAAAATGCAAATGACTTTTCAAACAGTAATTGATGACAATGCTTCTAGTAGTGTTCAGTTTAGAGAAATGTTTGGTTTAGGTTTAAATTATAATTTCCACCAAAAAGTGACTTATTAATATTTTTATTGTCTAAATAAGAAAAAGTGTATTTTTGCACACTCAAATTTTAAAAAAACAAAAAGATGAAGAAGTTATCAATTTTATTTTTATTGGTATTAACTAGTTTATCCATTAATGGACAAACAGCTGAAGAATTAAAAAAAGAACAAGCTCCTAAAAAAGCAGAAATTGCTAAATTACAAGGAGAGGTAAAAGCATTACAATCAAAAATTGATGCACTTCCAGGATGGAGAAAAGGTGCTTTTGGTACAATTGGAGGTAGTTTTTCTGGTTTTAATAACTGGTATTCTAGAACTGCACCTACAGCAACTGCTGGTAATATAGGTATTACAGTAAATGGTTTTGCTAATTTAATTAAAGAAGATTTTTTCTGGAGAAACTCTGCTGCGGTTAATTTAGGTTGGGTAAAACTAGATGAAGAAGGAGTTCCTGGAGATGAAGATTTTGAAGCTACTACAGATGTATTTACAATTAGCTCTTTATATGGTAAGAGATTAAATAAAAAATGGGCACTTTCTGGTTTAGCAGAATATAGAACCACAATTATAGATAATTTTAACGACCCAGGGTATTTAGATTTAGGTATTGGTACTACTTGGACACCAACAAATAATTTAGTGGTTGTTATACATCCAGGAAACTACAATTTTGTTTTTAGTAGTGGAGATACAGTTTTCGAATCTTCTTTAGGTGCTAAAGTTGTAGCAGATTACACACAGAAATATGGTAAACTAAGTGTAAAGTCTAATTTATCTATGTTTCAAAGCTATGATACATCAGATTTATCTAACTGGACATTTACAAACTCTTTTGCTTATACAATTTGGAAAGGAATTGGAGTTGGTTTTGAGTTAGGTTTACGTCAAAATAAACAAGAAGCTTTAAACAATGCTTTAGATAATGCTGTTGTTCCTACAGCTACTTTTGACAATATAGATAACAAATTACAATCTTACTATTTACTAGGTTTGAGTTATGCTTTTTAAGTAATATCAAATAATATTTTATTTAAACCTCAAGAAGAAATTCTTGAGGTTTTTTATTTTCCTTACTTTTACATTCTAAACCTTTGTTGATGACATTATTAATAATTTTCGCTACCGTTTCTGTTTTCTTTTCATTTTTGTGTTCTATTCTAGAGGCAGTTTTACTTAGTATTACACCAACTTTTATCAACCTAAAAAAGAAAGAAGGGTTAGAGTATGCAATACAGTTAGAGGCGTTAAAGAAAGATGTAGACAAACCCTTAATAGCAATCTTAACAATTAATACAGTTGCACATACTGTAGGGGCTATTTTAGTTGGTGTACAAGCAAAAGTTGCCTATGCAGAAATGTATGGTACTTCTACTAAAACTATTTTGGGTATTAAATTAACAGAAGATGTTATGGTGGGTGTTGTATCTACAATAATGACTATTTTAATTTTAGTTGCATCAGAAATTATCCCTAAAACAATTGGAGCCACTTATTGGAGACAGTTAGCTAATTTTACTACCAAGGCTTTAAATATTATGATTTTTCCTTTAAAATGGACAGGTTTTATTTGGGTTTTACAATTAACTACAAAATTAATTGGAGGCAAAGGACATGGCAGTGTTTTAAGTAGAGAAGGCTTTTTAGTAATGACAGAAATAGCTGAAAAAGATGGGGTTTTTCATGAAAACGAAGGTAAGGTTATTAGAAACTTATTAGGTTTTAAAGGGATTAAAGTAAATGATGTAATGACACCTAGATCTGTTTTAGAAATAGCAGATGAAAGCCAAACGATAGAAACTTTTTATAATGAGCATAAAAAATTACGTTATTCTAGAATTCCTGTTTTTGCTGAAAATCCAGATGAAATTACAGGATATGTTCTAAAGGATAATTTATTTGAAGCAATAATTAGTGGAAAAGGAGCAGAGACCTTAGCTTCTATAAAAAGAAATATTATAATTACAGACAGGGATTTATCGATTGCAGATTTATTTGACAAACTGATTCGACAGAAAGAACATATTGCGTTGGTTGTAGATGAATATGGTTCTGTAAGCGGACTTGTTTCTCAAGAAGATGTAATAGAAACTTTATTAGGTTTAGAGATAATGGATGAAAGTGACTCTGTTGCAGACTTACAAGCTCATGCTAAAAATTCTTGGAAAAACCGAATAAAAAAAATGGGAATAAATGATGATAAAAAGGAGGAATAACTTTTACTTACAAAGTTTATAACACGAGTCCTTTTTAGATATTTACATTAAATAAATAGCCAGCTAAGGCTGTTAATCCCATAGCAGCTGTACCCCAAAAAGTGATTCTTAAAACTGCTTTTTTAATATTAGAACCGCCTGCTTTAGCCGCTAATGCCCCTAAAGTCATTAGAAAAAGTATGGAAGAAGCGTAAATGTAGTATTCTAAATTTTCTAAAGGCAGAAAAAGAGTTACCAAAAAAGGAAGTAGGCCACCAATTGTAAAAGCCGCTCCGGATGCTACTGCAGCTTGAATAGGATTTGCCTGACTAATTTCATTAATACCTAATTCATCTCTAATATGTGCTGCTAACGCATCATTTTCTGTCAATTCTTCAGCAACAATTAATGCTGTTTCTTTTTTAAGTCCTCTCTTTTCGTAGATTCTTGCCAACATTTGTAACTCAAGTTCTGGCATTTCTTCTAATTCTACTTTTTCTCTTTCAATGTCTGCATATTCAATATCTGTTTGAGAACTTACAGAAACATATTCTCCTGCTGCCATAGATAAAGCGCCTGCAACCAAACCAGCTAAAGTTGCTAGAATTACAGGTTCTCTTAAATCACTAGCAGCAGCAACACCAATAGCCAAACTTGCGGTAGATAAAATTCCATCATTTGCTCCTAAAACAGCTGCCCTTAACCAATTACTTCTATGTATATAGTGTTTCTCTAAATGGTCGACTAATTCTGTGGAGCTTTTGTTCATCTCAATGAAGTTTATTTTATCAAATCATAATTATTTACTCTTCTTCTTTATATTCATAATATAAGAAATCGTTATAAGGAAAACGTTGAATATGAATTTTCTTCACTTCTTCGTAGGTTTTCTCTTTAAAGTCTTCTAAATTATCTTTGTTTAAAGCGGATATAAAAATAGAATCTACATCATAATCATTCATCCAAGTTTTTTTCCAATCTTGTAATGTATAATGCTCTTTACCTTTTTCTGTTACAATATCATCTTCATCAATAGTTTCATGAGAATATGCATCAATCTTATTAAAGACCATAACAGAAGGTTTGTCTGCACATTTTATATCTGCTAAAACAGAATTTACAGAAGCAATATGATCTTCGAAATTTGGATGAGAAATATCTACTACATGTAATAATAAATCTGCTTCTCTAACTTCATCTAACGTAGATTTAAAAGATTCTACCAATTGTGTAGGTAGTTTTCTAATAAAACCAACAGTATCTGTTAATAAAAATGGAATGTTCTTAATAACCACTTTTCTAACAGTAGTATCTAAAGTTGCAAATAATTTGTTTTCTGCAAATACATCACTCTTACTAATTACATTCATTAAGGTAGATTTACCAACATTTGTGTAACCAACTAAAGCAACTCTAACCATTTTTCCACGGTTTTTACGTTGCACACCCATTTGTTTGTCAATGGTTTTTAATTTTTGCTTTAAAAGAAAAATCTTATCTCTAATTATACGTCTATCTGTTTCTATTTCTGTTTCTCCAGGTCCACGCATACCAATACCACCCTTTTGCTTGTCAAGGTGTGTCCATAATCTTGTTAAACGTGGTAATAAGTATTGACATTGAGCCAATTCTACTTGTGTTTTTGCAGAGCTTGTTTGTGCTCTTTGTGCAAAAATATCTAAGATTAAGTTGGTTCTATCTAAGATTTTACAATCTAAAACCTTTTCAATATTACGTATTTGAGCAGGAGATAATTCATCATCAAAAATGGCAGTTCCAATATGATTCGATTCAATATAATCTCTAACTTCTTCTAATTTACCAACACCTAAAAAAGTTTTAGGATTTGGTTTTTCCATCTTTTGGACAAAACGTTTTACGGCAACTCCACCTGCAGTAAGCGTTAAAAACTCTAATTCATCTAAGTATTCTGTAGATTGAGTTTCATCTTGTTTCTGAGATATAATTCCAATTAAAACAGCTTTTTCCGATATTACTTCGCGTTCGTCTATCATAGACAACAAAAATACAAAGATTTGATTTGTAAATGCATAAAAAAATCCTCAATAAAATTAAGGATTTTAATAATTAATTCAAATTCAAATTCAATACTTTTTCTTCTTATAGCAGTGGTTTTTAAAGGTTTAATATTCACGCTTATTTTAATCACTGCAAACTTATATTAGAAAAACGTAATTTAGAATACGTTAATGTTAACAAAACATATAATTTAAGTTACGAGTACCAAAAGTTTATTTGTCTATTTTTACGTTTCACAAAAATTAAGTATACATGCAATCATTTTTTTTATCATCTAAAAGGAGTAAAGATATTTTTACTGTTGGTTTTTACAACGTAGAAAATTTATTTGATACAGTAGATGATCCAAAAACTTTTGATGATGATTTTACAGCCAATGGAAAAAATCATTGGAATAATAAACGTTACAGAGACAAGATTAAAAAACTAGGTTCTGTAATTTCTCAATTAGGTAAAGAAAGATCTTATGATGTACCTGCACTTGTTGGTTTGGTAGAGGTAGAAAATGCAAAAGTTGTAAGAGATTTGGTGAATTCTAAAGATTTAAAAAAGCATCATTATGGTTTTGTACATTATGATTCTCCGGATGATAGAGGGATTGATGTAGCACTTTTATACAATAAAGAAGTATTCGAATTGATAGACTCAGAACATTTTCCGTTGTATTTAGAAGGAGATGAAGGAAAGAGAGATTATACAAGAGATATTTTAGTGGTTTCTGGGAATTTAAAAGGAGAATTAGTCCATGTTTTGGTAAATCATTGGCCCTCTAGAAGAGAGGGAATAGAAGAGTCTGAACCAAAAAGAATTGATGCAGCAAAATTAGCAAGAGTAATTATAGCAGGAATACAAGCTAAAAATTATAATGCAAAAATTTTGATTATGGGTGATTTTAACGATGATCCAACCAGTAAATCTATTAAAGAATATTTAGTGACGGATGATTTTTACAATCCGATGGAAAAGATATTGGATAGAAATGCTATTGGTTCTTTAACCTATGAAGGTAAATGGAATTTATTTGATCAGATAATTATTACCAAGAACTTTTTAGATAAAAAAGAAGGTCAAATCTATTTTAAGCATGCGGAAGTTTTTAATAAGAAATGGCTTAAAATATTTAAAGGAAAATTAAAAGGAAGTCCGTTTAGAACGTATATTGGTCCTTGGTATCAAGGAGGTTTTTCAGACCATTTTCCTGTGTATTTGTATTTTAAAAAGGAAGATTAATAGAAATTTGATAGATATAGTCCTTTGGCCTTGTAAACTCTGATACTATTTTTTTGAAATTCACTTGTTGTGGAACGAGCGAGACGCTCGCACTAGCGTTTATGTTTTGTTCCGTTTTCGCTAACGCAAACGTCTCGCTCGTGTGAAAACTGATGCGTTCTTGTTTTTTTAACGCATTCATTTTGGTATACGGTAAAATTATTAAAAGGAGAACTAATTAATCCTTTCCAAAACCTTTAAAAGCGGCCTTTAATTTTTCATCATTTAAAATATACTTCTTGTATTTTCCATCTCTGTATCTGTAGTAAATAAAGAAAGGCATAAATAGAAAAGAAAAGTAAAAGACACCTAAGCCCATTACAATTTGTGCTTTTTCGTGACCTATATTTATAAGGTACATTCCAACTGCCATCCAAATTAAAAAGATGACAAACATTATTTTTAACATTAACTTCATATTGCAAAATTACAAAAGTTATATCTTTAATTGATATATTTTATAGAAATGAACTCAATTTCATTATTTTTGATTGGTTTGCTACTTTTTTCTTGCAATTCACCTAAAAAAGAAACGAATATGGATACTAAAATAGTGATTGCTCACAGAGGTGCTTCTGGTTATTTGCCAGAACATACTATGGAAGCCAAAGCGATGGCGTATGCTATGAATCCTCATTTTATTGAGCAAGATTTGGTGTTGAGTAAAGACAATGTACCTATTGTAATTCATGATATTTATTTAGATGATGTAACGGATGTTGCTGTAAAATTTGCTGATAGAAAAAGAAAAGACAATCGATTTTATGTGATAGATTTTACTTTTGATGAATTGCAAACGCTAAAGGTAACGGAGCGTTTTAATCATGAAACAGGCGAACAGTTTTACCCAAACCGTTACCCGAAGGGAAAAGGGAATTTTAAACTGCATTCTTTTGAAGAAGAAATAGAACTGATACAAGGTTTAAATAAAGCTACTGGAAAGAATATCGGAATTTATCCAGAAATTAAAGAACCAGCTTTTCATCAAAAAGAAGGAAGAAAGATAACCGAAATTGTTTTAGAGATACTTGCTGATTACGGTTACAAAACAAAAAAGGATAATTGCATTTTACAATGTTTTGATGCAGCAGAGCTAGAGAGAATTCGTGTAGCATTAAAATCTGACTTATTTTTGGTGCAATTAATAGAATTTGAAGAAGAAGCAAAACAATTGACACATTTTGCAACGTATGCAGACGGAATAGGTCCTTGGTACAAGCAAATATTAGATAAAAAAGTAGGAGAGAAGTGGCAGTTTACCACATTAGTTTCCGATGCGCATAAATTGGGTTTAAAAGTGCATCCTTATACTTTTAGAGCCGATTCTTTAGATGAGTTCACTACCTTTGACCAGATGATGGAAACACTCTTAATAGAAGCAAATATTGATGGTGCTTTTACAGATTTTCCAGATTTGGTAGTCAATTTTTTAAAAGAAAAGTAATTCAATGAACACTCATTTATATAAAATAAAACACTTTAATAATACTTTAGATCTTTTTTCATCCGAAGAAAAATTATACACATCTAAGTGGTTTATGGATTTTGGGAAGTTTGGTTCTGAGGTTTTTAATTCAGACGATAAAATAATTTATAAGATTACCAAACAATTTCAATTTTGGAAATGGAAAATGGTATTTACCATAAAAAATAGTCAGGACGTTTTAACCGAATTAATTTCTCAGAATAATAGAAAAACCATCTTTTCTATAGATGTTGATGAGGTTACTTATGAAACGAATATCCATTTTAAAAAGAAAATATCGATTCTAAAAAACGGAGAAAAGATTGCAGAAATTGATGAGTCTTTTTCTGATAATGATTTTAAAGACAGTATTAAATTACAGCTTTTAGATAAAAATGATTTAGCCGTTTGTTTCTTATTATTTTCTTGTTTAAAAATAGAAGCAACTGAGCAAGACTATAAAAGTATTATGCCAAGTCAGAAGCAATTAGAGCCTAATGAAGAGCCTTGGAACTAGTGTTTTAATTTTTTTTTAGTGCGAATTTTCTTGATAATAAATTTAGGTATTTTGCACTATTTTTCATAGAATCTTCTAAGTCCTTCGCGTAATTTATAACAGCATCGGTATATTGAATTCCAAAATCTTCTGGTTGTTTTCCGTCTAAATCTATAGCGCCACAAAAAGCAGCAACTTTTATTTTTTTGGCTACTGCGGAAGTCAACACGCCTTGAATTGTTTTGCCAGACATAGTTTGTGTGTCTAGTTTTCCTTCACCAGTAATAATCCAATCTGCACCTTCAATTTGAGCATCAAAATTTGCGATATTTTTTATCAATTGAATACCAGGTTCTAAAGTTCCGTTTAAGAATAATTTACTAGCAATTCCCATTCCACCTGCAGCACCAGCACCTTTTACAGACTGAACATCGATTGTGAAAATAGCATTTAGAATTTCAGGAAAATCTTGTAAGCCTTTATCTAACATTATAATTTCGTCTTTCGAGGCTCCTTTTTGTGAACCATAAACATAGGCTGCACCATTTTTTCCGTATAATGGGTTGGTAACATCGCAAGCTATTTTAAAATCTACAGCGCTTAATTTAGGATGAACATTAGTAACATCTATCGATTTTATATTCGATAAATTTGCGCCAATAGGTTTTACTTTTTTATTATTTTCATCTAAAAACTGATAACCCAAAGCCGTTGCCATTCCTATACCGCAATCGTTGGTTGCACTGCCTCCAATACCTATAATAATAGTTTTAGCACCCTTATTAATCGCTTCAACAATCATTTCTCCTGTACCTAAGGTAGTGGCATTTTTACAATCGAATTGTGCTGGTTTTAAAAGTTTAAGGCCAGAAGCTTCTGCCATTTCAATAAAAGCTGTTTTTGTTTTTTCTGAATAAATGTAAGTTGCATTTATAGTTTCAAAAAAAGGGTTATTCACTTTTACATTTATGGTACGTCCTTTTAGGTAGTATTCTACAATTTCAATAGTACCATCACCACCATCTGCTAGTGGTAATTTAAGAATTTCTGTATTCGGGAATTCTTCTAAAATTCCTTTTTCAACAATAGTGCAAAACTCTAACCCTGTTAAAGAGTTTTTAAATTTATCTGGAGCTAGTACTATTTTCATTTCCCTTCTTTTAATTTATTTAAACAGAAAGAAAGCTATTGTTCTAAATTTTGAGTTAAAAAAAGTAGGAAAATAAGAGCAAATACAATTAGCATAGAAATACCTAATATTTTCCATATTTGTTTATTCTGATGAACTAAATATTTTCCTAAATGGGTATTCCAGAAATATTCTGTCAACACAGCGTAACCTATAACATTCAATATTAAAGTTGTGAAAATAGATTTGGGTAGATAATTTAAAAGTATCGTAGAGCAAAGAGTATATACCAATCCAAAAATAAGAACTTGATTTCTTACTTTGGGCTTGTTCATCTGTTTTAAGTTTTGCATTAGTAAAACAGCACCAAATATGGTGGAAAAGAAAATGGTAAAACCGAGGATTGCATTTTTAGAATATAAAACAGGTACTTCTAATTCTTCAAAAGGACTCTTATTACTTTCTATTTTTTCTTTAGGAATAGGAGACTCAGATGCGGTGCTTTCTGTAGGCGTATCCTCTATAACAATGGTAGGTTTTTCTAATATGTTTCTATCCTCTAGTTCCCAGGTAACAGCTTGCAAAGCTTCTTCTGTATATTTATCTTTTTCAGTGAGAATGGTTGCTAACTCTTTGTTAGATTTTGTTCTCATATTTGTTGAAAAACTATTTTGCCTCATTTTCTTCTATAGTTTTATGACGTAACTTCTATTAGTTTATTTCTGTAAGCCGTTAATAATTTTGATTTAGAGATAAAACCAATATATTTTCCTTCTTTAACAACTGGTAAGTTCCAAGCACCACTTTCTTTAAACTTCCTCATAATATCTGTCATTTTATCTAGACCTATGATAATTATTTCTGGAGGATGCTGCATAATATCTCTAGCAAAAATGGTTTTATATAAGGTTTGATCAAACATAATAGGTCTTAAATCGTCTAGTAAAATAATACCTGTTAGTTTATTATTTTTCTTATTAATTACAGGGAAAATATTTCTGTTAGATTTTACAACTGCTTGTTTAACCATACTTTCTAAATCCATATCTGAATAAACAGGAACAAAATTATTTTCAATAACTCTATTAATATCCATTAAAGTTAAGACAGCATGGTCTTTGTTATGTGTAATTAATTCTCCTTTTCTACCTAACTGCATTGCGTACACAGAATATGGATGTACATATTTAGCTATTAGGTAAGAAATTGTAGCGGTTAGCATTAACGGAATAAAAAGTTCATAGCCTCCAGTTAATTCCGCAATTAAAAAGATAGCAGTTAAAGGAGCATGTAGCACCCCTGCCATTAAGCCAGCCATTCCTACCAAAGTAAAATTACTTTCAGAAACATTAGATAAACCAGTAGTATTAATTATTTTAGAAACACAATTTCCTAAAAGACTTCCCATAAATAAAGTAGGTGCAAAAATACCACCAACTCCACCTGCGCCAAAAGTTAAGGCACTTGCAATCACTTTAAATAAAACTAAGCCAAATAATAAGATAATAACAACCCAAACATTAGTTAAATCTAAGTTCATAAAGTTGTTTTTTAAAGCTTCTTGTGGGTTTCCTGCAATTAAATTATTAATAACCTCAAAACCCTCACCATATAAAGGCGGAATAAAAAAAATTAATACTCCTAAACCAATTCCACCAACTAATAAACGTTTTACTGGAGAGTCTATTTTGTCAAAAAGTTTCTGAATTCTATCATAAACCTCGGTAAAGTAAATAGAAGCTAAGCCTGTTGCTGTTGCTAAAATTAAGTAATAAGGAATGTTGCCAATTGTAAAAACATCCGTTATTTCAAACGGAAGTAAAACATCAGAACCAAAAAAGAAACGAGAGGTTATAATTGCAGATAATGACGCTAAAAGTAAAGGCATCATAGAGGCAATTGTTAAGTCTAAGCTAAATACTTCTATGGCAAAAATAATAGCGGCAATTGGTGCTTTAAATATGGCTGAAAGCGCAGCGGCAGATGCACAACCAATTAATAAGGTTCTTGAAGTCTGATTTAAATGAAACAACCTGGCAACATTAGAGCTAATTGCTGCACCTGTTGCAACAGTTGGTCCCTCTAGTCCAACAGAACCACCAAAACCAACGGTAATTGGCGCTGTTAAAATAGAACCAAACATTTGGTAACGCTTCATAATTCCTTTTCTTTTGGAAATAGCATATAGCGTAGAAGGAATACCGTGACTTACCTTGTTTCTAATCACATATTTTATGATAAAATATACAATTGTTAAACCAATAATCGGAAAAAGAAAGTAAAAAGCATGGTGATAATCTCTTACCAGATTTCCTTCTAAAAGATGCTGAAAAAAGTGTGTTAAATTTTTTAAAATAACAGCTCCAAAACCTGCTAAAAAACCAACAAGGATGCTAAGTATGTATATGAATTGCTTTTCAGAGATGTATTTATATCTCCAAATTAATATTTTTCTGTAAATGTTTTTTGTTGTTGGCACTTGTTTTATCGATAAAAAATTATTTATAAATTAGTTTTTTTCTTGATGCTTTACATCCTTTAATAAGTCCATCGCAAAGTAGGTTATTAAAACGCCTACAAAAATAATACAAACCCACATAAAAAAAGCCGTTTCCCAAAAAGGTTTCTCTTTTATAATTACAGGTGTTGCTTTGGTTTTAATAAAATTATTTACGGATACTTCTTCTTCTATAATTGATGTTTTTTCTGATATAAAATTACCTAAGTCATAAAAAGGTTTAGAGAAGGTAGTATCTATTATTAGTTGATATTGTTCCTTCTTTTTTAAGTCAGATATAATATAAACAGGCTTTTGTAATAAGGTAATATTCGTAATTTCTAGACTAGGGTTATCTTTATTTTCGATTTCTATAATAAATTCTTTTTCATTTAAATTATTTAAGAAAAAGGTGTTTTCTGTTTTAGAACTTAACTGAAAGTTAGAAATTACTTGTTGATCAATTTCTACTCTTTTCTTTATTTTACGTTCTTTATTTATAATTAGTTTTGCATTACGTTGATAAAAAGCGGTGTTAATATCAAATGAAATACTATTAATTTCATGAGATTTGTTAGCTGTAAATTTAATCTGTGTAACCTTTCTGTCTTTTAAAAGTGTAATTTTCTGACTATAATCTGTAAGTGTAATTGGTGCTTCAGAAAAATAGTTGTTGATGTATTTACCAACACCCAAAATGTTTATTGGTAAAGAATTTTTATCGTTAAAGGCTATTTTTAAGAACTGATACGTTGTTGTTGGGAAGTCTATCCTTTTTTCTAGGGATGATTTATTGGCAACGTTCTTAAAGTATAGACTGTTGTTAGATGTAATTCCAAACCATGTTTTGGCGTCATTGCTTCCATAAAGATGATATGTTTTAGAAATATCTGTATTCGCAACCTGAAGAATAAGGTTTGTTAATTTTTCGTTCGTTTTATTTTCTAGAATAACAGCAGTAATAGAATCTTTAATTCTTTCGTTTGATAAAATTTTGATAGGTGAAAAAGTAGAAAATAATTGATCTGAATGATATTTTAAAACATAAGGCACTTCTTTGTTTGCGCTATCTTTTATTCTAATAAAATTAAAATTATTTTTACTTGCAGACCTTATTTCTGGAGTCAACATTATTTTATGTAAACCGTCTTTTTCAACACTGTTTAAAGAGCCTTTATAATTCTGACTAAAACAAGTTAGTCCGATAAAAAAAACGATTAAAAAGCTATATCTCTTCATCTTCTTGAGTTTTGTCATTTACTAATTTTTTAATTTTCTGATACACAAACGAAATAATCAAGATTAAAACACCTAATAATATAAAGGCGACTATTTTTCCTGTTTCAGAAGCATTTTTAATATCGTACGCAAATAGTTTTATAATGGTTATTCCTAATAAAGAAAGTGCAATAATTCTTAAGTTTTTCCACTGTTTCTTAATTCCGATAATTAAGAATATAAAGGAGAAAATTCCCCATAAAATAGGATACCCAATTTTAATTATTTGGTCTTGTACTGCATCTATTTTGTTATCTATAATATCGTATTTTGAGTAATCATTTGTTTGTGCATTTAACTCAGTAATAATTGATGAATTATCAGAAAAATGAACTCCATGTACCATCACTTCATTACTTAATGTGTACACAATAGCAAATACAAATACCCAAGGCAGCCATTTACTTTGTTTCGGTTTTATGTTAAATAAAGTAGTTGTCTTTTTAAATAATTGAACTCCAAAATAAATAAGACATGCTAAAATTATATAATGCAAATAGAAAGCATAATTGCTATGTATAGAAAGGGCAAGGTTTTCTGCAACTTCATCTGTTGGTAGCTTGTAGAAGTTACCTATATAAACGAAAATTGAAATGCAACTGATTAATAAGATTGCTTTTTCTATGTTTTTCTGCTTTAATTTTTCTGTAAAAAATAGTAAGAGTGCCACAAATACAAAATGATATGCAACAGGAAAAGATAATGCAGATGCAGTGTTTTCTAAAAATTGATGAGCCTGATAATCAATTTCTAAAGCACCTGTAAAATACGCAACTAAAACAAAAGCAATAAATACAATTTTCTTGTAAACGTTTATCTTTAAAGTGAAATATTTAGTAACCATATTTCCTTCTTTTTTTAATAACCAATAGGTTAAAAATAGAGAGACACTAACTACAAAACCAGCTATAAATAACGGATTAAAAACTACCGATAATTCTTCTGAATACGCGTACAATTCCCAATCTAGCAGCAAACTAATAATAGATAAAACTTGTACTATAATTGCACCAAATTTAAAAGATTCAATTTTAGATTTTTTAGATAACCAAAATAATAAAACTACTTCTGCAGCCCAGAAAAGAGTAATCTGGTTTCCGTTAAACTGAATAGGAATGGTTAACGTAACAAATGTTAGTGCCAAACCAATTAGAATATAAATGGCGTTTTTGTCTAAACCGAATTTCTTATACAAAATAGTTGCATAAGCTACATTGTAAACTGCCAATAATAACGTAAATAATCCTGTGAAGTTAGACTCTAAATCTTTAAGAATTAACATTCCAATTCCGAAGAAAATAAATGTATTTGCTATTAAAATAAAATATTCAATTTTAGAAAATACACCTTTATTTTTTAAGTTATTTAAAACAATAGTAAGACTAAAAATAAAGTAAAAAATGGTAGCAAAAGTTAAAGCGCCATTATGTTCAAAATTATCTTTATTGATATTTAATAAACACCAACTACCAAATAAAATAATAGTAAAAGCAAAATCTACAATGGTTGCTATTTTCCACTTTTTAAAATAAGAAATAGCAAGAATACCTAAATTTAAAATACCGATATAACTAAATAACACCACATAATTTCCTTCTCCAGTACTTAGCATAAAAGGAGCTGCAAAACCACCAATTAAAGATAAGATTGCTAATTCTTGTCTGTTATAAGAAACGGAAACTAAGGCACTAAAAGCCGTAATTACTGCCATAATACAAAAAGCAACGGTCTGACTAAATAATTGGTATTCATGGAAAGCAATATAAATAGTAAGATAAAAAACACTAATTGCTCCGGCTACTAAAACAGAACTAAAGGAAGCATAATTTTTCTTTAATTTATGTGCAATCATCATAATTAAAGATCCACATAAAACACCAATTCCTACTCTTGCAGGTTCGTTAATCCAATCTTTATCAATAGCAAACTTTACAAAGAAACTAATTCCTAAAACAAGAATTAAAACTCCTATTTTGTTAATTAAGTTTTCTCCAATAAACTTCTCTAAATCTGGGTTTTTTTCTTTAAAAGCGGCTATCCAAGATTTTTTAGGAATCGCTTTTTCTTTCTTTTTCTCTTCTTTTGTATTTAATTTTTTATCAACAACTATTGGCGCAATTTTAGCATCAGTATTTAAAATAGGTTTTACTACTTCTGGTATTTCAGAAACAAAAATAATAGGTTCCTCTTTTGCTATAACTATTGTTTTTTCTAAAGGTTCCGGTTCTTTTTTAGAAACAGGTTCACTTTTAGTTTTTATAACCTCTTCCTTCTCTTCTTGTTTAAAAGTAGATTTTTGCTGTAGGTGTTGTAATTTATCATCTAATTGAAAAACAGAAGTTTGTAAATCTTTCAATTTAGAACTAATTTTTTTGTTTGTAATTAGTAGATAAATAACGATAAAAAGGAGTAGTACTATTTCCATACTTAAGAACATATTTTTTCTAGAATTAGAATAAAGTTAAGTGTTGCGTAGTCTTTATTTTTGTGATGATAAAATATCGGTTCCTAAATAACCATCATCTTTATTATAATACCAAGCTCTATTTTTGGGCATTTTAATATTGTTGATTGTTTCTAAACCAGAAAGTAAAATGTATTCGCCACTATCTTTTTTCTCTTTAAAAAACTGATACACTTCCATCGCATACGTGCTTGGATCAAAATAAAAGTACCAAGTATCCTTGCCAACTTCTTTAGAATACGTTGCTTTTAAAACCAAATATTCTTTTCCTTTAAATGTTTTCTTTGCTACTTTTTGATCAATAATTGTACCTTCATCCTTTAACTTCATCGGTAAACCGAACAAATACGTATAATAATTTTTATACATTTTGGCACGTTCAGCATTTAAATTAAATTTCTTTTTAATTGCTTCAGACAGATTGTTATCACCATTAAAAGTAAAACTAGAAATGCCTTTGTCTACAGTGTATTCTGTAGTAATTGTGTCTCTAGTTGCTTTTACAGAAAAATATTCTTTGGGTAAATTAATGCCTATTTTACTTTTTCTACTCGATTTTTCAGGAATTTCCATGGTAACAAAAAGTGTTCCATTAAAGGTATCCCAATTTCCGTTCGGATCATGAAATTGAATTGATTTTTCTAACAATTCATCACCTGTAATTTCTTGAGAAAAAGAAGCGATAGAAGTAAAAAGGAGTAAGAATATAATTAGTCTTTTCATAGCGGAAAGGATTAAAAAATCCCGCAAAAGCGGGATTTAAATTATTTATTTTTGAATGTTTAATTTCAAGCTTAATTCTTTTAGTTGATCATCATCAATAAATGCAGGCGCATCAATCATAACATCTCTACCAGAATTATTTTTAGGGAATGCAATAAAATCACGAATTGTTTCTTGTCCGCCTAAAATAGCAACCAATCTATCCAATCCAAAAGCCAATCCACCGTGAGGAGGCGCTCCGTATTCAAAAGCATCCATTAAGAAACCAAACTGCGCTCTAGCATCTTCTTCAGAAAAACCTAAATGTTTTAACATAGTTGCTTGCATTTGCTTGTCGTGAATTCTAATAGAACCACCACCAATTTCGTTTCCGTTTAAAACCAAATCGTACGCATTAGCTTTCACTGCTCCAGGATCTGTGTCTAACAGTTCCATTTGCCCAGGTTTTGGAGAAGTAAACGGGTGATGCATTGCATGGTAATGCCCAGTTTCTTCATCTAATTCTAATAAAGGAAAATCTATTACCCAAAGCGGAGCAAATACTTTAGGATCTCTTAAGCCTAAACGTTCTGCTAATTCCATACGTAAAGCAGATAATTGTGCTCTAACTTTATTTGTTTCACCAGATAAAACACACACTAAATCACCAGGTTTTGCACCCGTAATTTCTGCCCATTTTGCTAAATCTTCTTGATCGTAGAATTTATCTACAGAAGATTTAAAAGATCCATCTTCGTTTACACGCGCATAAATCATTCCTAAAGCACCAACTTGCGGACGTTTTACCCACTTAATAATATTGTCTATTTCTTTTCTTGTATATGCATTTCCTCCAGGTACAGCAATACCAACTACCAATTCTGCGCTATTAAAAACACCAAAATCTTTATGTTGTGTAACTGCGTTTAACTCGCCAAATTCCATTCCAAAACGGATATCTGGTTTGTCGTTTCCATACAATTTCATTGCATCGTCATATAACATTCTCGGGAATTTCTCCACCTCAACATTATTTACTTCCTTTAGTAAGTGACGCGTTAATCCTTCAAAAATATTTAAAATATCTTCTTGCTCCACAAATGCCATTTCACAGTCAATCTGTGTAAATTCTGGCTGTCTGTCTGCACGTAAATCTTCATCTCTAAAGCATTTTACAATCTGAAAATATTTATCCATTCCACCAACCATCAACAGTTGTTTAAAGGTTTGTGGAGATTGAGGTAACGCATAAAATTGACCTTCATTCATACGAGAAGGAACCACAAAATCTCTTGCGCCTTCTGGCGTAGATTTTATTAAATAAGGTGTTTCAACTTCAATAAATTCAGCATCAGATAAATACTTTCTAACTTCCATTGCCACTTTATGACGGAAAATTAAACTGTCTTTTACCGGATTTCTACGGATATCTAAATATCTGTATTTCATTCTAATATCTTCACCACCGTCCGTTTTATCTTCAATTGTAAAAGGAGGCGTAACAGATGCGTTTAAAATTTCTAACTTAGAAACCAACACTTCTACAGCACCCGTATCCATTTTAGAATTCTTAGCTTCACGCTCAATAACAGTACCAGTAACTTGTATTACAAACTCTCTACCTAAAGACTTTGCTTTTTCAATCATTTCTTTTGGCGTACGCTCTTCATCAAAAATAAGTTGCGTAATTCCGTATCTATCACGTAAATCTACCCAAACCATAAACCCTTTATCACGGCTTTTTTGTACCCAACCTGCTAAGGTTACCTCTGTATTTATATGCGATGCTCTTAACTCGCCACAAGAATGACTTCTATACATTTCTTTATTTTTATATTCTTATCTGCCATTTTCTAAAAGGCAGAAGTCTCATTAATTGAAGCTGTAAAAATAATCATTTTCTATTGAATATGAGTTTTTTGGGCGTTCATTTCTAAAGAGAAATATCCCGCTTTCCGCACTCGCTTTTTTTATTCCGAAAAAGAATAAAAAAGAGCTCAAACATTATTTTATACTGAGCGTAGTCGAAGTACTGCAATCGGTAACGCAAAATCCGTCTAATGCTCTTTATTTATGTAACGTATTGGTGCCTTTTTTTATAGATAAAGCTATTACACGTATCAATTTTTTTTATGAAATAAGAATTTTAAAAAGGACAATATTACGTGTAAAGCAACTTAATCTAAAATTATGAAATTAAATTTAAAATATTGATAATGAGTATTTAAGTTTAAAATGATGTGGCAGTATGACGAAAAAATGTTATCTTAAGGAATTGGAAAAATGAAAAGTTCAGACTAAAATAAATGTTTCCTATTTATTGAGATTACAAATATGCATTAGAAGGTCTGTATTAGTCATATAGAAAGTATAATCTTTTAAAATAGCATCTCATGAAAAAATTAGTCATCACACTTATAATTATTCTGTGTAGTTTTTCTATAAAGGCACAAAATCCGAATCTTGTTGGCAGCTGGCTTATAACCAAAGTAGAATCAGCTAACAATACGGAACATCCATTTAAGATTATAGAGTTTGCAAAAGGCGGAAAAACATTGATGAAAGGTAAATTGGTTGCAATTTGGCGTTACAATAGTAAAAGGAATGAAATTAAAATGAGATCTAATGTTGAGGTAGATTTTAATGGCATCAGTAAAATTGTAAGCAGTACCAACAAAGAGCTTGTATTAGAAAAAGAGGGCATAAGTACAACCTATTTAAAGTTGAATTTTAATGAGATTGCTAAAGAAAATGCAGAGTCTAAATTCATCGGAACATGGACCATAGTAAATGATTTTGAGGATACTCAATTGCTAAAAATGGAACTACCAGATACTTTTTCATTTTCTACAATTTCTTCAATAGGAAAATTAAAATCAACAATAAATGGTACTTGGATGTACAACTCTAAAGAAAAAGCAATCACTTTTATAGGCGAATCTAAATTGTTAAGGGGGAAAAGTTTTCTAAAAGAACAATCAGAAAATACATTTATACTAAATAAAAGCGGAAAAGAAATCACAGCTAAAAAAGAAAAAATTGCTGCAAAAGATATTTCATCCACTAGTTTAGAACGTTTAACTTTTAATATTAATAATTTTCCAGCAAGATCAAACGAAAGTTCTCCTTGGTCAGATTTTGATTCTTTATTAGTCAAATTAGAACATGTAAACTATTTAAAGTATAAACGAAGTATGTTAATACCAAGCACAAAAAGTTTTAAAGAAGATATTTTACTGTCTAAAATCACTATTAATAAAGAAAGAAAAAGTATCACCTTAGATAATTTAATCATTACCGAAAAGGACACTCTAAAAGATACTGAAAGTTTTAAAGGAGGTCTATTAAATATGAAAAATGATTTTTTTCCTCAAGAAGATCTAGGCCCGTTTAGAGTAATAGCCACAGAAACGATAAAAGTGTTTGCAGGAGAATTTAAATGTAAAGTTGTGGAAGGTTTTTACGGAGAAGCAAAACTTAAATATTGGATGATTATAGACAAACCAGGTGTTTACGCTAAGGTAATTCGTGAAAACATAAACATTTTTGATAAGTTAGATTATCAAATACTAGAGTTGATAGAATTAAAATAAGAGTAATAAATAGTTTATGTTTTTGTCGTTTAAATCACTTTCTAAAAAAGAGACAACTTATGTAAGTGCCACTATTTCTGTAAAAGTCTATTTAAATTCAACTATTTGTTTTTGAGTCCAATTTGAAACCTTAAATTTGAAACTTGAAACCGAAACAATGAGCAAATTATATTTAGTGCCTACTCCAATAGGTAATTTAGAAGACATGACTTTTAGAGCAATAAGAATTCTAAAAGAAGTAGATTTTATTTTAGCAGAAGATACACGTACAAGTGGTAAACTTTTAAAACACTTTGAGATTGCTACACAAATGCACAGTCACCACATGCATAACGAGCACAAGTCTTTAAAAGGAGTTGTACAAAGAATACAAAACGGAGAAACTTGTGCCTTAATATCAGATGCCGGAACACCTGCAATTTCAGATCCTGGTTTCTTACTAACCAGAGCTTGTGTAGAAAATAATATAGAGGTGGATTGTTTACCTGGAGCAAC
Source organism: Polaribacter sejongensis (assembly GCF_038024065.1). Lineage (NCBI taxonomy): Bacteria > Pseudomonadati > Bacteroidota > Flavobacteriia > Flavobacteriales > Flavobacteriaceae > Polaribacter > Polaribacter sejongensis. The sequence goes on along the minus strand of NZ_CP150667.1, from coordinate 2,061,717 downwards.
TGCTTTTGTACCCGCTTTAGTAAATTCTGGTTTGCCAAATGACAAGTTTGTGTTCGAAGGTTTTTTACCAGTAAAAAAAGGAAGACTAACACGTTTTTTACTATTGGCAGAAGAAACAAGAACCATGATTTTTTACGAATCTCCACATAAATTAGTAAAAACGTTAGGGCATTTTGTAGAGTATTTTGGTGCTGACAGACAGGTTTCTGTAAGTAGAGAATTAACAAAAATGTTCGAAGAAACGATTAGAGGAACTGCAACTGAAGTTTTAGCACATTATACTGCAAAACCACCAAAAGGTGAAATTGTGGTTATTGTAGAAGGGAAGAAGTAGATATTTTACTTACCTCAGGCCTCACAGGTTTTTAAAACCTGTGAGGTCTTTGAACAACATTTATCCATTTTTTATTGAAATCAAAAATGTCATTTCGAAATGAGTTTTTTAACGATTGAGAAATCTATAGATTCATTTTTGTAATATTACCTTTATCCTAAAAGGGTGTACCTATTTCTAAAGAATCAACCAAATTATTTCTAGAAACCAAATAATGAAAAGTAAAATAAGCTTTATCATTTTATTAAATTATCAGCCAAAGGCTGAGGTTTTTATTATTGTTTAAATAAAAAAGAAATTAATCTTCTTCAATATCAAACAAATACTCTACAGTTACCTCAAAAAGACGCGCCATTTTAATTGCTAAAGTTACAGACGGATTAAATTTATTATTTTCTATTGCATAAATAGTTTGTCTAGAAACATCAACCTTTTTTGCTAAATCAGCTTGAGTTAAATTATGTCTTGCACGCTCTACTTTTATTAAGTTTTTCATTTAGTAAATACGTTTTTTAAGTGCGAAAATTATGAGATAAAACCAAAGAAAAAGAATAATAAAATAATCTAAGGTTAACTTTATCTCTTCTGAAATTGAATAAGAAATTATAGTTATTGCTAATCCAATGAAAGACGTTAATTGAAATGATTCTAGTCGTAATTTATTGATATAATCATCTTCTATTTTTTCCCTAGACATTAAATATATAACCATACCTAGAATTGAGCCAATCTCTAATAGGTGAATAACTGAATTGGAAAATAAGTTTTCAAAATAATTAAATTTTGTGGCATCTAGTGCTCCAGTAAATCCCATCATAAAATCCTTATAGCCAGAAATTATAAAACCAACAGTAAATATTAATAATCCTAACTTTTTACACCAATTGGGTAACATTTTAATTTTCATAATGCTATTATTTTTATACAAATGTAAACAATACTTTACATTAAAATAATAAAAGTTGTCTTTTTTTGTTGTTTATGTTTGACGAATTAAAAAAAATAAGTGACCATCCAACAACTCAAAACAAAACTAAAAGTAAGTCCAATAGAAAATAATTTCACAGAAATACTGTAAAAAATTAAGAATTTCTATAATTTTACGACAAACACTTTTACAGGTATAATTATCAAAAAATATAATAAGAATGAATTACAGGAAATTAGGAAAAACGAACTTAAACATCTCAGAAATAAGTTTAGGAACCTGGCAAGTTGGTGGAAAATGGGGAAGTGACTTTAGTTTCTCGAATGCAGAAAAAATTATTAATACAGCCATTGATAATGGAATTAATTTTATTGATACTGCAGATGTTTATAGTGATAGATTAAGTGAAAAAGTGGTCGGTGAAATTGTACGTGCAAGTTCTGAAGAAGTATTTATTGCTACAAAATGTGGTCGTCAATTAAATCCTCATGTAAATGCATCATACACAACTGCTGCTTTAAGAAAATTTGTGGAAGATAGTTTATCTAATTTAGGCGTTGATAGAATTGATTTAATTCAATTACATTGTCCTCCAACAGAAGTATACAGTCGTCCAGAAATTTTTGGTTTATTTGATGATTTAACTACAGAAGGTAAAATTAGAAATTACGGAGTAAGTGTAGAGAAAGTTGAGGAAGCTTTAAAAGCAATAGAATTTGAAGGAGTAAGTACTGTTCAACTTGTCTTTAATATGTTTCGTCAAAAACCGAGTGAAATATTTTTTGAAGAAGCAAAGAAAAAAAATGTTGGACTTATAGCTCGTGTTCCATTGGCTAGTGGTTTGTTAACAGGGAAATTCACTAAAACAACAACGTTTAACAAAGAAGATCATAGATTCTTTAACCGTGACGGAGCTGCCTTTGATAAAGGAGAAACGTTTTCTGGTATAGATTATAATTTAGGTTTACAGGCTGTAGAAGAGTTAAAAACAATTTTTAATGAAGACGAAAGTCTTGTGCATAAAGCATTACAATGGATTTTGTCTTTTAATGAAATAAGTTGTGTAATTCCTGGAGCTTCTAGCGTAGAGCAATTAGTTTCTAACTTAAATACAAGTAGTATAAGTCCGATTTCGGATACCCAATTAGCGCAAACAAAAAGTATTTACGATAAATATATTAAAGCAGAAGTGCAAGATTTATGGTAAAATAGTTAGAACAAACCTAAATAGAATTAAACATTTTACAATCTTTAGATATGATAATACAAGAGTTTAAAACAAAACTAAAAGCAAATCCAACTTCAATCTTATTTGCAGATACGATGCAAGTAATTGAGGACAATTACAATTTTACTCCAACATCTTTTACAAACGGAGATATCAAAAACAAAGCAGGAGAGAATTCTGGTTCATGTAAGTTATTTGCATTTGCTAAAATTCAAAAAATGACAAAAGAAGAAGCTTTATTTTGTTTTGGAGAACACTATAAAAATGTTTTAGAAGATGAAAATGGAGACTCTCACCAAAATATCAGAAATTTTATGAAGTCTGGTTTTGAAGGTTTGTCTTTTGAAAAAGAAGCTTTAGAGTTAAAGTAAGATTTTTTTAGAGTTCGATTGTCATTTCGAAATGAGCTTTTCGCCTTTCGACTCCGCTCAAGATAAACTAATGAGAAATCTCATAGTATTGTTACTGTTTAGATTCCTCTTCCTTCGTCATTCGGAACGACATTCGTTTTTTCATTTAGACATGAGTTTTTTTGATCTTTCAACTCGGCTCAAAATAAACTAATGAGAAACCTCATATTATTACGGTTTAGATTGCTCTTTCTTTATTATTCAGAATGACATTCGAATTTGTCATTTCGAAATGAGTTTTTCAACGATTGAGAAATCTTATTACTCATTTAGAAAGATAATTTTGACTATTTTTATAAAATGCAAAGCCTTTTATCAGAAATAAAAAAATGCACTATTTGCGAACCGCATTTAGATTTGGGAGCAAACCCCGTAGTTACAGGTCATAAAAAATCTAAAATTGTAATTATTGGTCAAGCTCCAGGAACAAAGGTTCATAAATCTGGAATTCCTTGGGATGATGCAAGCGGGAAACAATTACGAAAATGGTTAAATGTTTCAAGTGAAGAGTTTTACAATGTAGAAAACTTTGCTATTGTACCGATGGGTTTTTGTTATCCAGGAAAAGGAAAAAGTGGAGACAAACCGCCTAGAAAAGAATGTGCTCCTCAATGGCATCAACAAATATTTGAGTTAATGCCAAGTTTAGAACTGATTATTCTAATTGGAATGTACGCTCAGAATTATTATTTAAAAGATAAAGCGAAACGTACTCTCACAGAAACGGTAGATAATTATCCGGAGTATTTGCCTAAATATTTTACATTGCCACATCCGTCTCCCAGAAATCGGTTTTGGTTGACTAAAAATCCTTGGTTTGAGAAAAATGTAATTCCGGAATTAGAAAATAGGGTTCAAAACATCATTAGGAGAAAATGAAAGAGAAAGTCTTGTTTTTCGATTTTCAATCTTTTGATATAAAGTATTAAAAAACTTTTGTCTTTCTACAGAGGCATCACCAGAAAGGTTGTTAGAAAACTCTATTTGCGTTTTAAAATGTTGTTCAATCTGGTTTGTTGTATTTTCATCACTTATTCTAAAATAACTTAAATTAGTATAGGGCACAAAAATCTTTTTTTGGGTTTCAGATTTCATAATTACCGTATTTAAAAGTGGAACTAAATTGTTGTGGTATAATTGGTAACTACTTTCACTATGGTTTCTTTTTTGATTTTTTGCTTGTTCTTCAATTACCTTTAAAGATTCTACCAAACTATCAGCAATCATTATTGACTCTGGTTTTGTGGTAAGACCTATGTCAAAAAAATATTGAATTTGATTTAAAATATTATCTATCGTAGAATCACTCCATATTTCTGTTAATGATATTTTATTGTATCCTTTTAAAAAAGTCTTGTGTTTTTTTAAAATTTCAGAAGAGGGCGTAAATCCCGAAAAAGGCATTTTTTTAATATTAGAATCTTTAGTAGATATATTAATTAAAGCAAATATTCTAAACATAGAAAAAAAACCACTGCCCGCATGATATAGAGGGTAGTCTTTAAGAGAGTTTATTAATAATGCTTCTCCCGATTCCTGTAATTTTTCAATTTCATTAGATGATTTATCTAAAAAAGTTTGTAAATAATCATCTTCAATTAAATGATGAGTTTTCTCTACAATAATCCTTTTACTATTATTGGTGGATAATAATAAGGTGTTTAAATCTATATTGTAATGATTTGCGAGTTTTAAAGTTTCAGCTAAATTTAATGCTGTTTTTCTATTAACTCTTCTATATGCAGCATCATAACTTAAATCTAAAACCTCTGCTATTTTATCTATAAAAGAAACGTTTTTAGGGAGTTTCTGTTTAATGTAATTAAATAATTCTTCTTCTGAACTTTTCATTTAGGCCTTTTTTTTCGTACTTAAAAATCACAAAAAAAACATTTATTTTTTGTGAAATACACAATTTTAAAACTAATGTTTTCTTTACTTTTGTGTACTAAATTTGAAAAGGTTGGGGGACCTTAATAATTTATTTTGAATCTCCTCACTTTTATAGTGAGGAGTTCTTTTTTTTTTTTGAAAAATAAATGTACTGCTTTTTATTGATGTTTACCAACTTCAAAACCATGTTTTCCTAAATATTGATCTCCGCTATCAATAGCATCTTTTTCTAAAGTTGTTCCCATAGAATCATTCCAACGATTTAAGTATCCAAAAAGGGAAATAACACCTAACATTTCTACAATTTCACCTTCATCCCAATACTTATATAATTCATTTTTAATTTTTGCATCCACTGCATTTGGCACCATAGAAGCAGCTAAAGAAAAATCTAATGCAGCGCGTTCAGCATCAGAAAAAGCAGGGTGTGTTTTGTATTCCCAAATATTATCTAATTGCTCTTGTTCTGCTCCGTAACGTTCTGCAGCTCTAATGGCGTGCGCTTGGCAATATCTACAACCGGTAGCATTACTAGAAACCCAAGCAATCATTCTTTTTAATGCAGATGTTACCCTGCCTTCATTTGCCATAACAGCCTTATTTAAGTTGATGAAAGCTTTAGAAATTGCGGGTCTGCGCTGCATTGTTAAAACAGAATTTGGGCAAAAACCTAAGGTCTCATTAAAGAATAGTGCTAATTCTTTTGTTTCTATATCGTGTTCTGAAGATAATGGGGTTACTAATGGCATATTTATGATTTTAAATTTATTTATGGAATTCTATTTTTATAACTTTACGATAAATATAACTGTAAAAAAATGGAAATAAAACTGCATTCTTATAATCTTCAATTAAAACACACTTTTACAATCTCTAGAGAGTCTCATGACTTTCAGCCAAGTTTAGTTGTAGAGTTAATTTCAGATGGATTTTCTGGTTTTGGAGAAGCAACTTCAAATCCTTATTATAATATTACTGTCGAAAACATGATGGCTACTATTCAGCAAAACTTACCTTTTATTAAGTCTTTGTCGGGAGAAGAACCTGCTGATTTTTGGCAAAAGTTACAACCTTTATTTGCTAAAAATATGTTTGCATTATGTGCTTTAGATATTGCTTTTAATGACTTAAATGCGCGTAAACAAGGAAAAAAACTATATGATGTTTGGGGTTTTAATACCGATAAAAACCCAATGACAGATTATACCATTGGTATCGATTCTGTAGAGAAAATGTTAGCGAAGATGAAAGAACTTCCTTGGCCAATTTATAAAATAAAATTAGGGACTAAAAATGATATTGAAATAGTAACTGAATTAAGAAAACATTCTGATGCAATTTTTAGAATTGATGCAAATTGTGGTTGGACTGCAGATCAAGCAATAGAGAATTCTTTTAAATTAAAAGAATTAGGTGTAGAGTTTTTAGAGCAACCTTTAAAAGCGGATGATATTGAAGGTGCTAAAAAATTATTCGAAAATTCTGCTTTACCAATTATTGCAGATGAAAGCTGTATTGTAGAAAGTGATGTAGAAAAATGTTTTGGTTTGTTTCATGGTGTAAACGTAAAGTTGACAAAATGTGGTGGGGTAACGCCTGGTAAAAGAATGTTAGAAAAAGCCAAAGAATTAGGCTTAAAAACAATGGTTGGTTGTATGACAGAGTCTACCGTAGGTATTTCTGCAATAGCACATTTATTACCGCTTTTAGATTATGTAGATATGGATGGTGGTTTGCTATTGAAAAAAGACATTGCTAATGGAGTTACCATAGATAATGGTGTAATTTCTTATGCTGATGAAAATGGAACTGGAGCTTCATTGTTATAAATATGCAATTAGAAAAAGTACCAACTACAACAGCTTTTTTAAACGGAAAAGAATACTTGTATTTTAGTGGCACTTCTTATTTAGGAGCTGCTGCTTTACCTGAGTTTCAAGAATTACTTTTTAAAGCTATTCAGAAGTGGGGAGTTTCTTACGGAAGCTCTAGAAGTGCAAATATAAAATTAGCTGTTTATGAAAGAGGTGAAACTTACTTGGCTAATTTTTTACAAACAGAAGCTGCTGTAACAGTTTCATCAGGTACTTTAGCAGGTCAATTTGCTATAAAAACATTAGGGACGTTTGTAGATGCTTTTTATTTTATGCCAAAAACGCATCCGGCAATTTTGCCAGAAAATGCGTTGTCTGTTTTTAGTGATTCAGAATTACACTCATCTTTAAAATCAATAAAAAATAAAAAAATAAGCATTGTTTTAGACGGAATTGCAGCATTTGAAACAACACCGTTTTCTTTCGGTTTTTTAGATGAAATTGATATTTCTAATACTATTTATTTGGTGATTGATGAATCTCATAGTTTAGGGGTTTTAGGCAAGAATGGAAACGGAATTTCAGAACTTGTACCAAAAAGAAAAAATATAAAAGTGATTATTAGTTCTTCTTTAGGAAAATCTTTTGGAGTTAATGGAGGTATAATTGCAGGAGATTTAAGTTTTATCAATCTTATCAAAAAAGACAATCTTTTTATTGGTTGCGCAGGTATGAGTCCTGCTTTTTTGGAGGTTTTTATAAATGCACAAGAAATTTATAAAAAGCAATTGGTAAAACTGAAAAGTAACATGGAGTATGTGTATCATCAATTAAAAGATAATACTGCCGTTACTATTGATAACTCTTATCCTGTTTTCTTTCATTCTGATGAAAAAATAGAACAAATTCTATTGGATAAAAATATTTTAATAACCTCTTTTTATTATGCTACAAGCACAAAAAAGTTTAATAGAATTGTTATCAATGCAAATCATACGAAAGCGCAATTAGATTTTTTAATTAACTCAATTAATATTAAAGTAAAATAATTAGCAATGAAAAAAATATACCTTTTATTACTGTTTATTAGTGTTGTTTCTTGTAAAGATGATCTTAAAATTATAGACAAGCCAATTGAGTTTGGAGAGTTAAGAGAGCAGTTAACTTTAGAGTACATGGAATCTCATTATGGGATTGTTCAAGATTCCCCAACAATTGAACCTAAAATGGTTGTGATCCATTGGACAGCAATACCAACATTAGAAAAATCTTTTGGTGCATTTGTAAATACCAAAATAGGGGACCACAGAACAAAAATTAATACAGCTAGCCAATTAAATGTTTCTTCTCAGTTTTTAGTTGATTTAGATGGAACTATTTATAGGCTAATGCCAGAAAACGTTATGGCAAGGCATGTAATTGGTTTAAATCATTGTGCTATTGGTATAGAAAATGTTGGAGGCACGGCATCAAAACCTTTAACCGAAAAACAATTAGAAGCGAATATTAAGCTTGTTACTTATTTAAAAAATAAATACGAAATTGATTACGTTATTGGTCATTATGAATATACTAATTTTGAAAACCATGAGTTATGGTTGGAAAAAGATAATGGTTATAGAACAGTAAAAACAGATCCAGGAAAAGATTTTTTAATGAAAGTTAAAAATGCTACAAAGAGCTTAGAGTTTAAAGAAGTTCCTGTTAAATAATATTTAGCAAAACAAATAGAAGAAAAAAAAGCATCAGAAATTATTTCTGATGCTTTTTCTATTTTACTTAATAAATTATAGTCGATTACTCAGCTACATTCCACCATACAGGTGTTGTTAATCGAACACTAGCTGTGTTGTCTGGCATGTTTTCGTAATTTCTATCCTCTTCATTATATTCATATACCATTGCTTGAATCCAATCATTTTCACCAGGGAAAATAGCTAAATTTACATTTATTGGTCTTTCTAAACCAGGATAAATTGTGTTACTATAATCCATTCTTCTTAAATCAACCCAAGTTTCTGGATCAAACAACAATGTAATGTATTTCTGAATCATAATATGTGATAATGTAACACCAGATTCTCCTACTTCAGCATCCATCTTAGCTAAATAATCAGTTGTCTCAGTAGCAGTTGCTTCTGCTTTTTCAAAATCTGCCTGAATTCCAGCTTTCAGAGCTGTATAAGCACCAGAATTATCTCCTTTTCTTAATCTAGCTTCCGCTTCTATGTATTTTACTTCACTATAAGTCATCATGTAAGTTGGCGCAGTAGGACTGGTGTAAAAACCACCATTTCCAACAGAATAATCATCACCACCATCTTCATTATTAGGTAAAGGACCTTCTCCAGTTCTAACACCTTGGTATCCACCATTTACAGCTTCTGGTACAATAATTTTAAGACGAGGATCTTCATAAGGAGTGTCTAAATCTAATGAGTTTTTTAATAATTCTACAAAAAAGTGAGAAAAATAATCTACTCTAGAGCTTCCGTAACCTCCTGTAGCGTATGGTTGACGGTCGTTTTCTGCTTCTCCACCACCATAACTTCTCATAGCATTATCTGCATTAGATTGTAAAGCTTTAGAACACGCTTCTATAATTGCATCTGCGTCATACGCCATGTCTCCAGAATTTTTCTTAGATAAATGGTTTAAATAACGAGCTTTTAAAGCGTAGGCTAATCTAATCCATTGTTCTTTATTTCCATTATAAAAAACATCACCACCATTGGAATTTAATTCAATGTCACTTGGTTGATTAATTTGTACAATTGCTTCATCTAACATTGTGATGATTCCTTGATACACCGCTTTTTGAGTTTCAAATTTAGGAGTTAAGTTTAATGAAGATTTTCCGTCATACGTTTCTGTAAAAACAATATCTCCATATTGGTCTGTTGTTGTACCAAAACCATACGCTCGTAAAATTTTACCAACAGCGATAAAGTTTGGAGAATTATGCTTTTCACCTAAAGCTATTAAATCTGCAGTATTTGGTAAAGAATACACGTATGCATTTTGCCATAAAAAGTAACTTCCTGTAGTCATAAAACTACTCCAAGTCTCTGAATAATAGTTGGGAACGTTTTGTGCACCGTGTTGAGTGATGCCTAAAACTTCTCTACTACCTCTATAGATAACACCAGTAAACATGTTTTCTATAGCACCTTTTATACGGTATTGAGGTTCTAATGACTCTGTTGTTGGTGCTGTTACAGAACTATTTACATCGAAATAATCTTCTGAACACGATAAAAATACCACACTAACTAATAGTATAAAAATTGTATATTTTAAATGTTTCATTTTTTATATTTTAAAAAGTTAATTTAAGACCAAGATCAAAACCTTTAGTATTTGGGGTACCAAGATTATCTACACCAACAGAACCAGCTCCAGGAACTCCTCCTCCAAATGCATTTATTTCAGGATCTACACCACTATAATTAGTAAAGGTTAATAAGTTTCTACCTGTTAAAGAAAATTCTAAGTTAGAAACAGGTAAACGCTCTAACAATTTTTTGCTTAACTTATAATTTAAACTTACATATCTTAAACGTGTATAAGAACCGTCTTCAACAAAGTTCTCTGAGTTTAAAGCATAATAATTTTGATAATACTCTTGGTTTTTTGTTACCGAAATATCATTTGCTGTTCCATCTGCTTTTACTCCAGAAATAATTGTTGTTTGCCCTCTATCTAAAGTACTTGTACCTACACCATAATAAGCCAATGCAGATGCAGTAGCATTATAAACAGTATTGCCTTCTACAATGTCTAATAAAAATGATAACCCAAAGTTTTTATATCTTAAAGTACTTGAAATACCTAATGTAAAATCTGGTTGTCTATCAACATCCGCATAGGTTTCGTCTGTTAAAGTTGGGTAACCGTCAGTTCCTATTAAAACTTCACCATTTTCGTTTTTGATAGCTCTCTTTCCTCTAAGCGAGAATAAAGACGCATCTAAAACACCTGCACCTGCAGCAGAGTTTAAAAATGTCCAAGAATCAGATAAATAAACCTCGTTTAGTTCTCCTGGTAAATCAATAACTGTTGTTACGTTACTACCAAAATTAAAATTCATGTCCCATTGAAATTCAGATGTAGATGGCATTAATTTTACAGATAATAACGCTTCTATACCCTTATTTTCTATTTCTCCACCGTTTAAGGTTGCGTAAAAAGTACCTGCTGTTGGAGGAACACGTATATCTGACAATATTTGATTATCTGAAATACTCTTATAATACGTTGCATTAAAACTTAATCTATTATTTAAGAAACTAGAATCGAAACCAAATTCCCAACTATTGGTAAACTCTGGTTCTAAAGCAGCATTACCAACATCTACTCCGTTGTATGCGTAACCTGTACTACCAAGTCCATTAATCTGAGTTACCAAGTAACTTTCTAATTGACCAATTGGTGCATCTTTACCTACTTGAGCCCAAGTACTTCTTAATTTTAAATAATTTAATCCATTACCTTCAGATTTAATATCAAATAAATCTGTAAGAACAGCAGATGCTCCTACGGAAGGGTAAAAGAAAGATCTACTCTTTGAAGGTAGTGTAGAAGACCAGTCATTTCTACCAGTAACATTTAAAAATAATGCATCTTTATAACCTAATTTTATTTCTCCGAAAACTCCCACATTTCTTTTTCTAGCAATACGCTCTAATATGGTTTGATTTTCTGTTGAAACATTACTGATATTATAAATACCTGGAGCTAAAAAACCATTACCAGTTAAGTAGTCTGTTTTTACATTACTATCTTCTATAGTATTACCCGCTAATAAGTTCAATTCAAATTTCTCTGATAACTTTTTAGTATACGTTGCTATAAAATTTGAAGTATATTTTTTATACAATCTTTCGTATTGAGAAATATAACCTTCATCTCTAGATTCGTTTAAAGAACCATTTGCGGTTATTCTTCTACTGTGTTGATCGTAAATATCTGCTCCAAACTTATAAGATAGATTTAAATTTTCGTTAATAGCATAATCTAGTCCTATAGAACCAATAAATCTGTTTAACTCATTTGTATTTGGGCTGTTATCTAAACTCCAATAAACATTGTCAGATTGTTGACCTGTATAAAAACCTTTTTGAGTACCGTTTGCATTTGTGTAATCATTAATATCTACATTAGAAGGATAATTTAATAAACTAGTAATACTACCACCAGTTGCATTTCCTTGTAGGGTACTTTTAATATTTGTTCTAACATAGTTACCTAAAACAGATAAAGTAAGTTTCTCTGAAATTTTCGAATTTTGATTAATTCTAAAAGTAGTTTTATTGTAAGAAGTAGATGGTATAATTCCTTGATTATCTAAATTACCTATAGAAAAATACGTATTTCCTTTAGCATTACCTCCTGTATAACTTGCAAAGTAATTTTGCGAAATTCCTGTTTTATAAAAGTCTTTTATATGGTTATATGTTTTTGTACCAGGAGATATTGCTTCTCCCCAAGAAAGTGGACTTTCTAAATTATAATTAACACTACCATCGGTCTGAACAATTTGTTCACCTTGACCATACATTTGTTGAATGTCTGGAGTTCCCATAACATTGTCTACAGAAAGAGATGAAGACAGAAAAACTTTACTCATACCTTCTTTTCCTCTTTTGGTTGTAATAATAACAGCTCCTTCTGCGGCTTGTATACCGTATAAAGCAGCAGCGGCAGGCCCTTTAAGAACCGTAATGCTTTCAATATCTTCTGGGTTTAAATCAGACGCTCTATTTGTACTTGCAACTTCAGAACTAGAATCTGTAGAATTGTCTATAGGTAATCCATCAACAATCATAAGTGGTTGGTTATTTCCTGTTATAGAAGTACCTCCACGAATCATAATTACAGCAGAAGACCCAGGTGCACCACCAGAACTAGTAACTGTAACACCAGAAACTTTTCCTTGTAAAGAGTTTACCATATTACTTTGGTTTCCTTCTAAAAGTTCTTCAGATTTTAATGCTTGTGCAGCGAAACCTAAAGATTTTTTTTGTCTTTTAACACCGAAAGAAGTTACTACTACCTCATTTAATACATTAGTATCTTCTTCTAATACAACATTTAATGTAGCGGAATTTACTTGAACTTCTTTTCTTTTAAAACCTAAAGAAGTAAAGACAATTGTTTCTCCTTTTTTTGCTGTAATAGAATACATTCCATTAAAATCGGTACTTGTACCTATTTTAGTGCCTTTAATTAACACACTTACCCCTGGTAATTCTCCTGTGTTATCTGTTACTTTTCCTTTGACATTAATTTCTTGAGATTGAATATTTAATGTAACCATAAAGATAAGTGAAACTGTAAAAAAAAGTTTTTTTATCATAAAAATGTTTTGTTGGTTAATATTTTGATAAAATTAGCTAAAAAAAAGATAATTCTCTTAAATAAATTAATAAAACAGCAGAAAAAAACAAAAAACAGCATTAAGTGTGCAAAAGGTCATGAAAAAATGAGAATCTTCTAAAAATAGACTTAAAATTAAGAGTTATTAAAAATAGCATAAAGACTGTACTTTTTAAAAGAAACATTCTAATTATTTTAACCATTAACTACTGTGTGTTTTCTTATTTTTGTAAGAATAAGCACAGATTACTATTTCAACTTTTAAAAATCTATACTAAAATCATTTAATATGACTACAAATATTGTAAGAACTACCTGGAAAGAAAACATGCAATTTGAATCTGATAATCCGAGTGGGTTAAATTTAACAATGGATGCTGGCGAAGAAAGTGGGGGAGAAGGAAAAGGGTACAGGCCAAAAGCTTTAATGTTAGCTTCATTGGCGGGGTGTTCTGGTTTAGATGTAGTGTCATTATTAACAAAAATGCGTGCAGAAGTTGCCGATTTTAAAATTGATATAACTGCAGAGTTAACAGATGAGCATCCAAAGTTTTATAATAAAGTAAAAGTAGATTATCATTTTACTGATACAGATTTAAAACCAGAAAAAATTCAGAAAGCTGTAAATTTATCGGTAACAAAATACTGTGGTGTTATGGAGATGTTTCGTCAATTTGCTGAGGTAGAAATTGAAATTCATTTACATAAAATTGAAAATTAAGAGATAAATAGCAATGAGATGGACGTTAAAACCAAAAGCAGATAAAGAAAAGGTAGAAAAATTAGCAAAAGAATTGCAGGTTGATAAAACCATAGCCGCAATTCTATGTCAAAGAAATATTGAAACTTTTGAAGATGCTAAAAATTATTTTCGTCCAAGTTTAGATGAAATTCATGATCCTTTTTTAATGAAAGACATGGATCTTGCAGTTGCAAGAATTGAAACAGCAATTGCTAACAACGAAAATATCTTAGTTTTTGGTGATTATGATGTAGACGGAACTACAGCAGTTTCTTTGGTTGCGTCTTATTTAAAAACGATTCATCCAAACATTGCTACTTATATTCCCGATAGATATGCCGAAGGTTACGGCGTTTCCTATATGGGAATTGATTTTGCTCATGACAATGATTTTTCTTTAATTATTGCCTTAGATTGCGGAATAAAAGCCATCGATAAAGTTGCGTATGCAACCGAAAAAAATGTCGATTTTATTATTTGCGATCACCATAAACCTGGTGATGAGATTCCGAAAGCAGTAGCCGTTTTAAATGCAAAAAGAGAAGATTGTAATTATCCTTTCGATGAGCTTTGTGGATGTGGAGTTGGGTTTAAATTGATTCAGGCTTTGGGAAGTTCTAGAGGTCAAACCATAGAAGATTTTGTTCCGTATTTAGATTTGGTTGCTACGGCAATTGCTGCAGATATTGTACCTATGAATGGTGAAAATAGAGTTTTAGCGTATCATGGATTACAGGTTATTAATAGAAGTCCGAGAAACGGAATAAAGGCAATTATTCATCAAACTAAAAAGTCTGAATTAACAATTACCGATGTTGTTTTTACCATTGCGCCAAGAATTAATGCGGCTGGTAGAATGAAGCATGGTAATTATGCTGTAGAATTATTAACAGAAATGGATTTTGATTCTGCCGTGGAGTTTGCTGCTGCCATAGAAATTTTTAATGCGGATAGAAAAGATTTAGATAAGAAAATTACAGACCAAGCTTTAATTCAGATTATTGATAATGAAGAAGAAGACCGTTTTACTTCGGTTGTTTTTCAAGAAGATTGGCATAAAGGAGTAATAGGTATTGTTGCTTCTCGTTTAATTGAAAAATATTACAGACCCACTTTAGTTTTTACCAAAAGTGGCGATAAACTAGCAGCTTCCGCTCGTTCTGTAAAAGGTTTTGATGTTTATAATGCATTGCATGCTTGCGAAGAGTTTATAGAGCAATTTGGCGGACATAAATATGCCGCAGGTTTAACTTTAGCACCGGAAAACTATGAGAACTTCAAAAATAAATTTGAAGAAGTTGTAAAAGCTACAATTGATAAAGAGTTGTTAACTCCGGAGATTTCTATAGATGCAGAAATAGATTTGTTAGAAATTACACCGAAGTTCTTTAGAATTATTCAGCAAATGGCACCTTTTGGTCCTATGAATATGCGACCGACTTTTAAAACAAGTTGTGTAAGAGATAATGGTTACGGAAAACAAGTTGGAGCGGATAAAACACATTTAAAACTAAATGTTTTTCAGGGTGATAATAAAAGAACTTTTAATTCTATTGGTTTTGGTTTAGGTGATAAAATGGAGTTTGTGCAAAACGATTTTGATATCGTATATGGCTTAGATGAAAATGATTGGAATGGGAATAAATCGATACAATTATTATTGAAAGATTTAAGATAGATAGCAATTGTCATTCCGACAGAGAGACGCAGGAACGACGAGGAATCTAGAGTTTTTTAATTATAGTTTTAGATTCCTCAATCGGCAAAAGGCCTCATTTCGGAATGACATGTTGAGTTTTTAAGTTTAATTTATCGTTCCAATGTCATTCCGAAAGAGAGACGTAGGAACGACGAGGGATCTAGAATTTTCGTAATTGTAATTTAGATTCCTAAATCGGCAAAAAGCCTTATTTAGGACTTACATTCTAACTTTTTAAATATTCATTTCAATAAAAAACCCACTCCTAAATTAGAAGTGGGAAAATTGCTATGAAAAAGAAAATGATAAGAAAGTATCTTACCATAATCAATAAGACGACCCTTTTTATTAAAACTTACACTTTATTTTAAAATAATTTAAATTAATTTTCCATTGACATTAAAACCATTCTTAACTCCATGAAAGTAAAAGATTTATCTACTTTCTCTTTTAGGTCTGTTAAGCTTTTAAACTCTGTATCTTCTATCGCATTTACAATCTTCTTATACTTTTTAGTGTCAATTAACTCTAAAATGTCAACATCTCCAGAAGGAATGTAACTAGCCAGGTGACTTTCTATAGTTCCGGTAGTTAAGCTTCTTTCTTTAACGATTTCTTTAATTGAAAGCCCAGATTTAAACAGCTCAAAAGTAATTTGTTTGGTAGGTTTTTTATCTTCTTTCTTTTGCTCGTTTAATTTATTGATTCCGTTTTTTTTACAATAATCTTCAATGACTTCTAAAATCTGCTCACCATATTTTGTTACACGAGTTTTTCCCATTCCAACAGTGCTTAACAATGCTTTTTCTGTTCTAGGTAAGTCATCGCACATGGCGTATAAAGCTTCTTGTGTAAATATTTGAAAATGCGGAATTCCTAAATCTTTAGAAATATCATCTCTTAGTTGACGTAGTTTTAACGCTAAAATTGGGTCGCGTTTAGAGGCTACTGTTTTCTTTTTAGTTGGAGCCGATTTTTGTAAAACAGCATTTGCTCTTACTTTTAAATAGTCTCGCACTTTAAAACCATTGTTTATTTTTTGAAGGGCAAACAGTTTTTCTAATAGCTTTTCTTGTAAGCTGTCAAACTGTTTGGTAAAATCACTTTTTACTGTTTTATTATCTGTAGAAAACTGAATTGCATTTAAAGGTTTTAGGATATTTCCTTTTGTTTGTGTTACAAAATAATCTACTGCTTTTGTAAAACGTTCTTGAATTTGAGAACTATTTTCTGGCAAGACATTGTCTTCACAAATTTGTGCTAATTGATTTTTAAACCCGTTAGAGACTTTCATTAAAGCCACAACACCATCATCTTTTATGGTTTGTAAATGATCTATAACATCTCCTTTTATACTTGTATGATTCTTGTAGAAAATATCTATCAATCTAGAAACGGGATATAAAAATGGCTGGTAATCGAATAACTCAGAAATTAAATTCAGCTGAAAGTGTTTTTCAGATTCGTTTAAAACATGTTCATCTGGATGATTTTCTTCTACACTTTCATTAAAAACACTAACCGTTCTGTCATTAATAATTGCACTGCTTGTAATTGGTGTTTTTAAAACCAAACCTTCTAAAGAAGTACATCTACTTAAGGCAACATACGTTTGTCCGTGTGCAAAAGAAGCTTCTGCATCTATAATGGCTTTTTCAAAGGTTAAACCCTGACTTTTATGAATGGTAATTGCCCAAGCCAATCGCAATGGGATTTGGGAGAAAGAACCAGAGATATCTTCTTTTATTTCTTTTGTTTCTTCATCAATAGAATAATTGATGTTTTCCCAGGTTTCTTTTTCTGTAACAATCTCATCAATTTCATTAGGACATTGTACCGTTACATTTTGTAGCGAAATATCTGTTATAATTCCTATTTTTCCGTTGTAATATCTTTTATCGGGTGATGAATCATTTTTGATAAACATTACTTGTGCTCCCATTTTTAACTCTAATTTTTCATCATTAGGGAAAGCGTTATCATTGAATTTACCAGAAACATCCGCTTTAAAAAAGTAGCTTTTGGTGTTCAGTTTATTTAATTCTGAACTGTTAATTAAATTGGCTCTATTGTTATGTGTTGTTAAGGTAATATAACCATCATCTTTAGTAGGAGAGAAGGTAGGATCGTAATTTCTATTTAAAATTTCAGCAGATTTTTCTGATAAGGTATCTGTTCTAATTTCATTTAAGATGGTAATGAAATCTTCATTTTTCTGACGATAAATATGTTTCAATTCTATGGAAACAACATCTGCTTCTTGATACGCTTTAGAACTAAAAAAGTATACAGTATTATAATGTTGTTGCAACAAACTCCATTCATTTGGCCTAACTACTGGCGCTAATTGTTGTAAATCTCCAATCATTAAAACCTGTGCACCACCAAAAACTTTATTTCTGTTTTTATAACGACGCATCACTTGGTCTATTCCGTCTAACAAATCGGCACGAACCATAGAAATTTCATCAATAATTATTAAATCTAACGATTTTATAATATCAATCTTCGTTTTAGAAAACTTACGTTGCTGGTTTGTATTTGCAATTTGATCTGGTAAAATAGGACCAAAAGGCATTTGAAAAAAAGAATGAATGGTAACTCCTTTTGCGTTAATTGCTGCAACACCAGTTGGTGCTACAATAACCATTCTTTTTAAAGATTCCTTTTTAATTTGATGTAAAAAAGTAGTTTTTCCTGTACCTGCTTTTCCTGTAACAAAGATATTTCTATCTGTTTTATCAATAAATTGTAATGCAAGTTCTAGTTCAGGATTTTTAGACATTTTTTACTTTTTGGTGCAAGGTAAATAAACATTATTATAAATAATAAAATAATTATTCTTGATTTAACATGTAATTTAATCAATTATAAAAGAATACTATTGTTTACTTTTTTTAATATTATAGTGATACACTTTAATGCTGTTTATTTTAGGTTGTTATGATATCGTTGTGAGAATAGCTAACAAACAAGTTTAGCCCTGATTGAGCCTTTCGTCAAGCTTAAGACAAGCTATTTGTTTGAGCTCTTTTTTGAGGAATGAAAAAAAAGTGAGTAGAGAAAGCAGGAAATGGCTTCAAATAAAAAATCCCAAGCAAAAGCTCAGGGTCTTGTTATAAATAAGTTGAAGGAGAAACGCTATTTATTAACATCTATAAATTTAAGTATCTCTTTGTAATTCTTATTCCATGGCCAAAAGAATTGGCTCATCATTGGTATGTGTTTTTTTGACTGAAAGTTGATGTTAACACTTGGTTGAAATTTATGTAACTTTTCTAGAAATTCTTTATTTTGAGAAATAATAGACGGGAATGTTTTTGTCCCAGTCATCATAAAAATTGGTGGTGTTTTTTCTGATACAAAATAAATGGGTGAAGCATCTTTCCAATTTTCTTCTTTGCTTGTCCAAGTTACATCATAATTATGTTCTTTAGTTGGTGGATATTTCTTTAAATAAGAATACATATCTAATCCTGCAGCATCATTTAAAATGATTCCTTTAACCATCTCTTTATTGTTTAAATATTTAGGATTCGTTCCTACCAATGCAATTAAATGTCCGCCTGCAGAATGCCCCATTAAAAATATTTGATCAGGATTCCCGTTGTACTTTTCGATGTTTTCATAAGTCCATTTTATGGCTGCAGTAACTTCTTCTGCCATCGTATCGTAACTACCATTAGGACTTAACGTATAGTTAGGAATAACGGTTACCACGTCTTTCTTTGCAAAATTTCTACCTAAAAATCCGTAGATTTCTTTTTTACCTTCATTCCAGTAGCCACCATGTATGAAAATTACAACGGGGTTGTCTTTAGACTTTCGAGTCTTGTATACATCTAATTCTGGAAAAGATGTTACTAAAGCTTTTGAATCTTTTATATAAGAAACATCACTTGTTTTCTTAGACGCACAACTAGATAAGAAAAGGATATAGAAAACAACTGTTAACACTTTAAAAAAAAACTGTATATGTATTGATGTCGTTAATTTGTTCATCATTTTTTATTTTGATAGTGTGTACATTATTCTTTTAAAACTATTAAAGAAGTTTTTTAATAATATTAAAGTATTTAAAAGGGATGTATTTTAAAGGTAAATCTATCCAAGTTGGGTTGGTTACAACCGCTCTTTTATGGCTAAAAGCAAAAAAACTGTATTGTCCGTGGTAGTTTCCTAATCCGCTATTTCCAACACCTCCAAAAGGTAAATGATGGTTGCTTACATGCATTAATGTATCATTTATACAAGCGCCACCAGATGAGGTTTTTGCTAAAATATCTTTCGCATTTTTGTTTTTTCCAAAATAATAGAAAGCCAAAGGTTTTTCATTTTTATTGATGTAATCTATAGTTTCATTAATATGACTAAAACTCATTACAGGTAATATTGGTCCGAATATTTCTGCTTGCATGATTTTAAAATCAGGCTGAACGTTATCAATAATAGTAGGAGCAATAAACTTCTCTTTCATATCGATTTCTCCACCTGTATGTATGGTTCCTTGATCTAATAAACCACTTAATCGTTCTACAGCACTTTGGTTTACAATACGTGGATAAAAACGACTTTGTTTAATATCATCACCATACATGTCTTTGATGTTTTTGGCAATTTTATTTAGTAATTCGTCTTTAATAGATTCGTGTGCAAAAAGGTAATCTGGCGCAATACATGTTTGTCCTGCATTGATTAATTTTCCCCAAATAATTCGTTTTGCGGCAATATCTATATTTGCATCTGCATCTACAATACACGGACTTTTTCCACCCAACTCTAAAACGACTGGTGTTAGATTTTCTGCAGCAGCTTTCATTACTACTTTTCCTACTCTTGGACTTCCGGTAAAGAAAATGATATCGAAACGTTGTGCAAATAATATGGTGTTGGTTTCTTTTCCTCCATGGACAACACTAATGTAACTAGAGTCAAAGTTTTCTAAAATCATCTCTTCCATAACCTTTGCAACGGTTGGTGTATCTGGAGATGGCTTAAGTACGCTACAACAACCTGAAGAAATTGCACCAACTAAAGTGTTAATTAGTAATTGAAAAGGATAATTCCAAGGCGCAACTATTAATGCTGTACCTAAAGGTTCGTAAATAATTTTGCTAGAAGCAGGAATTAAATGTAGCGAAGAGGTAACCTTTTTAGGTGCTGCCCATTTTTTTAAATGTTTAATATGGTTGTCAATTTCACCAATAACAATACTTATTTCTGTTAAATAAGCTTCTTCTGGTGATTTATGTAAATCTTTCCATAAAGCAGTTTCAATTTTTTGTTGATATTGAAGAATGGCTTTTTTTAACGTTTTTAATTGCGTTAATCGAAAGCTAATATCTTTTGTTTTATGTGTTGCAAAAAATGACTTATGTGCTGCTATGTTTTTTAGAATTATTTCTTTTGATGTTTCTTTCATGGTAATATATCTAATTACTGATTGTTGAAATATTTAAGAATTGTAAAAGCATTCTTTATCACTAAATTAAATAGAAATTAGTGGATTATGACTTTTAAATGCTACTATTATTTTTGTCGTGATTTAATTTTATTTATTACAGCCAAAATTGAGTTATGCTATTTAAACTTTATAAAAGGAAAAACTCTAGATTACTCGTTGTTCTTACGTCTTTCTTTGAGAATGACATTATCATTATAAAAGAATATTCAAACAAGTCTAGCCCTGATTGAACCTTTCGTCAGGCTCAAGACAGGCTATCTGTTTGAGCTCTTTTTTGAAAAATGACAAAAAAGCGAGTAGTGAAAGCAGGAAATAGCTTCAAATAAAAAAAACCTTTCTGATTTCTCAAAAAGGTTTTTAATATCTAAAAGTCTAAAAGTCTAAATTTCTAATTATCTAGAAATCGAACTTACATTTCTAATGCTTTTGCTGGATTGTTGTCCATCAATAACTCAACTGGGTTTTCTAAAGCTTCTTTAACAGCTACTAAGAAACCTACAGATTCTCTACCATCTACAATTCTATGATCGTAAGATAAAGCAACGTACATAATTGGCTGAATTACAATTCCGCCATTTACAGCCATTGGTCTGTTTACAATGTTGTGCATTCCTAAAATTCCACTTTGTGGAGGATTTAAAATAGGAGTAGATAACATAGAACCAAATACACCACCGTTGGTAATTGTAAAAGTTCCACCAGTCATTTCATCAATAGTAATTTGACCGTCTCTTGCTCTAATTGCTAAACGTTTTACTTCAGATTCTACACCTCTAAAAGATAAGTTTTCTGCATTTCTAATAACAGGAACCATTAAACCTTTTGGTCCAGAAACTGCAATAGAAATATCTTGAAAATCATTTTTAATTTGATAATCTCCATCAATCATAGAGTTTACATCTGGAAATAATTTTAAAGCTCTAACCACGGCTAAAGTAAAGAAAGACATAAAGCCTAATCCAACACCGTGTCTTGCTTTAAAAGCTTCTTTATATTCTGTACGTAAATCAAAAATAGGTTGCATGTTTACTTCGTTAAAAGTAGTTAACATAGCCGTTTCGCTTTTTACAGCTACCAAACGTTCTGCAACTTTTCTACGTAACATAGACATTTTCTTACGCTCTGTTCCTCTAGAACCACTAGCAGGTTGCGTTCCCATAGAAGGTACTGCTTTTACAGCATCATCTTTGGTAATTCTACCATCTTTTCCACTACCTTTTACAGCAGAAGGAGCAATTCCTTTTTCAGCTAAAACTTTTTTAGCAGCAGGAGAAGCTGTTCCAGTTGCGTATGTAGCAGCTTTTGGCGCTTCTTTTACTTCAACTTTCTTTTCTTCTTTTGGCGCTTCTGTTTTTGCAGGTGCATCACCTTCTGGTTTTGCAGCACTTGTGTCAATTAAACAAACAACTGCACCAACGGCAACAGCGTCACCTTCTTCTGCTTTTAAAGTGATAATTCCACTTTCTTCAGCAGGCAATTCTAAGGTTGCTTTGTCAGAATCTACTTCTGCAATAGGTTGATCTTTTTCTACATAATCACCATCTTCTACTAACCAAGTTGCAATTTCTACTTCTGTAATTGATTCCCCCGGAGAAGGAACTTTCATTTCTAAAACACTCATGCTTTCTTAATTTATTAATACCAAACTTAATACGGTACGCTATTTAATTATTTTTTTATTTTATTTATTTGGGCGTTTTAACAGGCTTTCCATTATATCTTTTTTACTTCTGTTCTCGATACAAATTTGCAAAAGAGCAAATTCACTCGAACTGACAGTAAAAAAGGATGTCATTTCAATCCTTAACGCTTTTACTCAGTATCAAAAACACTGTCTATAACAGCTTTATGACGTTTTTTAAATCTTGTACTAGAACCAGCTGCAGGTACTGCATAGTATTTACGAGAACGAACTGTTAATTTTACCAACTCAAAACGTTCTAACATATAACTCCAAGCTCCCATGTTTCTTGGTTCTTCTTGTGCCCAAATGTATTCTTCTACATTAGGATATCTATCTATTACTTTCTGTATTTTCTCTAAGTGTAAAGGGAATAATTGCTCTATTCTTACCAAAGCAATATCATCTCTTTTTAAATTTTCTCTTTCTTCAAGTAAATCATAATAGAATTTACCCATACAGAAAACTATTTTCTTTACTTTTTTAGGTGCTAGTGTGTCATCTATAACTTCTTGAAATTCACTAGTAGCTAAATCTTGAATCGTATTAACTGCTTTTGGATGACGTAATAAACTTTTAGGTGTAAATACAATTAAAGGTTTTCTATACGTACGTTTCATTTGTCTACGTAACAAATGATAAAAGTTAGAAGGTGTTGTACAATTTGCAACCGTCATATTATCTATAGCACATAATTGTAAGTAACGTTCTATCCTAGCAGATGAATGCTCAGAACCTTGTCCTTCATAACCGTGAGGTAATAAGACTACAATTCCGTTTTGTAATTT
Source organism: Polaribacter sejongensis (assembly GCF_038024065.1). Taxonomy (NCBI): domain Bacteria; kingdom Pseudomonadati; phylum Bacteroidota; class Flavobacteriia; order Flavobacteriales; family Flavobacteriaceae; genus Polaribacter; species Polaribacter sejongensis. The sequence continues at coordinate 2,038,358 of NZ_CP150667.1, read as the reverse complement.
CCATTTATCTTCTGCTGCAGAAATATATTGGTCAAACATAATTTGTGCACCGTTAGAGAAATCTCCAAACTGTGCTTCCCAAATTGTTAATGTATTAGGGTTTGCCATGGCGTAACCATAATCAAAACCAAGTACACCGTATTCAGACAATAACGAGTTGTAAATCGTCATTTGTCCTTTATTATTAGGGTTTGTATTTAATAAGTTGATACGCTCTTCTGTAACCTCATCACGTAAGATAGCGTGTCTGTGAGAAAATGTTCCTCTTTCTACATCTTGTCCAGAAATACGAATGTTATATCCTTCTTCCATTAAACTTCCGTAGGCAAGTGTTTCTGCCATTCCCCAGTCTAAGTTATTCGTTTCAAAAGTCATTTTAGCTCTACCAGCTAAAATACGTTCTGCTTTTCTAACAAAGTTAGCTCCTTCAGGAACTGTAGAAACAATCTTTGCTATATTTTTTAACTTATCTTCTTCGTACGTTGTATTATCCGTAAGTAACATTGTGTCCAGGTCTTCACGCTCATATCCTTCCCAGGTAGATTGCATAAATTCCCTTACGATTGATTTTTCTACTTTCTTAGCCTCCTCAAATTCTCTTTCAAGCATTTGTTTAAATTCGGTAGTAATTTCCTTTAAGTAAGAGCCGTCTATAGAACCTTCTGAAAGCAATTGTTCTGCATAAATATCTTTTGGATTTTTATGTTTAGAGATTGCTTTGTATAATGTAGGTTGTGTAAAACGAGGTTCATCTCCTTCATTATGTCCATATTTTCTATAGCCTAATAAATCGATAAAAATATCTTGTTTAAACTTCATTCTAAATTCTAACGCCATTTCCATAGCGTGACAAACAGCTTCTGTATCGTCAGCATTTACGTGTAATACTGGCGATAAAGTTACTTTTGCTACATCTGTACAGTACGTACTAGAACGTGCATCTAAATAATTAGTTGTAAAACCAATTTGATTATTTACAACAATGTGAATTGTACCACCTGTTTTATAACCATTTAATTTTGCCATTTGAGTTACCTCATATGCAATACCTTGACCTGCAATTGCAGCATCTCCGTGAATTATAATTGGTAATATTTTGCTAGCATCACCATTATATTTTCTATCTATTTTAGCTCTTGTAATTCCTTCTGTTACTGCAGCTACAGTTTCTAAGTGCGAAGGATTTGGAACTAAATTCATTTTTATTTCGTTACCATCTCTAAAAGTTTTACTTAACGTTAAACCTAAATGGTACTTTACATCTCCATCGATGTCTTCATCTTCGAAATCTTTCCCTTCAAATTCACTAAATAAATCTCTAACAGGTTTTTTAAAGATGTTAACCAAGGTATTTAAACGGCCTCTATGCGCCATTCCTAAAACACATTCTTTAACTCCGTATTTTTCTGCGGCATCTCTTAAGATAACACTCATACCAGGAATTAAGGTTTCTCCACCTTCTAAAGAAAAACGTTTCTGACCTACATATTTAGTTTGTAAGAAACTCTCAAAAGTTACTGCTTGGTTTAGTTTTCCTAAAATATATTTTTTAGCCTCTATAGAGTAGTTTGGATGGTTGTCGTTTTTATTAAAACGTTCATGCCACCATTTTAATTTTTCTGGGTTACGCATATACATGTATTCTACACCAATAGAATCACAGTAAATACGTTGTAAGTTTTTTATAATTTCAGAAAGTTTTGCTTTTCCTAAGCCTAAAACTTCACCTGCAGAAAATTCTTTATCTAAATCGATTTCGGAAAGTCCAAAGTTTTCAAGATCTAAAGTAGGGTAATACTGTCTTCTATCTCTAACCGGGTTTGTTTTTGTAAATAAATGACCACGTGTTCTGTACCCATTAATTAAATCGACAACAAAAAATTCTTTACGAACTTCTTGAGGTATTTCTGATGAAACTTCTTCTTCATCTTTTAAAGAATAATTCTCATTTGCTAAATCATATCCCTGAAAGAAGCTTCTCCAGCTTGGTTCTACGGCATCTGGGTTTATCAAATACTTATCATATAAATCAGCTATAAAGCCTGTGTGTGCTGCGTTTAAAAACGAAAATTTATCCATATTATAGTTTCTACTTTTTTAAAGTATGTAATGCAGAATCAAAAATACAAATTTTGTAGTAAACCCGTATTATTTATTGATAATAATACAAAATACTTTTTTTTGTTTTTTTTTAATCTTTTTTTAAAAATTGTTTGGTGAAGTTAAAAAAGGATGTATATTTGCACTCGCAAAACACAATTATGTGTCGCAAACTCCTTCTTAGCTCAGTTGGTTAGAGCATCTGACTGTTAATCAGAGGGTCCAAGGTTCGAGTCCTTGAGAGGGAGCAAAAAAGTCTTATCTTTATTGATAAGACTTTTTTTTTTGTTCTAAACTTTTTTAGATTCAGTTTGTGTTGACTAAAGATCATAGATGTTTAGTGCAAAAAATGGATCAACACAAAAAGTTGTGGAGTAAACTAAAAAAGAAGAACTTTGACTTTTAAATTATTTCTATTTTGGATACTTCAATTGAACGAATCAAGTCCAAACATTGTATGACTTGATAATTTTGTATAAATATTAAGGTGCAAAAATTTATTGTCACTTTGCGTTTACTTTAGTCAGCTGAATAAATAGTGGTGTAGGATCTAGGAATTATGCATAAATATTAGAAAGTTAAAGTCGAGAGATTGTAGATTTTTTACTAGACATAAAATACTTTCTTTTTAGTGCAAAAAAAAATTAATAAACACTTGTGCAAGTAATAAAAAGATTTATATTTGCAGTCGCTAATCATATTATATGTGAAGCAAACTCCTTCTTAGCTCAGTTGGTTAGAGCATCTGACTGTTAATCAGAGGGTCCAAGGTTCGAGTCCTTGAGAGGGAGCTAAAAAAGTCTTATCTTTATTGATAAGGCTTTTTTTTTGTGTCTATATTTTTTAAATTTAGACCATTGTGGAGTGGTTGATTGCGTTATTTGATTTTATGCGAAGTGGTAAATGTTTTTATTTTTTTTAGTTTTTTTCTTTTAGGCCTTGTGTTCTTTGTAGAGTTTCTTATGAATTCAAAAGAAGATGATATTGATGATGGTGGAATAAGTGATCTATTAACTGAGGCTGATGAAGTGGTAGTGGTGAATAATAATTTACTATTAGTAGATGAGTCTATAAAAGAAGTAGAAAATATACCGTTAAAAATTTATACGTCAACTAAAAACAAATGGTTGAATCCGACAGATAATTTTGGGAAATTTGAAAAAGGAGTTGAGAGAGATTAAGTGAACACTTGATTAGTATAGTTTATGCTGATAATTGCTTTTGCTTACTTCTGTTTTTTATATTGAATACCGCGTGAAGGATAGTAATAAAAAGCCCGCAGTGAGGCACGATCGAGGACTTGTAATGGATAGCCTGACCATTTTTAAGCTAAATGTCTGTTGTTATAAATTATGTTCTTTTAAAAATGGGCACGCCCAAAATATTAGAGCTATTTTAAAATAAAAAAACTCATCAATAATTAAATTGATGAGTTTTGATATATTCTCGATACAATTCCGAAAATACGGAATCATTAGAGTTGATAGTTTGGATAAATTACATAGCAACTAAATCGCCTGTAACATCTTTAGAAGGTAATTCTGTTTTACCCATTAAAAATAAATCCACTTGTCTTGCTGCTTCTCTTCCTTCAGAAATCGCCCAAACAATTAAAGACTGTCCACGACGCATATCTCCCGCTGTAAAGATGTTTTTAACATTGGTTTGATATTTTCCGTATTCTGCTTTGTAGTTAGAACGAGCATCTGTTTTAAGACCTAATTTATCTGCTAAAGTACTTTCTGGACCTGTAAAACCTAATGCTAATAAAGCTAAATCACAAGGCCATGTTTTTTCTGTACCTGCAATTTCTATTAACTGAGGTCTTTGACCTGGAACCATTTTCCATTCTACATTAACTGTTTTTAAAGCAGTTAATTTTCCGTTTGCATCTTTAACAAACTCTTTGGTGTTAATTAACCAGTTACGATCTGCACCTTCTTTGTGAGAAGATGAGGTCTTTAATTGTAAAGGCCAAAAAGGCCAAGGAGTTGTTGGTGAACGGTGTCCTGGAGGTTTTGGCATAATTTCAAAGTTTACCACAGATTTTGCTCCGTGTCTGTTTGAAGTTCCAATACAATCAGATCCTGTATCTCCACCACCAATTACAATTACATCTTTATCTGTAGCTAATATTTGGTCTTTTACTTCTTTACCAAACACAACTTTTGTTTGTTGTGTTAAGAAATCCATTGCTTGTACTACACCATCGGCATCAATACCAGGGGTTGGTAAGCTACGTCTTTCTGTTGCACCACCACATAATACAATACTGTCAAAAGCTTTTAATTCTTTTACACTATAGTTAACACCAACGTTTACGTTTGTTTTAAATATAATTCCTTCTGCTTCTAAAATAGCAACTCTTCTATCTATAATTCCTTTTTCTAATTTAAAATTAGGAATTCCGTAACGTAGTAAGCCACCAACTTCATCATCTCTTTCAAACACAGTTACTGTATGACCTGCTCTGTTTAATTGTTGTGCTGCTGCTAATCCTGCAGGACCAGAACCAACAATTGCAATTGTTTTTCCTGTTCTGTTTTTAGGAGGTTGAGGTTTTATCCAGCCTTCTTTAAAAGCACGTTCTACAATGTTTTTTTCAATATTTTCAATAGAAACTGGGTCTTCAATAATACCTAATACACATGATTGTTCACATGGAGCAGGGCATAAGCGACCTGTAAATTCTGGAAAATTGTTTGTAGAATGTAGTATCCATGATGCTTTTTTCCATTCGCCTTGGTGTACCATATGATTGAAATCTGGAATTAGGTTTCCTAATGGACAACCACTATGGCAAAAAGGAATACCACAATCCATACAACGTGATCCTTGTTTTGTTATTTCTTCTTCAGAAAGAGGAACTGTAAATTCTTTATAATTTTTTACACGATCTTTTACAGAAGTGTATGTTTCATCCTGTCTTTCAAATTCTTTAAATCCTGTTATTTTTCCCATGACATTATGCTATTGTTAGTTCTTCGAACATTGGTTCTTCTGTTTCTATACGTTTTAAGGCTTTCTTGTATTCAATTGGCATTACTTTTACAAAGTTTTTTAAGCTTGTATCCCAATCGGCTAACAATTCTGCACCTTTTTTACTGTCTGTATATAAAACATGTTTTTCTATTGTTGCTTTTAATTCAGCAGCAACTTCTTCAGAGATTTCTTCGAACTCAATAGTTTCTGTATTACAAAGTCCGTTTATAAATGTATTGTTAGGGTCATATACATAAGCGATACCACCACTCATACCTGCAGCAAAATTTCTACCTGTTTTACCTAAAACAACTACTTTACCACCGGTCATGTATTCACAACAGTGATCTCCAACTCCTTCTACAACTGCTGTTGCACCAGAGTTACGAACTGCAAAACGTTCTCCTGCAATTCCGTTTATATATGCTTCACCGGCTACGGCTCCAAACATACAAACGTTACCAACAATAATGTTGTTCTCTGCTAAAAAGTCTGCTTTTGCAGGTTTCTTAACGATTAATTTGGCTCCAGATAAACCTTTACCTAAATAATCATTTGTATTACCGTCTAAAGTAAATGTTAATCCATGAGCTCCAAATGCTCCAAAACTTTGACCTGCAGAACCTGTGAAGTTTATGTTTAGTGTGTCTTCAGGTAAACCTAAATGACCATATATTTTAGAAATTTCATGACTTACAATTGCTCCAACAGTACGGTTTGTATTTTTAATTGGATATGCTAAATTCATTTTCTCTTTTCTATATAAAGCTCTGTGAGAATCTTTTAATATAGTAAAGTCTAAAACTCCTTCTAAGTTGTGGTCTTGTTTTTCAGTATTCTTAACAATCATGCTTCTATAAGCAGTTGGTCTGTGTAAAATACTAGATAAATCTAAACCTTTTGCTTTATAGTGGTTTATCGCTTTGTTTGCGTTAATTTTATGAGTCTGACCCACCATTTCGTCTAGTGTTCTAAAACCTAGTTGTGCCATAATTGCTCTTAATTCTTCTGCAATATAGAAGAAGAAGTTAATTACGTGTTCTGGTGTTCCTTTAAAGTTTTTACGTAGCTCTTTATCTTGAGTTGCAATACCAACCGGACAGGTATTTAAGTGACATTTACGCATCATAATACAACCTGAAGCAACTAAAGGAGCGGTTGCAAAACCAAATTCCTCAGCACCTAATAAAGCTGCAATGGCAACATCACGACCTGTTTTTAATTGTCCATCACATTCTACAACAATTCTACTTCTTAAATCATTAAGAACTAAAGTTTGTTGTGCTTCAGCTAAACCAAGTTCCCAAGGTAAACCAGCGTGTTTTAATGAGGTAAGAGGAGAGGCTCCAGTACCACCGTCGTAACCAGCAATTAGTACAACATCTGCTTTTGCTTTGGCAACACCAGCAGCAATAGTACCAACACCAACTTCAGAAACTAACTTTACGTTAATTCTAGCGTCTCTGTTTGCGTTCTTTAAATCGTAGATTAATTGTGCTAAATCTTCAATTGAATAAATATCGTGATGAGGAGGAGGAGAAATCAATCCAACAAAAGGAGTTGAGTTTCTTGCTGCTGCAATCCAAGGTAAAACCTTTGATCCAGGTAATTGACCACCTTCACCAGGTTTGGCTCCTTGAGCCATTTTTATTTGTATTTCTTTTGCACTAGATAGATAGTGAGAAGTTACTCCAAATCTACCAGATGCTACTTGTTTAATTGCAGAGTTTCTGCTGTCTCCATTGATGTCTTTTTGAAAACGTTTTCTGTCTTCTCCACCTTCACCAGAATTAGATTTTCCTCCAATTCTATTCATAGCAATTGCTAAGTTTTCGTGTGCTTCTCTAGAGATAGATCCGTAAGACATGGCACCCGTTTTAAAACGTTTTACAATATCTGTCCAAGGTTCTACTTCTTCTAATGGAATTGGATCTAAGTTGTCAAACTGAAACAAACCACGAATTGTCATTAAACTTTCTGATTGTTCGTTAATTGTTTTAGCGTATACATCATAACTCGCCTGATCACTTAAACGAACTGCTTGCTGTAGTTTTGCAACTGTCGTTGGGTTAAATAAGTGGCGCTCACCATTTCTTCTCCATCTATAATCTCCACCAACATTTAAACCTAAGTTTTTGTCAATTTGATTATCTGGATATGCTTGTTTATAGCGTTGGTCAATTTCTTTTTCAACTTCATATAAACCAATACCTTCGATTCTTGAAGCGGTGTATGGGAAATATTTTTCAACAAATTGAGAGTTAAAACCTACAATTTCGAAAATCTGAGAACCTCTATAAGAGTGTAAAGTAGAGATCCCTATTTTGTTCATTACTTTTAAAATTCCTTTACCAATTGCTTGGTTGAAATTATCAACAGCTTTTTGCTCGTCTATACCAGTTATGAAGCCTTCTTTAACTTGCATTCTGATAATTTCATTAACCATATATGGGTTTACAGCACTAGCGCCATAACCAAATAAAGTTGCAAAATGATGCGGTTCACGTGGTTCTGCAGATTCAATAATAATATCGAAATAAGAACGCTTACGTAAACGGTTTAATTGATGATTTACAAAAGAACATGCTAATAAAGCAGGGATAGGAGCAAACTCTTGGTTTACGCCACGGTCTGATAATATAATGATGTTGTTTTTTTCTTCAATTGCTTTTTCTACCTGAATAACAATTGCGTCTAAAGCATCTTCAAGTCCGTTTAATCCTTGTGCTTTTGGATATAAAATTTCAATAGTCTTCGCTTTGAAGCTTTCAATATCTATATTTCTTATTTTTTCTAAATCGGCATTAGAAATAACAGGGTTCTGAATTCTTAGTTTTCTACACTGTCTGTTTGTAATGCTGAAAATATTTCTGTCTTTTCCTAAATTTAAACTAATGTCAGTTACAATTTCTTCACGAATTCCATCTAAAGGTGGGTTTGTAACTTGTGCGAATAATTGTTTAAAGTAGTTTGATATTAATTGAGGTCTGTCTGATAAAACAGCTAGAGGAGTATCAATTCCCATTGATCCTAAGGCTTCTTTTCCAACAATTGCCATTGGTGTAATTACTTCTTGAATATCTTCAAAAGTATAATTAAATAAACGTTGACGCGTTTTTACGTCAATGGTTTCAATTGGACAAGTTTCACCATTATAAGGAACATCTTTTAAGTGTAAACGAGATTTGTCTAACCATTCTTGATACGGTCTTTCAGAAACAATTTTACTTTTTATTTCTTCATCCTGAATAATTCTACCTTCATTCATGTCTACCAAGAACATTTTTCCTGGCTCTAATCTTCCGTGTTCTTTTACGTCTTCAGGGGCAACATCTACAACACCAATTTCTGATGACATAATTAAGCTACCACTTTTTGTAACCGTATATCTAGATGGTCTTAAACCATTTCTATCTAATAAAGCTCCAATATAATCTCCATCTGTAAAAGGTACAGATGCAGGTCCATCCCAAGGTTCCATAATACAACCATTATATTCATAAAAAGCTTTACGCTCCTTAGACATGGTTTTATGTTTTTCCCAAGCTTCAGGAATCATCATCATCATAATTTCTGGTAATGAACGACCGGTGTGGGTTAATAACTCAACCACCATATCCATAGAAGCAGAATCTGATTTTCCTGGTAATATAATTGGGAATAATTTATCTATTTGTGGTCCAAAAACATCACTTTTCATGATTTCTTCTCGAACTCTCATTCTACTAACATTACCACGTAAAGTATTAATTTCTCCATTCTGACACATGTGTCTAAATGGTTGGGCTAACTCCCAAGTTGGCATTGTATTAGTAGAAAAACGTTGGTGTACTAATGCTAAACGTGTTACTAAATCTATTTCTTGTAAATCTAAATAATAAGGTCCAATATCTTCTGGCATAATAATACCTTTGTAGATAATTGTGGTGATAGATAAACTAGGAATGTAAAAATATTTGCTTTCAGAAATTTTAGATTTTCTGATAGTATGTTCTGCTATTTTTCTAGCAGCATATAATTTCGCTTTAAAGGTAGCTTCGTCAATTTCATCTGTTTTACCTACAAATAATTGCTCAATATTAGGTTCAGAGGTCAGGGCAATTTCTCCTAATTGAGAAGGGTCTACAGGAACTTCTCTCCAACCTAAAATGGCAAGTCCTTGTTGTTTTATTTCTTCTTCAAATGTGGTTTTACAGAAATCATATTGGTTACTAACCTTTGGAAGAAACACCATTCCAACTGCATATTCGCGTTGTTCGGGTATAGGAAAATTACAGACTCGTTTAAAGTAGTCGTGAGGTATGTCTATTAAAATTCCGGCTCCATCTCCTGTTTTTCCATCTGCACTAACACCTCCTCTATGTTCTAGTTTTACTAGAATTTCTAGGGCATCATGTATGATTTGATTTGTTTTATCTCCATTCAAATTACAGATAAAACCAGCACCGCAATTTTCGTGTTCAAACTCTGGTAAGTATAATCCTTGTTTCTCCATATTGTGTTCAATTATATATACAAATCTATGTATTTTATTGAAAAGGATTCAGTATTCTTGCTGTTTTAATGTGATTTTTATGATGAAAACAATAAAACCGTGTAAAAAGATTACTTATGACAATCTAAGGGAATTTTATTAGCATATTCATAAAATAAGAAAAAAAGTCCACAAATTTTTAAATTTGCAGACTTTTAACATCATTTTAATTAAGTGACTAGTGCTCGTTTAGACGAAAATCAGGGTATGCATCCATACCATGTTCATGAACATCTAATCCTTCTAATTCTTCTTTTTCACTAACTCTAATTCCCATTGTTTTCTTTAGAGTGTATATAATGATAAACGAAGTTGCTAAGCAAAATACTGCATAAGAAGCTACTCCAATTAGTTGACTAATAAATTGATCTACACCTGCAAGGTTACCAAATATACCTACTGCTAAAGTTCCCCAAATACCACATATTAAGTGAACTGCAATAGCACCAACCGGGTCATCTAATTTTAATTTATCTATTAAACTAACTGCAAAAACAATAATTGCACCAGCGATAGCACCAATTAAAATAGCATCTGTAGGAGACATTTGATCTGCTCCTGCAGTAATACCCACTAATCCTCCTAAAATACCATTTAAGAACATTGTTAAATCTAGATTTTTATACATTATAGTAGAAACAATAGCAGCTACAACTCCACCGGCAGCAGCAGATAAACAAGTAGTTACTAAAGTTAAAGATGTTAATCCTGGATCTGCAGATAAAACAGAACCACCGTTAAAACCAAACCATCCTAACCAAAGTATTAAAACACCAGCAGTTGCTAAAGGTATGTTGTGACCTGGGATTGCTTGTATTTCTCCTTTTTTAAATTTTCCTATTCTAGCTCCTAATAAGCAAACAGCTACTACGGCTGCCCATCCACCAACGGAGTGTACTAATGTAGAACCTGCAAAATCATAAAAAGGTGTTGCTAATTGGTCTAAAAATCCACCACCCCATTTCCAAGAACCTGCAATTGGGTAAACGATACCTACGTATATTACGGCGAATATCATAAATGGAAGAATTTTCATTCTTTCGGCAACAGCACCAGAAACTATGGTTGCGGCAGTTGCAGCAAACATTCCTTGAAATAAGAAATCAGTCCAATATGTGTAACCTTCATTGTAAGTAAGGTCTAAAGCGCCTTCTGCTGTTAATGGAGATGATAATCCAAATCCTGCAAAACCAAAAATTCCAGAAGAGCCTTCTGCGAAACCAGGGTACATTAAATTAAAACCTACCAATGCATATAGTAAAAGTCCGGTTGTTATGATGAATATATTTTTAAAAAGTATGTTAAGTGTGTTTTTCTGTCTCGTTAAACCAATTTCTAAGAATGCAAAACCTAAGTGCATAAAGAAAACTAGTGCTGTACAGATCATCATCCATACATTGTTAATTGTTAATAATTCCATGTTTTTTTATTTTGATTTTTTCTTTAAAGTTTCACCACCTTTTTCTCCGGTTCTTATTCTGTATACTTCTGTTACGTCTGATACGAATATTTTACCATCACCAACTTCTCCTGTTGCTGCTGATTTAAGTAAAGCGTCTATGGTTATTTGTTCGAAATCATCATTTACTACTATAGATACGTGTCTACGTTGTATGTCGCTAGTGCTGTAGCTTACACCTCTGTATACGTGTCCTTCTTTTTCGTTCCCTAAACCAGTAACGTCCCAATAAGAAAAGAAATTTACATCTACTGCGTGTAATGCTTCTTTTACAGCGCTGAATTTGGATTTTCTTATAATCGCTTCTATTTTTTTCATGATATAGTTAATTGTTAATTATTTATTTAGTTTATTAGCTTTCGTGTTAAAATCACACAACTTACTTTGGTAAGTTATGTGATTTTTTAAAAATAATAATAACTAAACTTTTATTTTGATATTTTATTTATCGTCAAACTCTCTTTGTCTAACTCCTGGGTATGCGATAGATCCATGTTCGTGAACATCTAATCCTTCGATTTCTACTTCTTTACTTACACGTAATCCCATTGTTGCTTTTAAAATTCCAAGAACAATAAATGATAAGCCAATTGCCCAAGCAGCATATGCTAATACTCCAGTTGCTTGAACTCCTAATTGAGCAGCGCCACCACCATTGAATAATCCAATAGCTGTATCTCCGTCAACTCCCCAAAGACCTATAACTAAAGTTCCCCATGCACCGGCAACACCGTGTACAGAAGCAGCTCCAATAGCATCGTCAATTTTTAATTTCTTTTCTATAATTTCAATTGCAAAAACTACAATGATACCTCCAATTAAACCAGCAAGTACAGCGCCTCCAGCGGTCATGTTTCCACAACCAGCAGTAATACTTACCAAACCAGCTAATACACCGTTAAGAGTTTGTGCTAAGTTAGGTTTACCGTACCAGATCCAAGTAGTGATTAATGCTCCTAATCCACCAGCAGCAGCTGATAAGTTTGTGATTAATACTACGTTTGATGCAGCAATAGAGTCAGCGCCACCCCAAGCTAGTTGAGATCCACCATTAAAACCAAACCATCCAAACCAAAGGATGAATACGCCTAAAGTTGCTAATATTTGATTATGACCAGGAATAGGTAATACTTTTCCATCTACATATTTTCCAATTCTTGGACCTACCATAAAAGCGGCAACTAAAGCAGCCCATCCACCTACAGAGTGTACAATTGAAGAACCTGCAAAATCGATGAATCCCATTTCTGTTAACCATCCACTACCTTGCCATTGCCATCCTCCAGAAATTGGATAAATAACAGCGGTCATTACAATAGAGAAAATAATATATGTAGAGTATTTTGTTCTACCTGCAATTGCACCAGAAACTATAGTTGCAGTTGTTGCAGCAAACATAGTTTGGAAAAATAAATCTGCTCCTTCACCTTGAAATAAACCGCTCCAGAAGAACCATCCGTTAGAAGTGTCTCCGTACATTAAAGAGTATCCAACTAACCAAAACGTTAATGAGCCTACACAAATATCTAATAAGTTTTTCATTGCAATGTTAACTGCATTCTTAGATCTTGTCATTCCAGATTCTACTAATGTAAATCCTGCTTGCATTAAGAAAACTAAGATACCTGCAATAAGCATCCAGAGCATTCCCATGTCTCCATTTATTTGTTCAACAGCTTTTGAAACTTCTGTAACTGGTGTGTCTTGAAATAGTGTTAAAAATAAGCTCATATAAATTTAAAGTTTTAGTTAGTAAGGTGATGTGTTGATCTTTGTTTTTTCTTAGAAAGAATATACCGCTGCCATTGTTAAGGTAGAAGTGTTTTTCTCTGTTGGAAAAGCTTCGATAATATAATCGTCAGAATTATCAAATCTTAAATCAGTTATAAACTTTAAGTTGCTTGTTAAGTTAATGTTAGAGGTTAAAGTGAAAGCTGTTACATTGCTATCTACACTTCCTGCGCTAGTTGTAAAAAGTTCTGGTCTTAATCCTAAAGAGAATTTGTCAGAAAAAGCATTTTGTAAGTATAGTGCTACACCTTGGTATCCTTCGTCGGCGTCACTAGAGTTTGCGTAAGCTGCATTTATACCTACGTAAAAAGTGTCTGTTAAATCGAAACCACCTGTGTAGTCTAAAAACATCCAGTCTGTTGCTCCTCCAGCACTTACTGCTCCAGTAATAAAGTTTAAGTATTGACCTTTGTATCCTACTTGAGCTCCTAATTGGGTGTCGTCAGTAAGGTTTCCGTCTGCACTGGAAATACCGTGTGCGTTTGTTACAGCTAACATGAAAGATAAGTCTTCAGAAACTGCGTAGTCTGCTTTTATTCCTGTGTGAGAAAAAGGACCTGCATTAAATAAGTAAGATACAGTGTAGTTAAAGTTTGCTGAAGGATTGATAACTTCATATCCTAAAAATGTGTTGAACTGACCTGCGGTAATTGTTAATTTATCAGATACGTTGTAGTAAGCATATAATTGATTAATTGCTCCTGCCATGTTTGCGTCATCTGCTCTTGGTCCAAAAGCGATATCTGCAACAACACCAGCTTTACCTTTTTCGTAAGCAAATACGGTGTTAGCAAATCCTAAGCCAAATGCATTTGCATTTTCTGGAGCTGCAATTAATATTCCTGGTGTTCCAGGGTCTCTTGTAAAGTTAGTTGTGCCGTATACATCTACTGTACCGCTTAATGTAAAAGTTCCTTTGTCTTCGTTTTCTTGAGCTGTAGTTATTAGGCTAGTAGCTAATAATAATGTGAAAATTACTTTTTTCATAATGTTTCTTCTTTTAGTGTTAAGTGATTTTTATATTAATTGAACTGGGTCAAAAGTAAATATTAAATTTAAACTGACAAGGGGGTGGTTTTTCAAAATAGTGTATTTTAGATGTTATACCCTCAAAAAAATAGGGGTCAAACTGAGATAACTTCATTTTAAGGTTTTTGAAGGGTTTGAAATATCGGGTATGTAAAAATGTGTATCATAATTTTAGGATATCCATAAAAATGTGCCTTTTGTGAAAAAAAATGCAATTATTGTATATTCGCACCTATGAAATATTCATTTTCTTATATAGTTAGGTTACAATTTCTTGGTTTCCGATTTTCTGGGTGGCAAAAACAAACAAATGCTAAAACTTTACACGATATGGTAGATAAAACCTTGTCTTTTGTTTTTGAAGAGACTCATTATAAGACTATTGGAGTAGGGAGGACAGATGCTAAAGTTTCTGCAAATACATACTATATTCAAATGTTTACAGATAAAATAGTGAAGGAAGATACTTTTATAGCGTCTCTAAATGCTAATTTTTCACCAGACTTTAGGGCTATTTCTATACAAAAGGTAGATAGAGGTTTTAATGTGATTAACGCTCCGAAGATTAAAGAGTACCATTATTACTTCTCTTTTGGTGAGAAAAACCATCCTTTTTCTGCGCCTTTTATTGTAAATGTTGATGGAAATCTAGATTTAGAAACGATGGAAGAAGCGGCGAGGTTGTTTGCTGGTGAGCATTATTTTCATAAGTACTGCACAAGGCCTTCAGAAAAAACGATATTTAAAAGAATAATTGACTCTTGTGAAATTATAGAGAACGATGTTTTAACGGCTAATTTTTTTCCAGAAAAGTCTTATATATTTAAGGTGAGAGGGAAGGGGTTTTTGCGTTACCAGATTCGATTAATGATGGCGACGTTATTTGAAGTTGGAAAAGGGAATTTAGATTTGCAGTTTATTGAAGCTTCTTTAAAAGAAGATAATGATAGAAAATATATGAGAAATAATGCGCCCTCCTCTGGTTTGCAATTGTATGATATTGAGTTGGAGTTGTAAAAGTGATATTTTTTGTTTTGTAATTAGCGTAAGTTGTTAATGGTAAATTCAGAATGACAAGATTGGTTAACTAAAAAAGAATTATGAGGTCTGGGATTAATATAAAATAGTTTTAGATAAACGAGTCTAATTTGAAAGGTTGTGTCCAAAAGAAAAATCCACCTTTTAAAAAGATGGATTTTTTGTATCTTATATATAAGGAGTGATTTAACCTTTGATAATTCCACGAGAAATTACAATTTTCTGAATCTCGGAAGTACCTTCATAAATCTGTGTAATTTTTGCATCTCGCATTAAGCGTTCTACGTGGTAGTCTTTTACAAATCCGTTTCCTCCGTGAATTTGAACAGCTTCTACGGTGTGTTCCATAGCGACTTTACTAGCGTAGAGTTTTGCCATTGCGCTAGACATGTCGTAGTTGTTGCCTTGGTCTTTATCCCAAGCTGCTTTCATAACCAACATTCTTGCTGCTTCTATTTCTGTGTGCATATCGGCTAATTTAAAAGCAATAGCTTGGTGGTTGCAGATTTCGGTTCCGAATGCTTTTCGTTGTTTAGAGTATTTTAAAGCTAATTCGTACGCGCCAGCTGCAATACCTAAAGCTTGTGCTGCAATACCGATTCTTCCGCCAGAAAGTGTTTTCATGGCAAACTTAAAACCAAATCCATCTTCACCAATTCTATTTTCTTTTGGTACTTTTACATCGTTAAATTGTAACGTGTGTGTGTCTGAACCACGAATTCCTAATTTGTCTTCTTTTGGGCCTACATGAAAACCTTCTGTTCCTTTTTCTACAATAAAAGCATTGATGCCTCGGTGTCCTTTTTCTCTATCGGTTTGTGCAATTACTAAATAAACATCTGCACGTCCACCACTTGTAATCCAATTTTTGGTTCCGTTAATTATATAGTGGTCTCCTTTGTCTATTGCAGTTGTTGCTTGAGATGTTGCGTCAGAGCCTGCTTCTGGTTCGCTTAGGCAAAAGGCGCCAACAAATTCTCCTGTGGCTAATTTTGTTAAATATTTTTGTTTTTGTTCTTCGCTGGCATATGCTTCTAATCCGTAACATACTAAAGAGTTGTTTACTGATACAATTACAGAAGCAGAAGCGTCAATTTTAGAAAGTTCTTCCATTATTAATACGTAAGAAATGGCGTCCATACCGCTTCCTCCATATTTTGGATCTACCATAATTCCTAGAAAACCAAGATCTCCCATTTTTTTTACCAACTCATTTGGGAATTCTTGTTTGTTGTCTCTTTCTATAACGCCTGGTAATAATTCTGTTTGCGCAAAGTCTCTTGCGGCATCTCGAATCATGATGTGTTCTTCTGTTAAACTAAAATCCATCTGTATGTATATTTGTTATATTCTTAATATTTGATTCCAAAGATATCGATTTCGTAACATATTATCAATAAGGATTTATTATTTTTACAGATATGAATATAAGTGAAGTTTTTATAATAGGATTAATGTCTGGAACGTCTCTAGATGGTATCGATTTGGTGTATGTGAAGTTTGATAAAGAAAACTATCAAAATTTTGATATTATACACTCAAAAACTGTTTCCTATTCAGAGAAATGGAAAGCTATTTTACAGGATGCGATTCATTTTTCTTCGGATGGTTTAAGTATTTTAGATGTCGATTATGGAAAGCTCCTTGGTAAGGAGATTACTGCTT
This sequence comes from Polaribacter sejongensis, assembly GCF_038024065.1. Classification (NCBI taxonomy): domain Bacteria; kingdom Pseudomonadati; phylum Bacteroidota; class Flavobacteriia; order Flavobacteriales; family Flavobacteriaceae; genus Polaribacter; species Polaribacter sejongensis. The sequence goes on along the minus strand of NZ_CP150667.1, from coordinate 2,021,760 downwards.
TTGTTGATGAATTTCAGATTGAAAAAATCGATTTTATTGCGTCTCATGGGCATACAGTTTTGCATCAACCAGAAAATGGAATTACACTTCAGGTGGGAGATGGGCAAACAATTGCTGATGCAACGGGTCAAAAAGTTATTTGTGATTTTAGAACACAAGATGTCGATTTAGGTGGGCAAGGAGCGCCTTTGGTCCCAATTGGAGATGAATTGCTTTTTTCTGATTACGATTATTGCTTAAATCTTGGTGGTTTTTCTAATATCTCATTTCATGAGGATGGTAAAAGAATTGCGTATGATGTTTGTCCGGTAAATATTGTGCTGAATAAATATGCAAAGGAATTAGGTTTTGAGTATGATGATAAAGGACAAATTGCAGCAAACGGAACTTATTTAATGCAGTTAGAGTCAGATTTAAGATTGTTGGATTATTATCAGCAAAAACCACCAAAATCTTTAGGATTAGAGTGGGTGCAAAAAGAAATTTTTCCAAGATTAGAATCAGAGAAGCGAAAACCAGAAGATTTATTAAGAACATTTACAGATCATGTTGCTTGGGCGCTGGCAGAAGTGTTGCCTAAAAACGCGAGGGTTTTGGTTACTGGTGGTGGTGCTTTTAATGAGTATTTAATAAATAAGGTAAAAGAAGAAAAAGAAGTAGATCTTATTGTTCCTGGTCAGCAACTTATAAATTTTAAAGAAGCGCTTATTTTTGCTTTTTTAGGTTTATTAAAAAGTGAGGATAAAGTAAATTGTTTGAGTTCTGTAACGGGAGCAAGCAAAGATCATTCTTCTGGAGAAGTTTTTTATCCGAAGTTATAAAAAGATGTATTTATAAAAGCGGTTGTTTCAAGGTGTTTTAGGAGTCAATTCTTATTAAAATAAAAAATTTGAACAATCGTTTTTTTACTGTAAGTTTGTATAGTATCAGCATAATAAGAAATTAATAAAATTTTAAAAATGAATCAACTTTAACTTTTCCCCTGAAGGGGATTTTATAGCAAAAATAAAATTGTTTGAAAAAGCAAAAAGAAAAGTTCATCTATTTAAAATTTTATAATGAAAGAATTATTAAAAATATACGAGAATAAGCAGCCGGAAATTGTTTTTAATTGGAAAGATCCAGAAACGGAAGCAGAAGGTTGGGTTGTAATTAACTCTTTAAGAGGTGGTGCTGCCGGCGGTGGTACAAGAATGCGTAAAGGGTTAAATATGAATGAGGTTTTGTCTCTAGCCAAAACAATGGAGGTGAAGTTTACTGTTTCTGGTCCCGCAATTGGAGGCGCTAAATCGGGTATTAATTTTGATCCGAGCGACCCTAGAAAAAGAGGTGTTTTAGAGCGTTGGTATAAAGCAGTTACTCCATTGTTGAAACATTATTACGGAACAGGTGGAGATTTAAATGTAGATGCAGATAAAGATGTCATTCCTATTACGGAAAATTGTGGAGTTTGGCATCCGCAAGAAGGGATTTTTAACGGACATTTTAAACCGACAGAAGCAGATAAAATAAATAGAATTGGCCAATTGCGAATGGGTGTAATTAAGGTGATTGAAGATAAGGTTTTTTCGCCAGATTTATCTAGGAAATATACAGTGGCAGATATGTTAACTGGTTATGGAGTAGCAGAAGCTGTGAAGCATTATTATGCTATTTACGGAGGAGAAATAAAAGGAAAAAGAGCAATTATACAAGGGTTTGGAAATGTAGGTGCTGCTGCTGCTTATTATTTAACGCAGTTGGGTGCTAAGGTTGTAGGGATTATTGATAGAGATGGTGGTGTTATAAGTGAAGAAGGGTTTACGATGCAAGAAATGACTGCTTTGTTTTTGATGAAAAACGGAAATCAGTTAGTTTCTAATAATATGATTCCTTTTGAAGAGATTAATGAAAAAATATGGAGTTTGCCTGCTGAAATATTTGTACCAGCTGCAGCTTCTAGATTGGTTTCTCAAGATCAGGTTCAACGTATGATAGATACTGGGTTAGAAGTGATTTCTCCGGGAGCAAATGTTCCGTTTGCAGACAAAGAAATTTTCTTTGGTCCAATTATGGAATATACGGATAATCATTTAAGTTTATTACCAGATTTTATTTCAAATTGTGGTATCGCAAGAGTTTTTGCGTATTTAATGGAGGCGAAAGTAGCTTTGCCAATGCAGGATAAAGCAATTTTTAATGATACCTCTAATATTATAAAGAAAGCGTTGCAGCGAACTTTTAAAAGGAGTGCTTCTAAAACAAAAATTTGTTCAACAGCATTTGAGATCGCTTTAAAGCAATTAATATAAAGTTAATAGTTAGATTTGTATTCTAAAACTCGTTGTTTGTTTCTGTGAAAATCTGTTAATTCAATGTTTATATCAAAAGGTATTAAAGCGAATATTGTAGATGTTATTTAGAATATATAGCGGGTTAGTAAATAAAATAATTAAAAGAATGTCATTTTGTAATATGGCATTTTTTTTGATGTAAAATAAAGACGATTATTTTAAGTTGAAACAATTTAAAAATAGAAAGGTCGTTACTTAAGTAGAACTTAAAAATAGAATTAAATGTTGTTATTTTTTCAAGAGAATAAAGAGGTTTTAGAAGAGGTTGTTTCAGAAGAAAAAACACTTTCTATCTATAAATTAATTATGGATGGTGGTTTAGGAGGACAAATAATATTAGCACTACTTTTTGTGTTGTTGGCTATTGCGATGTACATTTATTTTGAAAGGTTCTTTGCTATAAAAGCAGCATCAAAAATGGATGAAAATTTTATGAATCAAATTAAGGATTTTGTTTCTAACGGGAAACTAGAGTCTGCAGATGCGCTTTGTAAAAGTAAAAATACACCAACAGCAAGATTGATTGGAAAAGGAATTTCTAGAATAGGGAAGCCTTTAGATGATATTAATACGGCAATTGAAACTGCAGGAAAGTTAGAGGTGTATCAATTAGAGAAAAACGTTAGTGTTTTGGCAACGATTGCTGGTGCGGCACCTATGATTGGTTTTTTAGGAACTGTTATCGGTATGATTGTTGCAATTCATGAAATTGCAAATGCAGGTGGTCAAATAGATATTAAATTACTTTCGGATGGTTTATATACGGCAATGACAACTACGGTTGGAGGATTAATTGTAGGTATTATTGCGTACATAACTTATAATCATTTGGTGGTAAGAACAGATAAGGTAATCTATCAAATGGAAGCAAAATCTGTTGAGTTCTTAGATTTATTAAACGAGCCAGTATAAGTAGTTTTAAATTCAAAGTTTGAAAAATAATATTTTATGAATTTACGCGGAAGAAATAAAGTAGATCCTACATTCAATATGTCATCAATGACAGATATTGTTTTTCTATTGTTGATATTTTTTATGCTTACCTCTACATTGGTTACTGTAAGTGCTATTGATGTTTTGTTGCCAAAGGCAGGAGGGAAAACAGAGAATAATAAATCTGTTGCGGTATCTATCACAAATGAATCGTTGTTTTATATTGATAAAACAAAAGTGAGTTCAGCAAGTTTAGAAAGTGAAATTCTAAAAAGTGTTGGTGCAGATAAAAAGAAGACTATTATTATAAGAGGAGATAAAGATGTGCCTTATAAAAATGTAATGCAAGTTATTGATATTGCAAATAAGAACAAGTTAAAAATGATTTTAGCTGTAAAAGGCAAATAAAATGCAAATACTAAATACAACACATAAACGTAAATCTGCTGTAATTACAACGGTTATTCTGGTGCTTATCATCTTCGGGATTCTAAATTACGGAATGAGTTATTTAGATCCTCCAGAAGAATACGGTTTGGCTATTAATTTTGGAACTTCAGAAGTTGGAAGTGGTGAACCTGTAGAAGATACAAAGAAAATTTCTGCTCCAGAAGTTGTTGAAGAAGAAGTTGTAGAAAAAGAGGTGGTTGAAGAAGTAGTTAAAGAAGCTCCGCAAGAAGTAGTTAAAGAAGATATTATTACAGAAGAGACTTCTAAAGACGTTCCGGTTCTAGAAAAGATAAAAGAAGTAGTAAAAGAGCCTGTAAAAAAGGTTGTAGAAAAAAAGGTGGAAGTTGTAAAACCTGTTGAAAAGGAAGTCGTGAAAGAAATTCCGAAAGAAAAGCCAAAACCATCTAAAGCAACTCAAGATGCGTTGAATAATTTATTAAACGGTAATTCTTCCGATGGAAAACCACAAGGAGAAGGAGATGATGCTAAGCCAGGTGTAAAAGGAAAAGAAACTGGAGATCCGGCTTCTTCTAAGTACTATGGAAATACAGGAAGTGGTGATGGAGGTGATTATAATTTAGCGGGTAGAAGAGCACTTTCTAAGCCAAAAGTGCAACCCGATTGTCAGGAAGAAGGTACTGTGGTGGTGCAAATTCAAGTTAATAAAAATGGAAAAGTAATTTTCACAAAACCAGGATATAAAGGAAGCACGAATACGGCTCCTTGTTTACTTAAAGCGGCAAAAGAGGCAGCTCTAAGAACTACCTGGAACCCTGATGAAAAAGCACCTGCAAACCAAGTTGGGACAATTATTTATAAGTTTACCTTGTCTAAATAATCACGTATTTTTACAAAATGAATTATCAACAAACATTAGATTGGATGTTTGCGCAATTACCTATGTATCAAAAAGAAGGTAAAACGGCATTCAAAAAAGATTTAACCAACACTTTAGCGCTTTCAAAAGAATTGGATTTTCTAGAAAAGAAGTTCAAATCTATTCATGTTGGAGGTACCAACGGAAAAGGCTCTACAAGCCATATGTTGGCTTCTATTTTACAAGAAGCAGGTTATAAAGTAGGTTTATATACGTCTCCTCACTTAAAAAACTTTACAGAAAGAATTAGAATTAATGGCCTTGAAATTCCTGAAACAAAAGTTTTATCGTTTGTAAAAAAACACAAAGCATTTTTAGAAATACAAAGGTTGTCGTTTTTTGAAATGACGGTAGGTTTGGCTTTTGATTATTTCGCAGAAGAAAAAGTAGACATTGCCATTATTGAAGTCGGTTTGGGAGGAAGATTAGATTCTACGAACATTATTACTCCAGAGGTTTCTGTAATTACGAACATAGGTTTAGATCATACGCAGTTTTTGGGAGAAACATTACCTGAAATCGCTTTTGAGAAAGCAGGTATTATAAAAGATAATATTCCGGTTGTAATTGGGGAGGAGCAAGAAACGGTTAAAAAGGTTTTTATTGCGAAAGCGGAAGAATGCAAAGCGCCTATTTATTTTGCTTCGGATGATGGTAAAAGTTACAGAACAGATTTGTTGGGCGATTATCAAAAGAAAAATACAAAAACAGCTGTTGCGGCCATTCAAAAATTAAAAGGATTCACGATATCTTCAGAAAACATCGAACAAGGATTGTTGAAGGTTGTTGAGAACACCAATTTAAAAGGTAGGTGGCAGATTTTACAAGAGCAACCAAAAGTAATTTGCGATACTGCGCATAATAAAGATGGTTTAAGTATTGTTTTAAAACAATTAGAAAAAGAATCATTTAAAAAGATACATTTTGTTTTAGGAGTTGTTTCTGATAAGAAATTAGAAGAGGTTTTACCACTTTTTCCTAAAGACGCACATTATTATTTTTGTAAACCAGATATTCCAAGAGGTATGTGTGAAGCTGTTTTGCAAGAACAAGCAAAAGAATTTCATTTAATTGGAAAAAAATATCCTTCGGTAAAAGAAGCGTTTGAAGATGCGTTACTAAATGCAAATCAGGGAGATATCATTTATGTAGGAGGAAGTACTTTTGTGGTGGCTGAAATTATTTAAATAAAATATCATTTTTTACTTGGTAGAACTAAAATAAGTTCTATATTTGCAACCGCTTAGGGCAATTAGCTCAGTTGGTTCAGAGCATCTCGTTTACACCGAGAGGGTCGGGGGTTCGAATCCCTCATTGCCCACCAAAGCAAAATCCTTCACATTTATGTGAAGGATTTTTTGTTTTTAGATAGTTTTTTAAATAAAAATGAAATTGTTTTTCATTTTGTTTGGTAAAACTAAATAAAGTATTATATTTGCAGCCGCTTAGGGCAATTAGCTCAGTTGGTTCAGAGCATCTCGTTTACACCGAGAGGGTCGGGGGTTCGAATCCCTCATTGCCCACCAAAGCAAAATCCTTCACATTTATGTGAAGGATTTTTTGTTTTTAATAGGTTTTGGTAAAGTAGCCAATGATTCTTTTGTTATATTTGTTTCTTTATAAAAAATAGCTAAAAGAGTTTTAATGGATATAAAGTTATCAGGAAAAAAAATACTTGTTACAGGTGGAGCTGGTTTTATAGGTTCTAACCTTTGCGAGGTTTTACTTGAGAAAAAGAATACAGTGGTTTGTTTAGATAACTTTTCTACAGGAAAAAGAGAAAATATAGAGCCTCTAAAAGAAAACCCAAACTTTACGTTGATTAATGGAGATATTAGGTGTTTAGAAGATTGTATGTTGGCAGCTTCTGGTGTCGATTATATTTTGCACCAAGCCGCATTAGGTTCTGTGCCAAGATCAATTAAAGATCCTATTACCACAAATGATGTTAATGTTACCGGTTTTCTAAATATGTTAGTAGCGGCAAGAGACAATAATGTAAAAAGATTTGTTTTTGCAGCAAGTTCATCTACGTATGGAGATTCTGAATCGTTACCAAAAGTAGAAGATGTAATTGGGAAGCCGTTGTCTCCTTATGCAGTTACCAAATATGTTAATGAATTGTATGCCGATGTTTTTGGTAAAACGTATGGTTTGGAAACAATTGGATTAAGATATTTTAATGTTTTTGGTAGAAAGCAAGATGCGAACGGGGCGTATGCAGCTGTAATACCTAAGTTTGTAAATCAGTTTATGAATTTAGAATCTCCGATTGTAAATGGAGATGGAACTTTTTCTAGAGATTTCACCTATATAGATAACGTTATTCAGGCAAACTTACTCAGTTTAGTGGCGGATAAAGAAGCTGCAAACGAAATATATAACGTAGCATTTGGAGATCGGAATACTTTAATAGATTTATGTGATTCTTTAAAGGGGTTTTTATCGAATTACAATCCGAAAATTAAGGACGTAGAAGTGGTTTTTGGTCCTAATAGAATTGGAGACATTCCGCATTCTCACGCAGATATATCAAAAGCTAAGAAATTATTAAATTATAATCCAAAATTTTCTTTAAAAGAAGGATTAAAAGAATCAATAGATTGGTATTGGGAAAACTTAAATAAATGAGTAAAATTAAAATAGGTATTATTGGTTTAGGCTATGTAGGCTTGCCATTAGCTAGACTTTTTGCAACAAAATTTTCTGTTGTTGGTTTTGATATTAATCAGCCTAGAATAGAAGAATTAAAATTAGGGCAAGACAATACAAGAGAAGTTTCTAAAGAGTTGTTGTTAGAGGTTATAAATGAAGAGAATTCAGATGAAAAAGGATTGTTTTTTGCATCTAATTTAGAGGAGTTAAGAGCTTGCAATTATTTTATTGTTACGGTTCCTACGCCAGTAGATAAAAATAACAGACCTGTTTTAACGCCTTTAGTAAAAGCGAGTGAAACAGTGGGGAGTGTAATGAAAAAAGGCGATATCGTTATTTATGAATCTACAGTTTATCCTGGTGCAACAGAAGAAGATTGTGTGCCAATTTTAGAAAGGGTATCTGGTTTAGTTTTTAATAAAGACTTTTTTGTGGGGTATTCTCCGGAAAGAATTAATCCGGGAGATAAAAAACATACCGTAGAAAAAATATTAAAAGTGACTTCTGGCTCTACAAAAGAAGTAGGAGAAAAAGTTAATGATTTGTATGCGTCTGTAATTACTGCTGGTACACATTTAGCACCTACGATTAAAGTAGCGGAAGCTGCAAAAGTGATCGAAAATTCTCAAAGAGATATTAATATTGCGTTTGTAAATGAGTTGGCTAAGATTTTTGGGCTGATGAATATCAATACACAAGATGTTTTAGAGGCTGCAGGTACAAAGTGGAATTTTTTACCTTTTAAGCCAGGTTTAGTTGGTGGACATTGTATTGGCGTAGATCCTTATTATTTAGCTCAAAAAGCACAAGAATATGGCTATCATCCAGAAATTATTTTGGCAGGTAGACGTGTAAATGATGGAATGGGAAGGTATGTAGCGTCGGAAGTTGCTAAATTGATGATTCAGCGTGATATGGAAGTAAAAGGGGCTGAAATATTGGTTTTAGGAATTACTTTTAAAGAGAACTGTCCGGATGTGAGAAATACAAAGGCAGTAGATCTTATTTATGAATTAAAAGAGTATGGAGCTAATGTAACTATTTTTGATCCTCATGCAAATGAAAGTGAAGTTCAAAGAGAGTACCAGTTAGAATCGAGTATTGTTTTACCTAAAAAGAAATTTGATGCTGTTATATTAGTTGTGGCACATAAAGAGTTTCTTAAATTGGATTTTACTGAATTAAAAAAAGAAAAATCAATTGTATACGATGTGAAGAATTTTTTAGATTCTAAACTTGTAGATAAATCACTATAAAAATGAAGAATTTTGCATTAATTGGTGCTGCAGGATATATTGCACCAAGACATTTAAAAGCGATTAAAGAAACCGATAATCAACTAATTGCGGCTTTAGATAAGTTTGATAGTGTAGGAGTAATGGATAGTTTTTTTCCAAAAGCAGATTTTTTTGTAGAGTTTGAGCGATTTGATCGTCATATAGAAAAATTAAAAAGAGGAGGAACGCATTTAGATTATGTAAGTATTTGTACACCTAATTATTTGCACGATTCTCATATTAGAATGGCTTTAAGAAGAGGTGCGGATGCTATTTGTGAAAAACCGTTGGTTTTAAATCCTTGGAATGTTGATGCTTTAAAAGATATAGAAAGAGAATCTGGTCAGAAAATACATACCATTTTACAATTAAGATTGCATCCAAGTATTATTGCTTTAAAAAACAAAGTTGCTTCAGAAAATAAAGCAGGAAAATACGATGTAGATTTAACGTATATCACTTCTAGAGGAAAGTGGTATGACATTTCTTGGAAAGGAGATGAGAGTAAATCTGGAGGAATTGCTACAAATATTGGAGTCCATTTTTACGACATGTTGTCTTGGATTTTTGGCGAAGTACAAGAAAACATAGTACATCTTAGGGAAAAAGATAAATCTGCAGGATATTTAGAATTTAAAAATGCTAGAGTACGCTGGTTTTTATCAATAAATGAAGATGATTTACCGCAAGAAATTAAAGAAAAAGGACAAAGAACTTTTAGATCTATTACTATTGATAACCAAGAATTAGAGTTTAGTGCTGGTTTTACAGATTTACACACTACAAGTTATCAAGAAATACTAAAAGGAAATGGTTTTGGACTTCAAGATTCCGAGGAGTCTATTAAGATTGTTCACAATATTAGAAATGCTGCTATTAGTACAATGGGTGAAAAACATCTGTTTGTTAAGTAGTAGGGGTTTTCTAAACAAAATTAACGTATATATAATTTGTTGTTATTAATGATTATGCTGTCTTTTTAGAAGGAAGCATCATAATATCAAATTATTTTGAATAAGAATAATGAAAAAAAGAACCTTTTAATTTTCGGAACAAGGCAGAAGCAGTCAAAATGGCACCTTTAGTAAATCAGTTTTTAGCGGATAAAAGGTTTGAAACTAAAATTTGTGTAATGGGCAGCGTATAGAAATGTTAGATCAGGTTTTAAGTTTTTTTGATACTGCTCCATATTTCGATTTGTGTTTAATGAAACCAAGTTTGTTGTGCAAAATAAATTTAAAAACAGATAAAGTTGTTTTAGATTTTTGTGGCATTATTAAATAGTAAGCTGATTAAAGTATGCTAATTATTGAATAATTATTCTGAAGGAGTTATATTCAATTTTACAGAATTTCATTGTTTTTTAAGTCTAAAGAGATTTATGATTTTTATTGATTTTAAGTAGTATTATTTGCTGTGTTTAGAAAAGGTAAATCTCTTTTTTGCTACTAATAAGAATACATTTATGTTGTTGTTAATTAGGTGTGTAGGTGTTTTTTTTTTCAATGAAACTAAAGGGACTAAAGAAAAAACTACTGTGTATTAAATAATTAAAAAATTAACATATATTTGCCAAAAAAAAAGAAACTTATGAAAGTAGGAATTACCTTTAGTGCTTTTGATTTATTCCATGCAGGACATGTGAAAATGTTAGAAGACGCAAAAGAACAATGTGATTATTTAATTTGTGGTATACAGACAGATCCTACTTTAGATCGTCCAGAAAAGAATATGCCAGTACAATCTGTTGTTGAAAGATACATTCAATTAAAAGGTTGTCGCTTTGTAGATGAAATTGTTCCTTATGCAACAGAACAAGATTTAGAGGATATTTTAAGGTCTTTTAAACTTGATGTTCGTATTATTGGTGATGAGTATGCTAGCAAACAATTTACAGGTAGAAAGTATTGCGAAGAAAAAGGAATCGACTTGTACTTTAATAAAAGAGAGCACCGTTTTTCTAGTAGTGGACTACGTAAAGAAGTTCAAGAAAAAGAGAATTTAAAAAAGAAAGAGAAATAAGTGTTTTACATATTCTGGTGAAAAGATTTCATTTTTAGAATGATTTAATATTTCGCCAATAATAGCGTGAAAACACGTATTTACCGTGGAATAATTTAATTTATATTTGCAAATAAATGAAAAAACTTATTATAGTATCAGGATATTTTAATCCAATTCACAAAGGACATCTAGAGTATTTTAACAATGCAAAAGCGTTGGCAGATGAATTGTTTGTAATTGTTAATAGTGATCTTCAAAGAGGGTTAAAAGGCTCTAAAGAATTTCAGAAAGAAGAAGAGCGCTTATTTATTGTAGAGAATATTAAATCTGTAGATAAAGCAATGGTTTCTGTTGACAAGGATAGAACTGTTTGTGCGTCTATACGTGCTATTCATGAAAAGTATGGAAAAGAGTATCAAATAGGTTTTGCCAATGGAGGAGACCAAGACAATAACTCTATTCCTGAAGTACCTGTTTGTAAAGAATTACATATTGACTTGATTGATGGTTTGGGAGATAAAATACAATCATCTTCGTGGTTGTTAAAAAATAATTAGAAAGAAAAACACTTATTTTTAAGTGTTTTTTTATGATGATATCTTAAATAAATTGAATATTAAAAAATAAAAAGAATTATGAATATTGCTATAGTTGGTTCTGGTTATGTTGGTTTAGTATCTGGTACTTGTTTCGCAGAAATGGGAAACAAAGTTACTTGTGTAGATATAGATCAGAAGAAAATTCAAAAATTAGAGGAAGGAATTATTCCTATTTTTGAACCAGGTTTAGAACAAATGGTTTTAAAAAATGTAAAGAATAAAAACTTGTTTTTTACAACAAAACTAGGAGAAGCTATTAGTGATGCAGAAATTGTTTTTATTGCTGTTGGTACCCCAATGGGCGATGATGGCTCTGCAGATTTACAATATGTTTTAGCAGTCGCAAAGTCTATTGGAGAAACTATGCAGAAAAGATTGATCGTAGTAGATAAATCTACAGTGCCAATTGGAACAGCAGACAAAGTAAAAGCAACTATTCAGGCAGAATTAGATAAAAGAGAATCAGATTTAGAGTTTAGCGTTGTCTCTAATCCAGAGTTTTTAAAAGAAGGAGCAGCTATAGATGATTTTATGAAGCCTGATAGAGTAGTTATCGGTGCAGATTCTGACTATGCTTTTGATTTAATGAAGCAATTATATTCTCCTTTCTTTAGAACCCATGATCGTTTTATAACGATGGATATTCGTTCTGCAGAAATGACAAAATATGCTGCAAATACAATGTTAGCGACAAAAATTTCATTTATGAATGAGATTGCAAATATTTGTGAAAGAGTAGGCGCAGATGCAAATATGGTGCGTATCGGTATTGGTTCAGACAAACGTATTGGGTATAGTTTTATTTATCCAGGTGCAGGTTATGGAGGTTCTTGTTTTCCTAAAGATGTAAAAGCTTTAAAGAAAATTGCAGAAGAAAACGGTTATAAAGCAAACTTAATCGAGTCTGTAGAGAATGTTAATGATGCTCAGAAATTAGTGATTGCACATAAAATTGTAAAACGATTTGGAGAAGACTTATCAGGTATGACTTTTGGTTTATGGGGATTGGCCTTTAAACCGGGTACCGATGATATGAGAGAGGCTCCAGCTATTTATATTGTAAAAGAATTAGAGAAAAGAGGTGCAAAAGTGAAGGCTTATGATCCTAAAGCGATAGAAGAAGCGAAAGAATTTTATTTAAAAGACGCTAAAAACATTACGTATTGTAGTTCTAAGTACGAAGTTTTACAAGGTTCGGATGCATTAATTTTATTAACAGAATGGAAAGAATTCCGTTCTCCAGATTTTGTAGAAATAAAGCAACAATTAAAGAATCCTATTATTTTTGATGGAAGAAATCAGTACAATGCTTTCAATTTAGAAGAAAAAGGATTTGAGTATTTTCAAATAGGGAAATAAAAACCGATTTCCGATGTTCGATATCCGTTTACAGCTCGAACGAAAAACGATCGTCGAAAAAGGAGACATCAGATAAGAAAAAAAAGATGAAAAAAGATACTAAAATATATATTGCTGGTCATAGAGGTATGGTGGGTTCTGCTGTGTGGAGAACTTTAGAAAAAAAGGGATATACAAATTTAATAGGCAGATCTAGCAAAGACTTAGATTTAAAAAATCAGGAAGCTGTACTTGATTTTTATCAAACAGAAAAACCTGAAGTTGTGATTGATGCAGCTGCAAAGGTTGGTGGTATTTTGGCCAATAATAATTTTCCGTATCAATTTTTGATGGAAAATATGCAAATTCAAAACAATTTAATTGATAGTGCTTTAAAATCTGGAATTGAGAAGTTTATATTTTTAGGGAGTTCTTGTATCTATCCTAAGTTTGCTCCACAGCCTTTAAAAGAAGAATACTTGTTGACTGATTCTTTAGAACCGACCAATGAATGGTATGCGATTGCGAAAATAACAGGTGTAAAAGCATGTGAGGCAATTAGAAAGCAATTTCAGAAAGATTATGTAAGCTTAATGCCTACAAATTTATATGGTACACATGATAATTTTGATTTAAAGTCATCACATGTGTTACCTGCCATGATTCGTAAATTTCATGAGGCAAAAATGAATAACAATTCAGATGTTACCTTATGGGGAAGCGGAACGCCAATGCGTGAATTTTTGTTTGTAGATGACATGGCAGAAGCTGTGGTATATGCTTTAGAAAACGAATTACCAGAATACCTATACAATATAGGTACAGGTGAAGATTTGACGATAAAAGAATTAGCAGAAACGATTCAAGAAGTAACAGGGCATCAAGGAACGATTGTTTGGGATGCTGATAAACCAGACGGAACGCCAAGAAAACTGATGGACATTTCTAAAATGCACAACTTAGGATGGAAGCATAAAGTTGATTTGAAACAAGGAATTGAAAAAACGTATACTTGGTTTTTAGAAAATATAGAAAATTTTAAAGAAGTCAAGCTTTAAAAATCGTTTATCGTCCAACGAAAATCGTCCATCGTTTACCGTTTACCGTCCATCGAGTAACGAACAACGAAACACGAACAACGTCCAACGAAACACGAATAACGAAAAAAAATATGGAATGTAAACTAGAAGTTTGGAAACTAGCACATCAATTAACCCTTGATGTATACCAAGTTTCAAATAACTTTCCTTCATCAGAAAAATTTGGGTTAACCAATCAAGTAAGAAGAAGTTCTAGTAGTGTTCCAACAAATATAATAGAAGGGCAAGGGAGGCAGTATAAAAAGGAGTTTATTCAATTTTTATATATTGCGAAAGGCTCTTTGGAAGAAGCTAATTATCAATTATTTTTGGCAAAAGATTTAGGATACATTTCTAATGAAGAATATGTGAAATTATTTGATCTTTGCACGAGAATTAAGATGATGCTGTATAAATTAATAAAATCACTAAAGTGAAAAATCGTTCTTCGATTTTCGTCCACCGTTTATCATTTATCGTCCACCGAGTATCGAAAAACGACCAACGAAAAACGACCAACGACCAACGAACCACGAATAAAGAAAAACGAACATGAAAGTAGCATTAATTACAGGGATTACAGGGCAAGATGGCTCATATTTAGCAGAATTATTATTAGAAAAAGGATATATCGTACATGGTATCAAGAGAAGATCATCTTTGTTTAATACAAACAGAATAGATCACTTGTACCAAGATCCACACGATCCTGATCAAAGATTAAAATTACACTATGGTGATTTAACCGATGCGATGAATTTAACGCGTATCATTCAAGAATGTCAACCAGATGAAATTTATAATTTAGGAGCAATGTCTCATGTTGCCGTTTCTTTTGATACTCCAGAGTATGTTGGTAATGTTGATGGATTAGGTACTTTACGTATTTTAGAAGCAGTAAGAATTTTAGGTTTAGAAAAGAAAACAAGAATTTATCAAGCGTCTACTTCAGAACTATATGGAGGTATGCCAGAGAATAAAAATGAAAGAGGTTTTTATGATGAACTGTCTCCTTTTTACCCTCGTTCTCCTTATGGAGTAGCAAAAATATACGGTTTTTGGATCACTAAAAACTATCGTGAAGCGTATGACATGTTTGCTTGTAATGGTATTTTATTCAACCATGAATCTCCAAGAAGAGGGGAAACTTTTGTAACAAGAAAAATTACACGTGCTGTGGCAAAAATTGCATTAGGCTTACAAGAAAAAGTGTTTTTAGGAAACTTAGAAGCAAAAAGAGATTGGGGACATGCAAAAGATTATGTTCGTATGATGTGGATGATCTTACAAGCTGATACACCAGAAGATTGGGTAATTGCTACAGGAGTAACTACAACAGTAAGAGATTTTGTACGTTTAGCTTTTAAGGAAGTTGGTATCGAGGTAGAATTTAAAGGAGAAGGAGTTGAAGAAAAAGCATATGTTACAGCATGTAATCATAAAGATTTTCAAATAGAAATTGGAAAAGAAGTCTTATCTGTAGATCCTTCTTATTTCCGTCCAACAGAAGTGGATTTATTAATTGGAGACCCTTCTAAAGCAAAAAATAAATTAGGATGGGTACCAGAGCATGACTTAGCTTCTTTGGTAAAAGATATGATGCAAGGGGATGTTGCAATTATGAAAAAAGATGTTGTTCTACTAAAAGCAGGACATGAAATTTTAAAACAAGCTGAGTAGGTTATATATTATATCATTTTTGTAGAAATAAATTATTTCTTTTTAGAATGGTTTTTTATTAAATAAAATAAAATAAAAATTAAAAAAGTATGAAAAAGGTATTAATAACTGGTGGAGCTGGTTTCATAGGATCGCATGTTGTGCGTCTTTTTGTAAACAAGTATCCTGAGTATCATATTTATAATCTAGATGCTTTAACTTATGCAGGTAATTTAGAAAATTTAAATGACATAGAAAATAAGGAGAATTATACTTTTTTAAAGGGTGATATAACCAATGAATCATTTATTGAAAGTATTTTTCAAAAATATAAATTTGATTCAGTTATTCACTTGGCAGCGGAGTCTCATGTAGATAGATCTATAACAGACCCTTTAGCTTTTGCAAAGACCAATATTTTAGGAACAATGAATCTTTTAAATTCATTTAAAAATTTATGGAATAAAGATTGGAAGAATAAACTTTTCTATCATGTAAGTACAGATGAGGTTTATGGAACTTTGGGAAGTGAAGGTTTGTTTACAGAAACTACTTCTTATGATCCTAATTCACCATATTCTGCATCTAAGGCAAGTTCAGATCACTTTGTTAGAGCTTATGGAGAAACTTACGGATTACCTTATGTAATTTCTAATTGTTCTAATAATTATGGTGCGAATCAGTTTCCTGAGAAATTAATTCCATTATTTATTAATAATATCATCAATAAAAAAGCATTACCGGTTTATGGAGATGGAAAATATACTCGTGATTGGTTGTATGTTGTAGATCATGCTATTGCAATTGAATTGATTTTTCGCAATGGAAAGAATGAAGAAACCTATAATATTGGTGGGTTTAATGAATGGCAGAATATTGATTTGATTAAATTGTTGTGTAAGCAAATGGATCAAAAGTTGAATAGAATAGAAGGGGAAAGTGAGCAGTTAATTACTTATGTAAAAGATAGACCAGGTCACGATTTACGTTATGCCATAGATGCTTCCAAAATCAATAAAGAATTGGGGTGGGAGCCTTCAGTTACTTTTGAGCAAGGATTATCTAAGACGATTGATTGGTATTTAAATAATACTGAATGGATGGATCGTATTGTAAGTGGAGAATACGAAAAATATTATAACAAACAATATAAATAATATGAAAGGAATTATATTAGCTGGAGGTTCAGGAACTAGACTATTTCCATTAACAATTGCTGTAAGTAAACAGTTATTACCTGTTTACGACAAACCTATGATTTATTATCCGCTATCGGTACTAATGTTAGCAGGTATTAAAGAAATATTAATTATAACAACACCTCACGATCAAGCGTCATTTAAAAAATTATTAGGAGACGGTTCTCAGGTCGGTTGTAAATTTGAATATGCCATTCAAGCAGAACCAAATGGTTTAGCAGAAGCATTTATTATTGGTGAAGAGTTTATAGGTAATGATAAAGTAGCACTAGTTTTGGGTGATAATATTTTCTATGGAAGTGGTTTTGGAGCTTTACTCCGTAGTAAAAAAGATATTACAGGAGCTGCAGTTTTTGCATATCCAGTTCATGACCCAGAGCGTTATGGAGTTGTTGAATTTGACAGTGAAAATAAAGTAATTAGTCTGGAAGAAAAACCCAAATTAGCAAAATCAAATTATGCGGTACCTGGTTTATATTTTTATGATAACCGTGTCGTTGAATTTGCTAAGAAAGTAAAACCATCAAGTAGAGGTGAAAAAGAGATTACAACTTTAAACCAAATGTATCTAGATAAATCAGAATTAGAAGTAGGTATAATGACAAGAGGAATGGCATGGTTAGATACAGGTACAGTCGATTCTATGGATGCGGCAACAGAATTTGTACGGGTTATAGAGAAAAGGACTGATAAAAAGATAGCCTGTATCGAAGAAATTGCTTATTTACATGGTTTTATTGATGAAAATCAATTATTAGAAACTGCTAAAAAGTATGGTAAAAGTGGTTATGGCGAATATCTAAAAAAATTGTAAAAATATGATAGAGAGAGTAAAAATAATAAATTTACCAAAAATATTAGATCCTAGAGGTAATTTAAGTTTTTTAGAATCTAATAATCATGTACCTTTTCAAATTAAACGTACTTATTGGATTTATGATGTGCCAGGTGGAGAAATTCGTGGAGGGCATGCTTTTAAAGAACAACAAGAGTTAATTGTTGTACTTTCAGGAAGTTTAGATGTGATTATTAAAGACGGGAACCAAGAAAAGAAATTTTCTTTAAATAGATCATATTATGGGTTATATGTTCCTAATGGACTTTGGCGTCATATGGAAAATTTTTCAACAAATACTTTAGCAGTAGTGGTTTCTAGTACAACTTTTAATGAGAATGATTATATAAGAGACTTTGAAGAATTTAAAAAAAACAAATAATATGTTGAAAAATAATACAGTTTTTGACTGTTCTTTAATAGAGTTACCGAAAGTTAAAAACAGATCTGGAAATATTACTGCAATTGAAAATGATATTCATATTCCTTTTAGCGTAAATAGAATCTTTTATTTATATGATATTCCTGGAGGTGAAGACAGAGGAGCACATGCACATATAGATTGCCATCAATTTTTAGTAGCGGCTTCGGGTAGTTTTGAAGTTTTATTAGATGATGGTAATGTGAAAAAAACAGTTATGTTAAATCAACCATTTAGAGGTTTACATATTCCACCTGGTATTTGGGCTTCAGAAATTAATTTTTCTTCTGGGTCAATTTGTTTAGTGTTAGCTTCTCATAAGTATGATGAGAATGACTATTTGAGAGATTACAATGATTATTTAAAGTTTAGATCATGATTTTTTTTAATCATAAATTATCTGAAGTACAATCAAGTAAAATTGGTAAAGGAACTACTATTTGGCAATTTGTTGTTGTTTTAAAAGACGCTGTAATTGGTGAAAACTGTAATATCAATTCCCATGTATTTATAGAAAATGATGTTATTATAGGAAATAATGTTACTATTAAAAGTGGTGTTCAAATTTGGGACGGTGTTACTTTAGAAGATGATGTCTTTATTGGGCCAAATGTAACATTTACTAATGATTTACTTCCAAGGTCTAAAAAGTATCCAAAATCTTTTTCTAAAACAATAATTAGGAAAGGAGCATCTATAGGTGCAAATGTAACTATTATAGCAGGGAATAATATTGGGGAGAAAGCTATGATTGGTGCAGGTGCAGTTGTAACAAAAGATGTTGGGGAAAATGAGCTTTGGGTAGGAAACCCTGCGAAAAAAATTGGCTATGTTTCTTGTATGGGAGATATTTTAGATCTCGATTTCAAAGATAAAAAAGGTAATAAATTTACCAGGAAAAATGAACAACTAATAAAAATAATCCAGAATGATTAAGTTTTTAGATTTACAAAAAATAAATGCTCAATACGAGCAAGAACTAAAAGAAGCAGCAGTTAGGGTAATAGATTCTGGGTGGTACTTGATGGGGAAAGAGTTAGAATCTTTTGAGAAAAATTTTGCTTCCTACTGTAATGTAGATTACTGTTTAGGTGTTGCCAATGGATTAGATGCTTTGCGTTTAATTTTTAAGGCATATTTAGAAATGGGAGTTATGGAAAAAGGGGATGAGGTTATTGTTCCTGCTAATACATATATTGCTTCTATTTTGGCTATTACAGATAATAATCTAGTACCTGTTTTTGTTGAACCTAATTTAGAAACATTTAATCTTGATTCAGATTTAATAGAAGCTGCTATTACAAGTAAAACAAAAGCAATATTAACAGTACACTTATATGGACAAAACTCTATAGATGTTAAAATGTTAGATATATGTTCTAAATTTAAATTAAAATTGATTGAAGATGGAGCTCAATCTCATGGAGCAAAATTTCAAGGAAAAATTTCAGGAGCTATTGGAGATGCAGCAGGACATAGTTTTTATCCAGGTAAAAATTTAGGTGCTCTTGGAGATGGTGGTGCGGTAACTACTAACGATTCGAAATTAGCAAGTACTATTAGTGCATTACGCAATTATGGATCACACAAAAAGTATGAGAACAAATTTCAAGGATTAAACTCAAGACTAGATGAGATTCAAGCAGCTTTTTTAGATGTTAAATTAAAATATATTCAAGAAGATATTGCTGCTAGGAGGAAAGTAGCTAATTATTATTTAGAAAATATTAAGAATTCAAAAATTGTGTTGCCTTTGGTTTTAAATCAAGAAGGGCATGTTTGGCACTTATTTGTTGTGAAAACTGAAAAAAGAGATGAATTACAATCTTATTTAGCAGAGAATGGTATTCAAACATTGATTCATTATCCAATACCACCGCATAAGCAACCCGCATATAAAGAAATGAACCATTTGTCTTTTCCTATTACAGAAAAGATACATGAGGTAGTTCTTAGTTTACCGATGAGTGCAGTAATGTTGGAAGAAGATATGAGAATAATAGTTGATATTTTAAATAAGTATTAATGCAAGACGTAAAGAAATCGTCTTATCGTGGTGTGGTTAAAGCTACTTCAATTTTAGGAGGTGTTCAATTTTTTCAAATTATTATTCAGATAGTTCGGTCTAAATTTATAGCAATATTTCTTGGTACTACAGGGATGGGTATTGCTTCTTTATTAAATTCTACATTAGATTTGATAGGGGCTTTTACAAATTTGGGTCTAAATACAAGTGCTATTAAAAATGTTTCTGTTGCGAATGCTAGTGGAGATGTTAATAAGGTAGGAACAATTGTAACTGTTTTAAGGAAGTTAATTTGGTTTACAGGAATTTTAGGAACTATTATTACTCTTATTTTTTCTTCATGGCTTAGTGAATTTACATTTGGTAATTCTGAATTTTCTTTTGCCTTTATGTGGATTTCTATTACTTTACTGTTTAAACAATTAACAACTGGTCAGTTAGTTATATTGCAGGGTTTGCATAAAATTAATTATCTGGCTAAAGCAAATTTAGTGGGTAGTTTAATTGGATTAATTGTTACTGTTCCCTTGTATTATTTTTTTCAGATTGATGCTATTGTTCCTGCAATTATAATTACATCTATAATAAGTTTAATTGTGTCAAAATATTTTTCTCTTAAAGTTGACGTAACTAAAGTTAAGGTATCAGGGAAGAAAACAATTGAGGAAAGTAAAGCTATGGTTGAAATGGGCGTAATGATTAGTTTGAATGGGATATTTACTATGATTGCTGCCTATTTCTTGAAAATTTACATAAGTAATATAGGCGGGGTTGAGATTGTTGGTTTGTATACAGCTGGTTTTGCAATTGTCAATACATATGTTGGAATGATTTTTTCGGCTATGGCTACAGATTATTATCCGAGGTTATCAGCTGTAAATACAGATAATGATTTAGTTCAAGAAACTGTAGAGCAACAAGCTCTTATTGTACTTTTAATTTTGATCCCAATAATTGTTGTTTTTTTAATTTTCTCACCTTTATTAATTCAATTTTTTTACAGTAATAAGTTTATACCTATTGTACAAATGGTAAATTTTGCGATTATAGGTATGGCTTTTAGAGCAGTTTCTTGGTCATTGGGTTTTATATTATTGGCAAAAGGAGAGAGTAAATTACTTATTAAAACAGGGGTAGGTTTTAATACTGTTTTTTTTTTATGTAATATAAGTGGTTATATGCTTATGGGATTAACTGGGATTGGGATCTCATTTATTGTAAATTATATTATTCATCTATTAGGTATGTTGCTTATAACGAAGTATAAATATTCTTTTTTCTTTAGCCTTACTTTCTATAAAGTTTTTTTAGTCAGTTTATTAATTTGCTTTATTGGATTAGGTATTACATTTGTGTCTAACAGTTTACTCAGATATCCTTTAGGAATAGTATTAATTATATCTACTATTTATTATTCTTTTATAGAACTGGATAAAAGGTTAAATCTTAGAGAAATCTATTTAAATTTCCGTTTAAAAAATAACAAATAACAAATAACAAATAACAATGAACTTCATTATTAAACTATTGAAATATTTATTTAATAAAATCAACTTTTATTTGTCAATAAATTGGTTGAAAACTATTTATTTTAATTTTAAAATGTTTCCATTTAAAATTGCAAAAAAAATGCCTGTTGTTTTTTATGGAAAAGTAAAACTTCAATGTTCGAAAGGTAAGGTAAAAATAAATGCACCAATTAAATTTGGAATGATTGGTTTTGGTCAGAAATATGAATTATTCAAAGTATCCAAAAAGAATGCACAATTAACATTAAAAGGGTTAATAGTGTTTAATGGTCATGTTCAGATAGGATTAGATTATTCAATATATATTAATAATGATGCAGTTCTTGAAATGGGGCACCTTTCTTCGATAGGGGCAAATGGTAAGATTATTTGTATGAATTCAATTACAACTGATGATTTTGCTAGAATTGGATATGAATCTCAGTTGATTGATACATCATTTCATTCAATGAAAGACTTGAAAAGTAATGTAACTTATGAAAAGATTGGTTCGATTAAAATTGGAAAATATAATTACATAGGTGGAAGAGTGTCAATTATGAAGTCAACACATACACCAGATTACTTTACCGTCAGCTCAAATAGTTTGTTAACTAAAAATTATTGTGAATTAGGCGAAAATGTCTTAGTCGCTGGGTTTCCTGCAAAGTTAATTAGAAACGATGTAAGAAGGGGATGGGAAGAAGAAGATTTAGAAGGCTTGTTAATCATTTAATTACGTAAATATTTAATTTTAGAATGAAAAATAAATTAGTTTCATATTGTCTTTTTACATATAATCAAGAAGAATATATAGAGCATGCAATTGCTGGTGCACTATCACAAACTTATACTCCCTTAGAAATTATTATTTCAGATGATTGTTCTAAAGATTCAACTTATAAAATAATTGAAGAAACTGTACAAGGATATAAGGGACCACACACAATTGTATTGAATAGAAATTCAAAAAATTTAGGGTTAGGAGATCATGTATCTAAAATTTTGTATGATACTGCTAAAGGAGATTATTTACTAACTTGTGCGGGAGATGATATTTCTAAGCCAAATCATGTATTAGAGGCGGTAAAGGTAATAGAAAATGATGCTATTGGTAATATGGTTGATTTTAGTGGTGAAATAATAGATGAGAATGGGGTATTTGTAAAGAAAATCGAATTGCCTTATCAAGAAAAATTTAATACTCTAGAAGATTATTTAAATTTAAAAAAAATTGAGTTATTTGCACCAGGTAGAATTGTTAGTAAAAAAATGCTAAACCATTTTGAACCTCTTACAAAAAAATGTCCTACAGAGGATACTGTCTTAGTCTTAAGAAGTTTATTATTAGGTGGCTTTACTAGAGTTAATAAGGATTTGGTTTCTTATAGAAAGCACATGAATAATATTTCAAGCAAAGGAGGATTGTCAAAACTGTCTAATTTGGCTATTATAGCTCAATATATAAAGGATGTATTGTTTCTTTTTGAGACAAATATGCTTGATGAGGAAACGGCAAGTATATTATTAAAAAGAATAAATTTAGAATATAAAATACGTTTTTTAAGTTTTGGTAAAAGAAAATATAAGTTACAAAACTTAACACGACCTTTATTAAAAAGAGTATATAAAATTAAATTTAAATTAATTACAAATAATAAAAATTAAATAATGAAAAGTAAAGTAAATGTATATTGGTTTAATAAAAAAGGGAAATATGGTAATTTCGGAGATGAATTAGGCCCTTACTTAATAAAAAAGATTTCAGGAAATGAAGTGTCTCAAGTTATTATTAATAGAAGTTCTATTAAATTAATACTAGCATATTTAAAAGGTCTAGTATTAGGTTATTATGGTTTAGATATTTTAAAAAACGTTTTAAAGACACTTAAATTAAATGGTAATTATATTGTTTCTATAGGTAGTATTATAGGTTGGGGTAGTGGTAAGAGAATTGTATGGGGTAGTGGTATTTTATTTAATAATGAAAAGGTAGATAACGGTAAGTTTTTAGCGGTTCGAGGTAAATATACTCAAAAAAGATTATTAGAGTTGGGGTATGTTTGTCCGTCTGTTTTCGGAGATCCAGCATTGCTTTTACCTTTGGTTTATAATCCAAAGGTTAAGAAAACCTATAAATTAGGTATGATACCTCATCACACGCAATATGAACACTTTGCAGGTTATGAAGAAAAACACGGAATAAAAGTGATTAATTTAATTGGAGATATAGAGGATATTTTAAATGAAATTTTATCTTGTGAAAAAATTATTTCATCATCATTGCATGGTGTAATTGTAGCACAAGCTTATTCTATACCTGCTCTTTGGTATGAGTATTCTAAAATACAATGGCATGGAGAAAATATTAAGTTTTTAGATTATTTTTCATCAGTAGGCATAAAGGAATACAACCCAATTCCTTTAAAAGAGATGGACGATTTTAATATAGAGGAAGAATTTGAGAAATTTAAAGAATACTCTGAATATTTAAATATTAATTTAAATTTAAAGAATATTCAAAAGAATCTTTTAGAAGTAGCTCCTTTTAATGTTTTGGAAGAATTTGCTAAATAATAGTTATTATACATTGTATGAGTTTTAGATATGATATTGGGTTTTTAAGGGCGTTAGCGGTTGTAGTAGTAGTTTTTTTTCACTACCAAATACCTTTTTTTGAAGGTGGCTTTGTTGGAGTTGATATTTTCTTTGTTATAAGTGGTTATTTAATGACAAGAATAATATTGAAAAAATTTCAAACAAACTCATTTATTTTAAGTGAATTTTACAAAAGACGATTAACTAGGATTCTACCAGTATTAATTGTTATGATAATAGGTGTTTTAATCAGTACTTATTTCTTGTATTTTCCGATAGATTTTAGGCAATTATCTCTTTATTCATTGTTTTCTAGTCTATTTTTATCGAACTATTATTATTTATTTAATTCTGGGTATTTTGATCCGTCAGCACAGTCTAATATACTTCTGCATACTTGGTCTCTTTCTGTAGAATGGCAGTTTTACATGATTTACCCTCTTTTCTTAATATTAATTAGAAAAATTTATTTAAAAAAATACAAGAAATTTAAAGTTATCTTTTTAACAGTAACAATCTTATCTTTTTTTCTGATAATTATTTTTAATAATTTTTTACCGACTAATTATACTAAAATTAGTTTTTTCTCATTTACACACCGAGCATGGGAAATGATGCTAGGTGGTGTTGCATTTCTTTATAGTGATTTTTTTCAAACAAACATATCTATTGTTTTAAAGAAACTAATTACTTATTTATGCTTTTTGGGTTTAGCTATAAGTATTTTCTGTTTTACAGATAATGATGTTTGGCCATCAGCTTTAACATTGTTGCCAACTATATCTTCATTTTTATTAATCGCAATCCATAAAGAGTATTCTTTTTACAAAAATAGAGGAATACAGTATGTTGGAAGTATTTCTTATAGTCTATACCTTTGGCATTGGCCTATTTATGTTATTTCGAAATATTTTGATTATAATGGGTGGGACGTAATAATTAGTTTATTAATATTATCAGTTATATTATCAGTTTTAACTTATACTTTTATTGAAAAGAAAACAAAATTTATATCTGTAAATGCAATCCTTGTTACAACTTTTTTTACTCTTCTCATTTCGGGTTTAGCATATTTTTTTCCCTTAAATAATCACTTATTTAGTGAAGATGTCGTAGCTCTTTCTGAATATAGACAACATTATGAAGCTACTAGAGCTAAGCAATTCCATTCTGGTACTTGTCACCATATGAAAAAGATTAACTATAAAGATTGCTTATGTATCAATTTTGATAAAAAAAATGTTTTGTTATTAGGTGATAGCCATGCAGCCCAATACTCCCTTTCTTTGAGAAGTAAATTAGATAGTAGTAAATATAATTTCATAGAACATACAGTAGTTGGTACTCTACCTTTAATTAATTTTCAAGGCGAAAAAATGGCTAGTAAGCAATTTCAAGATATCTTTGAAAACTTTATTGTTACTAATAAGGATAAAATAGATGTAATTATTCTTTCTGGCCATTGGGTAAATTATCACACCTTTAAAGATTATGAAAATGATGTAGATTTAGCAAAAGGTATCAATGAAACTATATTCTTTGTAGAAAAACTTGGAATAAAATTAATAATTCTTGGTCAAACTGAAAAATATAATATTAATTTTTCTAGAGTAGAAGCTTTTAAGATGATTGGTAAAAAAGAAAAGTCTTATATAGATGAAAACTCTTTTTTATTAAATAATAATCTAAAAAAATTAGTTCCAGTAAAAAATTATATTGACTTATTTTTAAGGAGTGAATTTAAGCATTATGATAATAAAACTAAAACTCCTTATATGTTTGATGATGATCATTTGAGTTTATACGGAGCTGACCAAGTAATCGATTTCCTAATAAAGGAAAAGAAAATTTAAAACAGAATCTGAGTATCGTATTCATAGTATATTAATTTTGTATGCTTAAATTGTACTCAGAAGGTAGAGCGAATTATTTTGCCTAAATTTGTAATATTAAAAGTGTGTTTATGAAAATAGGTTTTTTTTTAGGTCAATCAGCTATAATATCAGGTAATTCTAATGGTGTTAAAAATCAAGCGAGAGAATGGAGTAAAGGGCTTGTTTCTCAGGGACATACTGTAGATGAGCTTAATGTGTGGGGTAATTATGATTGGAAAACATATGATGTTTTACATATTTTTGGAACAGGTATTTGGTTACATGCTTTTATTATAGTATTGTCTAAAAAAAATAAAAACATAGTTATTTCACCGATAATTGACTCTATACAAAGTCCTTTTATGTATAAGCTATCTACTTTTGTTGGTTTTGAAAAATTACGGTTATATTCTCCCACGTATGCATTAAAAAAGTCCTTACCATATATTAAAGGGGTTTTTGTAAGATCCGATTATGAATCTCTCTTTTTTAGTAAGTCCATGAACTTAAAATCTTCAAAAATTTTTAAAGTACCATTAAGTTTTGATGATGAAATTTGTAAAGAATATAATCATAATTTAAAAAAAGAAAACTTTTGTTTACATATAAGTTCAATTTATCAAGAACGTAAAAATGTTATTAGGTTAATTAAAGCTGCAAAAAAGTACAAATTTAAATTGGTATTGGCTGGAGCAAAAGGTTCAGAAGAGCAATTTAGACCATTGCTTAATGAGATTGGTGATTGTAAGAATATTAAAGTTCTTGGTTTTATAACAGAAGAAGAAATGATTGATTTGTATAAAAAAGCAAAAGTATTTGCTTTACCAAGTATAAGTGAAGGAGTAGGTATTGTTGCTTTAAATGCGGCCTATTATGGATGTGAAGTTGTATTAACAAATGTAGGGGGACCAAAAGAATACTTTCACCCTTTTGCCGAATTGGTAAACCCTTATTCTGTGAGAGATATAGGAGTTGCTGTCAATAAATTATTGATTAAAAATCAAGATAAAAAATTACATAATCATATTTTATGTAATTTTAAAGAAAATGTAATTTCAAAAAAAATTATCAAAAGCTATTTTAAAATATTGAAAGAATATAAATAAGTTGTTCATGATTCGTAGGCTAGTTTTTATTATAACTTTTTTTTCTTATTCAGGATTTTATGCTGTTTTGGCTATAGTAATATCATTGGGGTTTGGTAATTCTTCAAGAGCAGTTACTGTTCCAATTAGATTAATTACCACTTTATTAATGAGCTATGTTATTTTTTGTCTCCTCAAGAAAAACAGTATGGATAAACAAAAAAGAACTATTATTTTTTTATTTATAGTTTTTTGGTTTTTTTATTTTATAAAAGTTTTATTACATCATAATTCAACATTGTTATTATCTAAAAATTGGTTTGAGTATATCTTTTATTCGATAAATTTTTGTATTCTGCCTTTTTTAATGTTTTCTTCAATAAACTTTTCTGATTTTAAAAAAAATATTTTAAAATCTTTTATATTTTCAGGTTTTTTAATGGGCTTAATATCTCTTTATTTGTATAAAGATATGCTAGCTGCTGGAATAGGAAGAATATCGATGGCAAAATATGAAGGTTTTGATGAGAGTACTTTAAATCCATTAGCATTATCTTATGGGGGAGCTCTTTCTTTAATGTTATGTATATTTGAAATTGTATTTAATAAATATAAAACAAGAATTTATAAAGTATATCTTTATCTTACGATAACTTTGTCATTAATGATGTTTTTCCTTGGTGCTTCTAGAGGGTCTTTAATCGCTATTGTGTTTTCTTTACCCTTGTTTGTTTTATATGGTTCAGTAAAAAATAAATTTAAATTTTTAGCGGCCTTCATATTAAGTATTCCAATACTTATTTGGGGGGCTATAAAAACAGGTAGCTCTATTTTTGCAAGAACTGTTGAAACAGCTGAAACGGGTGATAATAATAGAAGTATTATTTGGAATCAAGCATTATCTGAATTTTTTAACTATCCTATTTTTGGAGGAGGAATAGAGTTCGGAATATATCCACACAATTTTATATTAGAAATATTAATGGCAACCGGTATTTTAGGTTTGTTATTGATTTTACCGGTATTTTATGGAGGTTTTAAACGTATGAATAGATTAATTAAAGTAGACAAAGATTATATTTGGGTTTATATCATTTTTATACAAGGTTTCGTTCAACATTCTTTTACAGGAGCTTTATATTTTTCGGTTTTATTATTTTTGCCTTTGGGTATTATTTACTCCCAAAAAAAATAAGAGATTAATTAAATTTATAATTATAACTATACAAAATTGTGTAGATTTTTTTAGGTTTGGGCTCATTATTATTTAATTGAGTATGATGAATTGGCTTAACTTAATAGATATTTATCTTTAAGTATCATACAACTAATTAATATACAACTCTATTGTTTTAAAGTTTCTATTAAAAAGAATATATGATTTTATTTATATATCCATATTCTCTAAACCTTCTAGATGTTCAATACTGGTTTTAGAATAATGAAAAAAAATAAATAGAATTTTAACACTGCAATATTGAATACACATGATTTGTTTGTGGTAATGGATATATTCAAAGAAATAGTAGTTTTTAAGTTGGTCTGTTTTTTTACATATAAATAATAAATTCTCTATAATTTTTTAGGTGCTATTTAAAAATAGTTATTCGAAATAAATAAAATTTGATGAAGAAAAAAGTATATAAATATTAGGAGGTATGATGAAGATCAATTCACTATTTTTGAAAATTATTTTCAAATTAAAAAAATATATAAATTTAATTAATACTGAAATTAATAATAAACTATTTAGTTTACTTAGAAAGTTCAATATATTAATTATTAAACGTATTAAAAATGACAAGAAAAATTGTAATATTAACCTCTATATACCCTGGGAAAGATATTAATGAAACCTTTACACCTATAGTCCATTATTTTACAAAGGAATGGATTAAAATGGATTGTGAAGTTATAGTAATACATAATTTGGCATTTTATCATAAGTTTTTTTATTTTTTGGCGTCAATTTTCTCAAAATTAATAGCCGCATTTACGGGTACTAATATTCCTAACCAAAGATTAACTCAAGTTTATAAATATCATTTGGATGGTGTTATAGTAATAAGAATGCCAATATATAAAAGCTTTCCAAGGTTTAGGTTTGCAAAAAAAACAATAGAGAGGCAAGAAGAAAAAATTTTTAAAGAGTTAGACCAATCTAATTTTATACCTGATATTATTGTAGGGCATTGGGAGAATCCACAGTTAGAATTAATAACGCTCTTAAAAAAAAGATTCTCGAGTGCTGTTACTTCCTTAGTTTTTCATCATAAAGCAGATTTTTTAATTAATTTATATAAAAATAATACAAAAGAAATATTAAGTAGTATTGATGTTTTTGGCTTTAGAAGTGCCCCTATAAAAGCTAGTTTTAAACAATTTGGAGTTGATGAAAAAAATAGTTTTATGTGTTATTCTGGTATACCTGAAAGATTTACAGAGAATAAAAATGTAAAGAAGTTTAATGCAAAATTAGCATCTTTTCTTTTTGTAGGGACTTTAATAAAAAGAAAATATCCAAGTGAAATAATTGATGCTTTAACAATAGTATATAAAAATAATGATTATAAATTAGATTATATTGGAGGTGGATTTGAAAGTAATAAAATCGAAACAAAAATAAAAGAAAAATTGCTTTCAGAAAATGTTACTTTAAATGGAAGAGTAACACGTGATAAAGTGTGGGAGAAAATGATAGAAAGTGATTGCTTTATAATGATTAGTAAAAATGAAGCCTATGGCTTAGTTTATTTAGAGGCTATGGCAGCAGGTTGTATAACAATTGCAGCCAAAGACGAAGGTTTTGATGGTGTTATTAAGCATGGAGAAAATGGGTTTTTATGCGAAGCAGGTAATGTTGAAGAATTAGCAATTTTGATTGAATATATTAATAAAATGAGCATACAAGAAAAACAAGAAATATCAAAGAGTGCTGTACTCACTGCATCAAAATTAACGAATTTTAAAGCTGCAGAATCTTATTTAAGAAATCTAGAAAAATAAAAATGAAAATTTCCATAATAACAGTCTGTTACAATAGCGAAAAAACTATTGAAAAAACATTTAAATCTGTACAAGCACAAACATACAAGAATATAGAATACATTGTAGTAGATGGGGGGTCTAAAGATAGTACTATAGATTTAGTAAAGAAATATAAATCTATGATATCTCAATGGGTTTCTGAACCAGATAAAGGTTTGTATGATGCCATGAACAAAGGGATTGAAATGGCTACAGGAGATATTGTAGGGATTTTAAATTCTGATGATATTTTTACAGATGAAAAAGTACTAGAAAATGTAGCTAATTTTCATTTAAAAAATAAAAATATGGATGCTTCTGTAGGTAATATTTTACAATTTAATGAAGAAGAGAAAACGGTAAGAAAATATTCCGCTAAAAATTGGAATCCAGAAAAGCTGAAAATAGGTTTTATGCCTGCGCATCCAGCGATATTTTTTAAAAGAGATTTGTTCAAAAAATATGGACTTTACCATTTAGATTTTACCATTGGAGCAGATTATGAATTGATTACTCGTTTTTTCTTACAACATAAAATCACTTGGAAATTTTCTGAGATTACCACTACGTCTATGTTAATAGGTGGTGTAAGTAGTTCTGGTTTTAGTAGTTATCAATTAATTTCAAAAGAAATAAAAAAAGCATTGACCAGAAATAATATAAAATTTAGTTATTTAAAAGTACAGTTAAGAGGCTTTTGGAAAATAATTGGGTTTTTAAATAAAAAGTAATTGATGAAAAGTAATTTGCATATCATTACAGGAAATAAAGGTTTTGTTGGTCTTAATTTGATAGATTATTTTAAGAAACAGAAAAAAGAAATTGTTGGTGTATCTAGAACGCCAAAGAATGAAGAGCTTAGTTATGAAACTTTAAGTTTAGAAAAATTGAACCAAGCTAAGAGTTTTATTCATTTAGCAGGGAAAGCACACGATTTAAAAAAAACATCAGAAGACGCAACATATTTTGAAGTAAATACAGAATTGACTAAAACACTTTTTAATCAATTTTTAGAAAGTAATTGTGAAGTTTTTATTTATATGAGTTCTGTAAAAGCAGCTGCAGATGAAGTAAAAGGGCTTTTAACAGAAGAGGTAACACCAAATCCTGTTACGGTGTATGGGAAATCTAAATTAGCAGCAGAGGCTTATATTTTATCACAAGAAATACCTCAAAATAAAAGAGTGTATATTTTAAGACCTTGCATGATTCATGGTCCTAATAATAAAGGAAATTTAAATTTGTTGTACACTTTTGTATCTAAAGGAATTCCGTATCCTTTTGGAAAGTATGAAAATGCAAGATCTTTTGTTTCTGTCGAAAATTTATGTTTTGTTATCAATGAGTTGATAGAAAATAAAAACGTACCATCTGGTGTATATAATGTGGCTGATGATGCTTCTTTATCTACCACAGCTTTGGTTAAAATTATAGGGGATGTCATAGAGAAACCTGCTAAAGTTTTAAATATTCCAAAGTTTTTTGTGGAGGTTTTAGCAAAAGTAGGAGATGTATTACCATTACCTGTTAATTCTGAAAGGGTACAAAAATTGACAGAAAATTACGAAGTATCTAATGTAAAGATTAAAAAGGCACTTCAAAAAGAATTACCTTTATCAGTAGAAGAAGGAATCAAAAAAACAATAGCATCATTTTAAGTTTATGGAGAAGAATTTAATCGTTTTATGTATATTAATTGTAGCCTCTTTTGTGTATTTAAAGTTGGCTAATAAATTTAATATTGTAGACAAACCCAATGAAAGAAGTTCGCATACGAAAGTAACAATACGAGGAGGGGGAATTATTTTTCCGATTGCAATTCTATTATTCTTCTTTATGAATGATTTTCAATATCCCTTTTTTGTTTTAGGTTTGTTTTTAATTTCTTTTGTTAGTTTTTTAGATGATATCTACACTTTGAGTTCAAGAGTTCGGTTTCCTTTTCAAATAATTGCAATATCCTTAATCTTATTTCAAGCGGCGTTTCCTGTTTTTCCATTGTATTATTCAGTACTTTGTTTAGTGTTGGGGGTTGCAGTAATTAATATGTTCAACTTTATGGACGGTATTAATGGTATAACAGGTATGTATAGTTTGGCTGTATTGTCTGGTATGTATTTTATCAATTTAAATGAAGCGATTGTTCATACAGATTTAATTGTGTTTTCTGGTTTGTCTCTTCTTGTTTTTGGGTTTTATAATTTCAGAAAAAAAGCGCTTTTTTTTGCAGGAGATATAGGAAGTATTGCTATAGGAATGTTGCTCTTTTTTATCGGGTTTTTATTTGTTTTAGAATTGCATTCTCCAATATTATTATTGTTAATTTTAGTTTATGGAGTAGATACCGCTCTTACAATGCTGTATAGAATTATATATACGAAGGAAAGTATTTTAGATCCTCATAGGCACCATGTGTATCAAAAATTGGTTGATGTATCTAAAATATCACATTTAAAAGTTTCTTTGGGATATGGAGTACTTCAATTAGTAGTTAATTTTATCATCCTTAAAACCTATAAGTTAGATATGACAACTCAATTAGTAGTGTTTTTTGGTGTGATTATACTTTTTATTTTACTTTATATTTTCCTTTTTAGATTGCTAGCTAAAAAAGCAAAAATTAACAATGCAACATAAAATTCCTTTATCTGAGTCTCTTATAGATATTGATTTAAAAACTTCCTTTTCATCAATAGATATTGATGTTGTTGCAGAATTTGAAAAATCATTAGAGTCGTTCTATGAGGATCAGAAAAGTGTATTAGCAGTAAATTCGGGAACTTCAGCCATTCATTTGGCATTAATTTTAAGTGGCGTAGAAAAAGGAGATGAGGTTTTATGTCAATCATTAACGTATGTTGCTACTATAAACCCAATTATCTACCAAAATGCAACTCCTATTTTTATTGATAGTGAGAATGATACTTGGAATATGTGTCCTATTCAATTAGAATGCGCTATAAAAGATAGAATCTTAAAAGGGAAAAAACCGAAGGCAATTATTTTTGTCCATTTGTATGGTATGCCAGCAAAAATTGATGAAATAGTTGGTATTTCTCGTAAATACAATATTCCATTAATTGAAGATGCAGCAGAAGCTTTAGGAGCAGATTACAAAGGGAAGAAATGTGGTGCTTTTGGAGATTTTGGAATTCTTTCTTTTAACAATAATAAGATTGTATCTACTTTAGGTGGCGGAGCTTTAATCTGTAATACAGAAATAGAAAAAGAAAAAGCCTTTTTTCACGCTACACAAGCTAAGGAAAATGAAAGGCATTATGAACACAAAGTAATAGGGTATAACTACAGAATGAACTCTTTAGGTGCACTTATTGGAATTACCCAACTTAAAAAGCTGGATGCATATCTTAAAAAGAGACGAACAATTAATGATTTTTATAAAGAGTCTTTTAAGTGCTTTTCGGAAGTGTGTTTTTTAAAGGAACCGTCAATAGATTTTGTCTCAAACCATTGGTTAAGTTGTATTCTTTTAGAAATGAAAGAGGTTGCTAATAAAAAGTATAAACTGATGGATGTACTTAAGAAAAATAACATTGAAGTTCGTTTTTTATGGAAACCGATGCATTTACAACCTGTTTTTAAAGAGTATCCATACTATGGTGGCGAAATTGCAGAAAATTTATTTCAAAAAGGAATTTGTCTTCCATCTGGATCTACCCTCAAAAAAAATGATTTAATCAAAATTTCAGAATCCATTAAGAAATTTTTGTAGATTTGTAAAAAAAAAACTAGAAAACTAAAAAATGATAAGAACCTTTTTTCTACGAACCCTAAATAAATATGCGTCTAAGTGGCTAGTTTTATTGATAGACATATTCTTAGTTTTTACCTCTTTTTTTATCGCTTATTTTATACGCTTTAATGTAAGCTTCAATTTTAACTTCTCTAATTTATTAAATCAAATACCTTATGTTTTAGGTTTTGCGCTGATAAGTTTTTTAACAGTAGGCTCTTATAAAGGAATAATAAGACATACGGGTATTAGAGATGCTTTTAATGTATTTATTGCAAGTTCATTAGTCTGCTTGTTACTACTTTTGGCTGTAACTTTTAATGTTTTTTTTAAAGTAATCGATTCTTTTTACATTCCAAAATCCATTATTATTATTCATTATTTAGTAACTACATTAGTCCTTATTTTAAGTAGATTTATTTTTAAGGCCTTTTTTGAAGTCTTATCCACAGAATTAGATACAATTCATAATGTTTTGATTTATGGAGCAGGAGATTCTGGGATTATTGCTTTTAGTGCTTTAAACAGGGATAAAAAAAATAATTATGATGTTATTGGATTTATAGATGATAATAAAAATAAAATTGGAAAAAAAATAGATAGAGTTAAGATTCACAACCCTAAACATATTACAAAACAGTTTATAGAAAAACATGCTGTTGATGAAGTAATTATTTCTATCCAAAATATTAAATCCAATAGATTATTGGCGATAACAGATAAATTTATTGATTTGGATATTGACGTTAAAATAGTACCACCATTATCTAAATGGATAGATGGAGATTTAAATGCAAACCAAATTAGACAGATTAAGATTGAAGACTTATTAGATAGAGCTCCTATTATTATAGACAATCCAATTGTACAAAGAGAGGTAAATGATAAAGTTATATTAGTTTCTGGTGCTGCAGGATCCATAGGAAGTGAGATTTCTAGACAGTTAAGTTTGTACAATTGTAAAATGATCATCTTAATAGATCAAGCAGAATCACCCCTTTACGATTTACAACAAGAATTAATTCAAAAAGGAATTACAAACTTTGTAGCAATAGTATCAGATGTAAGAGATCGATTTAAAGTAGAACGAATATTTAAGAAATATAAACCGCAAAGAGTGTTTCATGCGGCAGCCTATAAACATGTGCCTTTAATGGAAAAATCGCCCTATGAGGCAATTAAAGTAAATGTATTGGGAACTAAGAATTTAGCAGATTTATCTGTTGAATATAAAATTGAAAGATTTGTCATGGTTTCTACAGACAAAGCTGTAAACCCAACAAATGTTATGGGCGCTTCTAAAAGAATTGCAGAACTATATATTAGTTGTGTTAGTAAGAAGTCTAAAAAAACAAAATTTACAATTACAAGATTCGGTAATGTTTTAGGTTCTAATGGATCCGTAATTCCATTATTTAAAAGGCAAATAGAAAATGGAGGCCCTTTAACGGTAACTCATAAGAAAATTACGAGGTATTTTATGACCATTCCAGAAGCGTGTAGTTTGGTTTTAGAAGCAGGTACGATGGGTAAAGGAGGAGAAATTTATATTTTTGATATGGGGAAATCGGTTAAGATTTTTGAAATAGCAAAAAGAATGATTTATTTATCAGGATTAAGATATCCAGAAGACATCGATATAAAAATTACTGGTCTAAGACCAGGAGAAAAGTTATACGAAGAGTTATTAGCAGATGGTGAGAATACAACAAAAACCTACCATGATAAAATAATGATTGCTAAGACTCAAAAAATTGATAATTCTATCGTTAAAATTAAAATTGATGATTTATCTCTTAATTTTGATAAACTAAATAATAGTGAGTTGGTGGCATTAATGAAAACGTTAGTTCCTGAATATGTTTCTAATAACTCGGAATTTGAGATATTAGATGTGAAACTTAAAGAAGTCAATATTAAATAGTATTTTCGCAAAAAAAAAAAATGAATAGAATTACAACGATTCTCTTTTTGTTAGTGATTGTAATGTCATCCTGTGTTTCTAATAAAGATATTGCATATTTTCAATTTGATGAGATTAACCAATCTGAGGTAAATAATAATTTTGAGACGATTTTTAAGCCTGATGATTTGTTACAAATCACCATTTCTTCAGATAATATTGAAGCAACTTTACCTTTTAATCTACCAGCTGTAACTTTTGGTACTGCAGGTACAGCAACAGGAACACCTAAACAACAGACCTATTTAATAGATAGTAGAGGTGAAATAGATTTCCCTATTTTAGGGAAGTTAAAATTAGGAGGGCTTTCAAGAGAAGCTGCATTAGACCTATTTAAACAAAAATTATCTCCCGACTATGTTGCTAGCCCAACGATTAACATAAGTATAGCAAATTTTAAAGTGACCGTATATGGAGATGTTAAAAAACCAGGTACGTATACTATACCTAACGAAAGAGTTAGCATCTTGGATGCGATTGGTTTGGCGGGAGACTTAAATATTTCAGGTAAAAGGGACAATGTGTTGGTGATAAGAGAGGAAAATAATAAAAAAGTGAAATATCGAGTGAATTTATTGTCCAATAAAACACTGTCTTCTCCCGTGTTTTATTTACAACAAAATGATGTGGTGTATGTAGAACATAACAAAGCAAGAATTCAATCAGCTTCTTCCAATTCGAATAGCACCTTAATTATATCCGTTACAAGTTTGATTATTACTTTAGTATCTATTTTAACAAGATAAAAAATGCAAATACATAAAGAAAATACAAGTTTTAAAAGTAATGAAGAAGGTGAAACTTTAAATATTCGTGAGGAGTTAGAAAAGTACTTGTTTCATTGGAAATGGTTCGTTCTTGGTGGGATTTTTTCACTTATTTTTGCATTTGTCTATTTAAGATATAGTACACCACAGTATAGTGCTTCTACTTCCATCCTGATAAAAGACAATCAAAAGTCAGGAATTTCAAAAGAGTTAGAGGCTTTTAAAGATATGGGGATTGTTGGTAGTGGTTCTTCTAATAATACAGACAATGAAATTGAAATTTTAAAATCTCGTAAAATTATTGGATCTGTTGTTGATACTCTAAATTTAACAACACTTTATTTCCAAGAAGGTAGAGTAAAAAGAACAGAGGTATATGATAATAACCCTATTAAAATAATATATGACACGGATAAAGAATCTTTAATTAAACAAGTAAAAGATACTTCTTTTACTGTTAATATTATTTCACAAAATAAGTTTGAATTAAAGGATTCTGAAGACATCTTTGTTTCTCATCATAAGTTTGATGAAATTGTAAATTCAGGTATTGGTAAGTTTAGGGTGAAACAAACCGATAACTTCAAATTTAAAGAAGCACATAAAATTTATGTAACTGTGTTAAAAAGAAGTAGTGTAATAGATAGCTACAAATCTGCTGTTAAAATTAGCAGTGTGGATAAAAACTCGAGCGTTTTATTGTTGTCTTTTACCCACCCAATTAAAGAAAAAGCAGAAGACTTTTTAAATGAACTGGTGACACAATATAATTTAGATGCTATTAAAGATAAAAGTGAAGTTTCTCAAAAAACAAAAACGTTTATTGATGATCGTTTATCTGCTATCGGGAAAGATTTGAATGAGATTCAAGACCGGGTAAAGGATTTTAAAACAGATAATAATATTACAGGTCTTTCTACTGAAGGAGAACTTGCTTTACAAACTGCTTCTTTAAATAATGAAAAATTAATTAATATTAAAACACAATTAAATATTGCAGAAGGTGTTTTAAAAAATATAAAAAATCAGTCTAATACAGACGAAACTTTACCACAAAATTTAGGCTTTTCGGAAGGATCTATTTCAGAATCTATCAAAGCATACAATGAATTAGTTGTTTATAAAAATCGTTTAAGTGTAAACGCTGGTGATAAAAACCCTCAAATAATACAATACCAAAAGGAGATTAATTCGTTGAAATTGAATTTAAGGAATAGTATTTCAAATTTAATTGCTTCGCTACAAACACAGTATGCTCAAATTAATACCGAAGCGAATAAAATAAACTCGAAAGTATCTGCAATTCCTGTTTTAGAAAGAGGCTATATTGATATTGAAAGAGAACAAGAAATTATATCTGGTTTGTATTCTTATTTATTAAAGAAAAAGGAAGAAACTGCCATTTCTCTCGCGGTTACCGTACCTAATGCAAAAATTATTGATGTTGCCTATAGTAATGGAATACCCGTTTCACCAAAAAGAAAAATTATTTTCTTAGGTGCATTGTTATTAGGAGTATTAATTCCTTTCATCATTATTTACTTGAAAGGCCTCTTAGATACAAAAGTACATACTCGAAAAGATATTGAAGAGTTAACCACAGTGCCTTTTCTTGGTGACGTTCCTCATTCTGACACCAAAGAGAAAATTGTGATTGGAAATGACTCAAGAACAAGTACTGCGGAGGCTTTTCGTTTGATAAGAACCAATTTAGATTTTATGTTGCCTCGTAAAGAGAATGATTTAGGAAAAACAATTTTTATCACTTCTACGACCAGTGGTGAAGGAAAATCGTTTATTTCTATTAACCTTGCAGCGGCATTGTCACTTTCTAATAAAAAAGTATTATTAATAGGCATGGACCTTAGAGCTCCTAAAGTTACAGAATATTTAGGGATACCAGAACGCAAAGGAATTACCAACTTTATTACAAACGAAAAAATATCTTTAGATGATATTAAATTTTCTATTCCAGAAATTAAAGGATTAGATATTATTGCATCTGGTGTTATTCCACCAAACCCTGCTGAATTGTTATTGCATTCTAAGGTGAAAGAATTATTTGAAGAGGTTAAAAAGGACTATGATTATATTATTGTAGATACTGCTCCAGTAAACTTAGTAACGGATACCTTATTGGTCTCTAAGTATGCAGATATGTTCTTATATGTTTCTAGAGCTAATTATTTAGACAAACGTATGTTAAATGTTGCGCAGACTTTATACAATGAAAAGAAATTACCAAACATGGCAATTGTTTTAAATGATACAGATATGACAAGAGGTTATGGCTATGGTTACGGCTATGGTTACGGTTATGGAAATGCGTATGTAGAAACCGTTAAGAAACCTTGGTATAAAAGAATATTAAGTTAATAAAATCCTCTGACTTTGTCATACTGAACTTGTTTCAGTATCTGAAGTCACCAAGACTTAATGCGCTCGTAAGAAGCTAAATAGAGATTCATATAAAAAAAGCATCCATTTGGATGCTTTTTTTGTTAATTTATATGAATTTTTTATTATTATCTAAGAGGTGCTTAATTTTTTCTAAATTCTTTTTAGTGCCTATCTTTTTTAGAAGTTCTAAATGATTGTTATGATGTGTGTCTGTACCAACAAAATCATATAAATTTTCTTTTAAAATCTTTTCAGAAATTTTTTGCACTCCTTTTCCATATTGCTCGGTAAGGGATAATAAATTTAACTGAAACATACATCCTGCTTTTTTTAATTTATAATAATGGTTAAAGTCATTGTGAAGAAAACTATAGCGTTCTGGATGTGCTAAAACGGGCTTATAACCTTTGACTTGTATTTCAAAGAGAATTTCATAAAGATTGATAGGCGCACTGAAATAAGACATTTCTACCAAAACATAATTGTCTTTTATTGTAAGGATGTCATTTTTTTCTAATAATTCAGAAAACTGCTCATCCATCATGTATTCTGCAGCTGCATTTATGGTAACATCTGTAATATTTTT
Source organism: Polaribacter sejongensis (assembly GCF_038024065.1). Classification (NCBI taxonomy): domain Bacteria; kingdom Pseudomonadati; phylum Bacteroidota; class Flavobacteriia; order Flavobacteriales; family Flavobacteriaceae; genus Polaribacter; species Polaribacter sejongensis. Next base: position 1,982,513 of record NZ_CP150667.1, on the reverse strand, counting down.
TCTTTGCAGTGCTGCTTGTACTTCTCTAAGTTTGTCTTTTATAGTATCCGAAGAGTTTTGATAAAGGTCTCCCAATACATGAGGTGTTGTGATGATGTTTTTAATACCATAAGAGTGCATCTTAGTGATTAATGCTATAGAGGTTTCTATATTTTTTGCTCCATCATCTATTCCTGGTAGTAAATGTGAATGAATATCTACAAAACTATCTGGAAAAAAATTGATTAAAGGAATTTCTTTCTTTTTAAAAAAGATCATATCATTATTTTAATACAAATTTACAATAATTTAACGTGTTTCATAAATGTTATACTCAATCAAAATAAAATATTTAATACGAAAACGATTGAATATTGATTTCCTATTGTATATCAATTTTAGTTGTAATATCTTTGGGTAAAACAATATAATTATGATTTTAATTGCAGATGGAGGTTCTACAAAAGCAGACTGGATTGCTATAAATAAAAATAAGGAAGAGGCTTTTAGAACAAGGACACTTGGTTTAAATCCTGCTATAGTTCCAGCAGAAGAACTTTATAACAGAATCATTAACATGTTTCAATTAATTAATGTTAAAGATGATGTAGAAGAGATTCATTTTTATGGAGCTGGGTGTGGTACTCCAAAACCTATTCAGATTTTAAAAACTATTTTAGAATCTATTTTTGTGAATGCAAAAATAGTTATTTCAGAAGATATGTTAGCGGCTGTTTACGCGGCAACAGGTAATGATCCTGCTTTAGTTTGTATTTTAGGTACGGGGTCTAATAGTTGTTATTATGATGGTAAGAACATGGAGATGTTAGTACCTTCTCTAGGATATATTTTAATGGATGAAGCAAGTGGTAATTACTTTGGTAAAAAATTGATTATTGATTATTTCTATAACAATATGCCTGTAGAAATTGCTGAGAAATTTAAAGAAGAGTTTGATCTTGATCCAGATTATATTAAGAAAAATTTATACAGAGAACCAAACCCAAATATGTACTTAGCTTCTTTTGCGAAATTTATGTTCGATTTTAAAGAAGAAAAATATATTAAAGAAATTATTACAGCAGGTTTTCAAGAGTTTTTTAAATATAGAATTTTACCATACAACAAAACAGCAGAAACACCTATTTACTTTATTGGATCTATAGCACATTACTTTAGAGATATCTTAGAAGAAATGGCAGGGAAAAACAATCTAGTAATAACTGATGTTATACAAAGACCTATTGATAACTTATTAGAATATCATAGAAATAATATTAAATAATAATAGTGTCCGATTAAAAATATTTTTATCGAGATATTGCAGTCATAATATTCTAAATTATAACTCTTTTAGAATAAAGTTAGGTTTAGTCTTGATTCTTGTTTCTTAAAAGCGAAGCGGTCTTGTATCTTTTTATTGGATAATAATATCAACTAAGAATATCTAACAGTCTTTCTAAACGCATTCCTCTTGAACCTTTAATCAGAATTGATTGATGTTTAAGAGGATTGTTTTTTAGATGGCTTAACAAGTCTTCAAACGTTTTAAATAAAGAGTTCTTCTTTTTAGTTTGATAAAAATTTTCTCCAACAAAAAAGCAATGGTCAAAATGTAGATTTTCTACGAAGTCTACAATACTTTGATGTTCTTCTAAGCTCGTTTTTCCCAACTCGAACATATCACCCAAAATAACGGTTTTACTTTTTGCTTTAATTTCTTCAAAATTTTCTAAGGCAGCTTTCATGCTCGTAGGATTCGCGTTATAAGCATCTAAAATAATGGTATTCGTTGTTTTTTTAATGATTTGCGAACGATTGTTTTCTGGGATATAGTTTTCTATTCCAGCTTTTATTTCTTGATTAGAAACCTTAAAATGATCCCCAATGGTGCAAGCAACTGCAATGTTTGTATAATTGTATTTCCCGATAAGATTACTTTGTATTTCATTAGAATTTAAAGCTAATTTTGCAAACGGATTTACCTCCATAAATTGCAAACCTTCTAGAAACGGAATAGATTCTATATCCTTTGTTTTTTCTACTTGTAATAAATCTTGTGGGTTTATAAAGGCAGTCTTATTATGCTCTTTTAAATAGGTGTATAACTCACTTTTAGCTTCTATAACGCCTTCAATTCCGCCAAAACCTTCTAAATGTGCTTTTCCAAAATTGGTGATATAACCAAAATCAGGATTACAAATAGTACACAGAAAGGCAATCTCTTTTTTATGATTTGCGCCCATTTCTACAATGCCTATTTCAGTTTTAGGCGTCATAGAGAGTAGTGTAAGTGGCACTCCAATATGGTTGTTTAAATTTCCTTTGGTGGCACTCGTTTTATAGGTTGTAGATAAAACAGCGTTAATCAATTCTTTGGTTGTTGTTTTACCGTTACTACCAGTTAGTCCAATAATAGGAATGTTTAACGTTTTTCTGTGGTGTTTTGCCAATTCTTGTAACGTTTCTAAAACATCATCAACCAAAATAATATTAGAGTGGTTATTATATTTTTCTTCATCTACAATAGCATAAGAAGCACCTTGCTTTAGTGCTTCTGCAGCAAATGCATTTCCATTAAAATTATCGCCTTTTAAGGCGAAGAAAATAGTGTTTTTTCTAATAGTTCTGGTGTCTGTATCTACAAGAAAATGTTTGGTATATAATTGGTAAATGTCTTCGGTTTTCATCTTTTAAAAATAAAAAAACCTCACTGTAATACATACAGTGAGGTTGTGTTCTTTAATAAATAGTGTATTATCTCGCTGAATTTCTTGCTTTCTTGTTGTTAGATGAAGACATAGGACCTACCTTGTCTGTAACACATCTAAAACCAATAAAATTTGTTGCCATATATTCTGGCAAGTATCTTCTTTGAGCTGGATCTAACCAATATTCTCTATCAGACCAAGCACCACCTTTGTATACTCTTGTTCTGTTACTAATTAAAGTAGTTCTTTTTTGATCGTCATTTACTGAAATCTCTCTACCCGTTTCTGGATCTATTTCCTTCGTTGGGTTTTTAGGAGAGTTGTACATACTTGGTTTAGAACCAAACTGGTCTTGTTCATCTTCATAGAATCTAGAAGAGTTTAAGTCGCCATCACCTATATCTGTATTGTCCGAAACAGAAAAGTTTCTTCTTAAGGTAGCATCGTTTTTCGTAATTGGAATGTATTTAATAGTTCCAGGTAATTGTTTTGGAGTTATGATGCCATTCGGTAAAGTATCATATTCTACTTCTGCGTTACTATTGCTATTCACAATAACAACTTTACCATCTTTATCAATCATCTTTTTAGTGAAAATATTACCTCTAAAATAATTAAAATCGTTTGCTTCACTATCAATAATAGGTCTGTAAACATCAGCGACCCATTCTGCAACGTTTCCAGACATATCATACAATCCGAATGCATTTGGTGGATATGATTTTACTTTAATAGGAATGTCTGAACCATCAGAACTCCAACCAGACAAACCACTATAGTTACCTTTTCCTTGTTTAAAGTTAGCCATTTGGTCTCCTTTATGTCTTTTGCTTGTTTCTCTAGAATATTTACCATCCCAAGCATATTTTTTTCTACCTCTAATATTGTTGTATTCTCTATTTTCAATATTCGCTTTAGCAGCAAATTCCCATTCTGCTTCTGTAGGCAATCTGTATTTCTGACTTAAAACACCGTCTGCTTGTGTTATTTTTCTACCCTGAAAAGCATCTCTACCTCCTTTAGCAGAACCACCTGTTCTAATACCTCTTCTGTAGATGGTAGAATCTCCATCAAAAAGATTATCAGAATCAGCTAAGAAAACATCGGTATCAAAAAAGTTTCTAATACTATCGTTTTCAAAAATATTTTTAACATATCCTTTATCTATTAACTTTTTTAAGTTAACAGCATTGGTACGCCATTTACAGTATTGGTTAGCTTGTAACCAACTAACACCAACTACCGGATAATCTGAATATGCTGGGTGTCTTAAGTAATTTTCAGATAAAATATCTGTATTACCTAAACTCTTTCTCCATACTAAAGTATCTGGTAAAACAGAGTTATAAATGTGTTTGTATTTTTCTTCTGAAGGAGGAAAAACATCTTTTGTATTCTGTACATATAAAAAGTACTCAGAATTGGTAACTTCGGTCTCATCCATATAAAAAGAACGGATGTGCATTTTTTTAGGAGTTGTATTCCAATCAAACATAACGTCATCTTGTACTTGTCCCATTGTAAACGAACCACCTTCAATAGCAACCATTCCTAAAGGAATTTCTTGTCCGGCAGTTTCACTTCCTCTTATATAGTTACCATACTTAGAACTGTTAAAAGGCAATCCTGTAAGTGTCGATTTTCCTGAAGTTGATTTACTGCAACTAGCCAAGGTTAAGGCTGATAGTACAACTAAAGATATTTTTAATACGTTTCTCATTTCCTAATTAAAAATTAGTTTAAGGTTTTTATTATAGCGATGCAATTTACAATAATTCTACATTCATACAAGTAAAAGAGAAAATTTAACGCTGCATTTTTATTGCCACATTTAATTAAACGATTGCTTTTTAAATTTAGTATAATTTATCTTTGTAAGACTTAAAATATCTCTAAATTATTTGCGTTATTTGAATACTATTATGAAAAAACAATATTTACCCCTTTTTTTTATTTTTTTAGTTCAAGTAATTTCTGCTCAGACCACTAATTCTGTACTTTCTACAGGAGACTGGTTTAAATTTTCTGTGGATACTACAGGCGTTTTTAAAATAGATAGAAGCTTATTACAACAAATAGGAATCTCTACAAATGGATTAAATCCTAAGAAAATAAGCATTTATGGAAATGGTGGCGCCATGTTACCGGTTTTAAATTCTGATGTTAGATTTACGGATTTACAAGAAAATGCCATTTATATTGAAGGGGAAGATGATGGTTCTTTTGATGCGAATGATTATATCCTTTTTTATGCGCAAGGACCACATGATTGGGAAGGTACAGATGCTAGCAACATAAAACATAGGCAAAATATTTATTCGGATGAAGCATATTACTTTATCACTGTGTCTAACAATGATGGAAAACGGATTCAAGAAAAGACGCCAATAACAACCACTGCTACCAAACAAATTACGATTTTTGACGATTATACTTTTTATGAAAAGGAGGAAAGAAACTTAATTGCTGCAGGTACTCAATGGTTTTCCAATACAGATTTTAATATAGAAAATACACAGAATTTTAAAATACCTTTTCCCAATGCGGTTTCTGGAGCAAATATATCAGTTGCTGTTAGAGGTGTTTCTACATCTATCTCCTCTTCTTCAATGGCAGTAAATGTGAACGGACAAGACCTTTATAGTCTTAATTTTTCGCCAGCAAATACTACCGTTAAAGCAAAAACTTCTGAAAGAACAGGGAATATTGTAAATTCAGCAGATATTTTAGATATTTCTATTACCTATAATAACAACGGAAACCCATCTGCAACAGCCTTTTTAGATTATATTGAAATTGTAGGTAAAAAAGAACTGATTTCAGCTGCGAATCAATTTTCTTTTAGAAGTTTTGAACAAGCAAATTCAGTAGGTGCTGTGGAATATCGAATTGAAAATAGTTCAACTATTTTTCAAGTTTGGGACGTGTCAGATCATGTAGCTCCTAAAACAATTCAAAATAATAGTACGGACAATAGTTTTACTTTTATTGCTGATGGAGGAACGCTAGAGGAATATCAAGTATTGAATCAGAATGATTATTATACACCTAAAGCATTGCAAAATGGACGAGTTGCAAACCAAAATCTACATGCTTTAAAAGACCTTAATTATATTGTAATTACCAATACGGAACTTTCTAGTGAAGCCCAAAGATTGGCAGATTATCATCAAGAAAATTCTGGACTCACTACCAAAGTAATTATTTTAGATGATATCTATAATGAGTTTTCTTCAGGATCAAAAGATATTACCGGAATTAGAGATTTTCTAAGACATTTTTATATGACAAACTCATCCGAAGAAACAAAACTAAAGTACGTGTGCTTTTTTGGTGATGCTTCTTATGATTATAAAGATAGAATTACAGGAAATAATAATATTGTACCTATAAAATTGTCTGATGTAAGCTTTAATTTAGCGACCTCTTGGGTAACGGATGATTTTTTTGTTATGCTAGGTAATTCTGATGGAGGCATGAATACTAGTGATCAAATAGATGTTGCATCAAGTAGAATTCCGGTTTCTACTTTAACGCAAGCCAAAGATGTGGTAAATAAAATTTTGTCTTATTATGATAAAAGTTCTTTAGGTGATTGGCGTAATACGATTACTATGTTGGCAGATGATATAGATAACCCTTCTAGCGATGCGTCTTTGCAACCAGGTTTAGATAGAATTGCAGAGTCTATAAAAACGAATAAACCTAGTTTTAATATTAATAAAATTTATGCGGATGCTTTTGTGCAAGAAAACTCATCGGGTGGAGAACGATATCCTGAAGTAAATGAAGCCATTACCAATGCTATCGAAAAAGGAACCTTAATATTTGATTATTTTGGTCATGGAGGAGAAGATGGTTTTGCAGAAGAAAAGATTTTAGATAAAGCTCAAATACAAGGTTTTAATAACCCTAATACACTACCTCTTTTAATAACAATTACTTGTGATTTTTCTAGATTCGATAATCCGAATAGAGTTACTGCGGGTGAGCTTACTTTATGGAACACCAGTGGTGGTGCAGCTAGTATGATTACCACAACTAGAGAGGTTTATATTAGTACCGGACAAACGTTTAATGAAGATTTAATCAAAATTTTGTTAGAGTATGGAGATGCAAGTATTCCTGATAATTTATCTATTGCTGAGGCTTTAACTGTTGCTAAAAATAGGTCTTCTAGCTCTCAAAAATTCTTTATATTTTCATTTGGAGATCCAGCAATGAAATTGGCAATACCAAGACCTAATGTGCGTATTACTAAAATGAATGAAAAAGAGATAACAAGTTCTATAGATACTTTAAAAGCATTGTCTAGGGTAAGTTTTGAAGGTGTTGTAGTGGATGATTCTGATGCTATCTTAACCGATTTTAACGGTTCTCTATCTACGGTTGTGTACGATAAAGTAATAGAGAAAACCACCTTAGCAAATGATGGTAACGGAAGTAAAGTTCCTTTTGATACACAAGATAGTAAGTTGTTTAGCGGTAAATCTACCGTAACAAATGGTGTTTTTAAATTCGATTTTATTGTTCCTAAAGATATTAAGATCGCCTACGGAAAAGGTAAAATAAGTTTTTATGCGGAAAATGGAGTTTTAGATAAAGCAGGTGCCAATTTTGATGTAATTGTTGGGGGAATCAATGATAATGCACCAGATGATACGGTGGGACCAGAAATAAAGCTCTATATGAATGATGAGTCTTTTATAGATGGGGGAAACACCAATGCTTCCCCTAGTTTAGTGGCTGTTTTAGTTGATGCAAGCGGAATTAACACTTCTATTACAGCAGTAGATCATGATATTGTAGGAGTTTTAGATGGAGATACTACCAACCCAATTATCTTAAATGACTTTTATGAAACCGAATTAGACGATTTTACAAAAGGAAAAGTTACCTATAAATTAAGGGATTTAGAGGTGGGACCTCATACTTTAAAAATAAAAGCCTGGGACACTTATAATAATTCATCTGAATTAACGTTAAACTTTGTGGTTGTTAGTGATGCTATCTTAAATTTAGAAAATGTATTAAACTATCCAAATCCGTTTGTTAATTATACCGAGTTTTGGTTTAACCATAACAAACCAAATGAGAGTTTAGATGTGCAAGTACAGATTTTTACGATTTCTGGTAAATTAGTAAAAACGATTAACCAAAATATACCCAATGCAGAAACGTTGGTAAGAAGTGTTTCTTGGAATGGTTTAGACGATTTTGGAAATAAAATTGGAAAAGGAGTGTATGTTTATAAATTAAAAGTGAAAGCAACCTCAAGTAACCTTATTTCAGAGAAATATGAAAAATTAGTAATACTTCAATAAAAATTAGATATTTGTCAAATTAAAATCAGAATAAAGAAATCAAATGAAGAAATTAGGAATTTGTATTGCACTTTGTGCTTTCATAAGTGTAAAACTTGCAGCTCAAGAGAGTTCTATTACAACAGCTACACCATTTTTATTAATTGTACCAGATGCTAGGGCAGCAGGTATGGGAGATGTTGGTGTGGCAACTTCTGCAGACGCTTTTTCGCTTTTTCATAATCCTGCGAAAATGACGTTTAGTAATAGACAAGTAAAAGCAGGTATTGCGTATTCACCTTGGTTACGTAATTTAACAGATGATATTTTTGCAGGAACTGGCTCATATATAAACAGATTTAGTGACAGAGCAGCTTGGGGAGCTTCTGTAAAATACTTCTCTTTAGGTCAGATAGACTTAACGGATATTGATGCTAGAGGTTTTCCTGTGTCAAATGGTATTATTAAGCCAAATGAATTAGCACTTACCGGAGCGTATTCTTTAAAGTTGAGTGAGACTTTTTCAATGGGAGTTTCTCTAAAATATATACATTCAGATTTGGGGTTTCCAGGTAATGGATTAGAGCCTATAAATTCTTTTGCTGTGGATATTTCTGGTTATTACCAATCTTTTGAAGAAAACTATGGAGATTTTAATGGTCGTTACAGGTTAGGATTTAATATAGCCAATATTGGCCCTAAGGTTTCTTATAGCCCAGGAACAGGTAATGAAAATTTTATTCCTACCAACTTAAAGTTAGGTGGTGGATTCGATTTTATATTAGACGATTACAATACCATTTCTACCAACGTAGAATTTACAAAATTATTAGTGCCTACTCCACCAATTAGAGATACGGATGGTAATATTGTAGAAGGAGAAGATGATAATGTTGGTTGGGTTAGTGGTATTTTTCAATCTTTTGGAGATGCTCCAGGAGGATTTAGCGAAGAAATCCAAGAATTCACCTATGCTTTTGGTGCAGAATATTTATACAACAATGCTTTTGCTTTAAGAGGTGGTTATTTTCATGAAAGTCAAGACAAAGGAAATAGACAATACTTTACTTTAGGTGGTGGGTTTAAAACCAATGCTTTAAATGTAGATTTATCTTATTTAATTAATTCTTCAGATGTAAATAATCCGTTAGAAAACTCATTACGTTTTTCATTATCATTTGATTTAGGAGAAGTTTTTGATGATTATTAAAAGTCATTTATTTTTAGTAAGTTTATAACAATATTTAAAAGCAGTCAAATAAGGCTGCTTTTTTTGACGAACAGATTTTTATGAGAAAAATTGAAGTTTCAACATCAGCAACAGTCTATAATGATATTTCAGAACTATCTGCAGAAGATACTCTTTTAATGCAGAAAGCTATAGAAGCTAGAAAGAAAGCGTATGCTCCATATTCTAAGTTTCATGTTGGTGCCGCTTTATTATTAGACAATGGCGAAATTGTTTTAGGAAACAATCAAGAAAGTGCTGCATATCCTTCTGGTATGTGTGCAGAAAGAGTTGCTATTTGGAAAGCAGGTTCTGAATATCCAGATATGAAAATTATAAAATTAGCAATTACGGCAAGTTCTACAATAACTAACGTAAACAAGCCGATTGGACCTTGTGGTGCTTGTAGACAAACATTGTCTGAATATGAAATCAATCAAAAATCACCATTTCAAGTCCTTTTTATGGGAGAAGTAGGTGAGGTTGTTGTTACAGAATCGCTACTTTCATTATTGCCTTTTTCTTTTGATAGCAAGTATTTATAATATCTTTTGGGCGTTTTAACGGGCTTGGAATTTATCTTGATCGTAGTCGAAATACTTTATCTTTTTACTTTAAAAAAAACGATGTCATTTCAATCCCTAACGCAAGCAAACAGCAATCTTGTAAACACTTGTAATATTTAAAGAACCTTTTAGGCGCTCTAAAAAATAAAATATGAAACCAGATATTTCATCAAGAAAAGATATAAAATATATCATCACTAAGTTTTACGACTTGTTATTAGCAGATAAAAAAATGATTCCTTTTTTTGAGGATATTGTTGCACAAAACCATTTAGAAGAACATTTAGAGGTGATTTCCGACTTTTGGAATGACATTCTTTTCGATACCAATACGTATACGAATAATGTGATGAAAAAACATGTAGATAAAAATGTTTTTGTTGCTTTTAAGAAAGAGCATTTTACCATTTGGATGTCGTATTTTTTTAAAACTATTGATGACAATTTTGAAGGAGAAAGGGCACATAATATGAAGAACAGAGCGAGGTCTATTGCTACTGTTATGGAGTTAAAAATGGGCGTATACCAATAACATAAACGTAATTTTTCTCTATTTATATTTTTCCTCAAAAAGTAGTTTTGAATATCGTTTTTTATACGATTTTTTAATTCTATTAATAGTGAAATTCGTACTTTAGAGGGCTAATATTTTTTAAGTAAAATAATATTTAATATCAATTATGATTTCATCAAAAATAACAGGAACAGGTACTTTTATTCCTTCTATAACTAAAGAAAATAAAGATTTTTTAAACGAACACTTTTTAAATGAAGATGGTTCGCCTTTTAATTCTGATAACGATGTAATTATAGAAAAGTTTAAGGCAATTACGGGTATTGAAGAAAGAAGATATGCAAAACCAGAATATACATCTTCTGATTTAGCATTTTTTGCGGCTCAAAAAGCTATTGAAGATGCTAACATCGATCAAGAAGAGTTAGATTATATTATTATAGCGCATAATTTTGGAGAAGTTAAAGCTGGTGGAGGTCAGAGTGATTTATTACCAAGTTTATCTACAAGAGTAAAACATAAATTAGGTATTAAAAACCCTAATTGTGTAGCCTATGATATTCTTTTTGGTTGTCCAGGTTGGATAGAAGCTACCATACAAGCACACGCATTTATAAAAGCGGGTATGGCTAAAAAATGTTTGGTAATTGGTGCCGAAACTTTATCTCGGGTGGTAGATAAGTACGATAGAGATTCTATGATTTTTAGTGATGGAGCTGGAGCTTGTATTTTAGAAGCTACGGAAGAAACTGATGCTGGTATTTTGAGTCATGCAACCCAAACTTTTGCAAACGAAGAAGCTTATTATTTACACTACGGAAGTTCTTTTAACAAAGAAGTAGACCAAGACGTGCAATATATAAAAATGCTAGGAAGAAAAATTTATGAATTTGCTTTGGTTCATGTTCCTGTAGCTATGAAATTCGCTTTAGATAAAGCTGGTGTAGAAATAGATGAGGTTAAAAAGATTTTCATTCATCAGGCCAATGAAAAAATGGATGAAGCAATTATGAAGCGCTTCTTTAGACAGTTTAAAAAGAAAGTTCCAGAAGGTGTTATGCCTTTAAGTATTACTAAATTAGGTAATAGCTCTGTAGCAACTGTGCCTACGCTTTTAGATTTAGTTTTAAAAGGAGAAATTGAAAATCAAGAAGTAAATAAAGGAGATGTTGTTATTTTTGCTTCTGTTGGTGCAGGAATGAATATAAATGCAATCGTTTATAAGTTTTAAAAAATTAAGGTTTACAAGCAAACATATTAAGTGATAGTTTGTTTTTACAATAGATCATAAATATTTATAAAAGAAAACTCAAGAATATAAATTTCTTGAGTTTTTTTATGCTTTATTTTTAATATATAGCAAGATATATTAAGAAGTAATTGCAATTATATTTTCTTTGAAATCTTAACGAAAATTCTTTGCGTCCTTTGCTTTAATTTCAAATCAATATATTATTTTTGCGCATGCAACAACACAACGTACTTATTTTAGATTTCGGATCGCAATACACACAGCTAATTGCGAGAAGAGTAAGAGAATTAAACATTTACTGTGAAATTCATCCTTATAACCATCCACCAAAAAATCAATCAGAGTTTAAAGCAGTTATCTTATCAGGTAGCCCAAATTCTGTAAGGGGAGAAAATGTTTTACATCCAGATTTATCAGAAATTAGAGGAAAAAAACCTGTTTTAGCTGTTTGTTATGGTGCGCAATATTTAGCGCATTTTGCAGGCGGACAAGTAGCTCCTTCTAATACGAGAGAATATGGTAGAGCAAATTTATCATATATAAAAAGTGATGAAACTTTTTTTGATAACATTTCAGCAGGTAGCCAAGTTTGGATGAGTCATTCAGACACTATAAAAGAATTGCCAACCAACGGTGAGTTATTGGCGAGTACTAAAGACGTAGAAAATGCGGCTTATAAAATTAAAGGAGAAGAAACGTATGCTATTCAGTTTCATCCAGAAGTATACCATTCTAAAGATGGTAAACAACTATTAGAAAACTTTTTAGTTAAAATTGCAGGTGTTGCACAAACATGGACACCAGATTCTTTTGTAGAAAGTACAGTAGCAGCAATTAGAGAAAAAGTTGGGAATGATAAAGTAGTTTTAGGACTTTCTGGAGGTGTAGATTCTTCTGTAGCAGCGGTTTTGTTAAACAAAGCAATTGGTAAAAACGTATACTGTATTTTTGTAAATAACGGACTTTTACGTAAAAATGAGTTCGAAACAGTATTGAAGAGATACGAAGGTATGGGATTAAACGTTAAAGGTGTAGATGCATCGGCACGTTTTTTGAAAGCCTTAGAAGGTTTAACAGATCCAGAGAAAAAACGTAAAGCAATTGGGAATGCTTTTATAGAAGTTTTTGATGATGAAGCACATAAAATTAAAGATGTTACTTGGCTAGCACAAGGAACTATTTATCCTGATGTTATTGAGTCAGTTTCTGTAAATGGAGGTCCATCTGCAACTATTAAAAGTCATCATAATGTGGGAGGTTTACCAGATTATATGAAATTGAAGATTGTAGAGCCTTTAAAAATGATTTTTAAAGACGAAGTTAGAAGAGTAGGTGCTTCTATGGGGATAGACCCAGAATTATTAGGTCGTCATCCATTTCCTGGACCAGGTTTAGGGATTCGTATTTTAGGAGATATTACGGCAGAAAAAGTAAGAATTTTGCAAGAAGTAGATGCTATTTTTATAAACGGTTTAAAAGAAGACGGTTTGTATGATAAAGTTTGGCAAGCAGGAGCTATGTTACTTCCGGTAAACTCTGTAGGAGTTATGGGAGATGAAAGAACTTATGAAAAAGTAGTGGCTTTAAGAGCAGTAGAAAGTACAGATGGAATGACGGCAGATTGGGTGAACTTACCTTATGAATTTTTGCAAAAAACATCTAATAAAATAATAAATCAAGTAAAAGGTGTAAATAGAGTTGTTTATGATATTAGCTCTAAACCACCTGCAACTATAGAATGGGAGTAATGTATATGAAACATGTAAAGTTTATTGTATTTCTATGTATTTTAACGTTTACCGTTTCTTGCGGTCAACAAAGTAAATACGTTCAGTATAAAGTAAAAGAGGGGGAAACAATGAGCGGTATTGCTCAGAGATTTAATATGAACACCAAAGATTTACTGCGATTAAACCCAGATGTGGGAAGCAATCCAGCAGTAAATTCTGTTATTGTAATCCCTAATAAAAAAATAAAAGCAACAACTTCTACCAAAGATAAAACGGTAGAAGTTGTTGCAACCGGTGCTAAAGACAAAGAAGCTACTGTAAAAGAAAAAAAGGAGGAGCTTATAGATGAACTTAAAAAGAACTTTGTTGTTTATGAAGTTAAAAAAGGAGATACTTTTTATAGTTTAACTCGTTTTTATAATGTGACTCAAGAAGAGTTGACAACACTTAACCCTGTTTTAACAGAAGGTTTAAAAGTGGGGCAGATTATTAAAATAAAAGCCATTGAAGAAGGAGAAGTTGTTATCGAAAACAATATCTATGAAGATGTAATTGATTCTAAAATTCATTTAAAAGCGGCCTTATTACTACCTTTTAGAGCTGATGAATATAGATCTTCTACGTCAAAAGATATTTTTCAGAAGAGCAAATTGGCAGATATGGTTACAGACTTTTATTTAGGTGCACAAATTGCCGTAGACTCTTTAAGAAGTCAAGGAGTTAACATTGAGTTAAATGTCTTTGATACAGGAAGTAATAGTACAAAGATTAAAACAATTTTGTCTGAAAATAACCTGAATAAGAATGATGTAGTAATTGGTCCTTTGTATTCGGAAGAGGCAGAATTGGTGGCAAATAGGTTAAATGTACCTGTTGTTTTTCCTTTTTATTCTACCAAGCAATCTAAATTTACTGCTTCAAAATTGATTAAAACATCACCAGAGAAAAAAGTTTTTAGAGACGAATTAGTTACGTACATAAAAGACAATTTTACAACTGGTAATTTAATTTTAGTAGGAGATGGAGAATATGAATCAAATATTTCTAATGCTGCCATAAAACAGTCATTACAATCTCATGATTCTATTACGGTTGTTCATGTTTTAAAACCTTCAAAGGGATATATTGCTAAAAATCGTTTTTTAGAAATCTTAAAACCAAATCAGAATAATTGGGTTGTTTTAACTTCTGATAACACTATTTTAGTTGCAGGTGCTATAAATAGTTTAATTAGTTTACCAGATAATACAAACGTTCAATTATTTACCTACAACAAAGGAGATGCTTTTGATAAAATTGCAAATCTAAAATTAGCAAAAGTTAATTTAACGTATGTAAGTGATGAGTATGTAAGTGAAGCTTCAATTTCAACACAACAATTTAACAATCAGTATTCTCGAAAAAACAATGCGTTGCCTTCATTTTCTGCAACCAAAGGTTTTGATATTACTTACGATGTTTTAATTCGATTGGCTTCTGGAGATGATTTAAAAGACACGTTTAAAGAAGGTGCTTCTTTTAGAATAGAAAGTAAGTTTGATTATACCGACAAGTCTGGTGGTGTCACAGAAAACAAAGGTTTATTTATTGTAAAGTATAATAATGACTTAAGTTTAACTAGATTAAAATAGTTAAGGTTTAGCTTGTAGTAGCAGTGTTTTTTTCTGTTTTTTTAGAAGCTATTTCCTGCTTTTACTACTCGCTTTTTTTATCCTAAAAAGGAATAAAAAAGAGCTCAAACCAATAGCTTGTCTTGAGCTTGACGAAAGGTTCAATCAGGGCTAAACAATCTTATCAGCTTTCTGTTTAAATAGGCTGTTAGAAGTTTTAATATGAAAATAATAAGTACATATAAGTCATAAAAAAATCCGCTAAACAGCGGATTTTTTTTATATCAGTAAAGGAGAAAAAGAAAGTATTAGATTTTTATCGGGTCTTTCATTATCTCCATTTAGTCTTTTAATATACCGTGTTTGTCTAGTTTTTCACCTTCAGCCTATCAAGTTAGTTGCCTCACGGTTGTGTCTTTTTTTTACTGCAATACCTTTTAATTATAATAATTATAAGTCATAAAAAAATCCGCTAAATAGCGGATTTCTTTATATCAGTAAAATGAAAGTATTAGATTTTTTTCATCTGATCTTTCATCATCTTCATTTGGTCTTTTAACATACCATGTTTGTCTAATTTTTTAGCTTCAGCCATTAAGTTAGTTGCTTCACGTTTACGTCTTTTTGTCATTGCAATACCAGCTAACTGCAATTTAGCCATTGCTAAATCATGATCCATAGGTAAACCTATTTTTACTGCTTTACGTAGAAATTTTTCTGCTTGTGTAATATTGGTCTGACTTAATATAATACCATGTAAATAATTAAAATAACCTTGTTGCTTAACAATTAATGCAGCTTCTGGGTTTTTAATATATCCTAACCATTTTTTAGTTCCTTCAAAATTTTGCTTACGTAATTGTAAAAAAGCAAGTAAAATAAATTCGTTTTTAAAATAGAATAATACAAAAATCCCTGCCAAAAGTAAGATCGAAATTCCGTTCATTATATTACCTAAGGTAAATTGATACACCGCGAAAGCTGTTATTAAACCAGCTAAAATTAATTTTATATTTTTATGAAACATATTGTTTTTTATTGTTATTAAATCAGTTGCAAAAGTACATTTTATTGCTAAATTATGTGTTACTTTTTAAAGTATTTCTTGTATTTAAAGGATGCTAAAACTGTAAGTAAAACTAATGCACCAATATAAATATAAGCCTCTCTAGGTGTTACAGCCTTGTCTCCACTTGCATAAGAATGCAAACCAGATAAATAGAAGTTCACTCCAAAATAGGTCATCATTATGGCTAAATAAGAAAAAGCAGAAGCAAAACTAAACGCTAATCGACTACGTAAACCAGGTATTAAACGCATGTGTAGAACAAAAGCATATACCATGATAGAAATTAGAGCCCAAGTTTCCTTTGGATCCCAACCCCAATAACGTCCCCAGCTTTCGTTGGCCCACATACCTCCTAAAAAGTTACCAATAGTTAACATAACCAAACCAACACTAATGGCCATTTCATTAATAATAGTTAACTCTTTAATATTAAGATCCATTCTTTTCTTGTTTTTCTCGGTAGTAAAAACAATAAGAATTAAAGAAACAATACCTAAAATCATTGCTAAAGAGAAAGGACCATAACTAGCTACAATAATAGACACGTGCACCATTAACCACCAAGAATTTAAAACAGGTTGTAAGTTAGCAATTGCAGGATCTAACCAGTTTTGATGTGCAAAAAACAGAATAATAGCTGCTAAAAAAGTAGTTGCACCAATGGTTAAAGTCGATTTTTTTCCTAAAAACAACCCAAATAACATGGTTGCCCAAGCAACATAAATAATAGATTCATAAGCATTACTCCAAGGTGCATTTCCACTTATATACCATCTAGAGGCTAATCCAAACGTATGAAATAGGAAGCTTAAAATTGTTAATGCAATAAGTCCTTTAACAATATAACCTAGTACTTTAGATTTATAATAGAATATTTTTAATATCTCAATAAATATTAATAACAATCCTAAAATCATATATAATACAGAAGTTTTTGTGAAAATTTCCCATTTATTATAAGTGATTTCTAAGTCAATTCTATTTTGTGAAGGGTATACTTCTGATCCAAATTTCTTCTGAAACTTCTTAATACCATCTAAGATTTGATCTGCTTTAGTGTAATCATTAGATTTTTTAGCCTCTTGTAAAAGTTGAATATAAACAGGTAACGATTGTCTAACAAATACCGAGTCTGTAGCTTTAAAGCCTGCAGTTGAAGTTTCTGGTTGAGAAACCCAAGTATTATTATCATCATTAGGTATTGGGTAAATACGTAAAATTCCACCTCCAATAGCACTGTATAATAAACCTACACGTTTATCAATTTTAATTAAATCGTTTTCATATTTATTTTTTATATTTTTCTTTTGTGCTTCTGCTACATCATCTTTTATTTTATAAGCTCCAGTTGGAGTAATAAAATCTGATAAACGAGCGTGTGTAGCGGTTACGGGTAAACTTAAAACCTCTCTAATTTTTGAATTTCCTTTTTCTAAATATATAATAGGCACTTCAAACCAAAGTCTTGGGTTTTCTATAATAGATAGTAAAACCTGACTAGGTTGCATTCCTTTAAAAGTTTCTTCTTTACTTACTTTTCTAACCAATTCAGAAGAAAAAGTATGTGCCGGCTTCATTCTACCTCCAGCATCTTGAATAACCAATTTATTAAAACTCTCGGCATGTTTAATATCAACTATATTAGCTTGTAATAGAGAGTCTATTTGTTGGTTTGTAATTTGATTCGGTTCATGCGGAGCGTGTGGTGTTTCTTGAGCAAAACTAAAACTAGAAAGTAGTAATGTTGCTACAATAGATAGGGTAGCCTTTTTCTTTCTGATTTTCTTTAAAGATTCTTTTAGGTGACTAAATCTCGTGTGTTTTGCGAATAGAATACAGATTAAACCTGTGTATAAGAAAGAATAACCTAAGTAAGTAATAAATGTTCCTAAAAAATCATGATTTACAGAAAGATGTGTCTCCTCTACTGGTCCAGATAAGTCGTAACTAGATTGGAAGAATTTATAGCCTTTGTGGTCTAAAATGTGATTCATAAATATTCTATAATCAAAAGATTCATCTCCATCTATTACGGTTACTTCACTAGCGTAAGATGCAGCACTTTCAGATCCTGGGTATTTTTCTAATTGAAAGTCATTTAATTTCACTAAAAAGGGTGTTTCTAAAATTTTTGCACCATATAATACTCTAAAATTTAGTCCTCCAACAGTAACTTCTTTAGAACCTTGAGAGTTAAATTTACCTCCCGTTAATTCTACTCTTTCTGTTTGGCCATTACTTGTAATATCAACAACAACAACATCTAATTTTTTATCGTCTTTTGGACCACTAGTCGTTTTCATTATACCCTTTTCTGAAGGTCTTGGAATTACAAATTGCAATCCAGAAACATTGTGTAATGTTAAATATTGAAAGTTTTGAACAGAGTCTTTTACAATATTACCCTTTTTCTGGTCTGCCATTCTAAACCAATCACCATCATCTTTAGAAACCATTTTTAAGTTTCCATCTTCTTCCATAAAGTTGATAGAAGCATTATCTCCCTCAGCATTATAGCCAACTAAAACGCCATGAATATTTTGAATCGTCCCTTTTTGAATCCAATGTTCATGACGACCACCTTCAGAAGATTCTACAAAAAACAAATGTTCAACTCCATTTTCATCTTCAACTAATTTTCTTTCAGCCCAAGGAATATATTCAACAAGCTCAAAACTAAAATCTTGTTCTGTGTCTTCGGTTTTAAAATGATCTGAGTAAGACCAAGAGTTTTTACCCCAAGCAGATAACAGCATTGGTTTGTTTATTTCTGGCTTCTGTACCTTATTATTATCTACAATTGCGTTTAAGTAAGTAGTCTCAGATAAAAATTTATTGGTAGATTCACCTTCTTTAATCAACATTATACCTTCGTAACCAATATAACGAGTTACGCCTGCACCAATAAGAATTAATAAAAAGGATAAATGAAACATTAAAACGGCCCATTTTTCTTTTTTATACAATCTGTATCTAAAAATGTTACCAAAGAAATTAATAACAAATAACAGCATAATTAGTTCAAACCACCAGGTGTTATAAACGAGTGCTTTAGAGGTTTGTGTGCCAAAATCGTTTTCTATAAATGTTGCAACTCCCATTGCAACCGCAAAAAGGATAAATAAAACGGCCATTAAACGAGTCGAGTAGAGAATACTAATAATTTTTTTCATCCTTCTGAAATGCTTTTTTAAAAGAGCTACAAATTTAAGCATAAAAGCACAAATGAACTTCTAGATATGGGTATATTTATGTACTAAAGTTTTAAAAAAATCATAAAGTTTATGCCTAAATATCATGTAATTCCTAAAACCATAAAAGATGAAGTAGAAACTGCGCTAAATTACTATCCGCAGTTAAAAAATATACACATTGAGTTTAAATTTAAAAAGAATATTAAAAAATCTACCATGCAGGCAAGACCTACTTTTGATAGTTTTTTTAAATTGAAAAAAAATAGAAAATTTTTAATTTTGATTAGTGAAAAATTTAAAATTTCTGATAAGGAATTTTCTACACGAGATATTCCAAAAGATATTTTTATTGGTTGGATTGGTCACGAGTTAGGGCATATTATGGATTATCAAAATAGAAGCAAGTTAAATTTAATTTGGTTCGGACTTAAATACTTGTTTTCGGATAATCATATTGTTGAAGCAGAAAGAGCCGCAGATGGTTTTGCTGTAAAGCACAAAATGGAATTGTACATTATAAAAACAAAGAATTTTATTTTAAATCATGCTGATATTTCAGAAGCATATAAAAATCGGATTAAAAGATATTATTTATCTCCAGAAGAAATTATGGTGTTGGTGGATGATCGAAATAAATTAGATGAAAATTTAGAAAATATAAAATAAGTATTCTTAAAGTAAAAGTAAAAACCATCACTAATTTGTGATGGTTTTTACTTTTATTCAATTTTAGAAAAATTAATCTATCCAAATAGACTTTGTATTTACAAATTCTCTAATTCCGTAGCTAGAAAGCTCCCTACCATAACCACTATTTTTAATACCACCAAAAGGCAATCTTGGGTCTGAGGTGACTAGTTTATTTACAAAACTGTTTCCTGCCTCTAATTGCAAAGCAATTTTTTCTCCTCTTTTAGAATTACCCGTAAGTACACCAGAACCCAAACCAAAAGATGAATTATTTGCAAGTTCAATTGCTTCCTCTTCATTTTTTGCTTTGATAACAGAAGCTACTGGCCCAAAAAGTTCTTCATCAAAAGCCGTCATGCCAGGTTTTAGATTGGCTAAAATTGTGGCAGGATAATAAGCTCCTTTTCTATCAGGAATTTTTCCACCCAAAATTAACTTTCCACCTTGTTGAACTGTTTTTTCTACCTGTTCATGAATTTCGTTCCTTAAATCTATACGTGCCAAAGGTCCGTAATAAACATCTTCGTCTGTAGGAGCTCCCATTTTTGCGGCTTTCATTTTTTTAGTGAATAGTTTTAAGAAATCGTCATAAATTTCTTCTAAAACAATAAAACGCTTTGCAGCAATACAGGTTTGTCCGTTATTTTGTAATCGTCCAAAAGTAGCCATGTCGGTCGCCTTCTCTAAATCCACGTCTTCTAAAACAATGTAAGCATCACTTCCACCTAATTCTAAAACGGTCTTTTTTAAATTTTCTCCTGCAGTTTTAGCAACAGCACGTCCTGCGGGTTCACTTCCTGTTAAGGTTACTGCAACAATGTTTTTATCTTCAATAATTGCTTCTATAGCATCTGATGCCACATTTAAGTTTGTAAAAACTCCTTCTGGGAAACCTGCTTCTGAAAACGCCTCTTCTAAAGCAAATGCACAACCTTGTACGTTAGACGCGTGTTTTAAAACTCCAGTGTTCCCTGTCATTACTGCTGGAGCAGCAAAACGAACTACTTGGTAAAAAGGGAAATTCCATGGCATTATGGCCAAAGTAACTCCTAAGGGCTGAAATGTTACATAACTTTTACTTGCTTCTGTTTCTACTATTTTATCGGCTAATAATTCTGTGATGTTATCTGCATAATATCTACATATTAAAGCACATTTTTCTATTTCTTTACGAGATTGTTCAATTACTTTTCCCATTTCTTGGGTGGCTAATTGTGCGTATTTCTCTTTGTTATTGTCAAAGATATCAGCAAGTTTGTGCATCAACTTAGAGCGTTCTTCTAAACTTGTTTTTTTCCAAGATTTATAAGCCTCATTTGCTTTTGCTACTTTTTCTTTTGTTGTTTTTTCTGAAATTCTGTTATAAGTTGTAATTTCTTCCTCTGTGGCAGGATTTATAGTGGTGATTGTTTTCATAATTTTATTTTTTAGAATTTTCACTTAGTAATACATTTAATATTTCATGATTTAATGAATAATCTACGGCTAAATCAATTACATGTACTCCTTTTAAATTTAATGTTTTTGTTAAGGTTTCTTCGAACTCAGATACTGATGAAGGTCTGTGTCCAATAGCTCCAAAACTTTCTGCATATTTTACAAAATCTGGGTTTTTATATTCTAGTCCAAATTTAGGGAATCCTTCTCCTTCTTGTTTCCATTCAATCATTCCGTATGCGTTATCATTCAAAATAATAATAACCAAATCTAAATCCATTCGAACAGCAGTTTCTAATTCCTGAGAATTCATCATAAAACCACCATCACCATTTACAGAAACAACTTTTTTGTGAGGATATAATTCTTTTGCCATAATTGCTGAAGGAAAACCTGCACCCATTGTTGCCAAAGCGTTGTCTAAAAGTAAAGTGTTTTGAGCATAAGCAGGATAGTTTCTAGCAAACCATATTTTATAAATTCCGTTGTCTAAAGTTACAATTCCGTCTTCGGGTAAAACGTTTCTTGTAATTTCTACCAAACGTTGCGGTAGCATTGGGAAGCGATTGTCATCTTTGTATTTAGAGAGATGGCACAATACATTGTCTTTCACTTTTAGAAAAAAGTCAAGATTCCATTTTTTTGCATTCGATGCTAACTTTTTTGTTAATTGATGAATACTTGTAGCAATATCTCCAATTACATTTAATTGAGGGAAATAAACCTCGTGAACTTCTGCAGCAAAAAAGTTAATATGAATCACTTTTCTTTTTTCATCAGCATTCATAACAAACGGAGGTTTTTCAATCGTATCATGACCAACATTTATAATTAAATCTGCTGCTTCTATGGCTTCATGTAAAAAATCGTTTGAAGATAATGCGGCAGTTCCTAAATAAAGCGGATTCCTTTCGTCAATAATTCCTTTTCCCATTTGTGTATTAAAAAAAGGAATTCCTAATTGATCTACAAAATTAGTTAAAGCTTCACTGGCTCTTTTTCTATTAGCACCAGCACCAATTAATAATAAAGGTTTTTTTGCTGAAAGAATCATCTCTTTTGCTTCTAAGATGGAACTTGTATTTGCTGATGGAATTTTAGCGCTATTCACATTAAAACATTGCGGATTCTCAACGATTTCTTTACAAACATCTTCCGGAATTTCTATATGTACAGCACCTGGTCTTTCTTCTTGAGAAACTCTAAATGCTTCTCTAATAATTGCACTTGCATTTTTACCATAGGTTATTTGTTTAGAAAACTTTGTAAGTGGTTGCATCATCTCTAAAATGTCTACAATTTGAAACTTACCTTGTTTGCTTTCTTTTATTGGTTTTTGCCCGGTAAGCATTACCATTGGCATTGCGCCCAATTGTGCGTAAGCTGCAGGCGTCATTAAATTGGTTGCTCCGGGGCCTAATGTAGACATGCAAACTCCAGGTTTTCCTGTAAGTCTGCCATAAGTTGCTGCCATAAAGCCAGCTCCTTGTTCGTGTCTGGTAAGTATTAATTTTATTTTATCAGATTTTCTGATGGATTCTAGAAGGTCTAAATTTTCTTCACCAGGTAAGCCAAAAATATATTCTACGCCTTCATTCTCTAAAGATTTTATGATGATATCTGAAGTTTTCATTTTAGTAAGTTTAAAAGTTAATTTTAGTTTTTTTGAATTATGCTTTTTGAACAAATTTTTCCCAGTCGGCAAATTTTTCTTCTTTCATTACACGTTCCATTTTTACTTGTCCACCTTTTTTCTTGTTATTATCATTCCAATTATGAAATGTTTCAACAGGAATTACGGCAACCTTAACACCTTTTAATGCTTTGCTTCTTGCAACTTTATAATTATTATTTGCTTCTTTTAGAAAATCATCTAAAGCAGTTGCAATTTTATCATTGTCACCTTTTAAATCGGAACCTAAATACCAAGAATGATAAAATTCACCATCTTCGAATCGTTTTGCACAAATGGTATACTCTGTGATAGTTGTAGAGAATTTTTCTTCTATATGCTTAATAGCATCATCCATTTTATTAACGGATAATTGAGATCCAACAGTATTTAAGAAGAATTTAGTACGTCCTGTAATCTTAATTTCAGCCTTTTCTACATCTGTAAATTTAATGGTATCACCTATTAAATAACGCCAAGCACCACTTACGGTACTTATAATTAAAATATAATCGGTGTCTGTTTCAACTTGCTCTAAAGTTAAAGAAGGTGCGTTTTGTTTGATAGATCCATCCTCATTTATATAATCAGGATTCATAGGAACAAATTCAAAATAAATACCATTCTCGGTATTTAACTGCATTGCATCGGTTTCTGGTCTTACTTGTGTAGCGATGTATCCTTCGGAAGCCAAATAAGTGTCTATAACCGTAACGGGTTTTCCTAATAAGGCTTTAAAGCTTTTTTCATAAGGACCAAAAGCAACTCCACCAGAAGTGTACACTTGAAGATTTGGCCAAATTTCATGAATGTTTTCTAAATGATGAAAATCAATCACTTTCTGCATCATTAACTCTATCCAAGAAGGTATTCCGCTTAAAGCACCAATATCCCATGATTTAGCATTTTCTGCAATATGTTGTACGCGCTCGTCCCAATCTTCAATCTTGGCAATTTCTTCTCCGGGTTTGTAATAACCTTTAAACCAAAAAGGAATATTACTAGCACTAATTCCACTTATTTCTCCTTCAAAGTGATCGTCTTTCTCATCTAAATCCGTAGAGCTTCCTAACATCATAATGTCTTTCTCGAAGAAATCTACAGGTAAATCAAAGTTGTTTAAAGAAGTAACTTGTTTGATTCCAGAACTTTTTATAGCAGCAATCATTTCATCTGTAACCGGAATTCTTTTACTCGTTTTTCCGGTGGTACCAGAACTTAAAGCAAAATAAGACGGACTACCAGTCCAAGTTACATTTTCTTCTCCATTATGGATTTTGTACCACCATTTGTTGTTCAGTGAATTATAATCGAAAAAAGGAACTTTATTAGCAAAGGAGGTTTGTAAATCATCACTTAATAGAATGGATTCAAAATTATAAGCTTCACCAAATTGAGTTTCTTTGGCTGTTTCAAGTAAGTTTTGTAAAACTTCTTTTTGAGCTTCGATGTGATTTGTTTCTGATGAAAGTGTATCAGTTAAATTGATAATTCCTTTTATAATATTTCCTAAGATTGCCATAGTTTATGTTTTTTACAAAGATCAAGATTGTGTAGCTATTAGATTAACTCGTATCGTAGAAAAAAGAGTGCATTAGAGTTTTTGATTTGAGTTAAAATCTAAATGGTTTGCAGTACTCTTTTCTATGTAATTTCTTTTATTTTGTGATGAACCTAAATTATATATAAAATGAATAACGATAAAAATGAATTAGAAATAATAAAAAAATACCAGGAAAAAGGGTATACCAGTAATTATAGAGTGGTAGATGGAGCGTTAATTGATAACAATACAAAAAGTAAGTACAAGCCTACTGAAATTTTTATTGTTGCAGAACATCGATTTGAAGGAATGAGTAATCCTGCAGATATGTCTATATTATATGTTGTGGTAACAAAAGATGATGAGAAAGGAACTTTTTTAGCGTCTTACGGAGGAGCATCGAGCACCGAAGCAGCAGAATTCTTTAATGAGATTCCGAAAGAAAATGTTTCGAATAAAGAAAACTTATTTATGTAAAAAAGGGTTTTTATTCGGCTGTACTTTCAATTAAAATAGTTAGTAAGTCAATGGCAGCTTGTGCAATTTTAGTTCCAGGGCCAAAGATACCAGCAGCACCAGCTTCTAATAAAAAGGGATAGTCTTGTATAGGTACAACGCCACCAACAATAACCATAATGTCTTCTCGCCCGTATTTTTTTAATTCGGATATAACTTGTGGAACTAAGGTTTTATGCCCTGCCGCTAAAGAGGAGATTCCTAAAATATGGACATCATTTTCTATCGCTTGTTTTGTTGCTTCTTGTGGTGTTTGAAATAATGGACCAATATCTACATCAAAACCTAAATCAGCATAACCAGTGGCTACAACTTTTGCTCCTCTATCGTGTCCATCCTGACCTAATTTGGCAATCATAATTCTAGGGCGTCGCCCATCTAACTCTGCAAATTTATCTGATAAATCTGCTGCTCTCTTATAGAGTTGATCGTCTTTTATTTCTTTACTATATACTCCAGAAATTGTTTTGTGAATTGCTTTGTGTCTCCCAAAAACGAGTTCTAAAGCATCAGAAATTTCACCTAGAGTTGCTCTGTTTTTAGCTGCTTTAACTGCTAAGTCTAATAGGTTTCCTTCTCCAGATTTTGCCGATTCTATTAACGCGTCTAAAGAGTTTTTAACAGCTGAATTATCTCTTGTCTTTTTTAGATGATTTAATCTTTTAATTTGAGAATTTCGTACAGCTTCATTATCAACCTCTAAAATTTGTAGAGAATCTTCTTTTTTTAACTGATATTTATTAACTCCTACAATTACGTCTTTTTCACTGTCTATTTTTGCTTGTTTAATAGCTGCAGCTTCTTCAATACGCATTTTAGGAATTCCTTTTTCAATGGCTTTTGTTATGCCACCAAGTTCTTCTACCTCGCTAATTAGCTCCCAAGCTTTATTTGCTAAATCTTCGGTTAACTTTTCTACATGATAACTTCCTGCCCAAGGATCTACCGTTTTGGTTATATATGTTTCTTGTTGTAAGTGTATTTGTGTATTTCTAGCTATTCTTGCAGAAAATTCTGTAGGTAAAGCAATGGCTTCATCTAAAGCATTGGTGTGTAAACTTTGTGTGCCACCAAAAGCAGCAGCCATAGCTTCTATGGTTGTTCTTGCTACGTTGTTAAAAGGATCTTGTGCTGTTAAAGACCAACCGCTTGTTTGGCAATGTGTTCTTAAAGCTAAAGATTTTGGGTTTTTAGGATTAAATTGTTTTACAATTTTTGCCCATAACATTCTTGCAGCTCGTAATTTTGCAATTTCAGTAAAATGATCCATGCCAATTGCCCAAAAGAAAGAAAGTCTTGGGGCAAAAGCATCTATTTCCATGCCTGCTTCAATTCCTTTTCTAATATATTCTAAACCGTCTGCTAATGTATATGCCAATTCTATTTCTGCTGTAGCACCGGCTTCTTGCATGTGGTAACCAGAAATAGATATGGAATTAAATTTTGGCATTTTACTGCTTGTAAATTTAAAAATATCAGCAATAATTTTCATGGAAGGAGCAGGAGGGTAGATGTATGTATTTCTAACCATAAACTCTTTTAGAATATCATTTTGGATAGTACCAGATAATTGTTCTAAAGAAACACCTTGTTCTTCTGCGGCAACAATATAAAAAGCTAAAATGGGTAAAACAGCACCATTCATAGTCATAGAAACAGACATCTTATCTAACGGAATTTTGTCAAATAGAATTTTCATATCCTCTACAGAGTCTATGGCAACACCAGCTTTACCAACATCACCTTGTACTCGTTCGTGATCTGAGTCATAGCCTCTATGCGTTGCTAAGTCAAAAGCAACAGACAATCCTTTTTGACCTGCTTCTAAATTTTTTAGATAAAAAGCATTGCTTTCTTCTGCCGTAGAAAAACCAGCATACTGTCTAATTGTCCAAGGTCTTCTAACGTACATAGTAGCATAGGGACCTCGTAAATTAGGAGCAATACCAGCAGCAAAACCTTCTTGATTAAAAGAAGGTTTTGTGTTAACGTCTGTATTTTTGAGTTTTATATTTTGTAAATTTTTTCTACTCATTTTTAGGGCTGCCCTCGTCTAGTTTCATTAATTTATATAATTCAACTCCAATATTTTTTACTTTTTTTTGTCTTTTCTTAATTTTAATATAGTTCTTTAAGATAAAAGCTAAAGAGAATACACACAATAGCATAACGGTGCTAAATATAAAGTTAACACTGTTTCTAAAAAAATGATAAAACTTATCTTCCAAAAAATATAGACTTACAGTAACTAAAAAAATAAATCCGATTATAAGTGAAGGAAGTTTCTTTTTTAATTGTTGAATCTCAAGTTTTAGCTCATTTTGTTTTTTCTGTTTAAGTAGAATTTCTTTGTTTTTATCCATTTTTATTTTCTTCTATACTTTTTTCAGAATGTAACCGATCCTTTTCTAATGATT
This sequence comes from Polaribacter sejongensis, assembly GCF_038024065.1. NCBI lineage: Bacteria > Pseudomonadati > Bacteroidota > Flavobacteriia > Flavobacteriales > Flavobacteriaceae > Polaribacter > Polaribacter sejongensis. Next base: position 1,955,082 of record NZ_CP150667.1, on the reverse strand, counting down.
CTGAAAGCCGTTTTCTAGTTAATGGGGGGACTAGTGTTTTTATATTTCTTTGCTTAACAAAAGGATACAATTCTAAATCTTGTTGCATTTTATCTTCCTTATTTTGTTGCAAATTTGTACCTAAAAGTATAATTTCTTTTTGAATGAAACTATTTTCTTCTTTTAAAGCACTTTCTTTAATTTTTTTCTGAATGATGCCGGTCTTTAATTGTTTTAAAAAACCGCCACTTTTTTCTATTTGCTTAAAAAGAGTTAATGCGTTTTCTGCTAATTGTTGTGTTATTGATTCTATATAATAAGAACCTTCGGCAAAACATTGAGCTTCTGCTAAGTAACTTTCTTGTTGTAATATTAATAATTGATTTCTTGAAATACGATTTCCGAATTCGTTAGATTTATGATAAATGGCATCGTAAGAAACATTAGAAATTGTATTTGATCCACCTAAAATAGCGCTCATACATTCTGATGTTGTTCTTAATAAGTTCACATTATAATCATAAATAGTTTTGTTTCTTAAACTTGGTTGCACAAAAATATGAGCTTCTAAATCCGCAATTTCATATTCTTTTATAAGTGCAGACCATAAAATTCTAAAAGCTCTTAATTTTGCAATCTCAAAAAAATAATTACTTCCTACAGAAAAAGAAAAACTTAATTTTTCTGCAACAGTATTTCCAAACTTATTTAGATATTCATTTGCATGCGCTAGCGTATAAGCTAATTGTTGTGTAATTGTTGCTCCGCAATTTTGATATAGATCTCCAGAAATAGCAATGCAATTTGTAGCATTTTTCTGAATTCTCTCTAGCTTTATAAAATCTTCTTTTAAATTAAAAAACCAATTACCTGTTTCCGCTAAGTTACCTATTATATCTGTTTGAAAATATGTTTTTTCTGAATTTACAAATTTAGAAACTTCTAACTGAAAGGTGTCCTCTAAAAAATGAAACTGAAAGTAAATGAAAATAGATTTTACATCAATATTAAGAAGTAGTTTTCTATAATCGAAATTTTTATATGCAATAAATTGAACCGAGTTGGCACCTCTTTTTAAAGCATCTATAGCTAGTGAGTTAGCTATTTTTTCATCATCAACAAAAATAGTTTCACAAATATTAAATCCTTTTTTTGGAGTTTTTATTTTAAGACTAGATCTATCTTCTTGTGTATAAAATGGCTTTACAACAATACCTTCTTGAGTTTTCCATAACAACGTGTCATTATAATCTGCACCTTTTAAGTCTACTTGAATTTTATTTTTCCAAGCAGCTGGTGTAGTTTTTAGAAAATCATCAAAAAGAGAATTTTTCATTTCTTATTTTATGGTATCAAATTCTATTAAATAAATTTCTTCATTTTCTTTTTTCATTAAATACTTTTCTCTTGCAAAACGTTCTAATTGAATAGAGTCTTGTAGTTTTTTTATGGTGGCTTTGTCTTCTGCTATTTTCTTTTGATAAAATGAAATTGTACTTTCTAAGTCTTTAATTTCATTATCGAATTTTCTATGTGCTAAATAGGAATTTTCGTCAAAAAAGAACATCCAAATTAAAAATGGAATTAAGATTAAAACAAAAACGTTTGTTAGAATCTTTACTGCCTTATTATTTTTAAACGTGCTAAAAGTCATAATTAGATTATAAACGATCGTTAATTACTGTTCTAACAACATCAATTGCTACGGTGTTGTGTTTATTATTAGGAATAATAATATCTGCAAAATTTTTAGTTGGCTCAATAAATTGAAGGTGCATTGGTTTTAAAGTATCTTGATACCTATTTAAAACTTCGTCAATGTCTCTTCCTCTTTCTGTAATATCTCTTCTAATTCTTCTAATTAAGCGCTCGTCTGTATCTGCATGCACAAATATTTTTATGTCAAACAAATCTCTTAATGCTTCATTGTTTAAAATTAAAATACCTTCTACTATAACCACTTTTCTAGGATGTGTTTTAATAGTGTCTGTAGTTCTGTTGTGTGTTACGAAAGAATAAACAGGTTGTTCTATTGTTTTTCCTAATCTTAATTTTTTTAAATGCTTAACAATTAAATCAAAATCGATGGCTCTTGGATGATCAAAATTAATTTTTGATCTTTCTTCATAAGATAAGTTTACGGTTTCGTTATAGTATGAATCTTGAGAAATTACACAAACCTCACCTGTAGGTAGTTGTTTAATTATTTGATTTACAACCGTAGTTTTTCCACTTCCTGTACCTCCGGCAATTCCAATAATGAGCATATAATTATGATTAAGATAATTAATTGTCTAAAATAATAAAGAATTTACAAATATTTAGGATTTATTTAATCTTAAATAGCTTCTATTTTAAAATAATAGAGCTGTTTTTAATTAGCTGCATTTTTTAAAATAAAAATTAAATTATTATTTAGACTGATTTTTAGTGTTTTACATAAAAAAAGTCTCAAAAATTAATTTTTGAGACTTTTTAATAAATTGAGCCGATGGAGGGACTCGAACCCACGACCTGCTGATTACAAATCAGCTGCTCTAGCCAGCTGAGCTACATCGGCTTTTATTTTGAGAGCGCAAATTAAAGACTATTTTTAGTTACTACCAAATTAAATTTCATTTTTTTTAATAAAAAAGCTTCAATTTACATTGAAGCCTTTAAAACAAGAATAATTTTACATAAAATTGAAGAATATTGAATAGATATTTTTCTATTTTATAAGTAAAAAACGTATTTATATTTTATATGTTGCTTTCTTTTATATTTAAATTTGATAAAAAAAATTGTAAGAACAACTAGAAATCTACCAATGCTTTTTTATAGGTGGTTAAACAACGTTCTCTAGCAGATTTATGTTCTACAATAGGAGCAGGATATGTGAGTTCTTGAAAGTCTGGAACCCATTTTTTGATATAATTTAAATCTTTATCAAATTTTTTAATTTGAGTGGTGGGGTTAAAGATTCTAAAGTAAGGCGAGGCATCCACTCCAGTACCTGCAACCCATTGCCAATTACCTATGTTGCTGGCTTGTTCGTAATCGTGTAATTTTTCTGCAAAATAAGCTTCTCCCCATCTCCAATCTATCAATAGATGTTTGCAAAGAAAACTACCTACCAACATTCTAATTCTGTTGTGCATAAAACCTGTTTGGTTTAATTCTTTCATGCCTGCATCTACTAACGGATAACCTGTTTCACCTTTGCACCATGCTTTAAATTCGTCTTCGTTATTTCTCCAAAGAATTCTATCGTATTTTGGTTTAAAACTCTCTTTAACGGTGTGTGGAAAATGCCATAAAATCTGCATAAAAAACTCGCGCCAAATCAATTCTTTTAAGAAAGTAATGTTGTTGCTTTTTGATGCTTCGTCAACCATTTTACGGATACTCACGGTACCAAAACGTAAATGAGTACCTAATTTAGAAGTACTGTCTTTTGCAGGGAAGTTTCTGGTTTCTTCATACGTATCAATTAATTTAGAAGATACTTTGTAGGAAGCAACTTTTATGGCAGATTTTATAAAACCAATAGCTTCTAATTTTAAAATAGGTTGGTTTTTACTTTTGATAAAATTCTCTAGCAATGTTTCTGAAGGATAAAACTGAATTCCCTTATTGTGAAACGCTTCTAACCATTTTTTAGAAAAGGGTGTGTAAACTTTATACGGTGTACCGTCTTTTTTTACAATTTCATTTCTTTCAAAAATTACTTGGTCTTTAAATGTTTTAAAATTGATGTTTTTTGATGTAAGAAATTCCTTAATCTCTAAATCTCTTTTTATCGCATACGGTTCATAATCATGATTTGTGAATACGGTATCGATGCTGTACTTTTCTGATAATGAGTTGTAAATTTCTTTAGGCTTTCCTTGATAAACCTCTAAAACACTCCCTATTTCAACTAATTTTTCATGAATATGCGCTATTTCCTGATAAATAAAAGAAACACGTGCATCATCTTTCTTTAATTTACTTAAAATTTCTTCATCAAAAATAAAAATTGGAAGTACTTTTTTACCTGATTTTAAGGCATGATATAATCCGCAATTATCATCTAACCGTAAATCTCTTCTAAACCAAAAAATGTTTATCTCTGTCTTCATTTATTATAATTATTTAATTTCTGTAAAACAGAAAAAATCTATTTAATTGGCGGGTAGTATTGTCCAAAAAGTTCAATTAATTTCTTTTGTCTGTACTCAAAAATTTCCTCTAATTTGGGTTCTACTAGTATAGGATGTGCTATTTGACCTAAAATTCCCATAGGAACTTTATAGTCTATAATGTCTTCCATTTCTACGCCACCTTCAATTTCTTTGATAAAATGTTTGTGATGCCATAATGCATACGGTCCAAAACGTTGTTCATCTACAAAGTATTCGTTTTCTTTTACGTGCGTAATTTCGGTAACCCATTTTGTTTTTATCCCAAGAATTGGGGTAACAATATATTGTATAATCTGACCAGCAAACATTGGTTTTTCTGCTCCCGAAAGAATATCAAAACTCATATAAGTAGGCGTAATTACTTTTAAATTTTTTGGGCTCGATAAAAACTTCCAAGCCTCTTCTAGTGTAATTGGTAGTTTTTGTTTTCTGTGGAATGTGTATATTTTCATGTTAATTATGAATTAGAATGTAGAGATTTAATGAGGTTGCAATACAAAGCCAAATCATGTATGGCAATAGTAAATATTTATAGCCGCCTGTTTTATTACTTAATTTAAAAAAATAATAAAATAATGTTGCTGTGAGTAATACAATCGATATCAAACCAATTAAAACTAAATGTTGATTGAAGAAAATGTAGTTCCAGCTAACGTTTAAAATAAATTGAATTATAAAAACGGAAAGTATTTTTGAATTGTAATTGGTTGTAAATTGTTTACCTAAAAAGATAGAAAAACAAATCATAATAAAAGTCCAGGCAATACCAAATACAATTCCAGGTGGTGTCCAAGGAGCTTGGTTTAGGTTGGTGTACCAATCGGAAAGTGGTCCGTTATTCATTAACCAACTTCCAATGGCTAAAGCACCAAAATTGATTACTAAAAATAATAGTGTAAGCTTTACTTGTTTCATAGAATAAATTATTTAGATTTTAAAGACTCATTTTTTTTTAGGATGTTATCTGCTTCTGAATAATTTTTGTCGCTATTTGTTCTAATAATAGCTTGTAGTTTAAAAGCTTCTTCCATTAATTTCTTGTAAGATTCTTACAACTTTTCTATCTCACTTTTCTTTTTAAATAAGTCAAACCTATTTTATGATTTTAAGTGTTTTATTATTTTTGAACTCAAAGGTTTTGTAATTGAAAAATAATAATCAACTAATTCTCCTTCTGGTGAAACTAAATATTTTTGAAAATTCCATTTTACGGTAGAGTTTTTTTTATTATTGAACTTCTTAGATGTTAGCCATGTATATAGTGGATTTTGATTTTTTCCTTTTACATCAATTTTTTCTGTAATTAAAAAGGAGACACCATAATTAACTTCGCAAAATTCTTCAATTTCAGAAAAAGATCCTGGTTCTTGTTTTCCAAACTGATTACAAGGAACTCCAATTACAACTATTTTGTCGTTATAAGTTTTATGCAACTCTTCTAAATCTTTGTATTGCGGTGTAAATCCGCATTTAGAAGCTACGTTTACAAAAAGAATATATTTGCCTTTAAAATCTGACAAAAGAATAGGGGTATTCTGGAGACTATTAATCTCTATATTGTAAATATTCATTTAATTCTGATTTTAATTATATTTTAAAACTGACAATTCCGCAGTCTAATTCAAAAATTTGACCAGATATAGCACCTGCTTTTTCAGATATTAAATAAGAAGCTAGGTCTGCAACTTCTTTTGGGGCTAAATATTTTTTTAGAGGGTGTCGTTCTTTTATGTTTTCAATCATTCTTTCATTGCGCAATAACTTAGAGGCTAACTCTGTATCTGTTACTGTTGGGGCAATGGCGTTTACGCGAATTAGTGGTGCCAATTCTGCTCCTAACGATTTTGTTAATCCTTCTACGGCAGATTTTGCAGTAGCTACACTTGCGTGAAAAGGCATTCCTAATTTAGCAGCTACCGTGCTAAATAGTAAGATGGAGGGGTTGTTTCCTTTTTTTAATGCGGGTAAATAATGTTGAATTGCTTTTACAGCTCCAATTACATTAATTTCAAAGTCTTCTCTGAAATCGGTAAGTTTTAGTCTAGAAATTGGCTTTAAATTGATGCTTCCTGGGCAATAGATTAAGGTGTCTATTGCGTCTATCTCAGGTAAATCATCTGTAAGAATATCACAAGTAAAGTGATTAAGGTTAGTGTGGGAAAGTAAAGGAGCTGTTCTACTGATATTTATAATTGAGTTTTCATCAATTAAGCTATCAATAATTGCTTTTCCAATTCCTTTACTTCCGCCAATAACTAAAATTTTATTCATTTGCTTTTAAGGTCTTCCTTTCAAGCGCTTTTCAATTTTTTGTTTAACTGCTGTAAGGCGCTTCATTTGATCCATTATTTCAAGATCTTTTTCTGCTTTATATACTTCATTTAGCTCTAGTATTAAGGCTTTTACCTCTCTAGAAGCTACAATTCTATCACTAGTTGTTTTAAATGAGAACTTTCTATGTTCAAACTCTTCCGCTCTTTCTAATAAATTCATGCTATGTTTCTCTGTTTTAATCTATAATTTTGTGAATATAATTATAAAAGTTAGAAAAACAAGAGAAATCTATAATTATTATGCAGTTAACGGTTTTCCCTTTAAACGTCTCTCTATTCTTTGTTTAATAAGGGTTAAACGTTTCATGATATCCATAATTTCAGAATCTTTATTCTTTTTATATACCTCGTTTAAGTCTAAGATTAAAGCTTTTGCTTCTCTAGCTGCTAAAACACGGTCACTTGTAGTTGGAAATCTCATTTTTCTTGTTTCAAACTCTAATGCTTTTTTGATTAACTCCATAATTTAATTTTTCTGTATTGAACATTTAAATCTTCCTTTTTGGAAAGTTCTTAACTTTAAATGTTTTGTTTTTCTTTCCTGAACCCTTTTTCTCCACATTACAAAGCTTTTGGGCTTCGTTTCTTTTCGCATTAAATCAATTACTTCTTGTTCTTTTAAGTTAAATTGATGTTTTATTGCTTCAAACGTGGTTCTATCTATCCAGTTTATTTCTATTATACAATCAATAGCTATGCCGTTTAATTGCTTAATGCATAGATTTATCTTATAGCTGCATAGAATTAACTTTTTATTATTTTAATATGTTTATAGCAATCAAATACTATAAACATATTAAAATAAATTTCCTTTTTCCGTTTTTGAAAAAAGCAATTAGGGGACTATATTTCCTATTAACAGTTATTTATATTTCAAATATAATAAATGTTTAATGATTTACCAAATAAATTAAACAAGATTGTTGTTTTAAATTTATATGCCTTTTTTGATAAAATTCTTTAAGATCAAATAACTTTTAGAATAGAAAATAGATAAATGTGTCTAGTCCTTGATAAACGATACAGATTAATAAGGATTTTGACTTATAAGTTATTGTGGTATTTTACTTGTTAATATTGTTAATCATACCGTTAAAAACAAACCAATGAAAAGGCATTACAGCATACCAATAGAGTCTTCCTGCTAAACCATGAGGTCTAAATGTTGCAGTTTGGTGTAATTTACCTTCATCAATTTTAAATTCTAACCAAGCTTCACCAGGCATTATCATTTCTGCATAGAGTAGGAGTTTTCCTTTTTCTTTGTCAGCATAAATTACCCTCCAGAAATCTAGAGCATCACCGATATTTAATTCTGTAGGATGCCTTCTACCTCGTCGTAAACCGGCGCCACCAAAAAATTGATCTAAAAATCCACGAATTTTCCATAGAAAAGTTCCGTAATACCAGCCTGTTTCTCCTCCAATTGCCCAGATTCTGTCTAGTGTTCTTTTTTTATCGTTTATAACTCTTTCTTTATGGTCTTTAAAGCAGCCATACTCTGGGACGTTTACAAACTCGTGAACAAAGTTTTTTAATTTTCCGCTACTTATATAGGAATCTTTCCAACTAGAAATAATGCTGTTTTGTTCAATTTTTTTAAATGCTAATTTCACAGCCTCTTTGTAAGACATTGGGTTTACATCTAAAATAGCATTAATGTTACTTTTGTTTCCAATAACTTCTACTCCCATAGAATTTACTAAAGAGCTTGCTAATTTGTAAGAAGTAGAGGTTACAAAGTAGAGCCAATAAGAAGATAATTTTGGTGTCATTATGGGCACCGTTAAAATGTGCCTTTTTAGTTTTCTAACTTCTGCGAATTGCAGTAACATTTCTTTATAAGTTAGAATTTCTGGGCCAAAAATATCGTGAGAAGTATTGAATAATTCCTTTTTATCTAATGCTTTGTGTAAAAAAGTTAAAACATCTCTAATGGCCAAGGGTTGTGTTTTTGTATTCAGCCATTTAGGAGCAATCATTGCGGGTAATTTCTCTACCAGGTCTCTTATGATTTCAAAAGAAGAACTTCCAGATCCAACAATAATTCCTGCTTTAAAAGTAGTTAATGCGTATTTGTCTGACGCTAGTGTAATCTCTACGTTTTTTCGTGATAATAAATGTTTAGAGAGTTTAGTGTCATTGGTTATTCCGCTTAAATAAATAACTTGTTTTATGTTTGTTGTTTCTGAAAAACGTTTAAAATTGAGTGCGCATTTTTCTTCTAAAAGATGAAACTCTTTTGCGGAATTAGACATGGAGTGAATTAAATAATAAGCAGCGTCTATGTCTTTTGTAATATTAAGGAGGCTGTCTATGTTTAAAAAATCAGCTTCAACTAATTGAATGTTTTTTTGATTTCTGTAGTAATTTTCAGCTCTTATTTTATCTCTTACAGGGCAAATTATAGTATGTCCATCATTTAGTAATAACGGAATTAAACGTTTGCCTATATAGCCAGTTGCACCTGTTACAAGAATTTTCATAGATTTTGTCTCTTTTTTAGGTTTTTGATAAGTTAATTGTTTCTTTAATTTTGATTTAGAATAACAGTCTAAACCATTAATTGTGGCAACATTCACTTTAGGTAATTGATTAACCCATCGTTTTCTAACAATTTACTTTTTATATTTAACTCTTCTAGATATTTTGTTGATGTAGTATGTGCGTCTTTAATACTATTTTAAAAAATATGATTGATAGTAAAGATACCATTTTCTTTTATGTTTTTATAAATATCTCTTGGGGGTGATTGTAGACTTTAAAATAAAGTATAAAGTTGGGGAATTTAAAACTAGAGCAACTAGTTATAAGGATTATTTTATATAGATGCTCTAGTTTTGGGGGACCCTTATGGGGGAATAAAGCTATTATAGCGATTTAAAATTATTGATTTTTATGTCTTTTGCTTTTAAATCGTGCATTAAATTGTATAAGCCAAAAAAGGTTCTATTAATATAAATAAAGTGCTTAGATCCTCTGTTTCCATTCATGTCTTTTAGCTCTGTACTTTTTGCGTATTTAGCTCCTAAGTCAGAAAGTTTACCGAAGAAAACTTCATCAGAAAAATCGAAAGTTTCTTGATGAAACGGTTGTGTAAATAAACTTAACATTTCATGAAACATAGCTCTAAAAAACACGAGTTCTTCTTTTGAGTCGTCTTCTCTTAATATTTCTAACTGAAATAATTTTTCTTCGAAAAACGTAGGGTTGCTAATATTTTCTTTTTGAGCTAATTCGAAATAAGGAACATAAAAGTCCTCTGGAATGGTTTTCATACAGCCAAAATCAATGACAATTAGTTCGTTTTCTGGTGATATTAAAAAATTTCCAGGATGTGGGTCTGCATGTACTTTTTTTAACTTGTGAATCTGAAACATGTAAAAATCCCATAGTGCTTGTCCTAATCTATTAGCTACTTCTTGGTTGTCTGTGTAAAATTCAGATAAATGAACACCATGCATCCAATCCATAGTTATAATTCTGTCTGATGACAATTCTGGATAATAATTTGGAAAATTTAGATTAGGGATGTGTTTACAAGCCGCAACAATTGCCTGACTTTGTTCTACCTCTAATATGTAATTGGTTTCTTCAACCAATTTATTTTCTACTTCTTTAAAATATTTATCAGAATCTTTACCTCTAATATTAAACATTTTAATAGCGATAGGTTTTACCAGTGCTAAATCGGATGCAATACTTTGTGCAACACCTGGGTATTGAATTTTTACGGCTAGTTCTTTTCCGTCCTTTTCCGCTTTATGAACCTGACCAATACTTGCTGCATTTATAGAAACAGTGTTGAATTTGTCATATATTTCATTCGGATCTTTTCCAAAATACTTTTTAAAGGTTTTGGTAACTAAGGCAGGGGAAAGTGGCGGTACAGAGAACTGCGAAAGAGAAAACTTTTCTACGTACGCCTGTGGTAAGATACTTTTTTCCATACTCAACATCTGAGCTACTTTTAAAGCACTTCCTTTTAACGTTTTTAAACCGTCATAAATATCTTCAGCATTATTTTCGTTTAAACGTGCTTTTGCTTCGTCTTCTGTTTTGGTTATTTTATCTCCATAATATTTAAGATAATTAACTCCAATTTTTGCACCAGTGGTAACTAGTTTAGAAGCTCTCTGAATTTTGGAAGTTGGTATAGAATCTATTGTTTTCATGAGCTTTTTAGTTAAAGTTTACTTTTTCTTTTAAAATGAATTTCCCGAAATCTATAATGCTTTGTAAGGGTTTAATGTCCATTAAGTCAAAGCGAGCATTGATTGATTTTTCAATAAAAATGTCGGTTTTTTCAAAGGATGGTGAAACGTCATCTAGCCAAAACTTCATAGTTACTAATAAATGAAACCAAGAAGATTCTTTAATTGATTTATCTTGAATTTTTTCTAGTTTCTCGTGCTTTAAATCTATTTTTTCTATGCCTATATTCTGAACATAGTTGAGGTAGCTTTCTCGTAATTTTTTTAGCGATTTTAGTTTCTTAAAATCATTTTTGCTGTTTTCTAATGCATACACAACATAGCTTCTATTCGCTGTTAGTATTTCGAAAAAAGTAAAATAAAAACTGAGTAATTTGTTTCTTGCATCAAAGTTTTCATAGTCTTCACTTTTAGCTAAAACAGTTATGGTGTGATTAAAAAATTCAGAAAAGATAGCTTCTTCAATAGTTTCAAAAGAACTATAGAATTTATAAAAATCAGCTTCATCAAAATTATTTTCTTTCGCAAAACTATATACAGACTTTGGTTGGTGGTTGTTTTCTAAGACAAATTCCATATACCAAGATATTAAATTGTCTTTTGTAATATTTTTCTTTTTTGCCATAATCTTTTGATATTTATGTAAATATACAATTGTTTAACGAATTCTTTGTTTTGTTAAACAATAATTTTATGTTAAATTAAATTGAGAGATTTAGAATTAAAAGAATAAACATCAATAGATTATCTATATTTGCGTGCAATCTTAATTTATTATTGATGAATTTTAATTTGAAAACAGTATTAATTACCGTACTATTATCAACAGCTCTTTTTAGTAGTTGTGATAAAAAAAAATCAGAAAAAGATAAAAAAGAAACCGTAGAAAGTGAGATTTTAACCCAAGAGGTTAAAGCGCCAGAAGGTATGGTGTGGGTTTCTACCAAGACTTTTTTAATGGGAGCAAAAGAGGGAGACCAATATGCAATGCCGCGAGAAAAACCTGCTCATAAAGTAGCGGTAGATGGCTTTTTTATAGATGCAAATGAAGTAACAAATAAACAATTTAGAGAGTTTGTAGTAGCTACTAAATATGTTACTGTTGCAGAAAGACCAATAGATTGGGAAGAAATAAAAAAAGATTTACCTGCGGGAACAGAAAAACCTGCCGATTCAATTTTACAACCCGGAAGTTTAATTTTTAATAAACATGCTAAAGGAGTTGTTTCTATGGCGAATTACGGACAATGGTGGAAGTGGCAAATTGGTGCAAACTGGAAACAACCAGAAGGTCCAGGTAGCTCTATTGAAGGGCAAGATAATTTTCCGGTTGTACATGTTGCGCAAGAAGATGCTTTGGCATATTGCAAATGGGCTAATAGAAGGTTGCCTACTGAAGCGGAATGGGAATCTGCTGCACAAGGTAAATTTGAAGATAATATTTTTACTTGGGGAAATAAAGCAGAAGATTTAGATGCAAATGCGAATACATGGCAAGGTAAATTTCCAACAGAAAATATTTCTGAAGATGGGTTTGATTATATCTCTCCTGTACGATCTTATCCTGCAAATAATATTGGTTTGTATGATATGGCTGGTAATGTTTGGGAAATGACTTCAGACTTATTTAATGTAAAATATTATGAAACTTTAGATCCTTCTGTGGTTTTAACAAACCCTACAGGGGCAGAAAAATCGTATACACCAAGTAATCCGTATCAAATTGAATATGTTATGAAAGGTGGTTCTTTTTTATGTCATGCATCTTATTGTGCTAGTTTTAGAATTTCAGCAAAAATGGGTATGGAGCCTAATTCTGGTTCAGATCATATTGGTTTTAGAACAGTTGCTACTAAAGACATGTTGGCAGAATAATAAAATATTTATAAATTGATTAAAACTCCTTTTTTTTGATAAAAGGGAGTTTTTTTTGTTTACAATCATTATAAAATATTATTCCGACTAAGTTTCTATAATAAAGATTAAAATAGATTATAGATAATGTAATTTTTATCTATATTTACGGAAAATTACTAAAGAAAATTTAATGAATTAATTAATTCGTTAAATAAATTCTCCTTATTATGTGTTTTTGTTAGTAAAAACGCATATTTATAATTTGATGGAAATCTTATTAAAAATGAAATCTTTTAGAGAAAGTAAAACCTGTTTAACTATTTAAAATTTAATTTAAAATTAATAAATAATGAAGTTCTTTTTAATACCCCTAGCTTTTATTTTTCTTAGCTATAATTTTACATTTGCTCAATCTTCTTCAGGGTTCCCTAAAGAATATAAAGTATTAGAAGTTAAACCTTCTAGTACAGATTCTCTTATTAAAGAATCAAATTCTCCTCATTTAGTTGTTTATAACCCAGATGCAAAACAAGGGAAACTGTTGTTTTTTATGCCAGGAACTGGAGGTATAGCTCTAAATGGTCCTAAAAGATTTTTTGCAACAGCTGTATCTCAAGGGTATCATGTTATTAATATATCTTACATTAATAGACCTGCTGTGGCTCAAATTTGTAAAGGTGAAAACTTAGCAGACAATTCTAAATGTACATCAGAATTTAGACAGCAGCGTATTTATGGTGATAACGACTTTTCATTAATAGATGATGAGCCTCAAGACGCAATAGTAAATAGGCTTACTAAGTTATTAATTTATCTTTCTAAAACAGATAAAGCTGGTAATTGGGATACTTATTTAGAAGATGGTAAACCAAAATGGAGTGAAATAGCTGTTTCGGGTCAATCTCAAGGAGGAGGAATGGCTGCTTTTATAGCAAAAGAACATTTAGTTGCTAGAGTTATCGATTTTTCTGGTGGTTGGGATTATTCTGCTAAAAATAAAATAGCAGATTGGTATGCTGCAAAAAGTGTAACACCTGCCAACCTTTGGTATGGAACTTATCATGCAAAGGAACCTGCGGCAAAAGTAATTAAAGAGAGTTATGTGGCTATGAAAATTCCTGAGAATCAGATTTATGCTTTTGATTTAGCTTTTCCTAAAGGAAGAAAAGCACACTCTAATGGTATTAGAAATACTAATTATGTTGATCAATGGATTGAATTGTTAGGAAAGGCAAATTAATAATTCTTTATAATTTTAATTTTTTTGCAAAAAGATAGAAAATATTATTTAATGCAATATAAGTATCTTAAGGTATTCTTTTTTTTTGTTATTTCATCTGTATTGGTTTTTGCTCAAGAGCAAAAACCAATAGATAAATTATCTAAAGAGTATGAGTTTTCTTTAATAAGAAAAGGTTTATTTGAAGAGGTTCTGTTACTTAATATGAAGCTGGTTGAAAAAGCTAAAAAAAATAATGATGAAGAAACTATTGCTTTAGGTTATATTAGAATTGCTAGTGTTTTATGTAATTTTGGGGAGAATCTAGAAAGTTTAAGATATTTAGATTTAGCAAATAATATCGTTTTTGATGATGGCTATGATAATTTAAAAATAAGGGTTTTAGCAAACTATGGTAGAAATTACTCTGCATTAAAAATCAATAAAAAAGCTGTTGAATGTTTTGATAAAAGTATTGAGATTTGTAAAAATTTAAAATCATATGATCAGAATTTACTGTCTTTTTTGTATATTAATAAGGCAGATGCTTTTTTAGATACGCAATACGAAACGGATTCTACGCTAGTTTACCTCCATAAAGCAATTAAAATTAAAGAAAATCCTTTTAAATATGCTGTTGTTGCAAATTACTATTTAAAAGAAAATGTAAATATTGACTCAGCAAAAGTATACCTAGATAAAAGTAAGGTATTAATATTAGGCGATAATAATATTACAGAATATTATAAAGCTACTGTTATACATGCAGATGCTAATTTTAATAAAGCGATTGGAAATTATAAAAAAGCAATTGTTTTATATAAGGAATCGTTAAATATTTATAAAAAAATAAAGAAAATAGAAGAGGTTAAATTGTCTCATAAATTAATTTCTGAAACTTACTCGCAATTAAATGATGAAGATAATTCACATAAATATCTTATAAGTTATACTAAAATTACAGACAGCATTAATGCAAGGTATAATCAAAATATAGATGTTGTTATTGGTAATTTCTTGAGTGATCAAGAAAAGGAATATCAAAAAAAAGAAAAAAAATACAATTCTCTTATTGTAGTAGTTATAACGTTTTTTTTAAGTGTTGTTCTTTTTATTGTTTATAATTATAGAAAAAAGAGACGTAAAATAATTGAAGAAAAAGAGCAAATTATTAACCAGAAGAATATTGAAAGTAAAAAATTAAAGCAAAAATTAAATGTTGCTTTTGATGAGGTTATTTTGTTAGCTAAAAAAAATGATTCTTCTTTTTTAGTTCGTTTTCAAGAAGTATATCCAAATGTTTGCGAGAAGTTGTTAGAGAATAACCCTAAACTAGTAAATACAGAATTAACTTTGTGTGCCATGGTTTGGCTTAATTTTTCTTCAAAAGATATTGCAAGTTATACGAATGTTCAGCCAAAAACAGTGCAAACGAAAAAGTACAGACTTCGTAAAAAATTAAACATTCCAGAAAATATAAATATTTATACGTGGCTTAAAAACCTATAAGTTGTATTTTTTTTAAAAGAGCATTCTTATCCTCTTTTATCATTTTACTAAAAATTCACTTTTTACTTTTTTTTTGATTTCTAATATGTAAATACTTTTTGCATTTAATTTTTATCAATTTCTAGTTTTAGAATCTCTCTTTCATTTTTAAATGAACTTAAGCAAAAAGTGTTTATTAATCTTCTTTTTATGTTTATATCCTTGCAATAGTCTTTTTAGACGAGTTGTTAAATTCGGTATTTAAAGAGATGAAATTTACATTTTATTAATATATCATACTTTTTTTTTGTTTTTCGTAAAAGTCCCTAAAACACTTGGAGTGTAGTACAAGTGTAACCCTCTATTCTAGTCTTTTAGAGGTTTTTTATTGTTTTTTTACGTTGTACTCTTTGGTGTTTTATTGGTGTTAAAGCTGATAAGATATTAAAGTTTAGAGAAAATAAATTTCACTAAAACCAATTTATATATGAAAACAAAAATTACAAAGTTATTTATTTTATTTCTCGTAATTCAATTCATTACATTACAACAAACGTTCTCTCAAGAGGGTGTTATTTCAGGAAAAGTAATGGATGAATCTGGTATGCCAGTATTGGGTGTAACAGTTTTAATAGAAGGAACTAAAACAGGTACGCAAACAGATTTTGACGGAAACTATTCTATTAAGGCAAGTATTGGTAAAGTATTGATTTTTTCTTATTTAGGAATGAAGTCAGAAAAAAAGTTGATTCAAAATTCTTCATTAATTAATGTAATTATGCAAGAAGATGAAGAGTCTTTGGATGAAATTGTAGTGACAGCAATGGGGATTGAACGTGCTGAAAAAACATTAGGTTATGCAGTAAGTACTGTAAAATCTGCCGATTTTGAAGAGGCAAGAGAAACCGATGTTGTTCAAGCATTACAAGGAAAAATATCTGGAGTTCAAATTACTGGTCAAGGTGGAGGTGTAGGTTCTTCTACAAAAATTACGATTAGAGGACTTACTCGAATAAGTGGAAATAATCAGCCATTGTGGGTAGTTGACGGTGTACCTATATCTGATGCTAATGACTTTTCAGATTCTAGAACAACAGGGTCTATAGATTATGGAAATAGAGCTCAGGATATTAATCCGGACGATATAGAGAGTTTAACGGTTTTAAAAGGTGCTTCTGCAGCAGCGTTGTATGGATCAAGAGCTTCAAATGGTGTTATCGTTGTAACTACTAAAAAAGGAAAAGGGGATGGAAAAGCAACTATTACTTACAGTTCAACCATTAGGTTTGATTCACCTCTTTTGCTTCCAGATTTTCAAAACACGTATGGACCCGGAAACCAAGGTATTTATAATGAAGATGATGGTGATACTGTACAATCTGCTTCTAAAGGTTGGGGACCTGCTATTTCTAGTGGTACGGCATATACCGACTTGGCAGGGAATGCACAAACTTTTCAAGCGAACCCAGATATTCAAAAAGATTTTTATAACCTAGGTTCAACCGTTTCTCATAATTTTGCTGTTTCAGGAGCTTCTAACGATGGAAAGAATGATTATCGTCTTAGTAGTTCTCATACTTCAGTTAAAGGTATATTGCCTGGTTCATTGCTTAATAAATTAAATTTAGGGCTTAATTCTGGTTCTCAACTTTCTAATAAATTAAAATCTAGATTTAGTATTAATTATATTAATACAGGTATTGAAGGAGCTGTGTCAAAAGGAGCAAACGACCCTAATGTATTAACTAGTATAATAAATAGGTTACCAAGAATTACTAATATTGAAGTTTTAAAGCCTTGGATTGCTGATGATGGAATTACACAATTGTCTCCTATTGATGAGGATACTAATAATCCATATTGGATAGTTAATGAAAACCATAGAACCAGTGATACAGAACGTTTTTTTGGAAATGTAAGCTTTGATTATAATCCTGTAGAACATCTTACAATGTTAGGTAGAGTAGGTTATGATTCTTACAATACAAAGCATTTTAGAAGTAATCACGTTGGTACTTTGGGGTATCTTGATGGTAATTATAAAGATAATTACATCAGTAGAAAACAATTAACTTTAGATTATTTGGCAACTTATGATAATTCTTTTGGAAATTTTGATGTTACCTTAATGGCTGGTGTGCAATGGAACGAAAGAGAATATGAGCAAAATGGTAATCTTGGTACATCACTTTCTATACCAGAACTTTTTAGCCCTGGTAACGTAGCGTCAAATAGCCCAACAAAGAATTATTCTTTAAAACAAATTTTTGGAGCTTTTGGAGATTTTACAATGACATATAAAAAATGGCTTACTTTAAATGCTACTGCTCGAAACGATTGGTCTTCTACCTTACCTGTAAATGGAAATAGTTATTTTTACCCATCTGTAGCTTTAAGTTTTGTTTTTAGCGATGCTTTTAATATTGATAAAAGTATTTTAAGTTATGGTAAATTAAGAACAAATTGGGCAAATGTTGGAGGTGATACAACGCCATATCAATTAGATTATTTGTATTACCCACAAACTTCTTATTACGGACAATTTAATACTGCAGGTACATTTCCATTTAATGGTCAAATTGCGTATTCTGGACCAAATTCTTTACCAAATGCAGATTTAAAACCAGAAAATCAATTAAACAAAGAAATTGGTGTTGAATTAGGTTTTTTTAAAAACAGAATTAAAATAGATGCTACTTATTATAAAAACACTACTACCGATCAAATTATACCGCTATCTACACCTGCTTCCACTGGTTATAGTACAGCTTGGACTAATTTAGGAGAAATATCTAATACAGGTTTTGAGTTAGAATTAGGACTAAAAGTAATTCGTTCAGAAAAGTTTAAATGGAATTTAGATGCTAATTTTTCAACCAATGAAACCATTATTGAGGATTTAGGAGATTTAGAACAATATACTTTAGCTTCTTCTTTTGGTGGCTTAGTAGTAGCTGCAGAAGAAGGTAAATCGATAGGTCTTTATGGTAATAGATTTGCAAGGGCAGTAGATGGTGATGGTAACACGATAGAAGATCAAATATTAGTAAATAGTAATGGTCTGCGATTTGAAGGAGATAATGGTCGTTTAGGAAATATAACACCAGATTTTACAATGGGACTTACTTCTGTATTTAGTTATAAAGGCTGGAGATTATCAACAACATTTGATTGGAAACAAGGTGGTATTTTATATTCACAAACGGTAGGAACACTTAGAACAAGTGGTTTAGCTGCCGAAACAGCTACAGATAGAGAAACGCTTTTTGTAGATCCTAATACCTTTGTAGATAATGGTGATGGAACTTATTCTGAAAACACCATAGCAATTCCAAGTGTACAACAGTATTGGAATAGTTATTCATCCTCTACGATTCATGAAAGTAACACCTTTGATGCGACTTATATAAAATGGAGAGAGTTAGGTTTGTCTTATTCATTTAATAAAAAACAACTTCAAAATATACCTTTTACAGCCTTATCGTTGAGTTTACAAGGAAGGAATCTAGCTATTTTTAATACAAGTATACCACATATAGATCCAGAAACTAATTTATTTGGATCTAGTAGTAATGGAGGAGGTATTGAATACAATGGTTTACCTTCTACAAGTAGTATTGGTTTAAGTGTTAAAGTTAAATTTTAAAAATAAAAAAGATGAAAAAAATAATTATAAAACCCACGTATTTGTTTTTACTATCCTTTGTTGTCTTCTGTTTAAGCGGATGCGATGGTATAACAGATATTAATGAAGATCCTTTAGCTGCAACATCGGTTACACCTTCTCTTTTGTTTCCAGAAGTAATAGCTAATATGTCTTCGCAAAGAGTTATTGAATTGGCAGGTTCTAATATGCACGCGCAACAATGGGCTGGTAGTTCTGGTACATGGTTAAGCAGAAGTAGATATACACTTGGTACTGCTTCTTTAAATAATGCATGGACAATTTGGTACACAACCTGTATAAAAAATCTATCTTTAGTAGAATTATTAGTCGAAAGAGATAATCCAAAGAATGTGTATATTATTGCGCAAGCAAAAATATTAGAAGGCTTTATTTATTCTAATTTAACCCAAATATGGGGAGAAGTTCCATTTACTCAAGGTGGAAATCCAGCAGAATATCCATATCCTGAATTTGATTCTCAGGAAGTTGTAATGGAAGGGGTTATAGATTTAATGGATGAGGCTATTGCAATTTTAGAACAAGATGTAGATTCTGATATCGTTACCGATTTAATTTTTGAAGGTGATAAAGAAGCATGGATTCGTTGGGCATATTCTTTAAAATTTAAAATGCTCATGTTTATGGCTAATGTAAAACCTCAAGAAGTTTCTAGTGAACTTCAGGCTTTAGTAAATAGCCCGTTAATACTAACCAACGAGCAAGAAGCAAATTTAATATATAGTAATGAAATTGGTAATGAAAATCATTTGTATAGATTTTTAACAACTAATTGGGCAGGAGTAAATAAAAGTTGGTATGCAGGAAGACCTCTTGTAGATCTTATGAATGCTTTAAATGACCCAAGAAGAGCAACCTATTTTGAGCTGAATAGAAATAATATTTATGCTGGTATCTATCAAGGTAATACTGGTGTTGCGTCTGTTTCAAAAATAAATACAGATAATATGGTTAAAGCAGACTCACCTGATAGGTATTTTACAGCTTCGGAAACTAAGTTCTTATTAGCCGATGCTGCTGCTAACGGCTATGTATCTGGTGGTTTGTCGCAGGCTAATACATGGTTCTTAGAAGGTATTACACTTGCTTTAGGTTATTATGATGGATCGACAGGAGAGATTCTACAAACAGATAAGGATACTTATTTAGCTAGTTTTCCCGACTTGTCTACTTTAACAAAAGAAGAGGCTTTAGATTACGTTAATGATCAACATTATATTTCATTATTTGGTAATGGAATAGAAGCATGGAACCAATGGAAACGAACAAAGTCTGTAGACTTTACTATCCCTACTAATTCTAGCGCAACAGATTTTATTAGAAGATATACATATCCTAGAGATGAATCTGCAGCAAATATAAATATACCTACAGGAGTAACTATTGAGGATCCTATGTGGTATGAAAAATAAGGATTATTAATTATCCTCTTTTTATTGGTAATAAGCTAGTATTTTTAAACTATTGTCTTTAGCGAAAAATAATATTTAAAATACTAGCTTAACTATCTATCAGTAGAATATTAAAAAAAATAATACATAATAATTGATGAAAATTTTAAAACTATTTATACCAGTGCTTTTGGTGTTTTTTACTTCTTGTTCACAGAAAAGTGATCCCCAAAAAGATCAAAAAACAGTACAAAAACCAAATATCATTTTTTTGTCCATAGACGATTTAAGAGCTGATCTTGGTTCTTATGGAAATAAAGAAATAAAGACACCAAATATAGATGCGTTATCAGCCAATTCTATGGTAATGCTAAACACTCATTCTCAATCAGCAGTTTGCGCACCTTCAAGAGCAAGTACAATGTTAGGTTACAGACCAGATTCTACAAGAGTTTGGCACTTGGGGGATAAGTTTAGAGAGATAAACCCTGATGCAGTAACAATGCCTCAATATTTTAATAAAGCAGGATATTATACCGTAAATATTGGTAAAATTTTTCATAATTATATGCCAGATTCTATTTCTTGGGATGAGCCAGATCTTAGACCTTATCCATATAATACTAAAGAATATGTGAAGAGAGATGCTGAAACATATTATTATACAGAAGCATCAAAGAAAGATCAAATTGCAAAAAGAAAGATTTATGTAGCCAAGAAAAAAGGGAAAAACTTATATGGTGATGGTTGGAATCGTGGACCGGCTATAGAGTTAGCTGATGAACCAGACTCTTTATACTATGATGCAATGCAAACAACATTGGCTTTAAAAACCCTAGATAGAATTAAATATAAAAAAGAACCATTTTTCTTAGGCCTAGGTTTTTATAGGCCACATTTACCATTTGTAGCTCCAAAAAAATATTGGGATCTATATCCAGCCGGATCAGTTTCTCCTGCAGCAAATCCGAAGTTACCAAAAAATGCACCAGTAATGTCTGCAAATGCAAATTACGAATTACGAGCATATACAAACCCAACCAAAATTGGTCGTCCAGAAGATGAACCTTTACCAGAAAAATATGCAGATTCTTTAAAAAGGGGGTATTATGCAAGTGTAAGTTTTGTGGATGCTTGTGTAGGTAAATTGGTAGCAGGATTAAAAGAACGTGGTTTGTATGAAAATACAGTAATTGTTCTTTGGGGAGATCATGGTTGGAAATTAGGAGATCATAACGGTTGGGGTAAAATGACGAACTTTTATATAGATACACATGTGCCCTTAATTATAAAAGGAGCAAATCAACAAGAAGGAAAACAGATAAAGGCTCTTTCGGAATTAGTAGATATATTTCCAACATTATGTGATTTAACAGGTGTTGATAAGGCAGATTATTTACAAGGAACAAGTTTAGTTCCTGTTTTTGAAAATCCGGATTTAGAATGGAAAGATGCTGTTTTTACTCAGTTTAGAAGAAGACCAAGAGTATCTAAAGATGGGCAAGAATATATGGGGTATTCAATGCAAACAAAACAATACCATTATATAGAGTGGTATCATTGGGATAATGTAAAAAAAGAAAAAGGAGCTTTTGCAGCTACAGAATTGTATGACCATTTTGTAGATCCTAACGAAACAGAAAATGTTGCAGGAATTTCTGATAAAACTGAAATAATAAAAAGTTTATCTGTTCAATTATCAAAAGGATGGAAAGGGGCTTTGCCTAAAAATATAAATTAAATTATGGTAAAAATTAAATTACAAATTTCGTTATTTATTTTAGCAGTACTTGTTTTAAGTTCGTGCCAAAATACAGTTGAAAAGAAGGCTGAGGTTAAAAAGCAAAGTAGACCAAATATTCTTTTTATTCCAGTAGATGATCTTAGAACAGATTTGGGGGCTTATGGTAATGTAGTTGTAAAATCTCCCAACATAGATAAATTGGCTAGTAATGGTATGGTTTTTAATCGTGCATATTGCCAACAAGCTGTTTGTACAGCTTCTAGAACTAGTTTATTAACGGGTTTAAGACCAGATTCTACACAAATTTGGGATTTAAAAACACATTTTAGAGATGCGATGCCTGATATCGTTTCTTTACCACAATTTTTTAAGAATAACGGCTATCATACTGTTGGTTTAGGAAAAACGTTTCATAATACATTGCAAGATTCTATTGCTTGGAATGAGTATTTGCATGTGGATGGTTTTCCTTTCGATCCAGATGCGGTTTATGTCAATCAAGATAACTTAATAATTCAAAAAGAAAAAGAACTTAAACTTGTAAAAAAAGGAAAGCATAAATTTGATAAATACGGGTTTATTTATACGAAAGCCAAATCTATTGAAATGGCAGATGTAGGTGATGATGATTATTACGATGGTGCGCAAACTACCATGGCAATAAAAAAGATGCGTGAGCTAAAAAAAACAGATAAACCTTTCTTTTTATCTGTAGGTTTTTATAAACCGCATTTGCCTTTTACAGCTCCAAAAAAATATTGGGATATGTATAATTCGGAAGATATTCCGTTAGCTAAAAATCAATTCCCTCCTAAAAATAGCCCGGAATTTGCTATGCATGGCGATGCGGAACTTAGAGGTTATGCAGATAAACACGATTTACCAAAACCAGCGGAAGGCTCATTATCCGAAGCAGAACAAAGGGAACTAATACATGCTTATTATGCTTGTGTAACTTATGTTGATGCTCAAATTGGTCGTTTAATGGATGAACTTGAGAAATCTGGATTGGCAGAAAATACGATTGTTGTTTTATGGGGAGATCATGGATGGAAGTTAGGAGAACATAATGGTTGGGCAAAACAAACTAATTACGAAATTGATACTAGAGCACCTTTAATAATAAGTGGTAAAGGCGTAAAAAGCAAAGGAGAAATGACGCAATCATTAACTGAGTTTGTAGATGTTTATCCTACTCTTTGTGACATGACGGGGTTTGAAATACCAAAATATTTACAAGGTGAAAGTTTAAAACCAATTTTAGAAAACTCGAAGACTATCGTAAAAGAAGCCGCTTATAGTCAATTTTTATTAGGTAGATACGGATCTAAAGAAGATAGAAAAACAGAACGAATGGGGTATACTGTAAGAACAGAACGATATCGTTATGTAGAGTGGTATAAGTGGAATCCAAAACAAAAAACAAAAGGAGACTTTATAACCAGAGAACTTTTTGATCATAAAACAGATCCGCAAGAAAATAGTAATATAGCTGATGTTCCAGAAAATAAAGAGTTAATATTGGGGTTATCAAAATCATTAACCAAAGGTTTTATTTTATAACAAATCAAATATGAAAAATTTTCTATATTGTTTTATGATTATAATGCATCTTTCATGCGGTAATTCAAAAGATAATAACAAACAAAAATTAGTAGACAGTAGTTTTCAATTAAATCAAAAAAAAACAACAGTTAAAGATATGAATACACTTGGGCTTTTAGGTGGTACGTCGTGGCACTCAACAGTAGAGTATTATGCTGCAATTAATCAATCTATTAATGATTATTATGGCAATAATACAAATCCGCCCTTATTAGTTTATACCTTAAATCAAGCAGAAATTCATAGATTTCAGAAAATAGATAAATGGGATTCGATTGCAGGAATGTTAACTGATGGTGCATTAAGTTTACGTAAAGGAGGAGCAGAGGCTGTAATGTTTTGTGCAAATACACCCCATAAAGTATTTGATATTGTCCAAAGTCAATTAGATTTTCCTATTATTCATATTGGTGATGCTACGGCAAAAGCTATTCTAAAAAAAGAAGTGAAGAGTGTTGGTTTTTTAGGTACAATTTATACAATGGAAGGTGATTTTATAACCAAAAGAATCGCTGATAACGGAATAAATGTTTTAGTGCCAGAAGAAAAGGAAGTACTTATTGAGTTGCAAAGAATTATTGAAGAAGAACTTACGTATGGCGTGGTTAAGCCTGCTTCTAAAACCTATGTGCTTAATGTTATTAAAGGTTTGGTAGATAGAGGCGCAGAAGGAGTTGTTTTAGGTTGTACAGAATTTCCTTTAATGATTTTTGATGAAGATTTAGAAATTCCAATTTTTGATACAACAGAAATTCATTCTATGGCTGCCGTAGATTTTATTTTAGGTAATTAATGCCTTTTAAATTGTAATACAATTTTGGTTTCTATAATTTGCCCTATATTATTTCGTGCTTTACGGAAAAATATAGGGCAATATATTTTATTAATATTTTTTTTATTAAAAACGTATTCTTGTTAAATAAAATGAATATAAATTTCTACATTCTATCTTAATAGAAAACTACATATTATAAGTTTTAATACCCTATCGATTACTTCTCTTTTTTTTTTTAGTAAAAATAAGCACTATGTTTTTTTCAATTATTATTAGTAATGCGTGCTTTTTAAGTATTATCTATGGGTAAAAGGGCTTCTATAAAGTAATACTAATTTTAGTAATATCATCTTTTTTATAAACTTAAATTACTAATTATTTAGAACTTTATGTTAATTGTTGGGTAATTGCAACAATACTACCCTGTTTTTGAGAATTTCTGAATTTAAATAATTAATAGGTTTGAAGTAACCGTTCGTTGTAATGGTAAAACCAAATTATAAACTAATTATTAAATCAATGAAATTAAAACTAAGTGCTTTGTTGTTTCTGTTTTGTAGTTTTATGTCTTTAACGGCTCAAACAACAATTACAGGTACAATATCAGACGAAACAAGTTTAACTCTTCCAGGAGTTAATATCTTGGTAAAAGGGACAGATAGAGGTACAAATTCCGATTTTGAAGGAAAGTATTCTATTAAAGTTTCTAAAGGTGAAATTTTACAATTCTCATTTGTAGGTTTTGTAAATCAAGAAGTTGTGGTTGCGGGTCAAAACGTAATAGATATTGTCTTAAAAGAAGATGCGCAACAATTAAATGAAATAGTAATAATAGGATATGGTTCTACTACAAAGAAAGATTTAGTTTCTTCTGTTTCTTCTGTAAAGGCAGATGTTTTAGAGAACCAGCCAGTTGCAAGATTAGACCAAGCATTACAAGGTAGAGCAACAGGAGTTTCTGTAACATCTAATAGTGGAGACCCAGGCTCCGGTTCTACAATTAGAATTAGAGGTAATAGTTCTATCAATGGAAATAATAATCCTCTGTATGTTATAGACGGATTTATTGTGGGTACAGATTTTAACTTAAATACTTTAAATGTAAATGATATTAAATCTGTAGATGTTCTAAAGGATGCTACTGCATTGTCTATTTATGGAACAAGAGGTGCTTCTGGAGTTATTTTAGTAACGACTAAAAATGGTACAGAAATTTCAAAAGGAAAACCAAGAATTAGTCTAAATCATTATTATAGTGTTCAGCAAGTAGCAAATGAGATTGATCTTTTAAACGGAGAAGATTATGTAAATTATATTAATGAGGCAGGGCAATTTAACCCGAACTTAAATAATGGTTTTGGAGGGACAGACCCTACTTTACCTTTATTGTTTGATGAGCCAGGAGAAATTGAAACTACAGATTGGTTAGATCTTGCAGCTCAGACAGGGTATGTTAGAAATACAGATTTATCTATAATGGGGAATTCAGAAAATTCTAATTATTATATCTCTATCAATCATTTTGATCAAGAAGGAATTTTAAAAGGCTCTGGTTTAGAAAGAGTTACTTTTAGAACAAATTTAGATGTAAGGCTTTCAGATAAATTTAAAACAGGTATTCGTTTAAATGCAACACATTATAAAAAAGAAAATAATAAAGTTAATTATTCTCAAATTGTTTCAAATGTGCTGCCAATTAGAACCGTTTATGATGAAAATGGAGACTATACTGGGGTTAACCCAATAAGTTCTGGGACAGAAAGAAATCCTGTAGCAGATGCAAATCTAAGAGTAGATCATGATTTAGTTACAAAGCTTATTACAAATGCTTATGTTGAGTATGAGTTGTTTGAGAACTTTAAATTGAAGTCTACTTTTGGAGCAGAAATTACACATACAAAATATAACGATTATCTTCCGGGAGCATTACCAGATAGACAGATTTCCAAAGCAGGAACTGGTTATGCTAATATAGCAACAAATTATGGGAAAAGTATTTTGAATGAAAATACGTTTACCTATGATTTAGGTTTAGAAAATCATTCTGTTAAGTTGTTAGGAGGATTTACATGGCAAAAGGATACGAATGAAAGTACCGTTTCTCAGGCAGATGGTTTTCCAAATGATGCCGTATTGTTTAATAATCTAGCTTTAGGTGATGCAACGCTTTATTATGCAAATTCTGGATATGGTCAAAGAACATTAGCTTCTTTTTTAGGTAGGGTAGATTATGGCTACAAAAGTAAATACCTTTTAACCTTAGTTGGTAGATATGATGGATCTTCTGTTTTTGAAGAGGGAAGTAAATATGCGTTTTTTCCATCTGTAGGTCTTGCTTGGAATGTAAGTGATGAGACTTTTTTAGAAGATGTAGATGTAATTGATAAATTAAAAGTTAGAGGTAGTTATGGTATTGTAGGTGAACAAGGAGTAAATTCTTATAATTCTATTGCAACCTATAATAACACTATCAATATTTTTAACGACAATGTTGTTAATGGTGTTCAATTAGGTTCTGTGCCAAGTGAGGGATTAACATGGGAAACTACAAAACAACTAGATCTTGGTTTTGAAGTTAGTCTTTTAAAGGATAGAATTTCTTTTGAAGCAGATTATTATTTAAAAACTACAGAAGATTTACTTTTAGCTAAAGCTTTATCTGCACAAGCAGGAGGTGGTACTCAGTTGCAAAATGTAGGTTCTGTAGAAAATCAAGGTTTTGAATTTTCATTAAACACCATTAATGTGGAGAAAAAGGATTTTTCTTGGAATTCGACATTAACAATATCTACAAACAAAAGTAAAGTTTTAGAGTTAGATGGTAGAGATTATTTAGATTTACAATCTACAGGTAACCAAGGTGGTACTTCTGCGAGACTTATTGTTGGTGAGTCAATGCCAGTTTTTATTGGACTTAAATACTTAGGGACTTATAAAAATGAAGATGAGATAATTGCAGATGGTAGAAAGGGAATGTCTTTTATTGGTGGTCCTAGATTTGAAAATTTAGATGATAACCCTACTTGGAATGATGAAGATGCTGTTATAATTGGTAGTCCAGAACCAGATTTTTATGGAGGTTTCAGAAATACATTTACTTATAAAGGTCTTTCTTTAGATGTCTTTTTTCAAGGTCAATATGGTAATGACATCTTCAATATAAGAACACAGGCATCTTATTACGGAAGGGGAGAGCAGAATTTAGATTCTAGAGTATTAAACCGTTGGCAAGAAGGAGTAAATGAAACTTCAGATATACCTAGAGCAGGTGCTTCTACAAGTTTATTCAACCCAAATAGTACTGTTAATATAGAGGATGGTTCATTTTTACGATTAAAAACAGCTACTTTAAATTATAATCTTCCATTAGAAAAAATAGGATTAGAAAATACATTAAGCGCTTTTAATGTTTATGTAACAGGTACTAACTTATTTTTATTATCTAAATTTAAATTAGGAGATCCAGAAACAAGTAATTTTAGTGCTAGTAGTGGGTTAGGTTCAGTATCTCAGGGTTTTGCTTCGGGTACTTACCCTTATGCTAAATCTGTTACATTAGGATTAAAAATGGAATTTTAAAAAAATAATAAAATGAAAAATATATTAAAAAATAAAGTAGTTCTAGTCTTGCTAGGTTTATTTGCTTTAATTTCTTGTGATGATTTTCTGCAAGAAGATTTAAGAGATGCTATTACACCTGGAAATTTTTTCAATAATGACAAAGAGGCAGAATTAGCTGTAAACGGAATTTATAGAATCTATCATAATAATAATTTATATGCTCAAAGAGGTTTAGATGATTATTATACACATGGAGCAGATGTTGTTGGACCTAACAGAAATGTGAATGGATCTATTCATAATTATCTAATTGCAGAGGGTGTAGCAGACGGAAACGGTGTATGGTCTCAGTTATATGAGGTAGTAAATGGTACCACAGAATTCTTAGCAAATATTGATGGTAATGAAAAACTTACGGAAGCTAATAGAGATCAAGCCGTTGGAGAGTTGTTGTTTTTAAGAGCTTTGGCTTTTTATCATTTAACAAATTTATGGGGAGACGTTCCTTATTTTAGAGAAATGTTAAACCCTATTGAAGCGGGAGAGTTGGGGCGTTATGATAAGGATTTAATAAGAACGGATATGAAAGTAGATTTAGAAAGAGCAGTAAGTTTATTGCCATCTACATATTCTGGTTCAGATTTAGGAAGAGCAACAAAGTGGGCTGCCTATGCATTAAAAGCAAAATTTCATTTATTTGATAAAGAGTGGTTATTGGCTAAAAATGCTTGTGATGAGATTATAAATAATTCACCACATACTTTATTACCAAATTATGCAGATGTTTTTAATCAATTAGATCCTGCGAACTCTATAAATAACGAGCATATTTTTATCATCGATTTTAAATCGGATGAGGTTACAACTACAAGAACAGATGATTATAATCCTCGAATTAGAGATGAGCCATCTAATAGAAATGATGATGCTGTTGATGAATTTGGTGCGCCAGTTTTAAAAGCAAATGGAACCCAAATGAAAAGGTGGGAGTATTTTCAGAGTGTAATGTTAGAGCAAGAAGAAGATATGCAAGGTTACGGATGGTCTGTGCCTTTACCTGAATTAGCAGATAAAAATAACTGGCAAGATGGAGATTTGCGTTATGATGCAACTGTAGTAACCGAGTATTTAGGTTTTGAGCTTGCGTTTCCATACTTCAGAAAAAATTGGAACTTAGATCAAGTGAATTCTTTGAGGGGTAATCATCATGAAAATTATATTGTTTTCCGTTTAGCTGATATTTATTTAATGGCTGCTGAGGCAGAAAATGAATTAAATGGTCCAGGAACTGCGTATTCTTATGTAAACGAAGTTCGTAAAAGAGCTTTTGAACCAGACCAACCTTGGAGTGGTATGTCTCAAACATCTTTTAGAGAAGCAATGTATGATGAAAGAAAGTTTGAACTTTCTGCAGAAGGACATAGAAAAATGGATTTAGTTAGATGGGGAATTTTATTAGATGTGGTTAAATCTACAGAGCATAGAAATTGGAATAATCCAGGGGCTAATATTCAGCCGTACCATGTGTTATTACCAATACCACAAGCACAAATAATTTTGAATGCTAATTTATTAACATCAGACCCTACTAATAACGGTTACCGTTAGGATGTAAGAAGTTTTTAGTAAAGAGGTTGTTTAAAAAGTGAATTTTTGTCATTCTGAATTTATTTCAGATTCTTATGAAGGTTAAACTTCTGTGTGACAGGGTTTATCTCTTTTAGACGGCCTCTTTTTTTCGTGGAAATATTTGTCTCTTAATTTTTTAAATGGTATTTTATTTATTCTACAGATAGATAGTTAAACAATGATCTCTAGACAAAAAGTATAAAATCCTTTAAAGTAATTGATAAAAGAAATATAATGAACCTTTTATAGAGATAAATAAAAGTTGTAAATGTTTATTTTTGATATTTTAATATTGTTTTTTACTGAAAATTAAAATCGTTTTCCAATACCAATTCCTATGGCCCAAGTACCTAAATCGTTTGCACGATAATCGTATAAAACAGTAGGAGAAACATCCCAATGATTTCCAAATTCTATTTCATATTCCAGGCCTGTTCTTACAATAAAAAGATTCTCTTGTTTTTCCAACTCAACACCTGTACCTAGTACTAAAACCCAATTTTCGTGAAATTTATAAAGTGCATCTAAAGTTAAAACTACAGGGTACTCCTTTTCAACAAAAAGTTCATGTTCTTTTTCTATTTCAAAAGTTTCAAGTTCTAAATCATTGTGTAAACCCAGTCCCCATTTTTCATTAATCCAATACTCTAAATCCAATCCAATAGTAGGTACAATAACGGTTTTATTTCCATCGGGTGTAGAGGTGGGAATATATGTATGACTTAATACGGGGCTGATTCTAAAGTGTTTAAAGTGGTGCTCTTGTGCGGTAGTAATAAAACTAATAAAAGTAAATACGATTATTAAAATGGCTTTTTTCAAAATTATTTTTATTTAGGCAGCAAAAATAAGTATAAAAATAAATGCCAAATATGATATATGTTATTTTTTTAAGAAAGATTTAGAAAAATATTTAAATTACTGTAATGCCAACTTAAGTTTGTAAGTCGTATTCTTTGTTGATGAAATTTCTTAAACTGAGATGGCGATTTTTGTAAGAAGTTGTAATTTCCACAACTTATATACTTAATCCAATTTTCGACTTGATTCGTAGTTTTTGTAAAATAAAAAAGCAGAATATTTTTTAAAATATTCTGCTTTTTGTCGGGGTGGCAGGATTCGAACCTGCGACCTCCTCGTCCCAAACGAGGCGCGATGACCGGGCTACGCTACACCCCGAAAATTGATACATCAATTTGCGAGTGCAAATATAGAATAATATTTATATATTTAATGAAAATTTAATTTTATTTTCAAAAAAATGAAACAATCTATTTTAATATTTTTCGTCTATTTTAGTTTTATTGTATTTGGGTTTTCTCAAAGTAAAGAGTATGAGTTAATTGTGCCTGATTTAACAAATCCGTGGGGTTTTACTTTTTTACCTGATAACGCTATGTTAATTACAGAAAAAGAAGGAAAGTTAATTCATTTTAAAGATGGAGTAAAAACAGAAGTAAAAGGTGTTCCAGAAATTTACCTGAGAGGTCAGGGGGGATTTTTAGATATTGAACTGCATCCTAATTATCCAAATAATAATTGGATTTATTTTACCTACGCATCATCCGAAGGAAAAGGAAGTGGAGGTAATACTAGTTTAATAAGAGCAAAATTAAAAAACAACCAATTAATAGATAAACAGGTCTTATACAAAGCAAGTCCTAATTCTACTAGAGGACAGCATTTTGGTTCTAGAATAACTTTTGATGAGGAAAACCATGTTTATTTTAGTGTAGGAGATAGAGGTAATAGAGATGAATATCCGCAAGATATTACAAAAGATGGCGGAAAAATATATCGGTTAAATGATGATGGAACTATCCCTAAAGACAATCCTTTTGTAAATGTTAATAATGCAAAAAAAGCAATTTATAGTTATGGACATAGAAACCCACAAGGGATGGAAGTGAATCCAGAAACAAAAGAAATTTGGTCTCACGAACATGGTCCAAAAGGAGGAGATGAAATAAATATTATTAAAATTGGTAAGAATTACGGTTGGCCAAAAGTAAGCTATGGTGTTAATTATAGTGGTACTAAGTTTACTGACAATACTTCTTTGCCGAATATGGAAAACCCTATTTATTATTGGACACCTTCTATTGCTCCAAGTGGTATGGCTTTTATCAACAGTGAAAAATATGGTAAATGGAACGGTAATTTATTAATTGGGTCTTTAAAGTTTCAGTATTTAACAAGATGTATTTTGAAAGGAGATAAAGTTTTTAAAGAAGTTAAAATGCTAAAAGATATAGGTAGAGTTCGCTCTATTGTACAAGGTTTAGATGGTTTTATATATGTTGGTGTAGAAAATTTAGGGATTATTAAGTTACTTCCAGAATAATATTTTAATTTTATAAACTTATTTTTCCATTGTTAAAACTTATAAACAATCGTGCTATAAAGGAATAAAAAAGAATATTTTTGTTATCCATAATCAAATAAATTTAAAATGTCAGATACAATAGAAAAAATAAAATGTTTAATTATTGGTTCTGGTCCTGCCGGTTATACCGCAGCAATATATGCAGCTAGAGCAGACATGAAACCTGTAATGTATACAGGAATGCAAATGGGAGGACAATTGACAACTACAACCGAAGTTGATAATTTTCCGGGATATCCAGAAGGTACAGATGGTACTGCAATGATGACAGATTTACAAAAACAAGCAGAACGTTTTGGTACAGAAGTTCGTTTTGGTTTGGTAACTAGTGTAGAATTAAGTGATAAAGAGGGCGGAATTCATAAAGTTATTGTGGACGAGTCTAAACATATTGAAGCAGAAACTATCATTATTTCTACTGGAGCTACTGCAAAATATTTAGGTATAGAGAGTGAGCAGCGTTTAATTGGTGGTGGAGTTTCGGCTTGTGCTACTTGTGATGGTTTTTTCTATAAAGGACAAGATGTAGTTGTTGTTGGTGCAGGAGATACTGCAGCAGAAGAGGCTACATATTTATCTAATATTTGTAGTAAGGTTACTATTTTAGTACGTAAAGATTTTATGAGAGCTTCTAAAGCGATGCAACATAGAGTTAATAAAACTAAAAATATTGAAGTTTTATACAACACAGAAATAGATGAGGTTTTAGGATCTAATGTTGTAGAAGGTGTAAGAGCAATTAACAATCAAACAAAGGAAACTACGGATATTGCAGTTACTGGAGTTTTTATTGCAATTGGTCATAAACCTAATTCAGATTTATTTAAAGGTGTTTTAGATATGGATGAAACTGGGTATTTAATTACCAAAGGGAAATCTACAAAAACAAATTTACCAGGAGTCTTTGCTGCTGGAGATATTCAAGATAAAGAATACAGACAAGCAGTAACTGCCGCAGGTACAGGTTGCATGGCAGCTTTAGATGCAGAGCGTTATTTAGGTGCTCTAGAATAGAGAAGAATTACAATACGAAATACATTTTTTTAAAAAGAGAGGCTACATTTATGTAGCCTCTCTTTTGTTTTTTACAAGGATGATATTCCTCATATATAGAATTTCCTTAATAATTTATGTTTGCATCATAATTAAAAAACGATAGAAATATGATTTATCAGAAAAGATTAAACGTAGTGATTTTAGGAATGTTTGCTATGTTTTTATGTACATCAATTAAGCTTAATGCTCAAGAGTTTTCAGTAAATACTCAAAATTCTTCATTATTAGTTTATGGGACTTCAAATATTCATGATTGGGAAATTGAAACAGAAAACCAATCTGGAGTTATCTCTTTAGAAACTGCAAATGAACTTCAAATTAAAAAACTAAATTTTACAGTTGAAGTAGAAAGTTTAAAGAGTGGAAAAAATGGAATGGATAAAAACACTTATAAAGCTTTAGATACCAAAAATTATAAAACGATTGAATTTCAACTTGTAAGTACAGAAGAAATTACAGATTTAAAAGATGGGAATTTCAAGGTAAAAACAAAGGGAGATTTAAAGATAGCAGGAGTTACTAAAAGAATTTCATTAGATTTTAATTTAAATATTAATGAAGGAACGGTAAAACTTGTTGGAGAAAAATCACTAAAAATGACGGACTACAAAGTTTCTCCTCCTACAGCATTACTAGGTACTATTAAAACAGGTGATGAGGTAACAATCAAATTCAATACAATTTTAAAATAATTCAAATTCAATTCAATTCAATTCAATTCAAATTCAAAAGCAATGAGAAAAATTTTTCAAAAAACGTTAGTAGCAGCTTTAATTTTAGGAAGTATAGGGGTTTCAGCTCAGAGTAAGAGAGATTTAGATAATTATAGATACACAGATAAAAGAGGGGTTAATGTATTTGAGGCACCAAAAACATTAGATTCTAATTTTGATGGACTTAAAGTAAGATTAGGCGGGTCTTTTGCACTACAATACCAAGGAATAAGTCATGAAAACTCTGGAAGTGTAAGATTACAACCAATTGGAGCTAATTTTAATTTAGCAACTGCAAATTTAGACATAGATGTTGCTTTATATGATGGTGTTAGTATGCATTTACGTACTTTCTTGTCTTCTCGTCATCATCATGAAACATATGTAAAAGGTGGTTATTTACAAGTAAATAAATTAGATTTCATTAAAGAAGGTTTCATGGAAGATTTTATGAAATATACTACGATAAAAGTAGGTCATATGGAAAATAATTATGGTGATGCTCACTTTAGAAGAACAGATAACGCACAATCTTTGCACAACCCTTTTGTAGGTAATTTAATAATGGATTCTTATACAACAGAAGTAGGAGCAGAGGTTCTTGTTAGAAAGAATGGTTTTATTGGAATGGTAGGTGTTACCAATGGTAAATTAAATCAGTCTGTAGAGAAAACAGAAGAAACATTAGCAGATGGAACCTATGAAGAAGGTCGTTCAGGAGGAGCTTCTTTTTTAGCTAAATTAGGATACGACAAACAAATTAATAATGATTTAAGAATAAGAATTACAGGATCTATGTATAACACAGGTTATGTACCAAATTCTTACTTATATGCTGCAGATAGAGCAGGTTCTAGATATTATGGTGTAATGATTGCTGCAGATGCTGCTTCAGATGACTTTAGATCTGGTAGATATAATCCTAATTTAAAAAATAGTATTTCTGCAATTATGTTCAACCCATTTATTAAGTATAAAGGATTAGAGTTTTTTGGAACAGTAGAAACTGCTACAGGTAAAGCAACAGCAGAATTAGAAGACAGAACTGCAAATCAGCTTGCTGGAGAGCTTATTTATAGATTTGGTAAAAATGAAAACTTGTATATTGGTGGTCGTTATAATATGGTAGATGCAGAAGATATGACACATGGAGATATTGAAATTAAAAGATCTCAATTAGTTGCTGGTTGGTATATGACAAACAATATTTTAATGAAAATGGAGTATGTTAATCAAAAATATGAAGGCTTTGGAGCAACAAGTACTTTAGAACAAGGTAAATTTAATGGAGTAATTTTAGAAGCAGCAATTAGTTTTTAAGGATACTACATCGTAAATATTTGTATTAATAATTTAACAAACCTCTTATAATTTTTTAAAAAATAGGGGGTTTGTTTATTTAAAGAAGTTAGCATAAACAGAAAGAATAAAACTATGAAAAATTATATTCCTTTAATTTTAATTTCATTAATCTTATTTTCTTTTACTACAATAAATGTATTTAATAACAGTACAATTATTGAAGTAGAACCTGAAAGTGAATTAGAGATTTTAGGTTTTACGAATGTAAATAAGTTTAATTGTGATTTTAATTTTTATGAAGTTGATAAAAAAATTCCATTAACTTTTAAAAAAGTAGGTGATAAGATTTATTTTAAAAAGGCAATTTTAGAGTTGCAAAACTCTGGTTTTGATTGTGGAAATAAAGTAATGAATAAAGATTTTTCTAAGTTATTGAAATCAGATGAGTTTCCTCAAATTTTACTAAATTTAAAAGAACTTGTAGAAAAAGAAACGTTTACTGAGGCTTCTGTAGAAATGACAATTGCTGGGGTTTCTAAAATGTACAAAGTTCCGGTAACAATAGAAGAGAATGATGCGTTTTTAGTTAGAGGTAATTTAGATCTAAATATAGAAGATTTTAATATTAAACCACCAAAGAAAATGTTAGGTTTAATTGTAGTTTCAGAAATGATAAATATTAATTTTAACTTAGTTTTAAATCAGAAGTAAGTTTTATCTGTATTACAAAAAAAAAGAGATTGCAAATAGCAATCTCTTTTTTTGTTTTTATAATAAAAGTCTTTAAACAGTTACAGAAGCTTTCATAGATTTTCTGTAAGTAAAAGAGTTGAAAATATTTCTTTTACCAAAGTTGTTCATTGATTTCGCATTTACAAATTTTCCAAAAAGTATTTTACTAACACCAAAGTATTCGTATTTATTACCATCTGTAAAAGTTACTTCTAATAACATACTTTTGTGATGCCAGTCTGCAACTTGAAACTCTGTAATAGTTGTTTTATAAGCATCTAAATTAGCTGCTTTAGTTTCTGGAGCTATACTTACTAAGAAATGATACCCATCTATAATTTGAGTACTCATAAGATCTGCTTCCTCCTTTTTAGCGTCATCAGTAAATTTATCTGGATGCCATTCCTTTACTAAACCTCTATAAGCTTTCTTTAAATCTTTTAAATCTATAGGACCTTCTACTTTAAAAAGTTTTTTATATTCTTTAATACGTTTCATTCGTGTGTTTTCAAATTGCGTGCAAAAGTACTGATATTAAATGGATTGTAATGCAATAAAAGTTTATTAAATTATAAAGAGCGTTTTTAAAAATTTAATTTCATTTAATTAGAACAAATTTAGCGCTCTCTAAAATAGTTTTTTTTAATTGTTAAAGTTGATAGTTAACTGATTTTTATCATTTTATTACCAGGTTTTCTTTCGCACCTTTAGAGATATCTTTAAAGTATTTTATTATGAAAACGAGCATTTCTTATTTCGAAACCAAAACCGAATTTCGTCTGTTTGTAACGAAATCATTTTCAAGTTTAGTAAAATTAAAAAAGGAAGAAAAACAAATCGATTTTAATCAGTTGGTTTTAAAAATTTTACCTGAAATTAGAAAGTATGTAAATCAAAGATTGAATACAGCGATAAAAAAAGGTCACTTTTCTAAGAAGAAATATAAAGCAGATGATATTATAGATCAACTTTTTATTACTATTTACGATACTATTGATGAAGTAGAAAGTGAAGGTGATTTCTATTTATGGTTGTATAAAAAAACGAATGATTTATTAGAAGACGTTATTGTTGAGGAAGAGTTTAATGAATTGTTTTTCAGAAATATTGATGATTATTCTAAACCAGATTGGGATGAAATGCAAGAAGAATTTAGCATAGACGGAGAGGGAGACTTATTGCTGTTAGAAGAAATAGATGATGTTACTTATACGGATAACGAATATAGCTTAGACCATGTATTTGTAGAAGATGATGAGAAAGAATTGATAGAAAAGTTAGATACGCAATTAGGCGAAGATAAAGTGAATGCACATATAGAATTAGTGTTGCATAATATGCCTGCTGCGATGCGTATTGTTTTCTATTTATTTACAAATCAAAAATTAAAAATAGAGGAAATTGCAGAAATACAGAAAAAGTCAATTCCAGAAATAGAAAAACTTCTAAGTGATGCTAAAAAAGCAATACAAAGAAGTTTGTTTAATAGGTATTCTGTATCTGATTAATGTTTTAAAACGGGGGTTCTTAAATCACTTTTTATATGATTGATTAAAAAATCAATTTAATAAGAAGTGGTTTTTTTATGACGAATAGAATCTTTTTGAGCGTTTGTCCAATTATAGTTTCCTTCATAAATACCTTTTGTTTCCCAATCTCCATACATTGGGTTTGGTAAAACAATATATTTATGACCAAAAGAAGTATGTAAACTATCAGCGTTTTTATTTCTCTTATCAGTAGTGCTATTTTCGAATATTGATGAAAAGTCAGACAAATTATCACCAAGAAGTAATACTATTTCATGTGTTTTGTTCACAACACTTCTTCTAGACCCTTTTTCGCTACTTTTTGTTTTTAAAAGTACATGAGTTTCATCAGCAAAAGGAAAACCTTTTAATTGCAAGTTCTCGATGGTTTCTTTTGTTTGTGTTGCTGATCTATTAGAAATATAAAATACAGTTACATTTTTACTTTCAGCGTATTTAAAAAAAGCAAGTGCTCCTGGTATTGCATCTGCTTTTTTCTCTGCTACCCATTCTGCCCATCTATCTGATGTATAGTTTTCATCTAACTCAATTTGTTTACCAGAATACGGACTGTTGTCTAAAAGAGTTTCGTCTATATCTGTAACAATAGCTATTGGCTTTTCAGAATCATTATTGGCAAGAATTTGATCTAATCTAAGTTGTGCCAAATTATAAGCTTGGTAAGTTAACGCTTTGTATTCTGCAGCATTTTGAACCCATAATAAAGATTGTATGGTATGCTCTTTAGTAGGAGTATTATTTATAGTTTGTTGTTTAATGGTAGTGATCTGAGTTTTACATCCTAAAAAGATGAATGCTGTAAAAAGAGAAAAAAATATTTTATTTTTCATTATTAATTATGTTTTATAAATACTAAAGTACTTCAAAATTAATATAATTTTAATTATTCTATGAATGTTTAGGGTATAAAAAAAACCATCATTAAAAATGATGGTTTTTACAACAAACAACTAATTTTTAATCTAAAACTAAGATTAATTTTTTATTATATTCTGATAGTCAGTTGAGTTTGAACAAGAATTTGAAAACTTCGACAAACTCAATTTGACATCAAGAGTTTTTAGAAACAGTATTTATTTTCTGCTTTTACTTTTTCTGCGATTTCGTTACGTAAATCTACAATATCTGGGTAGTTTTGGTACTTCGTAAAACGTTTTAATCCCATTAACATCATACGTTGTTCATCTCCTTCGGCAAAAGAAATAATACTTTCTTTCCCTTTTTCTTCAATAATATCTACTGCATGATATAAATATAATTTAGACATTGCAATTTGAACAGACTGTGCTTCTTTGCTAGTGCGTTTTACATTTTTTTCTGTTCTTAAAATAGCAGATTCAGCCATGTATATTTCAATTAAAATATCTGATGCTGCAAGTAATAATTGCTGATGTTCTTCTATTTCTGGACCATATTTTTGAAGTGCTGCACCTGCAACCATTAAAAATGTTTTCTTTAATTTAGAAATCATTAGTTTTTCTTCAGAAAATAATTCAGAAAAATCAGGAGTTTCAAAAGAAGGAATTCCCATTAAGCTATCTGCAACTTCTGTTGCAGGGCCTAATAAGTCAACATGACCTTTCATCGCTTTTTTAATTAACATTCCTACAGAAAGCATTCTGTTAATTTCGTTAGTTCCTTCGTAAATACGAGCAATTCTTGCATCTCTCCAGGCAGATTCCATCGGAGTTTCTTCAGAGAATCCCATTCCTCCAAAAATCTGAATTCCTTCGTCCGCACAATTTTGTACATCTTCAGAAACAGCCACTTTTAAAATAGAACATTCAATAGCATATTCTTCAACACCTTTTAATTCTGCCTCTTGATGCGTGTTTCCTGCTTCAACTCTTAATGCAATTCTGTCTTCAATATCTTTAGAAGCTCTATAAGTTGCAGATTCACCAACATAAGAATTGGTAGCCATTTCTGCTAATTTTACTTTAATGGCTCCAAAATCTGAAATAGGAGTTTTAAATTGTTTACGCTCATTTGCATATTTTACAGCATGTGTAACAATTCTTCTTTGAGAATCTAAACAAGCAGCGGCTAATTTAATTCGCCCAACATTTAAAGCGTTCATAGCAATTTTAAAACCTTCCCCACGACCTGCTAACATATTTTCTACAGGAACTACAGTATCATTAAAAAATACTTGTCTTGTAGATGAAGCTCTAATTCCTAATTTATGTTCTTCTTCTCCTAATGTAATTCCATTCGGATTTTCTTTGTCAAACTCAACAATAAAACCTGTTATGTTTTTATCACCTTCTATACGCGCAAAAACGATCATTAAACGACAAAAACCTGCGTTAGAAATCCACATTTTTTGACCGTTAATTTTGTATGATTTTCCATCAGCAGATAATTCAGCGGTAGTTTTACCAGAATTTGCATCAGATCCAGCACCTGGTTCAGTTAAACAATAAGCACCAAACCACTCACCAGTAGCTAATTTTGGCACATATTTTTTCTTTTGTTCTTCTGTTCCATATAAAGTAATTGGCATGGTACCAATACCTGTATGTGCACCAAAAGCGGTACTGAAAGAACCTGTTCCTGATGAAATATAATCACACGTTAAAACGGTAGAAACAAATCCCATTCCTAATCCTTCATAAGCTTCAGGAACTGCTACTCCTAAAAAACCTAATTCACCTGCTTTACGCATTACTTCTTCTGTAAGTGCATAATCTTTTGCTTCAAAACGTGCTTTATGAGGAATGATTTCTCTGTCGTTAAATTCAGTAACAGCCTCTTTCATCATTTGTTGCTCTTCAGAAAAATCTTCTGGAGTAAATATATCTTCACAGTTTGTTTCCTTAACAAGGAATTGTCCACCTCTTAATAAATCTGCCATAGTTAGCCCCTTGTTCCCAGATGGGAAACCTACCAAGGGTTAGTAGGGTTTTAGTTAATTATTTTGTTTTTCAAGAACTTTATTCTTTTCTTATTTTTCTTTTCAGAAAAATGTATATGTGCTTTTTTAGTTATGAAAGAAATTCAAAAACACCCGCAGCACCTTGTCCGGTACCAACACACATAGTTACCATTCCGTATTTGTTTTTCATATCGCGTTTACGCATTTCATCAAATAATTGTACAGATAATTTTGCGCCTGTACAACCTAACGGATGTCCTAATGCAATGGCTCCACCATTTACATTTACAATGTCTTGGTTTAAATCTAACTCACGCATTACTGCTAAAGACTGAGAAGCAAATGCTTCATTCAATTCAATTAGCTCGATATCGTTTTGTTGTAAACCTGCTTGTTTTAAAACTTTAGGTATTGCAGCAACAGGACCAATTCCCATAATTCTAGGTTCTACACCAGCAGCAGCATAATTTACTACTCTTGCAATTGGTTCTAGATTTAATTCTTTCACCATTTCTTCGCTCATTACCATCACAAAAGCAGCACCATCACTCATTTGAGATGAGTTACCAGCAGTTACACTTCCGCCAGCCGCAAAAACCGGACGTAATTTATTTAAAATAGCTGTTGAGGTTCCTGCTCTTGGACCTTCATCTTTATTTACGGT
The DNA here is from genome assembly GCF_038024065.1 of Polaribacter sejongensis. Taxonomy (NCBI): domain Bacteria; kingdom Pseudomonadati; phylum Bacteroidota; class Flavobacteriia; order Flavobacteriales; family Flavobacteriaceae; genus Polaribacter; species Polaribacter sejongensis. The sequence continues at coordinate 1,914,155 of NZ_CP150667.1, read as the reverse complement.
ATATTTTTTTGTTGCTTTCTTTCCGTTTGCATCTAAATAGGTTTGTTCTACTTCAATAGGAACAATTTGATCTTGAAAACGGTTTTCTGCTTGTGCTTTTAAAGCTTTCATGTGAGAATTGAAAGCAAATTCATCTTGGTCTTCTCTAGAAACCTTAAACTGATTTGCAACTGCTTCAGCAGTATTTCCCATTCCCCAATAATAATCTGCATGACCAGATTTTATCGTATCGTAATTTAATTCTGGTTTAAAACCTGTCATTGGTACAGAACTCATACTTTCTGCTCCACCGGCAATAATACAATCAGCCATTCCTGCACTAATTTTAGCAGCAGCCATTGCAATGGTTTCTAATCCTGAAGAACAAAATCTGTTTACAGTAACACCAGGAACATCCACAGAATTTAATCCTATTAAAGAAATAAATCGTGCCATGTTTAATCCTTGTGCTCCTTCTGGCATTGCATTACCAACCATAACATCATCGATGCGCTTTACGTCTAAATTTGGTAATTCTTTCATCATGTGCTGAATGGTTTCGGCACCTAATTCGTCTGCTCGTTTAAAGCGAAAAACACCTTTTGGAGCTTTTGCAACTGCTGTTCTATATGCTTTTACTATATATGCTGTTTTCATTTTTTCTTGATTTTTAGATTATTGGATTTTCAGATATTTAGATTTCTAACAATCGAGAAATCTAACGCTCTAATAATCTAATTTCTTAATGGTTTACCTGTTTTTAACATCGCTTGAATTCTCTCTAACGTTTTGCGTTCCGTACAAAGTGATAAAAATGCTTCTCTCTCTAAATCTAATAGATACTGTTCTGTAACCAAAGTTGGTTCAGATAAATCTCCTCCTGCCATAACATAGGCCAGTTTATTAGCTATTTTCATGTCGTGTTCAGAAATATATTTAGAATGTTCCATAGAATCCGTTCCTACTAAAAACATACCCAAAGCTTGTTTACCTAAAACCTTAACGTCATTTCGCTTTACAGGTTGTGTATAACCACTCTCTGCCATTAATTTAGCGTGTGCTTTTGCAGTTGCTATTTGTCTATCTTTATTTACAACAATAATATCTTTTCCTTTTTGAAGTAAGCCTAAATCGAATGCTTCATACGCAGAGGTAGATACTTTTGCCATACCGATGGTTAAGAAGTTTTCTTGTAAAACGTTTAACTCAACATCTCCTTTTTGAAAAGAATCTGATGCTCTTAAGGCCATTTCTTTAGAACCACCACCACCAGGAATTACACCAACTCCAAATTCTACTAATCCCATATAGGTTTCTGCAGCTGCAACAACTTTATCTGCGTGTAAAGAGATTTCACAACCACCACCTAAAGCCATTCCATGAGGAGCAGAAATAGTTGGTATAGATGAATATCGCATACGCATCATCGTATCTTGAAAATGTTTGATGGCATAATTTAATTCATCATATTCTTGCTCTACAGCCATCATAAAAATCATACCAATGTTTGCCCCAACAGAAAAGTTTGCTGCTTGGTTACCAACAACCAAACCTTGAAAATCTTTTTCTGCTAAATCTATTCCTTTATTAATACCAGTTAATACATCACCACCAATCGTATTCATTTTAGATTGGAATTCTATATTTAAAATTCCGTCTCCAATATCTTCTATAACAACACCCGAATTTTTAAAAACTTCGTTTGATTTTCTAATGTTATCTAAAATAATAAAACCATCTTGACCCGGTTTTTTAGTTTGAGATTTAGAAGGAATATCATAAAAATAAGTAGCACCTTCTTTAACTGAATAGAAAGATTTAGAACCAGAGGCTAACATTTCTGTTACCCAAGTTGCAGGTTCTTTACCTTCGGCTTTCATTAATTCGATTCCTTTTTCTACACCAACGGCATCCCAAATTTCGAAAGGACCATTTTCCCAACCAAAACCAGCTTTCATTGCATCGTCAATCTTATAAAGCTCATCAGAAATTTCTGGAATTCTATTTTGGACGTATGCAAACATAGCTGCAAAGTTCTTTCTATAGAATTCACCAGCTTTATCTTTTCCACCAACCAATACTTTAAATCTGTCAATTGGCTTATCAATCGTTTTCGTAAGTTCTAAAGTTGCAAATTTTGCTCTTTTAGAAGAACGATATTCTAAAGTATCTAAGTCTAAAGTTAAAATTTCTTTTTTTCCTTCAGCATTTACTGTTTTTTTGTAGAAACCTTGTCCAGTTTTACTTCCCAACCATTTGTTTTCCATCATTTGGTTGATGAAACTAGGAAGCTTAAATAAATCGTGAGCTTCATCATCAGGACAGTTTTCATAGATTCCGTTTGCAACGTGTACAAGCGTATCTAAACCAACAACATCCACAGTTCTAAAAGTAGCAGATTTTGGTCTACCAATAACCGGTCCTGTTAATTTATCTACCTCTTCAACTGTTAAACCTAATTCCTTTACTTGATGAAATAAAGATTGAATTCCGAAAATTCCAATTCTATTTCCAATAAAAGCAGGAGTATCTTTTGCTAAAACAGAAGTTTTACCTAAAAATTTTTCTCCATACATCATTAAGAAGTCAGTAACCTCTTGTTTACAATCTGGTCCAGGAACAACCTCAAAAAGTTTTAAATATCTTGGAGGATTAAAAAAGTGAGTAACTGCAAAATGTTTCTGAAAATCTTCACTTCTTCCTTCATTCATAAACTGAATAGGAATACCAGAAGTGTTAGAAGAAATGATAGTACCAGGCTTTCTGTATTTCTCTAGTTTTTCAAAAACTATTTTTTTAATGTCTAGTCTTTCAACCACAACTTCCATAATCCAATCTACATCCGCAACTTTTGCAATATCATCATCTAAATTACCAGTGGTGATTCTATTTGCAAATTTTTGATTATAAATTGGAGATGGTTTAGATTTAAGGGAAGCTGTAAGTGCATCATTTACTAAACGATTTCGTACAACTTTGTCTTCGAGGGTTAGTCCTTTAGCTTTCTCTTTGTCGTTTAATTCTCTTGGCACAATGTCCAATAAAAGAACTTCAACTCCAATGTTTGCAAAATGACAAGCAATTCCGCTTCCCATAATTCCAGAGCCAATGATTGCTACTTTTTTAATTCTTCTAGTCATTTGTTTTTAAAATTATTTGACGTATGATTTAAAAAGAAATAAGATGTAAGACTTTTTGTATTCAGTCTAATTATCTCAGGTCATTCAGTCTTTAGTCAATTTTGTTATACTGCTTTATTTTTGTTGGCATTTTCGTAAATATCTTTGTCTGCAATTAGTTTGTTTATGGTAGATGTTACTTTAAAAAATCCTGCTAAATCTTCTTCAGAAACATTTTCCATTACGGTTTCATTAAACTGTATTACATACGCTTTAGATATTTTACGCATTTCTTTGCCATACTCAGTTAATTTGATGATGACACTTCTACCGTCATCTGGGTTTTTCTCTCTAGAAATAGCCCCTTTATCTTCCATCGTTTTTAATATTCTAGAAAGACTTGTAGGCTCCATTCCCATTAAAGGGCCTAAAGCTGTAGATGGTGTACCGTTTAGCTTGTCTATATTTAATAAAACAAATGCGGTAGCCATTGTACTATCATGTTTTACGGCCTGCTCGTTATACACTTTAGCGACTGCTTGCCAAGTTGCTCTGAGCTCATGATCTATTGATTTTAATTTATTCATTATGTCAAATATATAAAAATTTATTATGCACGCATAGTAAATTTACAAAAAGTTATGCGTGCATAGTAAATTTTAACAAATAATTTAGCGTTTTTAAGACCACATACTTGTGTTTCTTAAGTTGCGTTTTTATAATTATTATCTAAAAGGAGACCTTTTGTTTTTATTAATTGAAGTCTTTTTAAATTATATTGTAACGTTTTATCAAGTTTTTATACTAATCTTTTTAAAATATGTAAGTTTGTGATTACTGAGAACTTTCAGAAAAAAATTATTAAGAGGCAATGAAAAATTTATTAGAAGTTAATAATGTTGTAAAAAATTATGGTGATTTTAGAGCATTAAATGATGTTTCATTACATATACCTAAAGGATGTGTTTTTGGATTATTAGGTCCAAATGGAGCGGGAAAAACATCTTTAATTAGAATTATAAATCAAATAACAATGCCGGATAGCGGATCTATTATTTTAGATGGAGAAGTATTGGCACCACATCATACAGCACAAATTGGCTATTTACCAGAAGAACGTGGTTTGTATAAATCTATGAAAGTAGGAGAACAAGCTTTGTATTTAGCACAATTAAAAGGATTGAGTAAAGCTGAAGCAAAAAAACGTTTAAAATATTGGTTTGATAAATTTGATATTTCTGCTTGGTGGAATAAGAAAATTGAAGAGCTCTCTAAAGGAATGGCGCAAAAAGTACAGTTTATTGTTACGGTAATGCACAATCCTAAATTATTAATTTTTGATGAACCTTTTTCTGGTTTCGATCCTATTAATGCACAATTAATAGCGAAAGAAATTTTACAGCTTCGTGATGAAGGTGCAACCATTATTTTTTCTACCCACAGAATGGAATCTGTAGAAGAAATGTGCGATGAAATTGCTCTGATTGATAAATCGAACAAAATTTTAGACGGTAAGTTAGACGATATTAAGCGTCAGTTTAGAACGCATACGTTTCAAGTAGGCTTGCATACTGATCATCCTAAGGAAGTGGAAGCGAAATTAAAAGAGAATTTTGAGGTTTTTCCATCAAACTTTAAATTATTGAATGACAGTTTAACAATGAATATAAAATTAACAGAAGGAAATACTGCAAACGATTTGTTATCATTTTTAACAAGTAAGGGAGAAGTGCAGCATTTTGTAGAGTTGATACCAAGTGCAAATGATATTTTTATTCAGGCAATAAATAAGAACAATTAATAAAATGAGCAAGTTAAAACTAATTATACAGAGAGAGTTTATTGCAAAGGTTCGTAACAAATCTTTTATAATGATGACTTTTTTAAGTCCGTTATTAATGATTGGTATGGGGGCTTTGGTGTATTTTCTGATGCAAAAAAATGATGAGAAAGTTAAAGAAATCGTTTATGTAGATAATTCTGGGTTGTTTTCTAAAGAAGATTTTAAAGATTCTAAAACCATTCATTATACAGATTATACTGCTTTAGGAATTGAAGAAACAAAGAATAAGGTTGAAGAGGGAGATTATTACGGAGCACTAATTATCCCGAAACAAGATAGTTTAGAATTGTTGGCAAAATCGATAGAGTTTTATTCTACAGACTCCCCGGGAATGTCTGTTATGAGTTCTATGGAAAATAAAATAGAAACTAAAATTAGGCATCTAAAACTGAATAATTTTGGTATTGATATAGAGAAAATAGAAGCTTCTAAAATTAATACAGATATTAAAATGTATAATTTTTCAGGTGAAGAATCATCCAAATTAATAAACGGGTTAAAAATAGGTGTCGGGGCTATTGCTGGTTACTTATTAATGATGTTTGTAATGATTTATGGTACTTCTGTAATGAGAAGTGTTATTGAGGAAAAGACAAGTAGAATTATAGAAATTATTGTTTCGTCTGTAAAACCATTCCAACTAATGTTGGGTAAAATTTTAGGAAATGCCTCTGCCGGTTTACTGCAGTTTTTAATTTGGGGTATTATACTATCTGTTATTTTGTTTGTTGCTCAGTCTGTTTTTGGAGTAGATATGGTAGAAGTACAATCTGCAAGAATACCTGCGGAACAAATGGATGCTGTACAACAAGCAACAGCAGGAGATAAAGGTCAGATGATTGTACAAGAAATTCTGAAACTACCAATTTTAAAAATGTTTGTGTTATTTATTTTTTACTTTCTAGGTGGTTTTATGTTGTATAGTTCTTTATTTGCAGCTGTTGGTGCTGCTGTAGACAATGAAACAGATACACAACAATTTATGATGCCAATAATGTTACCTCTTATTTTAGGAGTTTATGTTGGTTTTGCAACCGTTATAAATGATCCTCACGGATCTATTGCCGTATTGTTTTCTCATATTCCGTTTACAAGTCCTATTGTAATGTTAATGAGAGTTCCTTTTGGTGTTTCTTGGTATGAATTGGTAATTTCTATGGCATTATTGTTAGTCACATTTGTATTTATGGTTTGGTTAGCAGCTAAAATTTATAGAGTAGGTATTTTAATGTATGGTAAAAAAGCTACCTATAAAGATTTGTATAAATGGCTAAAATATAAAGGATAATACTAGTTTTAATGAGAAAAATATTAGATTTTATAAATTCAAACTATGTAATAACAGATACTTTTAGTATCAGTATTCTTGATGTTCTTATTTTGACAATTACTTTAACAACTGCTTCTGTAGTGATAAGATTGTTCAAAAAAATAGTTAATAGAAAATTACTGCCAGAGAATGAATTAAAGGTTAGAAGTATTTTTTCTTATTTAACTTGGATTATCTATGTAGTTATTTTTTTAGTAACTATAAGTAAAATGGGGGTAAACTTAACGGCCCTTTTTGCAGCATCTGCAGCACTTTTAATTGGTGTTGGTTTGGCTTTGCAAACGTTATTTCAAGATATTATTTCGGGTGTTTTTATAATGATTGATAAATCTGTGCATGCTGGTGATATTATTGAGTTAGAAGGGAAAGTTGGTAGAGTAGAAGAAATAAAATTAAGAACCACTAGAGCGGTTACCTTAAATAATAAAGTATTAATAATCCCTAATCATTTATATTTAACCAACAGTTTGTATAATTGGACACAAAATGGCACTACCACAAGAGAATCTGTAAAAGTTGGAGTTGCTTATGGTAGCGACGTGCAATTGGTAAAAGAATTGTTAATTAAAGCTGCAAAATCTCACCCAAGTGTTTTAGTTAGTCCACCAGTTTCGGTGCTTTTTGAAGATTTTGGAGATAGTTCGTTAAACTTTAAAGTAGTATTTACACTTGCAGATAGTTTTAAAGCACAATATCCACAAAGTGATATTCGTTTTGAAATAGATAGATTATTTAGAGAACACAATATTTCAATTCCATTTCCTCAAAGAGATATTCATGTTTATTCTAATACGCAAGGACTTGTTAAATAAGGATTAAAATGAAGAGATGTATAATTGTTTTAGTATTATTTGTTAGTTTATCAACAAATGCACAGTTAACAGATTTAGCAAGAGTAGAATATTCTTTTATTCCCAAAAAAAAATCTGATGATCAATATACTAGAATTAGAGCGCTTTTTAATTATCCTATAAAAATAAAAGAAGATAGTTATTTAATAATTGGTTCAGAATTTAATAGGATATTTTTAAACTTAAAAGATGAATATCCTTTTGATACATCGCTATTAGAGAATATTAATGTTATTGATTTAAATTTAGCATACACTCATAAAATGAGCGATCATTGGAGAGTTGCTTATAGTTTTACACCTAGATTAGCAGCAACCTTAACAAAAAAAATAACGAGCGAAGATTTTTTTATGAACGGAGGTCTTTTTTTTATAAAAGATAGAACAAAAGATAAAAGTGTAATAAAACCATATCGTTTAACTTTGGGTTTAACATATAATACAACTGCAGGTATTCCTTTTCCGTTACCTTTAGTAAATTATTTTAGGCAAGTAAACGAGAAATGGTCTTATACAGTTGGTGTGCCTAAAATGAATTTAAAATATAAAATAAACCCAGTAAACAGTTTACAATCCTTTGTTGGTTTAGATGGTTATTTTGCACATTTAAAGACGCCAATAATTATGGATAATAAAGAAGCAGACAATATCTCTTTATCTGTATTGGTTGCAGGTTTGGGCTATGACTATCAACTTACAAAGCACTTAGTTTTGTTTGCATATAGTGGTTACACTGTTAGGTTGAGTAATGTTTTAAGAGATAAAGACAGAAAGCATGTATATACTTTAGATAAAGTAAATGCGTTTTATTTAAGAACAGGTATTAAATTTAAAATATAATGTCAAAGATTTTAATTATAGAAGATGAAGCCGCAATTAGAAGGGTTCTAACAAAAATTATTTCTGAAGAAAATGAATCCTATCATGTAGAAGAAGCAGAAGACGGTTTGTTAGGGATAGAAATGATTATGAATAACGATTACGATTTGGTTTTATGTGATATTAAAATGCCGAAAATGGATGGTGTTGAGGTGTTAGAAAAAGCTAAGAAAATAAAACCAGAAATTCCTATTGTTATGATTTCTGGCCATGGAGATTTAGACACTGCGGTAAATACAATGCGTTTAGGTGCTTTCGATTATATTTCTAAACCACCAGATTTAAACAGACTTTTAAATACAGTTAGAAATGCTTTGGATAAAAAAGTTTTGACTGTAGAAAATAAAAGACTGAAGAAAAAAGTAAGTAAAAACTACGAAATGATTGGTGAAAGTGCTGCAATTTCTCAAATAAAAGAGATGATTGAAAAAGTAGCACCAACCGATGCAAGAGTTTTAGTAACCGGACCAAACGGAACAGGAAAAGAGTTGGTTGCACATTGGTTACACGAAAAATCAGATAGATCTAAAGGTTCTTTAATTGAGGTAAACTGTGCTGCAATTCCTTCAGAATTAATAGAAAGCGAGTTATTTGGTCACGTAAAAGGTTCTTTTACTGGTGCAAATAAAGACAGAGCAGGTAAATTTGAAGCTGCAAACGGAGGTACTATTTTTTTAGATGAAATAGGAGACATGAGCTTGTCTGCACAAGCAAAAGTTTTGCGTGCTTTACAAGAAAATAAAATTCAGCGTGTTGGTTCGGATAGAGATATCAAAGTTAATGTTAGAATTGTTGCTGCAACTAATAAAAATCTTAAAGTAGAAATAGAGGAAGGTCGATTTAGAGAAGATTTATATCACAGGTTAGCGGTTATTTTAATTCAAGTTCCGTCTTTAAATGATCGAAGAGAAGACATTCCGTTATTGGTAGATTTCTTTACGGGTAAAATATCTGTAGAACAAGGAACGCCTAAAAAATCATTTTCATCTGATGCAATAAAATTGTTACAAGAATATGATTGGACGGGAAACATCCGTGAATTAAGAAATGTTGTAGAACGTTTAATTATTTTAGGAGAAAAAGAAGTCTCTGCAAACGATATTAAAATGTTTGCAAGTAAGTAGCTTCTTGAGTTTCTAGTAAGCTAATAATTTCTGTAAAATCTTTAGCTTTTGCAGTATCTAAGGCAGATTTGTTTTCTTTATCTTTAAGGGATAAATCTGCGTTTTGTTCTAATAAAAATGCCACCATCTTAGGTTGATTATATATAGTTGCAAAAATTAAAGGAGTGTAACCAAGGTTGTTTTGCGCATTGATATTTGCGTTATTCTTTAAAAGAAGTTTTGCAATATCTACATTGCCTTTAAAAGCGACACCTAATAAAGCGGTGTTTCCTTTAGCATCTTTATGATTTACATTTGCATTGTGTTTTATTAAAGTTTCTGCAATTTCTATTTTATCAAAATAAGTAGCAAAAACTAAAGGTGTAAAACCTCTTTTATCTTGTGCGTTTGCTAGTTTTGGAAACCTTTTTAATAGTGTTTCTATAACATTGATATTTACAGATTGAATTGCATCAAAAAAAGTATTTAAAATATTCATAAGTACTGTGTTTATTAAAAGAAGCTGTTCAAAAAGTATTAAATCTTGTCATACTGAACTTGTTTCAGTATCTCAACTTACTGAAATTCAATCTTCATAAGAATCTGAAATAAATTCAGATTGACAAAAAAACTTGCTTTTTGAACAGGCTCTTTTTTTTTAATTAATTATTTTACATCAAATCTATCAGCATTCATCACTTTTGCCCAAGCCTTTACAAATGCGTGTACAAATTTTTCTTTATTATCATCTTGTGCAAAAACTTCTGCATAAGAGCGTAAAATAGAATTAGAACCAAATACTAAATCTACACTTGTTGCAGACCATTTAAAAGCATCTGTTTTACGGTCTCTAATTTCATACAAACCTTCACCAACAGATTTCCAAGTATTTCCCATGTCTGTTAAGTTTACAAAGAAATCATTGGTTAAAGCACCTTCATTATCTGTAAAAACTCCATGTTTAGTTCCTCCGTAGTTCGTCCCTAAAACTCTCATTCCTCCAATTAAAATGGTCATTTCTGGTGCTGTTAAACCTAAAAGCTGTGTTTTATCTAACATCATTTCTTCCGGACTAACAATATATTCTTGTTTTAACCAGTTTCTATATCCGTCTGCAACTGGTTCTAAAGGTTCAAAAGAAGCTGCATCAGTCATTTCATCAGTAGCATCTCCACGTCCAGTAGTAAAAGGAACAGTTGTATTAAAACCAGCATTTTTAATTGCTTTTTCTACACCAACATTACCCGCTAAAACAATGGTGTCGGCAATACTAATTCCAAATTCTGTTGCAATTGGAGTTAAAACATTTAAAACCTTCGCTAATCTTTCTGGTTCATTACCAGCCCAATCTTTTTGCGGAGCTAAACGAATACGAGCACCATTTGCTCCTCCACGCATATCAGAACCTCTATAAGTTCTTGCACTATCCCAAGCGGTAGATACTAATTCTGCAATTGTTAAATCGGTATTAGAAATTTTTTCTTTAACAAGGTTTACGTCATATTCTTTCTTTCCTATAGGAATTGGATCTTGCCAAATTAAATCTTCAGAAGGTACATCCGGACCGTAATACCTAACTTTTGGTCCCATATCTCTGTGTGTTAATTTAAACCAAGCACGTGCAAAAGTTTCAGAAAAATATTGGTGGTCTTTGCTGAATTTCTCACAGATTTCACGATAGATAGGATCTACTTTCATGGCCATATCTGCATCCGTCATCATAGGATTCAAACGAATAGAAGGATCTTCTACATCTACAGGCTTGTCTTCTTCTTTAATATTGATTGGTGCCCATTGTGTAGCTCCTGCAGGACTTTTTGTTAATTCCCATTCATATCCAAATAAAAGGTCGAAAAATCCATTATCCCATTTTGTAGGTTCAGTTGTCCATGCACCCTCTATACCACTTGTTACGGTGTCTCTACCAACACCTGTTCCAGTAGGATTAGACCAACCAAAACCTTGGTTTTCAATAGGAGCAGCCTCTGGTTCTGGGCCTAAAATACTAGCGTCACCATTTCCGTGTGCTTTTCCAACTGTATGACCACCTGCAGTTAATGCAGCAGTTTCTTCATCGTCCATTGCCATACGAGCAAAAGTTTCTCTAATATGTAAAGCGGTTTTTGCAGGGTCAGATTTTCCGTTAACTCCTTCTGGATTTACGTAAATTAATCCCATTTGTACCGCTGCTAATGGGTTTTCCATTGTGCTAGCGTCCTCTACATCATTATAACGCTCATCACTTGGAGCTAACCATTCTTTTTCATTACCCCAATAGGTATCTTTTTCTGGTTGCCAAATATCTGTTCTACCAAAAGCAAAACCATAGGTTTTTAGTCCCATAGATTCATAAGCGATAGTACCCGCTAAAATGATTAAATCTGCCCAACTTAATTTGTCTCCATATTTTTTCTTAATTGGCCAAAGTAAACGTCTTGCCTTGTCTAAACTAGCATTGTCTGGCCAAGAATTTAAAGGAGCAAAACGTTGGTTTCCGGTTCCACCACCACCACGTCCATCACTAACTCTATAAGATCCTGCAGAGTGCCATGACAAACGAATCATCAATCCTCCATAGTGTCCCCAATCTGCTGGCCACCAATCTTGACTATCTGTCATTAGTTTGGTAACATCTTCTTTTAAAGCCTGAACATTTAAGCTTTTAAGAGCTTCATGATAATTAAATTCTTCACCAAGTGGATTTACTTTTGTGTCATGCTGGTGTAAAATATCTAAATTTAAAGAATTTGGCCACCAATCATTATTAGTTTCATTTGTTGTATTTCCTCCGTGAAATGGACATTGTGAAATGTCTCCAGAACTATGTTTTAAGTTTTCCATTATATATATGTTTTAAATTTTATGTTTTAATTTTTGACAAAACTACAATATGTTTTTAAATAATTTTTATCTATTGTTTTTATTTTAGGATAGTTAAAAACTATTTAAGGTGGTTAGTTCTTAAAAATACGAATTTTATAAACATAATTTTATTAATAGTGAAAATTTATTTAGCTGTTGTTTGTGTATAGTTAAAAGCTATAGTAATATTGAAACTAACCATTAAAATACTATCTTTTTTTTTGCTTTATTTTTATCTTTGTATCAGTAATAAATAGAACATTAATAATTATAAAACTTATATAGAATGGCAACAGCAGTTGGAAAAAAATTCCCAGATTTAAACGTAGACGCAATGAATGAAATGGGCGATACATTTAAAGTGAATGTATTAGAAGAAGCGGTTAATAATAACAAGAAAGTAGTGTTATTCTGGTACCCAAAAGACTTTACATTTGTATGTCCTACAGAATTACACGCTTTTCAAGCAGCTTTAGGTGAATTTGAAAAAAGAAACACTATTGTTATTGGTGCTTCTTGTGATACTCCAGAAGTTCATTTTGCATGGTTAAGTCAAGCAAAAGATAATGGAGGAATCGAAGGTGTTACATACCCACTTTTAGCAGATAGTAATAGAAATTTATCATCAATTTTAGGTATTTTAGATATCACTAACGAAACTTTTGATGAAGCTACACAAACTATTCAAGTAGAAGGAGATAATGTAACTTATAGAGCTACTTATATTATAGATGAAGAGGGTGTTGTACAACACGAAAGTATTAACAACATGCCTTTAGGTAGAAATGTTGGTGAATATTTACGTTTAATAGATGCTTTAACGCATGTACAAGAAAAAGGTGAAGTTTGTCCTGCAAACTGGGAAGAAGGAAAGGATGCTATGTCTCCAGATGCAAAAGGAACAGCAGCTTATTTAGCTTCTCACTAAATACTAATTATAAATTAAGAATTGCGGGTTTTATAATCCGTAGTTCTTAATTTTAAAGTCATAATTAAAATGGTACAAGAATTAACAGAAGATAATTTACAAGAAATTGTAAACGGAAACAATAAAGTAGTTGTACAATATTCTGCTACATGGTGTGGAAATTGTAGAATTATGAAACCTAAGTTTAAAAAGTTAGCTTCAGAAAATGAAAACGTAACTTTTGTGATTGCAGATGCAGAAAAATTTCCTGAAAGTAGAAAATTAGCAGATGTAAGTAACTTACCAACTTTTGCAACTTTTGAAGGAGGTAGTTTAAAAAATCAAACGCAAACAAACAAGTTTGATGTGTTGAAAGATTTAGTAAACGAAGTAATTTAATTAGATTATGAAATTACCTGTAATTAAACATCTTACTAATTTTATCGAAGAAAACGATCAAGATTATGTGCTAGAAACTATTGAAACTCTAGAAGCTTTAACAGAAGTTCCGTCTTTAAAAGATGAAGAATTAGATGTTATTGGTGAGTTAATTTCTAATATGTATGGTGCTCTCGAAGTTGATAAAATGGTAAAAGAAGGCACACCCAAAAAGGAAGCGTTAAATACTTTTATGAAACGCGTTTTAGGTTCTATAGACCAATAATAAATAGCATTGTTTAATGTATAATCCTAAGTATTTAACTTGGGATTTTTTTTGTGATAAAATTCCCCATTTCCTCTCCCCAAACTTTATACGTCAATTCTGACGGATGGACGCCATCGCTAAAATAAATTTTAGAATTATTATTTGATAAAGAGTGCTTTATACTCCATTTTTTTAGTGTGATGACTTCGTTATAGTAAAAAACGTTTTTTCTATCTTGTGTTACATCTTGAAGTCTTTCTCCTAAAATTTCTACCAAATTACCAATTACAAATTTTATTGGTTTTGTAAAAGCAGGAAATTCTTTAATAGGAGGCATGTTTGTAAAGAATAGAGGAGTACCTGGAAATCTATTTTGTAATAAATTGATGAGGTTTTCTATTGAATTAGCCCATTTTTTTGGAGAATTTAAAGTAAAAGCATCATTACCTCCCATTCCTATAACAATAATATCTGTAGATGTTTCTTCAATTTTAGGAATAATTTTTTTGCAAACTTGGTCAACTGTATAACCACTTCTAGCATATACGCGCCAATTTATATTCCTTTTTAAATTTATAGAAAGTGTATTTGATAACGAACCTGTAAAACCATTTTTATGATAGTCTACACCAACTCCTGCAATAGTGCTTTCTCCAATAGAAAGTATATTTAGAGTTTTATTAAAATGACCATTTATAAAACCTTTAGGTTCTTTTGCTTCTGGAAGTTTTGGGACCTTTTTTCTAATGTTTTTTCCTTGGAAATATAAAAAAGGTAGCAAGGGAACAGAAATTATGGCTCCTAAAAAGTATTTTACTTTATTCTTCATCCTTTTTGGCATCATTCACTTTTTTAATGATAGCTTTTAAACGTTCTTTATTTAACTGTTTTTCTAATTTCACCTTATTAATTTTCTGATTCATTAATTTAGTGTGTTTTGCTTTATTAACGGAATTTTTAGCTTTTCCTTTCCCTTTTTTTGGCATGTTGTTAAATTATTAGGTGTATTATTTTCTGCGGAATAACCACCAATTCATATCTCTACTTAATTTAAAACCTAACTTCTCATATAGTGGAATTGCAGTATTTCCTTTATTGGTATGCAATATAGGAAGTTTTTTTTCTTTTAAAATTTCTTTTGTTGTATGACAGATTAGTTGTTTCGCATATCCTCTTCTAGTGTAATCTGGATGCGTAACTACAGAACTGATTTCAATAAAATCATCAGTTTGCATTCGCTGTCCTGTAATAGCAACTAGTTTATTTTCTTTAAAAATACCAAAGAATTTCCCCATTTCAAAACCTTTCTTTTGATAAAAACCAGGCATTACTAACCAAATTAAATCATATACTTCATCTATGTGTTCTTGTGTTAGTAAAACAATATCTTCTGTAATTTCTACAGCTACCAAGTTCTTTAATACCATCTGGCATCCGTTTATTTTTTTCTCAAGAACTACATACTTGTCATCTATTGTAGGAGTGTCTTTTTCTGAAACTAAAAAGAATTTTTCTGTAATTTTAGAATGGGTTGTTAATGCATCTGCTGTTTTTCCGGAGTCAAAAAAAGAGCCAAAAGAACAGGTATTTGGCTGATAAAATTGTACGCCATCATACTTTATTAAAGAGGTATTGTGGGTTTCATTTAATGAATACCAGACAGGGTTTTTTAGTTTTTGTTCTAAGTCTTTCATCAGAAATAAATATATAAAAATAGCTCACAAATTGCGAGCTTTTTTCTTGATTTTTATTTTATTAAAGTATTATAATTCTTTTTTAAAGAGTTTAGAGCTCTCAGAAAATTGAGTTAAAATAATTTTAGCTTCTCCATATACTTCTGTTTTACTTTTATCTGATGCTTCTATAGTAATACTTTCTGATGCATTTACAGTAATTGCAGCCGAATCTTTTATAATACTTGTACAAGTAGTAACATTTAATTTTTCTCCATTTAACGCTGAATTTTCTAATGTAATAGCATTAAATAAATTAGCAGTTCCTTCAATATTTAAACCAGAATTACCAATCATTCTTGTGTGTAAGTTTTCTGCTTTAAGAACCATGTCTACTTTGCAAGATTCACTTAAATCTAGATCTACATCTTTACTTTCTATATCTAACTTACTTTTAGACCTAAATTGTATTCGAGATTTATTATTATTAAAGAGCTTAAAAATATCAGATTTTATCTTTAAATCAGCTATTCCATAATCGTTTATTTTAAGCAACATAGAAGATGTTTTTATGGTACCTAAAGATTCTATTTCTGCATCATCATTTAAAGTTATTTCCTTTAATTCATTTTTATAATTTACTGAAATATTTAACTTTTTTGCTTTTAATTTTTTGTCAGTAGCTATTGTTAAAACAGAATCTGTAACGTTAAAAATGATATGCTCGTGTAGGTTTTTATCGGTTTCTATCTCTATTGATGAAGAGATATTTGAGACTGCCAGTTCCACTTTAAAATCATTATTTATAACCACACTATGAAAAGGCGCTAGATCTGTTTTTATCTTTGATATTAATCTATTTCCCTTTATTTTTTCCTGACTAAAGGAGCTGTTAAATAAAGCAAATACGAATACTAATAATAATGTAGTTTTTTTTGTCATAATTGTTATTGTTATAAAAACTAAAAACCATTTCAAAAAATATTGAAATGGTTTTTATTATAAAATTTAAGGTAAACCTTAAGCTAACATTGTAACCGGGTTTTCAATAAATGTTTTTAATGTTTGTAAAAATTGAGCTCCAACAGCACCATCTACAGTTCTGTGATCTGATGTTAAAGTCAAATTCATTGTATTACCTACAACTATTTGTCCGTCTTTTACAACTGGTTTTTGTACAATTGCACCAACAGATAAAATTGCTGAGTTAGGTTGGTTGATAATAGAGTTAAAACTACCAATACCAAACATACCTAAGTTAGAAACTGTAAAAGTACTTCCTTGCATTTCTGCTGGAGTTAATTTTTTATTTCTAGCTTTTCCTGCTAAATCTCTAACACCAGCACCAATTTGAGTTAAACTCAATCCGTCTGTATGTTTAATTACAGGTACTAATAAACCATCATCTACAGCTACAGCAACACCTACATGAATATGACTGTGGTAAATTGTATTTGCCTCAGACCAAGAAGTGTTTACTTGTGGATGTTTTTTTAATGCCATTGCACATGCCTTAACTACCATATCGTTAAAAGATACTTTAGTGTCTGGAATTGCATTTATTATTTTTCTAGATGCCATTGCATTGTCCATATCAACTTCAATATTTAAACTGAAATCAGGAGCAGAGAATTTAGAGTTACCTAAAGACTTAGCAATTGCTTTACGCATTTGAGAATTTTTAACTTCTTCTGAGTTTTCTACACCAGCAGCAGCAACACTTGCAGTGGCAGGAGCAGCTTCAACTTTAGCAGCAGGAGTATAGTTTTCTACATCTTTTTTAATGATTCTTCCGTTTTCACCAGAACCACTAACATCTGCTAAATTAATTCCTTTATCAGAAGCAATTTTCTTAGCTAAAGGAGATGCAAAAATACGTCCGTTAGAAGTGTTTGAAGTAGAAACAGTTTTAGTTTCTTCTACTTTAGCAGCTGGTTTTGTAGCAGCAGCTTCAGTTTTTTCAGGAGCTTTAGCAGTAGCTGGTTTTTCTTCAGCAGGAGCAGAAGTAGCACCACCATTAGCAACAATTGCAGAAACATCTGTTCCGGCAGGGCCAATAATAGTTAATAAACTATCTACAGGAGCTGTTTCTCCTTCTTGTACACCAATGTATAAGATTGTTCCTTCATAGAAACACTCAAATTCCATTGTTGCTTTATCTGTTTCAATTTCGGCAAGCATATCACCTTCAGAAACTTCATCACCAACTGTTTTTAACCATGTTGCCACAGTACCATCAGTCATTGTATCACTTAAACGAGGCATTGTAATTACTTGCACTCCTTCTGGAATTGCAGCAGATTCAGTAGCACTTGTTTCTGTAGTAGTTTCTTCTTTTACTTCTTCAGTAGTGGCTTCTTCCTTTGCAGGTTCTGCTTCATCACCGTTTATAATTGCAGAAATATCTTCACCCTCTTCACCAATAACAGCTAATAAAACATCAACAGGAGAAGTTTCTCCTTCTTGAATACCAATATATAAAAGAGTTCCTTCGTAGAAAGACTCAAATTCCATTGTTGCTTTGTCGGTTTCGATTTCGGCTAAAATATCACCTTCCTCAATTTTATCTCCAACATTTTTTAACCATTTTGCCACAACACCTTCTTCCATGGTGTCACTTAGTCTGGGCATATTTATTATTGTAGCCATATCTTAACTTATAAAAGGATAATCTTCTTGTTCATAAACCATATCGTACATCTGTTGAGGTTCTGGATAAGGAGAATCTTCTGCGAATTGCTCACATTCTTTAACCTTCACTTTTACCTCTTTATCAACAACAGCTAATTCCTCTGCAGTAGCATACCCTTTTTCTAAAATAACATCTTTTACTTGTGTAATAGGATCTATTTTTTTGTATTCTTCTACTTCGTCTTTAGTTCTATAGTGTTGTGCATCAGACATAGAGTGACCTCTATATCTATATGTTTTCATTTCTAAGAAAGTTGGTCCATCACCACGTCTAGCTCTATCTAAAGCTTCGTCTATAGCTTCTGCAACTTTAATAGGGTTCATTGCATCTACTGGTCCACAAGGCATTTCGTATCCTAAACCAAGTTTCCAAATATCTGTATGGTTTGCAGTTCTTTCTACAGAAGTACCCATTGCATACCCATTGTTTTCACAAATAAAAATTACAGGTAATTTCCATAACATAGCTAAATTAAAAGCTTCATGTAATGAACCTTGTCTTGCAGCACCATCTCCAAAACAGGTTAATGTAACACCACCAGTATTATTATATTTATCACCAAAAGCAAGACCTGCACCTAAAGGAATCTGACCTCCAACGATACCATGACCACCATAAAAACGGAATTCTTTTGAAAAAATATGCATAGAACCACCCATTCCTTTAGACGTTCCGGTTACCTTTCCATATAATTCTGCCATTACACGTTTAGGATCTTCTCCCATACCAATCGGTTGTACGTGATTTCTATAAGCCGTAATCATTTTGTCTTTAGATAAGTCCATTGCATGTAATGCACCCGCTAAAATTGCCTCTTGCCCATTATATAAGTGCAAGAAACCTCTAACTTTTTGTTGAATGTAAACAGAAGCAAGTTTGTCTTCGAACTTACGCCAAAAAAGCATGTCTTTGTACCAATCTAAATAGGTTTGTTTGGTGATTTCTTTCATTTTTAGTGATATTGTTTGTTTTAAGACTATTAAAATTTACTCTTTTAATAACCAGTCACAAAAATAACTGTTTTTGATAGAATAAAAAAACTAGATTAGTTTAAAATAAAACAAAATATTTTAAGAGTATTATTTGTCTTTAGCTATTACTATCGTGGCTTTAGCGCCAGTTGCCAAGTTCCATTCATTAGAAGAGAGCAGTGTACCTTCATCATTATATACCTTAAAAGCGGCTGTATTTGGTCCAGATGTACCTTGATTTAGCGCTTTAAAAGCAATTTTATTAATACCTATTTCTAAAGGGATATTAAACTTTTGATAGCTTCGTTTTAATGTAATGTTATGCACAACGGGTATGTCATTTACAAATATGGTAACCATATCTCCGTCAGGATATTGGAAATCTCTACAAATAATATTAACACTTTTAGAATCTGTTCTAAAACTACCTAGATCTTGGTCTATTACGGGATAAATATATTGTCCGTTTACTTTTTTAAATGCTTTTAAAAAACGCTCTTCTCTTTGCTTTTCTTGTGTTATAATGCCTTTATTATTAAGGTCATTTTCTTCCTTTTGTTTTTTTAATTTATCATTTTCTTTATCAAAAGCATTTTTAAAGCCATCATTCCCATCTAATTCTAATGCTTTTGGTTTTGTTACCTCTTTAGAATTATTTAAAACTACGCCCTTAATTTTGCCTTTTTCTTTGCTTCCTGAATTAGAATCTAACTGTGCAGATAGTTGTAAAACAGAGAATAATGAAATAGTGAAAAAAAGAAGTAAGTTGATGTTTGTTTTCATTTATATATTACTTTCAATCATTTAAGCAAATATAATGCCGATTTTGAGTGAGAATGTTTCTTTTTTGTTAAAACTTCTTATTCTATTGGGAAATTAAAGTATGTTTTTGGAAAGGGTTCGTATCTTAAAGTAAAATGCCACCATTCGTTTTTATAAGGTCTAAAGTTGTTTTTAATCATTATATTACGGAGTAATAACCTATTTTTTTGTTGTTCTATACTGATATTCTTAGGCAGGTAATGAGATGTTATTCCGAAAAAATCATAAGAACTACCCATATCTAATTCTTTACCTGTTTTAATAGCTACAATTGTTAAGTCTACAGTACTTCCTCTTGAGTGTCCAGATCTAGAGGCAATGTATCCTCTTTTAAATAATTCTGATTTTGGTACATCTGGGTAATACGCTTTTTTCATTAACGTATCTTCTAAAACCTTTGCCCATCGTACAAAGTGGTTTACTGCTTGTTGTGGTCTGTATGCGTCAAATATTTTAAGACTGTACCCTTCTTTTTGGAGGCTCTTTTGTACTTTCGTTAAAGCATCAGCAGAAGCTTTAGTAACTATAATACAGTTTTTATGATAGCCATCAATTGTTTTCCCTATAAAATTATTATTTCCTAAGTAGCGCAATTCTTTTTGAATCGTTTTATCAACATCAGATAAATAAACAAAACCTTCTGGAAGAGTTTGTCCGAAAGAGAAAAGAGAAATAAAGAATATAAAAA
The DNA here is from genome assembly GCF_038024065.1 of Polaribacter sejongensis. Lineage (NCBI taxonomy): Bacteria > Pseudomonadati > Bacteroidota > Flavobacteriia > Flavobacteriales > Flavobacteriaceae > Polaribacter > Polaribacter sejongensis. The sequence goes on along the minus strand of NZ_CP150667.1, from coordinate 1,893,791 downwards.
AGGGAAGTATTTTTTTCATGAGGTAAAAATAAACAAAAAGACAATAGTAAACTTTTAGAATGGTTTTATATCAGAAAATAAAATCATTGAAACCTATAGTGATTAAAAAAAAGGCTAATTTTGTGCCTAATAAATGAATTAAATGAAGCAAACTACAAATACAATTTTAATGATTCGTCCTGTTAGTTTTAGGATGAATGAGCAAACTGCTGTAAATAATTACTATCAACATAATATTGATAATGCATTGCCAGCTACCATTAATACAAAAGCGCAGGACGAATTTGATGCTTTTGTAGAGAAATTACGTGGTTTTGGTATTGATGTAATTGTTGTTTCTGATACAAAGGAAGCGGATACACCAGATGCTGTTTTTCCAAATAATTGGATATCTTTTCATGAAGATGGTACCGTTGCTATTTACCCAATGTTTGCAGAAAATAGGCGCTTAGAAAGACGTGAGGATGTTTTAGAACAGATAGAAAAAGAAGGCTTTTTAATAGAGAATATTGTAGATTATACTTCTGCTGAAGATGAAGGAGTTTTTTTAGAAGGAACGGGTAGTATATGTTTAGATAGAGGGAATAACAAGGCATATTGTGCGCTTTCGCCGAGAGCAGATGAAGAGTTATTTATAGAGTTCTGTGAAGATTTTGAATATACACCAGTTGTTTTTACAGCAAATCAAACAGTAGATGGTAAAAGAGCTGCAATTTATCATACGAATGTGATGATGTGTGTTGGAGAAACTTTGGCGATTATCTGTTTGGCTTCTATTGATGATAAATCTGAGCGTAAAAATGTTTTGAAACATTTAAAAGAAGATGGTAAAAAAGTAATTGATATTACAGAAAAACAGGTTACTAACTTTGCCGGAAATATGTTAGAAGTTAGAGGTAAAGATGATGAGCGTTTTTTAGTAATGAGTCAAGCTGCTTTTAATAGTTTAACTCAATCTCAAAAATCACAAATCAACAATCATTGTAAAATTATTTCTAGTCCTTTAGATACTATTGAGTTTTGTGGAGGAGGTAGTGCGCGCTGTATGATGGCAGAAGTTTTCTTGCCTAAAAAATAAAGTTAGCAAATAATTAAGTACAAAAATACTAGGCAAACGCAAGGTTGGTAAAGGAATTATAAAATCTTCTTTTCAAAACTTTGCGTTTGTTTCATTTTATAAAAAACAAACTCTTTAAATTTCTCCATGCATTTACTTCTTCTTGCTATTGCTCCTGCAACCATTATTATACTATATATTTATTTTAAAGATAAGTTTGAAAAAGAGCCTATTCCTTTTTTATTTAAAAACTTTCTTTTAGGTGCAACGGCAAGTGTGTTAATTACTGTAATTCTTGGTGGTTTTGCAGATAGATTTCTGCCTGTTACTAATGTCGCTAATATATTTCAACAATTTGTAAAGGCATTTATAGTAGTTGCCTTGGTAGAAGAGTTTTCTAAATATGTAATTGTAAAATATTATGCACAGAGAAATAAAGAATACAACGAGCCTTTTGATGGTATTGTCTATGCGGTAATGGTTTCTATGGGCTTTGCTACTTTAGAAAATGTATTGTATGTTTTTCAACACGGAGTGTCTACTGGAATATTAAGAGCATTTACTGCGGTTCCGGCACATGCTACATTTGCCATTTTAATGGGCTATTTTATGGGAAAAGCAAAGTTTTCTAAAAATAGAATAGTTTTAAACTTAACAGGTTTGTTTTTCGCAACGCTGTTTCATGGAGCATATGATTTTTTTCTGTTCATCAACTTTATTCCAGGAATTTCTATAGGTGCATTTATTTCTTTAGGAATTGGAATTCTACTTTCTAGGAAAGCGATAAAAAGACATCAAGATGGTTCTGTATTCAAATTTTTAATCAAAAAGAAACCCCAAAACTAAGTCTTGGGGCTTTTTAATATCTTATTCCTGTTAGAAATAATTATAATATAGAACTTATTTTATTTTTCCAAAACTTCATCAACTACAACTCCGTTTGTTCCGTTTGGCGACTCTATATTTAAAAGATTCGCAATAGTTGGCGCAATATCTGTAATGTTGTATCTTTTTGATGATGAACCTTGTTTTATTCCGTTTCCATAAAAAATAATTGGTACATGTGTGTCATAAGAATATCCAGAACCATGGCTTGTTCCTGTTCTTCCACCAGTTAAAGTAGCCGGATTAGGAATCATTAAAACATCACCAGATAATTTTTGATTATACCCGTTTTGCAGTGAATTTAATATTCCAGAAGAGAAATGTGTGGTTTGCAAAGTTCTTGCGGTTACTGCTTTATAAATACCATCAAAGTTAATTACTTCATCAGCTAATTTTTGAGCAACGTTATTTACTTCTAAACCTAAAGATTCTACTTTATCTTTATCTAAGAATATTTGATAATTAGAAACGTTTTCAATTAAATCTACAGAATTGAAATATTTTTTAGTGGTTTCTAAAATAAACTCTTTAAATTTTGTCATCTTTAAATAGTGAGCAGGTATTTTTAAAGATTGTAAATAAGCTGGTACATGCACTGCTGCATGATCTGCAGTTAAAAATAAGGTGTAATTATCTTTTCCAACTTGTTGGTCTAAAAATTGAAATAAATTAGCCAAATCTTTGTCTAATCGTAAATAGGTGTCTTCTGTTTCTATGGCAGCAACTCCGTATTTATGACCAATATAATCTGTAGAAGAATAACTAACCGCTAAAAAATCTGTATGTTCACCTTTACCTAAGTTTTCACCTATAATAGCAGCTTTTGCAAAATCTGTTGTATAAGTATTTCCTGCCGGTACTGTTTTTATCAAATCGAAATTACCATTTTTAGAACGCAATGCTTTTAAGTCTTTCGGAAAAGTTGGTGCTTCCTGTCCTTTTAATTTACCTTCATAAATATTATCGTCAACTCTACTGTTTGTGTATGTTTCTATATCGTAAAGTGTTTCCCAAGGTGTGTTTAGGTATGTATCTGCGTTGTTATTTCCATTAAAATCTTTTACCCATTTAGGCAATTCATTCATATAATATGTACTTGTAATCCAAGTATTAAAATTACCACCATCATACCAATAAGCTGCATTTGCAGAATGGCCAGCAGGTAAAATTGCAGATCTATCTTTTATAGAAACACCAATAGTTTTACCAAACATATTTTGAGCCAAATGTAATTGATCTGTTATGGTTGATGTAAAAAGTCTTTTTGGAGATTTTTGTCCATATTTACCCTCGTTTCCAACAGTTTTGTAATTGTTGTCATCTACGCAGTAAATAGATTCTTTTTGATATTTGTCGTACCAATTGTTAGAGATAATTCCGTGTTCACTTGGGGTTGTTCCTGTATAAATAGAGGTGTGTCCAACAGCTGTATAGGTTGGTATGTAATTATAATGAGCGTTTTCTAAAGAAAAACCTTCTTGTAAAATTCTATTAAATCCATCTTTTCCATATCTATCGGAATACCTTGTTAAATAATCATATCTCATTTGGTCAATAACAATACCAACCACCAATTTTGGTTTTTTATTTTGTGATGTTAGTTTGTTGTTTCCTAAACAAATAAATAGGCAGATGAAGCTGAAAAGTAATTTGAATTTCATAAGTACATATATAAATTATGAGTCAAAAGTAATTATTTTTTGTTTTGATTTGGTCAATTTAACGCACTATTAATGATAATTTAATACTTTAGCATAAAATTAAAATGAATGGGTTACCTAGAACATGTTGGTAAATATTTTATGATGTTAGGGCGTGTTTTTAAAAAACCGCAAAAAGGAAAAGTTTTTTACGAAGCTTTGATAAAAGAGATTGATGAATTAGGTTTAAAATCTTTAGGGATTATTATGTTTATTTCCTTTTTTATTGGAGGTGTAATTGCGTTGCAAACGGCTTTAAATTTAGACAATCCTTTTATTCCAAAATCTTTAATAGGTTTTGCAGCTAAGCGTTCTATTATTTTAGAATTTGCTCCTACTTTTTGTTCCATTATTTTAGCAGGTAAGGTAGGTTCTTATATAACTTCTAGTATCGGTACTATGCGAGTTACAGAACAAATTGATGCTTTAGAGGTAATGGGTATAAATGCTTTAAGTCATTTAGTATTGCCTAAAGTGATTGCAACAGTTTTCTTTTATCCTTTTTTAATCTCATTAGGTATGTTCTTAGGGATTTTAGGAGGATGGGTTACAGGTGTTTTATCTGGTCTTTTTTCTGGAGCAAATTATATAGAAGGTATTCAAACAGATTTTGATCCTTTTTTATTATCGTACGCAATTATTAAAACCTTAATTTTTGCATTTCTAATCTCTACAGTACCTTCTTATCATGGTTATTATGTAAAAGGAGGGTCTATAGCGGTTGGTAAAGCAAGTACGCAAGCCGTAGTTTGGACAACTATTTTAATTGTAATAGCAAACTATTTTTTAACTCAAATGCTTTTAACCTAAAATATGATTGAAGTAGATAATTTACATAAAGGTTTTGGAGATGTAAAAGTATTAAAAGGTATAACAGCTACTTTTCTACCTGGTGAAACCAGCTTAATAATTGGTCAAAGTGGTTCTGGAAAAACAGTATTTATAAAATCTTTAATAGGTTTGCACACGCCAGAAAAAGGTTCTATTTCTTTTGATGGTAGGATAAATACAAAATTTACTGAAAATGAAAAACAGCAATGGAGGCAAGAAATTGGTATGGTTTTTCAAGGAAGTGCCTTGTTCGATTCTCAAACGGTAGAAGATAATGTAATGTTTCCGTTAAAAATGTTTACAGATAAATCTCACGCAGAAATGCTAGAGCGCGTAAACTTTGTTTTAAATAGAGTTAATTTAGAAAACTCTAATAAAAAATTACCAGCAGAGCTTTCTGGAGGAATGCAGAAACGAGTTGCCATTGCCAGAGCAATTGTTATGAACCCTAAATACCTTTTTTGTGATGAACCAAACTCTGGTTTAGATCCAAGAACTGCAATTGTAATAGATAATTTAATTCAAGAAATTACGGATGAATATAAAATTACAACCGTAATTAATACACATGACATGAATTCTGTGATGGAGATTGGCGAAAAAATAATTTTTTTAAAGGAAGGTCAAAAAGCTTGGGAAGGTACCAGTGAAGATATATTTAAAACTGACAATGAGGCAGTTGTAGACTTTGTGTATTCTTCTAATTTATTTAAAAAAGTAAGAGAAGCATATTTAAATGAAAAAAAATATAAATAGATTTGTTTTTTCTAATATAAAGTATATATTTGCAGCCGCTTAAAAGCAAATATATTGACCTGGTAGCTCAGTTGGTAGAGCATCTCCCTTTTAAGGAGAGGGTCCTGGGTTCGAGCCCCAGCCCGGTCACAAAAACTTAGAAAACTTCATAGAAATGTGAAGTTTTTTAATTAAGTAATTGAAAAGAGAAAGTCGTTTCTCTAATTAGTAAAAATATCTTTTTAGTCATTAAGATAAAAATAAATGACCTGGTAGCTCAGTTGGTAGAGCATCTCCCTTTTAAGGAGAGGGTCCTGGGTTCGAGCCCCAGCCCGGTCACATTAGATTAAAAGCTTCACAGAAATGTGAAGCTTTTTTTATGCAAAAAATTATTATAATCAGTTTTATTGTCAATTTTAAATTTTTGTATCTTTCCCAGAATAATTGAAACTTAAATTTGATGGAAGAAAATAAGGGAGCTGAGGAAAAGGTAGATCAATCTAAGCAAGGAATGAAAGATGAGGCTAGAGGTTTACTCTTTAGTATCAGAAAATATTTAACCGAACTTTTAGACTTTAGACACGATACGGATCATGAAGCTACCATGGAGGCTATTAAAGCAGATATACCTTTTAAAGGTGCAACTGCTTGGATTCTTATTTTTGCTGTCTTTGTGGCTTCTATAGGGTTAAATGCTAATTCTACTGCAGTTGTTATTGGTGCCATGTTAATATCGCCCTTAATGGGACCTATTTTGGGAATAGGAAGTGCTTTTGCAATTAATGATATTGAAGTGTTTAAAAAATCATTAGTCAGTTTGGCAACAATGATTACTTTAAGTTTACTTGCGTCATTTGTTTTTTTCTATTTCTTTCCGTTAAGTGAAGATACATCCGAATTGTTAGGGAGAACAAGACCAGATATTAGAGATGTATTAATTGCCTTTTTTGGTGGTTTGGCTTTAATGGTTGCAAGAACAAAAAAGGGAACGGTAGCTTCTGTTATTTTTGGAGTTGCTATTGCTACTGCATTAATGCCGCCCTTGTGTACTGCAGGGTTTGGTTTAGCAAAAGGTTTTTCTGGGGATACTGTTGGTTTTACCTATGCTTTAGGAGCCATGTATTTGTTTACAATTAATACTATTTTTATTGCTTTGGCAACATTTATTGTATTAAAACTGTTAAGTTTTCCAATGCATAAATATGCGAATGCTGCACGAAGAAAACGATATGCTACTATTGCAACGGTAGTAGGTATTGCTGTTATGATTCCTGCTGTTTATACTTTTTTACATGCTTTAGAAGAGAGTAGGGTAAATGCACAGTTAAAAACGTTTGTTAAAAATGAGGTTATGACTATTGATAACTATCAATTAATTGATGAAGATTACGATTTTGATACTAAGGTTTTAAAGCTGAATTTCTTTAACGAAGTAACTGCTGTAGAGAAAAACATGTTAGAAAGCAGTTTGATTAATGACCCTAGATATGATCGCTTAAAAGAAGTGAAAATTAATATTAAAGGAAGTGATACTAAGAGTTTCGAATTAATTACTACAGCGTATACCGAGAAAAGAGAAGAGTTGAATGAAAGTAAAAAGCGAATACAAGAACTTGAAGATAAGATTACTGAGTTAGAAGGTATTATTTCTGGTTTAAATATAAGAATTGAAGATGATGCTCTTCAAAATGATAAAAAAGCAATTGCTTTTAGTAGAATTTCTAAAGAGGCAAAAATTCTATATAGTGAAATAGAAGAAATAGGGTTTTCAAAAGTTTTATTTTCTAAAGATTTTATAAATATAGATACCATTCCTACAGCAACGGTTAAATGGAATTTAAAAGTGTCTGATACTATTATTCGTGTAAAAGAAAAGAAATTACGTACTTGGTTGCAAAAAGAAATGAACTTAGATACATTGTTTATTAAAAGAGATAAGTAAGTTTTAAGGAGTTTTCTAAAAGTTTTGAATATTGTCATACTGAACTTGTTTCAGTATCTTAACGTATCTATATTCATAAGAATCTGAAATAAATTCAGATTGACAAAAAAATCACTTGTTAGATAATCTCATTTGTTAAACGAATTACTCTATAATTGATGTTATTAAGGTAAATAAATTCTAACCATTTTTGTAGAATTCAATTTCTACATTTTGGTTGAATAGATATACTTTTTTATTGCTCATATTCATGCATTCATATCGGGTTCTACGTTTGTTTCCTCTTTTGTAGATGGTGTTTTTAAATACAAATAAACTGCCAAAAGGGATGTCAAAAATAAAATGTTTGCCCGTTTCTGCTACATTACCTCTTAAAGCTAATGATAAATCTGCATCAGTATCTGTACTTGCTTTAGGGTTTTTAAAATACCTTGCTAAAAAAGGCAACATTTCCATGGGATAAATTTCTGGCCGTAAAAAAGGCAACATTAAATGCTGAAAAACCATTTTCCACTCTTTGCCATGAGGCTGCACGCGTCCAAATTTTTGATGCGTAACATGATGTGCAATTTCATGAACTAGCGTAAGTAAAAACTGATATTTATTAAGGTTATTATTTACGGTAATTTGAAATCTTCCGTCGGGTAATTGTCTAAAATCACCATGTTTTGTTTCTCTCTGGTTAACAATTTTTAGCGTAAAAGAATGCTCGTTTATAAGAAACTCTATAAACGGAATTGCTTTTGAAGGAACGAAATCTTTGTAACTTGAATTCAATTTTTAATTTTTTTGAATGCTTATTGCTTACGGAGTTGAAGAGGATACTTGTAATACTTTTCCGTTATAAAATTTATTTCCTGTTAAAGAGAAATCAAAAATATAATTCGCCATTTCTGTGGCAGAGGTAGGTGCTTCGTATCCTGGGAAAGCTTCTTCTAACATTTCTGTTTGCACAGCTCCTAAAGCCAAAACATTAAAAGCAATTTGTTGTTCTTTATATTCTTCTGCTAATAATTCTGACAAGGTAATTACGGCGCCTTTGGCGGATGAATATGCTGCTAATCCAGGGAATTTCATGCTTCCTTGAATTCCGCCCATAGAACTAATTGTAACTACATGACTTCCTTTTTGCATAAACGGAATCATTAATTTTGTAATTTCGGCAACGGCAAAAACATTTACTTTGTAGACTTCTAAAAAATCATCCGAAGATAAATCGGTGAATGGTTTGTTTATTAATTTACCAGCATTATTGATTAAAATATCAACTTGTTGCCAATTATTTTTAACATAATCGGTTACTTTTTCTAAATCTGAATTTACAGATAAATCAACAGAAATTAAAGTAATGTTTTTATGATTAAACTCAGATAGTGGTTTTGTGTTTCTAGATAAGGCTAATACTTGATGTCCGCTTTCTGCAAACTGTTTAGCGAGTTCAAAACCAATTCCTCTACTAGTACCTGTAATTACAATGTTTTTCATTTCAATAAAAAATTTGAACGAGCAATTTACTCAATTTTTCATAAATTTAAACCTCAAAGGTTTTAAAACCTTTGAGGTTTATCTGTGTTTTTAAAAATTAGAAGGGTTAGTAACGCTTAGAATATAAGATTTGAGTGACTCTTGAAAAGGCGGAGCCTTACAATTCAATATCTTATAGAGGATACTATACTTCAATTAAGGTTGATTTCATTTGATAGAAAAACTACTCTTCCGTTTCAAAAGTGATATGTTGGTAAGCACCAATATCCGGATTTGTAGTTCTATCAACGCCTAAAATATCCGTAGAAAAAGCAGTTGTTTTTGCTTTATTTATGGCATCAGAATCCTCTCCAATTATAAAATCACTGTTTTGAGTATTTCTAAAATGAGCATTTCCATTTATTATGTTGTCTTGGTAAAAAGTACTTGTAAAATCTAGTTCGGTGTTGTCTTTAAAAGAGTCGTTACTATCTGTGAATTTAATCATGGAATTACTAACGTTGTAGTTAAATATTCCGCCTCCATCAACTTTATCTAAGATAAACTCTATGTTGTTATTTCCATCAAAAATGCAATTGGTAAAATTAGCAGCATGTAAATTTCTAGTCTCAATAATTTCTTGTCCTGTTGCATCAGAATACACAAAAAAGTTGTTCACCAAAACAGCAGGCAGTTGACGTAAACCATTGTTCCAAAAGTTAGCAAAAGTAGAATGTGTAAAATTATACGTACCTCCAATAGTTGCTGCCAAAGAAACCTGTCCAGCAGAACCAATTACTACATTATTACCTTCAATATTTGTTTCTCTTCCTAATATTCCATAGCTAGAATGGTTATAGATTTCTGTGTTTTGTAATTTTAAAGTTGGAGTAGTAGGAGAGCCAATGCTATCAACCAAGATTCCAATAACTCCGTTTTTAATAATGGTGTGGTTCATTTCATTGTCTTTGCTTCCTGCTCGCATCCAAATAGTTCCCCATTGTCCGGCAGTTTCGCTAAAAGAATATTCTAATCGATCGCCTTCAAAAATCACTTTTTCAGAAAGTGTTCCGTTTACTTTTAAAGTAGCTTTGTTATCTACAATTAAACCAGAATTATCATGGAAATAAACTTTTGCTCCGGCTTCTATGGTTAATGTTTTATTTGCTGGTACAGCTGCAAAGCCATAAATAACAGTGGGTTTTACATTGGTAATGGTTAATTCTGAATCCGTTAAAAAACGCCCTTTTAAGGTAGTTGGTTCTCCGTTTAAAGTTAAGCTGTCAATTTTCATGGAAATAGCATCTTTTCCAGGGAAGATAAAATTAGCATCTTGTACCAAAGTAACTAAATCTACATCTTGCTGAAAACTACCAGAATCGAATAAAATTCTGTCTGTGTATAACGGATTAACTTCGTTACTCGCATTTATAGTAGTTTCTACAAAGATAAAAATACTGTCTTTGGCAAGAATGTCTATGTTTTTAAAATCTTTTCCAGGAATTCCATCTACATTTAATCTGTAGTTAGAATTGGTACCATTTTCTAATTTTATTTCAGGAATGGTAATTGCATTTTTTCCTCTATTATATACTTTTAAATTATACGTAGCAGAACCAATATTTGTAAATATGGTATCTAGAAAAACGGTGTCTTTAGAAAATTCTAATGCACCAGAACTTGGTGTTGTGTTAAAATCTTTTCTACAAGAACTTACCGAAGCAACAATAATAATTAAGAAGAAGTATATAGTGTATCTCATGTTATTTTATAAAAAATTACCACATAGAAACATAGTATATAGCATTATGTTGTTTATGTTTTTATGTGGTAAAACTTGTTTTTATTTTTAAATCTTAAAGTATATTATGGTTAGAACTTTTTATGATGAAAATTATTGTTTTTTAATCAATTCAATTTCGAATAGTTTTCCCCAGTGTTTACCAGTTACAAAAAGACGGTTATTCTCTTTATCATAAGCAATACCATTTAAAACTTCGTCATGAGGAACCAATTTCTGTGTTTTTTCCATTTCTGCATGCAAGCCTTTTAAGTTTGCAATACCTTCTACAACTCCTGTTTTTGGGTCTATAACAACAATAGCATTTTGCTGATATTTATTTGCATAGATTTTTCCATTGATCAATTCTAATTCATTTAAGTCCGCTACCGCGTATTTATTGGTGTAAACTTGAATTGATTTTTCTTCTTTTAAAGTCTCTGGGTCTAAGAACCAAATTCTGTTTGTACCATCAGATTTTATCAACTGAGTTCCGTTATGTGTAAAACCCCAACCTTCTGCACTATTATTGTAGGCAAATTCTTTTTCTTGCTTAAAAGTCTCTAAATCGTACACAAAACCTTTTTTACCTTGCCAAGTTAACCAGTAAATCTTATTGTTAAGAATGGTCATTCCTTCACCAAAATACTTTTTATCTAAATCTATTTTTTGTAAAACTTTACCTGTTTCAATTTCAATTTTTCTAAGTGTAGATTTTCCTCTTTGACCTGTAGTTTCATATAAAAAACCATCATGATATTCTAAACCTTGTGTGTAGGCAGTTTTATCATGCGGATATTCATTTATAATTTTATAGTCATATACAACAGGTTTTTTGTTTGCTAAAACTTCAAAAAAACTATTTTCCTTTTTTGTCTTTTCAGCATAAAAAACTAGCGCAGAAACTTGGTGTTTTCCAACACCTAATTCAGTTGTATTAATAGAAATTGCATTTCCATCTGAAGAAACCTCATTTCCATTCACGAAAAACTGGACACTATTTATGGCTTTCTCTTCTTTCTCTTTTAAAGTGACTTCAATATTAGAATTTAGAGCGACTTGTTTTTTATGTTCTAAACTAAATTTATAGACATCAGAACAAGATGTAATTAGCAGAAAACATGTAAAAAATGCAACAAGTAAGGTATTCTTTTTCATTTTTGTAATTATTTATATTTATTTTTAGTCTTTTTAACTTTTGTAAAAGTGTTGAAAAACCACTATTCATCAACGAAATCTGATGTAAAAATAACTAATGTGATTGTTAGACCAAATAAAAACAAAATATTTATTTGTTAATTAAAAAATATAGTTAAATTTGCATCCTCAAAATAGTAAACAACAACTATTTAGAGAATCGAGTAAGCTTTACCAACTTCACTCATGCAAACATAACATTAAAGTATTAAAATATAATAAAATGAGAAAAGGAATTCATCCAGAAAATTACAGAATGGTAGCTTTTAAAGACATGTCTAACGAAGATGTATTTTTAACACGTTCTACAGTAGACACTAAAGAAACGTTAGAAGTTGATGGTGTTGAGTATCCTTTAGTAAAATTAGAGATCTCTAGAACATCTCACCCATTTTACACTGGTAAATCTAAACTTATTGATGCTGCAGGACGTATCGATAAATTTAAAACGAAATACGCAAAATTCAAAAAAGAGTAATTCTTTTAGAATTTTCAACATATTTAAAACTCCAACATTCATTTGTTGGAGTTTTTTATTTTACATTATACTGGTTTTTGTGTTGTTTAAAGTGGAAAACAGGTTGCTGTAATTTGTGATTTTCTATGTAGTCTATTTTTTAGTAATTTTGATGTTGCTTTGCAGGTCAGGCTTTAGGTTATGATCTATTTTTAAGTTGATATTATTAAGAATTTTAGATTTAAAAAAGATAGGAACTAATTAGATTAGAAACAATTTATTATAATAAATAAGAAGAGTATATTTTATGAAAAATTTTGATATTGTTATTATTGGTGGTGGTCCTATTGGAATTGCTTGCGGATTAGAAGCTAAAAAAAACGGGTTGAGCTATGTAATTTTAGAAAAAGGACCTATTGTAAATTCTTTATATAATTATCCGGTGAATATGCAATTTTTCTCTTCTTCAGAAAAGTTAGAGATAGATGAAATTCCGTTTATTAGTAAAGAAAATAAACCAAGAAGGAGTGAAGCTTTAGAGTATTATAGAAGAATTGCATCTTCAAATAAATTAAATATTAATTTGTTTGAAAAAGTAACTTCTATCTCTAAAGTAGAAAATGAATTTACTATTGTTTCAGAGAAAAACACGTACAAATCTACAAATATTGTAATTGCAACAGGTTTTTATGATCTTCCGAACACCTTAGAAATTCCTGGAGAAGATTTACCAAAAGTTTCTCATTATTATAATGATCCACATTTTTATTCCGGACAAAAAGTAGTTGTTATTGGTGCGAGTAATTCGTCTGTAGATGCTGCTTTAGAATGTTATAGAAAAGGAGCAGAAGTTACTATGGTTATTAGAGGTTCTGAAGTTGGGCATCGTGTAAAATATTGGGTAAAACCCGATATTATTAACAGAATAGAAGAAGGAAGTATACAGGTATATTATAATACCAATGTTAAAGAAATAACAAAGGAAACCGTTATTATTCAAACAGAAAAAAGAATAGAAACGTTACAAAACGATTTTGTTTTAGCATTAACAGGTTACAAACCAAACTTTGTTCTTCTAAATAAAATAGGAATTACTTTTTCTAATGATGAAAATAAAATTCCTAATTATAATGATGAAACTATGGAAACCAATGTGAGTGGTGTTTATTTAGCAGGAGTTGTTTGTGGTGGAATGGACACGCATAAGTGGTTTATAGAAAACTCTAGAATTCATGCCAAAAAGATTATTGCTAATATTAAAAAATTAAAAGAATAGTTTATTACAAACTATTCTTTTAATTCATAAACGTCAGTTTGAAGTTCATCAACTTGATCTTTGGGTATTTTTTTAATCACTTTTTTAGTAAAATTAGGTGTCTGAATATAGTAACTAATTTCACCTTCGCTTCCGGGTACATATTTAATCTCTAACGTATTTGTACCTTTAATTAAGTGTAAGTCTGTAAGTCCGCCTGTACCTCCAAAATACATTAAGCTTTTACCATTTAGAGTTGCTTGAAAAACATCCATTCTTTGAGAGTAAATAAAAGCAGCATCTTTATTACCTAAAGTAACTTTTTCTTTTTCTGATTTATCTTTTTTAAACTTTAAGTCGAACTTTGAAGTTATAGTTCCAGATTCTTTTTCGCTAGAAACATAATAAAAAGGAATATATTCTATTGAGCTTCTTAAACCAAAACTAAACTTTCTAGGGGGATTGAAGTTTTGTGTTCTTCTATTAAATTTTATTTCAATAGTATTCTCGCCTTCTTTTAATACAAAAGCTATTAGGTCTTGAACAAAAGGAGGCATGTCTTTTAGTTGATCTTTAAATGGGTGTTCTTCATTAAAAATTTTCAGACCAGAAAGATCTCCTTTACCTACAGGTTTTCCATTAATTTTTAGCTGTACATCGTAATTGCTATTATGCCCAGAAACAAAAGCTTTAATATGTTTAGTGTCTTGAGATGTCATACTTATAAAAAATAGTGAAATTATAATTAATAAACTCGCTCTTTTCTTCATGTCTTTTTTTATTGTTTTAAATTGTTATGTAAGAAATGTTACTTTCTTAAATAGCAATATAGAGGGGGAAGTTTTTATTAATATTCTTTAAAATCGATAGATTTATTGGCAAATGTAAATGTTATTCTATGATTTTTAAACGTTGTATCTATTTCATTTTGGAAATAAATGAACCCTCTTTTTAGTTTGATACTTAGAAGGTAGTTACTCAACTGTTTATTTACTTTTTTATTTTATAAAGTTTTTTTTATTTTAAAAAAAAGATAGCTGTAAAAGGACATTATGGAAACCAATCTAAAAGAAATGTGTTTAGTAGACGTTGTATTCTGAGGTGTGGAATACACATAGAATTTAAAAGAAACTAACCTTAACATTTAGTTGTTAAGGTTAGTTTTTAACTGTTTTAATACCTTTTTTAAAACAATTTCTTGTAATAATCAGCTGCCATTCTTTGAGTTGTAAACTCAGGGATAACATCGTCCATTGCATTAAATACTATTTTTTGCCATTTTTTAGGAGTATCATAATACGTTGGTAGTGCTTTGTTTTCTAGTATGTTATATAGGTTATCGGTATCTAATTTATCTTGCTCATAGGTTGGTAACTTATAATCTAGTGCAGGTAATACGAAGCAGTTTTCTTCGTCCTTTTTAAATTCAGGAATCCAGCCATCATCCGTAGAAACATTTACAGAACCATTCATAGCAGCTGTCATACCACTTGTTCCAGAAGCTTCACGTGTAATTCTTGGTGTATTTAGCCAAACATCAGAACCGCATTTTAATTTTCTAGACAAGTCTATTTCATAACCAATAAGTACGGCTAAATTTGGTTCTTGTTTAGATTGATGTACTAAATGGTTGAAAGTATCGATTGCGCCATAATCAAACGGATATGGTTTTCCTGCCCAAATAATTTGTACAGGATATTTTTCATTATAAATTAGTTTTTTAAAACGATCGTAATCGTGTAGAAGTAAATCGGCTCTTTTATAACCCGCAAAACGTCTTGCCCAAACAATGGTTAATACATTAGGGTCTAGTTTTTTTCCGGTTTGTTTATATACTTCTTCAAAAAGTTCGCTTTTTAATGCTAGTTTTTTCTTATTATAAGTAGTTGCATTGCCTTTCTCCCAAGATTTTTTAATGGTTTCATCTTGCCAAAATTTTTGATTCTGAGCGTTTGTAATCGGAATTATTTCGCAAATACCTGGGTAATCTTTCCACATATCATTCGCAACAATAGCATGAAGTTTAGAAACTCCGTTTGCTTTTCTAGCCATTCTTAATGCAGCAATGGTATAGTTAATCATGCCACCATTTACCATTTCGGTTTGCAGTTCTTGTTCCGAGTAAGTTCTGCCAAAGAAACCACATCTATTTAAATGACGCGCATCTCGCTCTTCATTTCCTGCTTTTTCTGGAGTATGTGTTGTAAATACCATTTGCTCTTTAGTTACGCCTTTATCTTTTAAATAATAAAATGCAGGTAGGGCATGTCCTTCATTTAAGTGATAGGTATCTGCGCCTCCTAAAGCTTCTACTACTTTAGCGCCGGCAATTCCTAAAACAATACTTTGAGACACTCTTGTTACTTGGTTTTGATCATATAAGTGGTTGGTAATAGTTTTAGTCAAGTGGTCGTTTCCTTCTACGTCTGTGCTTAAAAAATACATAGGTACGGTTCCGAAAACTTCTGGTTTTAGAACATAGGCTCTTACTTTTACATTCGGATTGTCATGAAGTTTAATAGTTACTTCAATACCTGTATATTCTAAAAAATCGAAATGTTTTTCATTGAATTCAGTTTTTAATGTTTGGTCATCATTTCTTGCTTGGTCGTAGTAACCGTACTTCCAAAGCATACCAATACCAATCATATTTTGTTTTAATTCAAAGCCAGAGCGCATGTGAGAACCTGCTAAAAAACCCAGTCCTCCAGAATAAATATTAAAAGCTTGATCGATACCGAATTCCATACTAAAATAAGCGACTTTCTTTTTATATTTTGCTGCTGGTTTGTATGGGTGATGCCATTTACTGTATATATGTTCCATAATTTTTTTTGATTTTAATATTAAAAGTAAGAAAAATAGACAATTTATGATGTTGTTTATAAGTTAAATTTAGGTAACTAAAGTTAATTTATAATGCTTTTAAATTTAAGGTAAATAGTTTGTTTTTAGTTTTTTATGATATCCGTCATTTTTAGTTTGAATAGGTTTTTTAAATGCCTTTTTTAGAGTTTTATGAGATTCCTCAATCGCTTGAAAAAGCTCATTTCGGAATGACATTCGTTTTATTATTCCGAAGTATTAGGGTTTGATAATAGAATTAAATAAAATAAAAGACTTCTAGGTTATTATCAAAAACAAAAAAACCGCTTCAAAAAGAAACGGTTTTAAAATACTAAAAGAACACTGTGGGTTCTACATATAATCTTCAATTGGGTTACAAGAACAAATTAAGTTTCTGTCTCCAAAAGCATCATCAACTCTACGTACGGTTGGCCAAAATTTATTTTCAGCAATGTACTCTAAAGGAAAAGCCGCTTGTTTTCTAGAATAAGGTAACGTCCATTCATCTGCAGTTAACATTTCTTGCGTGTGAGGTGCATTTTTTAAAGGATTGTTGTCATCCTCTTTTGTTGCATTTTTAATTTCTTCACGAATAGAAATCATTGCATCACAAAAACGATCTAATTCTGCCATAGATTCAGACTCTGTAGGTTCAATCATCATAGTTCCCGCAACCGGAAAAGATACCGTTGGTGCGTGAAAACCATAATCCATTAAACGCTTTGCAATGTCTACCACTTCAATTCCGTTTTGTTTAAAATCACGACAGTCAATAATCATTTCGTGCGCAGCTCTGTTCATTTCCCCAGTGTATAAACTGTTGTAATGTCCGTGTAAACGCTCTTTAATATAGTTGGCATTTAAGATGGCATTTTTGGTAGCATCCGTTAATCCTTTTGCACCTAACATGGTAATGTAACCGTAAGAAATTAAACACACTAAAGATGATCCCCAAGGAGCAGCAGAAATGGCAGTAATTGCATTTTCTCCTCCGGTAGCAACTACAGGATTTGTAGGTAAAAACGGAACTAATTGCGGAGCGACACAAATTGGACCAACTCCAGGACCACCACCACCATGTGGAATGGCAAATGTTTTGTGTAAGTTTAAGTGACAAACATCAGCACCAATCGTTGCAGGGTTTGTCAATCCAACTTGTGCGTTCATATTTGCACCGTCCATGTATACTTGTCCGCCGTTATTATGAATAATTTGTGTAATTTCTTTAATTGCTTTTTCATACACTCCGTGTGTCGAAGGATAGGTTACCATTAAAGCCGCTAAATTATCTTTGTGTAAAATTGCTTTTGCACGTAAATCTTCAACATCAATATTTCCTTTTTCATCGGTTTTAGTAACCACAACCTTCATACCGGCCATAACTGCTGACGCAGGATTTGTTCCATGTGCAGAAGCAGGAATCAAACAAATATTTCTGTGAGAATCGTTATTAGATTCGTGATATGCTCTAATAGTCATTAAACCAGCAAACTCACCTTGTGCACCAGAATTTGGTTGTAAAGAAGTACCAGCAAAACCAGTAATAATATTTAATTGATGCTCTAATCTCTTTAAAACTTGTTGATATCCTTCAGCTTGATTTAATGGTACAAAAGGATGAATATTCCCCCACTGCGGATTACTTAAAGGCAACATTTCAGAAGCTGCATTTAATTTCATTGTACAAGATCCTAAAGAAATCATAGAATGATTTAACGCTAAATCTTTACGCTCTAATTTTTTAATATAACGCATCATGTCTGTTTCAGATTGATACGTGTTAAATACATCATTGTCTAAAAACGATGTACTTCTTTTGGTGTTTTCTGTAATAACTTCAAAATCTGCACTAAAAGATTCTTTAGTTAAGATTTGGTGAAAATCATCTACAGTTTCCGATGCAATCGGTTTCTTTTTAAGTTGACCAAAAATGGTGAACAAGTTCATTAAATCTTTCTGTGTAGTTGCTTCATTTATAGAGATAGAAATGTGTTTTTTATCAACATAATTAAAGTTCACTTTAAAAGACTCTGCAACAGATTTTAATTTAATACAATCTATTTCTACCAATAAAGTATCAAAATAAGAAGAGTTTAACTGCTTAAAACCTGCTTTTTCTATAAAATTGGCAACTAATTTAGTTTTGTTGTGTACAGAGTCTGCGATAAATTGTAAACCACTTTTACCATGGTAAACAGCATACATACCTGCCATAACAGCTAATAAAACTTGTGCTGTACAAATGTTAGAAGTCGCTTTTTCCCTTTTAATATGTTGTTCACGCGTTTGCAATGCCATACGTAAAGCACGTTCTCCGTTGATGTCTTTGGTAATACCAATAATACGCCCTGGAATACTTCTTTTGTATTTGTCTTTTGTAGCAAAATAACCAGCATGAGGACCTCCATAACCTAACGGAATTCCGAAACGTTGTGTAGTTCCTACAACAACATCAACTCCAAATTCTGCAGGTGCTTTTAATTTTACCAATGATAAAATATCGGCAGCAACAGCAACTTTTATATTGTTTTCATTCGCTTTTGCAACAAAGGCAGTATAATCATAAACTTGACCATGTTTACCTGGATATTGTAAAATAGCTCCATAAAATTCTTCAGAAAAATCAAATTCCTCATGGTTTCCAATTACCAATTCAATTCCAATAGGAGTAGCGCGTGTTTGTAAAACAGATATTGTTTGAGGTAAAACTTCTTCAGAAACAAAAAACTTATTTACACCAGCTTTCTTTTGTGCTCTTTCTCTAACATCAAATAAAAGTGCCATTGCTTCTGCAGCCGCAGTACTTTCATCTAATAAAGAAGCATTCGCCAATTCCATTCCTGTTAAATCACAAACCATTGTTTGAAAATTTAACAAAGCTTCTAATCTACCTTGTGCAATTTCTGCTTGGTAAGGTGTATACGCTGTATACCACCCCGGGTTTTCTAAAATATTACGCTGAATTACACTTGGCACAATTGCCTCATGATATCCTAAACCAATATAACTTTTAAAAACTTTATTTTTTTCTGATAATTCTTTGATGTGCGCTAAATACTCATATTCGCTCTTAGCTGGTGCTAAATCTAACTCATTTTTTAAACGAATATCATCTGGAACAGTTTGGTAAATTAACTGATCTAAATTATCCGCTTTTATAGTTGATAACATTTTTTCTTGCTCCTCTTTGTTAGGACCAATATGTCTGTTTTGAAACAAATTTGTATTCATTTAATAGGGTTTTGTTAATGCTATTTTAATATGATTTCGATTGTTCTTAGTTGTGTGTATTTATTCGAAATTTTGCAGACCAAAAGTAGGGAAATAATAAAATAATTTAGCCCATTTTTTTGCCAAAAAAGGGGGAATTATCAACCAAAAAAGAATGTTATGAACATAAAACCTATTTTTGCCGAATGAGATTCTTAAAATTGGTTTTAGATTTTTATATAAATGCAAGTATTCATGTTGCATTTTCTGTGTATGCGCTGCTAAAAATCACAGAAATTTATTTAGATCTGCCTTATAATAGCGACTTAAATTATTTTATGTTTTTGGGAACTATTACAGGGTATAATTCTGTAAAATATGCAGGTGTGGCAAAATTACATCATAAGAGTTTAACCAAAAGCTTAAAGAATATACAGGTATTTTCATTCTTCTGTTTTTTAGTATTGTGTTACTTTGCATATCAAATTCCTTTAAAAACATTGTTTTATACCATTCCTTTCTGTTTGTTAACGGTATTATATGCAGTTCCTTTTTTAAGTGGATTTCATAAAAATTTAAGGGAGGTAAGTTATTTAAAAATTATAGTTGTAGCTTTTGTTTGGGCAGGTTTTACAGTATTAATTCCTGCGGTAGATGCAGGTAAAGAAATTACTTTAAATATACTTTTACTAATGTTGCAAAGGTTTTTAATAGTGGTGGTTTTAATATTGCCTTTTGATATAAGAGATGTACAATATGATGCTATTTCTTTACAAACCATCCCAAAGAAAATAGGCGTAGCAAAAACAAAGAAATTAGGATTAACGCTATTGGTTTTTTCTTTAGTTTTAGAGTATTTGATTACAGCCAATACGCTAGTAAAAACTCCTTTTATGCTTTTCTTTTTTCTATTGATAATTTTCTTAATGAGAGCAGAAAAAGAACAATCTAAGTACTTTAGTTCCTTTTGGGTAGAGGCGTTGCCAATTGTTTGGTGGTTATTTCTTTTAGGATTCCATAATTTTTAAGGATGAAAAACTATTATTCTATAAGTATTTTTAAATTATCAGAATAAATAAAATAGATATCATAAAACTGTAAATTAGCTTCTTCATTCCCTACTATATTTGTAGATTTACTCACTTAAATTCAACCAAGATTCTTAAGTAATGATTAGCACAAAAAGAAATTATATTTTCGATTTTGACAGTACCTTAACCAAGGTAGAAGCATTAGATGTTTTAGCAGAAATAACCTTAAAGAACAATCCTAAAAAAGAGACAATTATTCAAGAAATAATTGACATTACCAATTTAGGAATTGACGGCGAAATATCCTTCACAGAATCATTAGAGAGAAGAATTAAATTATTAAAAGCTAACCAAGCCGATTTGTCTGGTTTAGTAGCAGCTTTAAAAAAGCAAGTATCAAAATCCATAGAAAGCAACAAAGAATTTTTTGAAAAATTTGCAGATGACATCTATGTGATTTCTTGTGGATTTAAAGAGTTTATAGATCCTATTGTAGAAGAATACAATATACCTTCAGAAAGAGTGTATGCAAATACTTTTGAGTTTGCAGCAGATGGTGAAATTATTGGTTTTGATGCTAATAACCCATTGTCTCAGCACAACGGAAAAATAAAGTGTTTAAAAGACATGAATCTCGAAGGAGAGATACAAGTTATTGGTGATGGGTACAGCGATTATGTAACTAGAGAAGCTGGTGTAGCAGATAAGTTTTTTGCGTACACAGAAAACGTTTCTAGAATTAAAACAACAGAAAACGCAGACCACATTGCCCCAAATTTAGATGAATTTTTATACGTAAACAAGTTGCCAAGAAATATCTCATACCCAAAGAATAGAATTAAAATATTATTATTAGAAAACGTACATCCAGATGCTTTTAACAAGTTGTCTACAGATGGTTTTTCTGTAGAAACCGTTTCTAAAAGTTTGTCTGAAGACGAATTGATAGAAAAAATAAAAGACGTACATGTTTTAGGTATTCGTTCTAAAACAAACGTAACGCAAAGAGTTGTAGACGCTGCAGAAAAATTAATGGTAGTTAGTGCATTTTGTATTGGTACCAAACAAATAGATTTAGAAGCGTGTAAAGAAAGCGGAATTGTAGTTTTTAATGCACCTTACAGTAATACACGTTCTGTTGTAGAATTAGCAATTGGAGAAATCATTATGTTAATGCGTAGTGTTTTTCAAAGAAGTACAGAAATTCACAATGGTCAATGGAATAAAACTGCCGAAGGTTCTAGAGAAGTTCGTGGTAAAAAACTAGGTATTGTAGGTTATGGTAATATTGGTAAGCAATTATCAGTTTTAGCAGAAGCTTTAGGTATGGATGTTTATTATTATGATGTAGAAGATACCTTAGGTTTAGGAAATGCAACTAAAGTTGATCAATTATCAGACTTATTAGCATTATCTGATGTGGTTACTTTACATATTGATGACAATTCTGCAAACAAAAACTTTATTGGAGAAAAAGAAATTTCTCAAATGAAGGATGGCGCAATTTTAGTAAACTTAGCAAGAGGTTTTGTAGTAGATATTCCTGCATTGGTTGCTGCTTTAAAAAGTGGAAAATTAGCTGGTGCTGCAGTAGATGTATATCCTTCTGAACCTAGAAAAAACGGAGAATTTTACTCTGAATTACAAGGTTTACCAAACGTAATTTTAACTCCGCATGTTGGTGGAAGTACAGAAGAAGCACAAAGAGATATTGCTGATTTTGTACCAAGTAAAATTATGGCGTACATTAATTCTGGAAATACAGTAGATGCTGTAAACTTCCCAAATATTCGTTTACCAAGACAAACAAATGCACACCGTTTTTTACACATTCATAAAAATGTACCAGGTGTAATGGCTAAAATAAACAAAGTTTTAGCAGAATATGACTTGAATATTAATGGTCAGTTTTTATCTACAGATCCAAAAGTTGGCTATGTAATAACAGATTTAGATAAAGAATACAACAAAGAAGTTTTAGACGCCTTAAGAGAAATTGAAGGGACTATTAAATTTAGAGTGTTGTATTAGTAGATAACAAATGAATAAATATCTATTTATTTTCATTTTATTAATTTCTTATAATTCATTCTCTCAACTTAATTTTAAAACTTATTTTAAAAAAGCAGAGAATGGATTTGAGTTTTTAGCAGACAATAATGAGTATTGTCCGGTTTCGGTAGAGGTCGATTTAGAGTTAGTGAACTTGTCTACATCCAACGGAAATTTTAAAACATACGTAATTCCTGCAAGAACTACAGGCTTTGTAATTACTACTCTAAAAGCAATTAAGGCTGGCGCTTATAAGTACAATTCTAAAACAAGGTACAATTACGGAGACTTTGCCACGAAAGAAAAAGATACTATTGCTGTAAAAAAGAAAGACACCGTTGCTGTTGAAGAATACATTTACAACCTTCCTTTTAAAGAAGGGAAAAAGTTTAAAGTATCTCAAGGTTATAATGGTACCATAACACATCAAAAGAAAAACGCACTAGATTTTCTAATGCCAATTGGCACGGATATTTATGCAGCAAGAGAAGGCGTTGTAATTAAGGTGGTAGATCATAACACCAAAACATGTGTTACCAAAGGTTGTTTAGAGTATAATAATTTTATTTTAATCTATCATTCAGACGGTACATTCTCCGATTACGCACATATAAATACCAATTCTGCTAACGTAAAACCAGGCGATAAAGTTGCCAAAGGTCAGTTAATTGCTAAAAGCGGAAACATTGGTTGGTCAACCGGTCCTCATTTACATTTTGAGGTTTTTAAGCAAGAAATTATTAAGAGAGAAACTCTTAAAACCAAGTTTAAAATTAACGACGGAACAGAATCACCTATTTATTTAGAAGAAAAAGTAAAGTATCATAGAAAGTATTAAAATGCTTTTTTTTTGAAGCTATTTAATGTATTCAGTTTTTATCTGTATTCTGGGTTTTCAAATTCCCAACGTTCTCCATCATCCCATTCTTCTCGGGAGTTCCCGTAATTATTGTAGCCGCCGTTTTTCTTTAACATCAGTGCTAAATGAAGTAAATTATAGGTCATAAAAGTTGTATTTCTATTTGTAAAATCACTATCGAAACCAACAGGTTTGTCTAATTTTTCTCCTTTCCACTCTTTATCTCCATAACTTGGTCCAGGGCCAACTTTTCCAATCCATCCAGAATCTGCTTGTGGTGGTATAGAATATCCTACGTGTTGAAGCGAATATAATATTCCCATTGCACAATGTTTTACACCATCTTCATTACCTGTAATTATGCAGCCGCCAACTTTACCATAGAAAACATACTGACCCTTATTATTAGTTAAACCACTTAAAGCATAAAGCCTTTCAATTAGTTTTTGAGCTTCAGAAGATTTTTCTCCAAGCCAAATTGGTGTTCCAACGATAAGAATATCAGCGTCTAGAATTCTCTTTGTTAATTCTGGCCACTCATCAATATCCCATCCATGTTCAGTCATATCAGGATAAACGCCACTCGCTACTTGATGGTCTATTAGTCTAATCTCATCTATTTTAACGTTTTCTTTAGCCATAATGGCTTTTGAAACTTCCATTAATGTTTTGGTATGGCTTTCTTGTGGTGATTTTTTAAGAGTACAATTTATGTAAATCACTTTTAAATTACTGAAATCTGTTTTTTGCATAATTTTAATAGGTTACAACGAACTTTGATTAACCTAAAAATAAGCAATTTTTAATACACCTTATTGATTACAGTAATTTTAACCTATCCTATTTTTTTTTCGAACGCTAGGTAGTGAGTTGTATTCTCATTAAATAATGGAATTATCTTAACTTCACAATTATAAGCTGTTCCGTCTTTTTTGTAGTTTACAATAATTTCTTTAAAAGGCGTTACTTGCTCTATTTTTTCCTGAATTCTATTTTTGGTTTTTACTGAAGTCTCTTCTCCTTGTAAGAATTTAGGTGTTTTGTTTATTGCGAATTTTTTAGAATAACCTGTCATTGATGTAAATCCTTCGTTTACCCAAATTATGTTTTGATTTTTGTCAGTTACGATTAATGCTTCATAGTCATTTTCAGAAAAAGCAAGATCTAGGTCATTTTTCCAATTGAACTTTTTAGCAAAAGAAAGTACTTGTTCGATTTCCATTCTCTTTTTAGCTTCAATTAACCTTATATAATAATCATCCATAAAAATATCCCAACTCACTAAAGGCGTGGTTTTTACTTTTGAAATTTCAACTTTTGGTTTTATTTCATTATATTCTTCTTTATTAAGACCAGATAGGTAGATGTCTAGGCATTTCATGTCAGTAAGATTATTTTTCATAGTGTTATCCCTTAGTTCAATATTGTTGTAACGTGTATTTAGAAGCTTTGTTATGTGGTTTGAGTAAGTGGATGCCACAAGTTAGCTAAAAGTCTAACGTCATATTTAAAATTACTCCTTTTTATATTTCTTATGTTCTATTTTCTTCTTCTCTAAAATCGCATAAAATTTTCGTGGCGAGATTTTTAGGTCTTTTGTTATTTCGCTCACTTTTTTCTTTCCTTTTTTATACAGCGTTAAGTTTTTGTTTACTTCTTTGTCAAAATAGTGTTTTTCTAATTTCTCAACAATTTGTAATTCAGTCAGATTTGAATCATTCGCATATTTTTCAATTTCCGATTTAATGTCTTTTAAATTACTCATATTTTCACTTTTAACGGTTTTTCTCAATGAATTCCAAGGTTGTTGTTATGGTTTGTTGCGTTGTTTAAGAAGTTAAATTAATAAATAAAACACGAACGCAGAAATTCTAGAGGAATTTCCTAAGTGAGCAAAACTAGCAATTAGTTATACAAGGTGTTGTATTTCGTTGTTTTATTTAGACTATTAATTTCATTTTTTATTAATTTTATTTAAAAAGTTCTTTTTTGAACTTATTTGTCAATGAATGCTTACTTATTACACCTAAAGCTTTATCTTCTCTTTCAAATCAACAATCATCTTATCTTCAAACCCCAAGTAACGTTGGCTACCTAAATATCTATTCTTATTAAATTCATCATAATTAGCTTCATCAGCGTTCATAGAACTTAAATGCACATTTCCTGCAGAATGTATAAATTCCATTTTATCATTTCCTAACCAAATTCCTACGTGGGTAACACGTTGTTTGGCATCAGTAGTTGCTTTTTTTCCAAAGAACATTAAATCTCCTTTTTCTAAACCTTCAAATTTTAAATCTTTATCTACCGTTTTACCTGCATTTATTTGTTGAGAAGCATCTCTAGGAATGATAAAGCCATTCATTAAATACACCATTTTAGTAAAACCACTACAATCAATTCCTTTGCTAGAAGTTCCGCCCCATAAATAAGGGAAACCAGTCATAGTTTTGGCAGCAGTTTCTACATTCTCTTTTGTAGCAACCACGCTTTCTAACCAAGAATTGTACATAACAGCTTCCTTCTTTTTAAGATACGCTATTCTGTTATCAGGATATTTTACTTCATAAAAATCATTATCTTCAGAAACATATTGCAATAATGCACCTAAAGTAATATCAGAAACAATTTTAGAGTTTTCAGATTTATCAGCATAAGTATATCCATAAGTTTCGGTGAAAATTACTTTTTTAGCATTGTTCCATGCATCAAATTCACTTTTATTCATTAATTGAATTCCGCCTCTATCTACCCAAGAAATATATTTATCTGGAGTCTGAATTCTATAGAAATCACCTTTTTTATCCAATACTTTTACAGACATTCCAAGTAAACCTTGCGTGCCTAATTCAGCAGAATGTTTTGGGTTAGAGCGTATGTTAATAACCGAATTTCTTGCGACTGCATATTGTTGTAAACCAACTACATCATCAGGTAAAATTCTCACATTATTGGTGAATTTTACATTTCTGTTTTTTAAACTATCTAATAAAATAGAAAAAGCTTCTTTAGAAGTTGTTTCTCCTTCTAAAATAAGTTGGTTGTCTACTTGCTCAAAATTTATATCAAACAATTCTACACGCTTATCAGGAGCATATGTTGTTTTTAGCGTTGTGTAAATGTTTGTTAATTCGTCTGTAGAGTTGTTCTCCTTTTTACAAGATAAAGAAATAAGAAGTACAATTAAAAATAAGTGCTTTAAGGGTTTCATTCGTATTGGTTTTGTGTAAAAATACAAAAAATGAGTATTAATTTAAGAGCTTTATAGTTCAATATTATTGAAACTTATTTAGGATTGTTTTATATTTGGAATAAATCAACTTTTATTAGATGCAGTATCAAAATTCGTTAGCGTTTGCCAAACAGCAAGATAAAGAAGATTCACTTTCTTATTTGCGAAATCAATTTCACATTCCGAAAGACAAAAACGGAAACGATTGGTTGTATTTTACAGGGAATTCTTTAGGATTACAGCCAAAATCAACCAAAAAATACATCAATCAAGAATTAAAAGATTGGGCAAATTTAGGAGTAGAAGGTCATTTTGAAGCAAAAAATCCGTGGTTAAATTATCATGAATTATTAACCAATAAAATGGCGAAAATTGTTGGTGCAAAACCAATAGAAGTTGTGGTGATGAATACACTAACAACCAACTTACATTTGTTGATGGTGTCGTTTTACAGACCTACAAAAACCAAATGTAAAATTGTTATAGAAAGTGATGCTTTTCCTTCGGATAGATATGCAGTACAATCTCAATTAGAATTTCATGGATTTTCTAAAGAGGATGTTATTGAGTGGAAACCAAGAGAAGGCGAGGAATTACTAAATATAGAAGATTTAGAAACGATTGTTGAAGAACAAGGAGATGAAATTGCTTTGTTATTAATTGGAGGCGTAAATTATTATACCGGTCAGTTTTTAGATTTAGAGCGAATCGCTCAGATTGGTCACGCTAAAGATTGTGTTGTAGGTATTGATTTAGCACACGGAGCAGGAAACATTCAATCAAATTTACATAAATCTGGAGTCGATTTTGCAGCTTGGTGTACCTATAAATATTTAAATTCTGGTCCAGGAAGTTTAGCTGGCTTATTTGTACATGAAAAACACGCAAAAAATAAAGACTTACCACGTTTTTCTGGTTGGTGGAATCATAACAAAACTACGCGTTTTAATATGAGAATGCCTTTTGATGTCATGGAAGGAGCAGAAGGTTGGCAGTTATCCAATCCGCCAATATTATCTATGGCAGCAATTTTGGCTTCATTAGATATTTTTGAGGAAGTTGGTATGGATGCTTTGCGTGAGAAATCTGAAAAATTAACTGGTTATTTCGAGTTTTTAATCAATGAAATTGGTTCTGAAGATATTAAAATTATCACGCCAACGAATCCAAAAGAACGCGGTTGCCAATTGTCCATTCAAGTTAAAAATGCTGACAAAAGTTTGCATACAAAACTAACAGAAAAACATATTATTACAGATTGGCGAGAACCAGATGTTATCCGTTGTGCACCAACACCAATGTATAATACTTTTGAAGATGTGTACAATATGGTTTCAATATTAAAAGAGTTATTGTAGATAGAAGAAACCTCACAGGTTTTTAAAACCTGTGAGGTTTAATTTTAGAAAAAAATGAATAAAACAGATAAAATATTAATAATCGGCGCAGGTTTATGCGGTTCTCTTTTAGCTTTGCGTTTAGCACAAAGAGGTTATAAAATTGAATTGTACGAAAGCAGGCCAGATTTAAGAACTACAGATATTTCTGCAGGTAGATCTATCAATTTAGCTTTATCTGACCGCGGATTTAAAGCGTTGCGTTTATGCGGAGTAGAAGAACAAGCAAGAGAGATTTGCATACCAATGTACGGACGATTAATGCACGACAGAGCCGGAAATACTTTTGCTTCTAATTATTCTGGTAGAGAAGATGAGTATATCAATTCCATTTCTCGTGGCGATTTAAATGCATTGTTATTAAACGAAGCAGAAAAGCACGAAAATGTAAATATTCATTTTAATAAAAAATGTAAAAATGTTGATATAGAAAATAATACCGCACATTTTAAAGATTACAAAACCGGGCAAGAATTATCTGTAAAAGCAGATGTGATTTTTGGAACAGATGGTGCAGGTTCTTCATTAAGAAAAAGCTATTATTTAGAACGTAAATTTCTGTTTAGTTATTCTCAGAATTATCTAAATCACGGATATAAAGAATTAGAAATTCCTGCGGATAAAAACGGGAAACATCAAATTAGTAATCAGCATTTACACATTTGGCCTCGTGGCGATTTTATGTTAATTGCCTTACCAAATTTAGACGGAAGTTTTACAGTTACACTTTTCTTAAGTTATAATGAGGGCGAATTTAATTTTGAAAACTTAGCATCAGAAGAAAAAATAACACAGTTTTTTGAGCAAGAGTTTCCCGATGCTTTGGCAATCATTCCGAATATAAAAGACGAATTTATAAACAACCCAACAGGTGCTTTAGGAACCGTAAAATGTTCGCCTTGGTCTTATCAAAATAAAACCATTTTATTGGGCGATTCTGCGCATGCAATTGTACCATTTTACGGACAAGGTATGAATGCTTCGTTTGAAGATGTTACGGTATTCGATGAAATTTTGAATAAAGGTTTAGATTCTTGGGAAAGTGTTTTTAAGACTTATGAAAAAGCAAGAAAACAAGACACAGATGCTATTGCAGATTTAGCGATTGACAACTTTCATGAAATGAGAGATCATGTGGCAAATCCTATTTTTAAAGAGAAAAGAAAAATTGAAATGGATTTAGAAAAGACATTTCCAACGGAGTATTTCTCCAAATATTCCTTAGTTACCTTTAATGCAAATATTGGGTACAACGAAGCCATGAAAAAAGGTAGAGCGCAAGACAAAGCCTTATTAAATTTAATCGCAGGAGATGAAGTCCATACGCATTTAAACATGACAAAAGACGAGTTAAAAGTTATTTTAGAGAAAGTGAAAACAGAAACAAATAACATTTTAGAAGAAGATAAAATCGCAGGGATGTAGTTTTTTTTGAAGCTATTTCCTGCTTTTCACTATATCTTTTTTCTTCTGTTCTCGATACAAATTTGCAAAAAAGCAAATTCACTCGAACTGACATAAAAAAGGATGTCGTTTCAATCAGGGCTAAGAATTTCTGTAAACGTTATTCTTTCAAGTAAAATAAAAGCAAGTTTAGAAAACCAATTAAAAATGTCTCCTCGAGCATTACTAAAATTAGAAGTAATTTCAGATTAAAAGCAGATAACGTATTTTTTGAGAGGGTAAAAAAAATAATAATTAACTAAAAATGTCTCCTCGAGCGCAGTCGAGAGGTAATTATGAAAACGTATTTTGTTTACATATTAAAATGCTCAGATAATTTACTTTACACTGGAATTACAAATAATATTGAAAGAAGGTTTGAAGAGCATCAAAAAGGTTTAAATAAAAGTTGTTTTACTTTTAAAAGAAGGCCTTTAGAATTGATTTTTAATCAAGTTTTTAATGATGTTGAACAGGCTATTTATTTTGAAAAGAAAATAAAAAAATGGAGTTCAAAGAAAAAGCTAGCATTAGCAAATGAAGATTTTGATATGTTAGAGATTCTTTCTGAATGTAGAAATGCGACACATCATAAATATAAACCAGGTAATAAATAGTTCTCGACTGCGCTCGAACTGACAAAAAAAATAGAGAACGTCTCCTCGAGCATTCCTGAAATCAAAATAATTTTTGATTAAAAGTAGCGAACGTAGTTCTCGAGAGGATAAAAAAAATAATAATTAACTAAAAATGTCTCCTCGAGCGCAGTCGAGAGGTATTTATGAAAACGAATATTGTTTACATATTAAAATATTCAGAGAACGATCTGATAAAAACAAATAATGAAAAAATATATAGTCTTACTTCGTGGAATAAATGTATCAGGAAAAAATATACTGCCATCGGCAGAACTACGTGATTTATTAACCGATTTAGGTTTTAAAAACGTACAAACATACATTCAGAGTGGAAACATTATTTTAGAATCAGACGAAAGGAAATCTGTAATTTGTAAGAAAATTAATGAAGGAATTCAAACTAAATTTGGTTACGATGTTCCTGTAATTGCAAGAACAATTCCTCAATTTAAAAAAGCAATTGCCAATTACCCTTTTCCAACAGACAACAACAAAATAGTAGCCTTTGTTTACTTAAACAAAAAAGTATATGAAACAAAAATAGACGTTAAAGGTATTGATAACGATCAATATTTAATCGATAATGATATGGTATTTATTCATTGCGAAACTGGCTTTGCTAAAACGAAACTTTCTAATAAATTATTTGAAAGAAAGTTGAATGTGAGCGCAACAACTAGAAATTATAACACAACATTAAAGTTGTTGGAGTTGGCAGAAAGCAATTAAAGTTGGTATGAAATATACAATTATTGGCGCAGGAATTGGTGGGTTGACGACAGCATTGGCTTTTGAAAAAAAAGGAATCGAATATCAAATTTTTGAAAAAGCACCTGTTTTAAATGAAGTCGGTGCCGGAATTTGGTTAGCGCCAAACGCATTGCAAGTTTTAGAGAGTTTAGGTGTTTTAGAAGATGTAATTGCCAACGGAAATTTTATTGATAGAATAACCATTGGAAAATAAGATTTATCACCAATTTCAGATAGTAATCAAGATTTTATAAAGGATGTTTTTGGCTACACAACCGTTGCAATTCATAGAGCAGCGCTTCAAAAATTACTGTTTGATAAAATTCCGAAGGAGAAAATATTTTTAAATAAAGGATTTGAATCTTTTAAAGAAGTAGCAGCTAATAAAATTGAAATTACTTTTAATGATGCTTCTAAAACAACAACCAATTTTTTAATTGCTGCAGATGGCATCAACTCTAAAGTAAGACAACAATTATTTCCAGAAAGCAGGAAAAGGTATTCTGGTCAGACGTGTTGGAGAGGAATTACAAATATGGTTTTAGAAGACGATTTATTACATCAAGGGTTTGAGCTTTGGGGAAATACAATTAGATTCGGAATTTCTAAAGTTTCAAAAGATAAAACCTATTGGTTTGCAGTTGTTTTAGCAAAAGAGAATGAGCAAGTAGAGGTTCGTTTGGTAAAAGAGAAGTTGCTAAAAATGTTTTCTGAATTTGATCCTTTAATAACTGATTTAATTGCTGCAACAGATATTCATCAAATTATAAAAAGTGACATTCATGATTTAAAGCCGCTTAAAAAGTGGCATATAAATAATATTTGTTTAATTGGAGATGCAGGGCATGCCACTACTCCGAATATGGGACAAGGTGGTGCACAAGCAATTGAAGATGCGTATTATTTAAGCAATTTAATTGCTGAAAATAAAGATAAAAATATATTCGAATTGTTTCAACAAAAAAGGCAAAAGAAAGTCAGTTTAGTTGTAAATCAATCTTGGATGACCGGTAAAATGGCACATTGGAAATACGGTCAGGGTTTTCGGAATTTTATCTTAAAAAGTGTACCGAAAGCAATTATAAATAAGAAAATGATAGCGTTATATCAGCTACAAAAATAAGTTATGAATACAGAAATAAAAGAAAAAATAATAGCAGTTTGTGATGAAAAAATAGCTAAAAAAGGAACCAATGTTGGCTTGTCTTTTTATGCGTTTTTTAAGAATAAAAATGACAATCCGGTTTTGTTAATGGAAGTCGCTAAATGGTGGATTGAAACTTACAAATTGAACCATTTTGAAAAAGCAGTGAAGATTAAACAAATGGTTTTAGATAATAAATAGGAGACAAGAGACAAATTGCAGAGATTAAAAATGATATAATTCTCGATCTGCTCGACCAGACATAAACATAAGATATGAATTTAGGATTACAAAACAAAAATGCTTTAGTTTGCGGAAGCACACAAGGAATAGGAAAAGCAACTGCAATTTTATTAGCGGAAGAAGGCGTAAATGTTACTTTAATTGCTAGAAATGAAGAAAAATTAAAAGAGGTTTTAGCGGAGTTGCCAAATAAGAATCAAAAGCATAATTATTTGGTTGCAGATTTTTCGAATCCAGAAGAGCTACAAAAAGTTATAGAAAATACTGAATTAAAATTTCATATTCTAGTTAATAATACAGGAGGTCCAAAAAGTGGCGACTTAATTTCTGCAACTTCATCAGATTTAATAAATGCGTTTCAAATGCATGTTATTTGTAATCAAATTTTGGTACAAGCTTTTGTTCCGTTTATGAAAAAAGAAAAATTTGGTAGAATTATTAATGTAATTTCTACATCTGTAAAAGAGCCAATTCCTGGTTTAGGAGTTTCTAATACCATTAGAAATGCGGTTGGTAATTGGGCAAAAACGTTGTCTACAGAATTGGCAGCGTTCCAAATTACAGTAAATAATGTATTGCCTGGTTTTACAGATACTGCTCGTTTAGATCAAATTATTAAGATCAAAGCAAAAATTGAGCATACTACAGAAGCTAAAATGGAGCAAATTATGAAAAATTATGTGCCAGCAAAACGCTTTGCAAAACCCGAAGAAACTGCTGCGGCTGTTGTTTTTTTAACAAGTGAACAAGCAAGTTATATTAATGGAATTAACCTTCCTGTTGATGGAGGTAGAACCAAGAGTTTATAAAAGCCCTCCTCAATCCTCCCAAAGGGATGAAGTTTAGTGTAGGAAAAGAATTATATTAGTAGAGTAAAATATATTATTAATAGAAGATTTCAAATTTCACCCAGTTTGGAGTTCCTTCCCTTTGGGAAGGTTAGGATGGGCTTTTTCATATGAGCAATTTAGTACAGCCTTTAAATTTTAAAAAGTGGATTGATGAACATCGTCATTTATTAAAACCACCCGTTGGTAATAAGCAGGTCTGGGATAATGGTGAGTATATTGTAATGGTTGTTGGTGGGCCAAATAACAGAAAAGATTATCATTATAATGAAACTCCTGAGTTTTTCTATCAGGTTGAAGGAGACATGATTTTAAAAATCATTGATGATAAAGGCAAGCAAATTGACGTAGAAATTAATGAAGGTGATATTTATTTGTTGCCAGGTAAAGTGCCACACTCGCCGCAAAGAAAAGAAAATACAGTTGGTTTGGTTATAGAATATCCGCGTTCGGAAGGGATGTTAGATGCTCTAGAATGGTATTGTGAAAACTGTGGAAACCAGTTGTATAGAGAAGAATTTGCATTGGGGAATATTGAAACAGATATGCCTGTTATTTTTGATAGGTATTATTCTGATAAACAAAAATGTACTTGTGATAATTGTGGTACAGTGATGGAAGCTCCGAAAAAAGTTGGCAGTTAATCAGTGGCAGTAAACAGAAAAACAGTTTTTAAATATTTTAATTTTCAATTTTTCAATAAAATATGAAACGCAAACTTCGCATTAACGGACACTCACATTTATTACCTTATCCAGAAGAAATTCCTCAGTTTATGAAGGAAAAAGAAATTTTTTGGGTAGATGATGAACGCAAACACATGTTGCAAAAAGGTTGGAAACGTCCTGTAACAGATTCTAGTTTTTTCTTAGATGAGAAACTATTATGGATGGAGAAAAACAAGTTAGATCATGCTGTTGTTTTAAATCTTTCTCAATTATACGGAAATGGATTGCGCTTAGAAGAAATGAAAAAAGCATTGCGTTTTCAGAATGATTTTAATGCAAAAGTACAAAGAGAACATCCTTCTAAATTTACGTGCGGCTTTGTAATTCACCCAGGCTTTATTTACGGAGCTTTAGATGAAATGAAGCGTTGTGTAGAAGAATTAGGCTTAAAAGTATTATGCTTGCCAACACATTTTATGGATTCTATTGGGCAATGGCGTTGTGTGTTCGACGAAGAAAATGATCGCATTTTTGAATTGGCAGATAAATACAAATTGGCTATAGAAATTCACCCGTATGACGGTGATAAAATGATAAAATTAGAAAACATCAATTGGCGTTTTCACTTAATTTGGATGTTGGCACAATGTGGAGATGCCTATCATTTTTATACGTTAAATGGAATGCAAGAACGTTTTAAAAACATAAGAACGTGTTTTGCTCATGGTGGTCAATTAGCGCAAATGAATTTAGGAAGAAGGATTCAGGGTTTTGATGGAAGACCCGATTTGTTTGAAGGTAAAACGCATCCTAGAAAGGCTGTAGGACACAAAAACATCTTTTTTGACACGTTGGTGCATGATACAGATTCTTTGAAATTAATGTTTAAAAGACAAGGTACAAGTCAGGTTTTAATGGGCTTAGACGATCCGTATCCGTTAGGTGAAATGGAAAGTGATGCACAGTCTTCTTATCCTGGTAAAATTTTAGATTTAGCAGTTAATGAGAATATTATTACAGAAACAGAAAAAGGACAAATCTGGGAAGATAATGTGTTGCAATGGTTGTTTGGTAATGATGAGGTTGCGAAGCAAGAGTTGATAAAAAAGATACTCTCTTAATAAGTTGGCAGTTAACAGTTGCAGTATTCAGTCCATGATTAACTGAAAACTGAGACTGAAAACTGAATACTATTTTTCACATTGTTTTAAAACATTTTCAGCTCTTTCGAGCATAAATTTCGGATAAAACTCAATTTCAATTTTTTCTTTTTTGCCAAGTTCAATGGCACGTTTAATTTCTGCACAATATGGTTTTGTAGATTTTCCAAAAAAACGAGCAGACCCCATATTCCATTCTGCATTTCCTAAAATAACTCTTGGGTTGTTGGGTGCAATTTGTAATGCTTTTGCATATAATTGACTCGTTTCTCCAGATAGCATCATTCCGTATTTTTGTCCGTCGAAAGCAATATAACCTAGGTTTAATAGTGCTTGGGTAATTATAATTTCTGGATTATTTTCTGAATTTGATTTGGCTACATCTAAAAATTCTTGAGCCTTTGTTAATTTCGCTTTTAAAATAGTTTCATCTTTTAAACCAAAGCTACTTAAAATCTCTACTGTTGCGGCATAATACGCGGGCATCCATTTTTTTGGTTCAGCCTTAGAGACTCTTTCAAATAATTGAGAAGCTTCCGTCATGTTTCCTTTTTCCCATAATCCGAATGCTTTTTGCATTCCTTTTTGATATTTTGTTTGCGCAGAAATCCCTGTCGCAATGAAAATTGCGATGATTAAAATAGATTTTTTCATCTTAAAAAGTTTTAGGTAGTTGGGTTATATTTTAATTTCAATTGTTTTGTTCTCTGTTAATTGAAATTTAGCATCATCGTATTTTGGAGGTCCCATAAAGCCTCTTGCGTTGTTTGAACAACCATAGTCTTCTTTAGGTATTTTAAACATGTTCGTGTCCATTTTTTTGTTATCATTTTCATCATGAACAAAGGAAACGGCATATTCTCCTTTTGGTAAATCTTTAAATATTACGACAGATTTTTTGTCTTTAATATTTACAGTATCTGCTTTAAATTGTTTTTTTAAGAAATGGTCTTTCTTGTTGTAAAGACCAACTAATAACATTCCTTTATCAGAATTTAAACCAGCAATGTTAATGGTTAAATCTGCGGTTTCTTCTTGGGCATTGGTAGATAAGATTCCACTAAAAACGATGGCTAGTATTAAAAGTAATTTTTTCATAATTCTTTTTCTTTTTTATTGATACTTCAAATATCTGATGTTTCTACGTAAAATACACAAGAATAATACCGAATTGTTGTTTTTTATTTCTGAGTTGTAAAAAATACTTGTTTTTTATAAATAACAAAAAAAAAGGTTGTCTAAAAAAGTAATAAATATTGTCATGATGAACTTGTTTCAGTATCTTAATTTACTGAATATCAAATTTCAAAAGAATCTGAAATAAATTCAGATTGACAAAAATTCACTTTTTAGACAACCTCTTTTAGATGATGTGTTTAAAGTTAATGACTCATTGCAAAAGAAGCAGCTTTCCCTATTTCTTTTAATTCTTTTAATATTAATTCACTTATTTTTTTTAGATCGATTTTTTTAGTAGCAGTAGTAGTTTTCATTTTAGTTGTTTTTGTAAAAGGTTATATTATCTATTGCAGTTTGTGCGTTGGTGTTTCTAATTACTAATGTATAAGTACCTTTTGCTAAGCTTATATTTTCATTAAAGAGACTCCAACCTTCTGGGTTTGTGGTAGGAGATAAAGTAATTATTGGTTCTGATGTATAGTTTAAATCATCTTCAAAAATGAGAACTTCTAAATTATAATCTCCCCATTTAGAAAAATCTCCAGGTTTATAATATTGAAATTGAATACCTAAATTACCATTAGAGAAATCTTCTGTAAAAGTGATTTCTTTTTGAATGGCAGAAGTAAAATAACCTAGACAAGTACCCATGTTTGTTGCAACAAAGTTAGAGTTGTTACCTTCATAAGAATAAGTAAGCCAATCTGTAAAATCTTCTTTTTTACCCATGTAAACGGTACCACAGTGGTTTGTTTCTTCGGTAACATTTCGTAATTCTTTTCCAGCAGTGTAATTTCCAAAAATACTTGATGTAAAGCCTTCATTAGATTCTTCGAAATCTAAATTGTAAAGTACTTTAGCGTCACTTACGCTAAAAGAGATAGATTCTTCGGATGATAGATTGTTATTAGTTACAGTTAAAGTGAAGCTATAGTTTCCTTCTTCTAAATTTGTGATCGTAATGTCTTTTTTATCGCTTTCAAAATCAGCAGAACCACCAGCAGTTTTTTCCCATAGAATAGTTTGTGTCTGATTACCAGTATCTGAAATTGTAGCATTTATTTCTACGCTATTCTTTGGTAAGAAAACCATGTCTACAACATCAATGGCAATAATAGGAGTGTTAAGAGATCCGTTTTCTTCTTCTGTATTTGTGCAGGAATAGGTTAAGAATACACAGAGTGCTAATAATGTTAGTTTTTTCATGATAATAAATAATTTTAGAATTGTTATTTGTAACTACTTTTGTTGACTTTAGTATTAAACGTTTTACTTTCAAAAAACCCTCCTTTTTATTTTTTGTAGGGTTTTATCAAGTTGAAACGTTTTATAAATAAGAATATATACTATGAAAGAATTGAAGTCCGTTTGTGATTCTAAAATTTTTGAAATACTCTATAACAAATATGCAGATGATGTTTATGGGTTTATGTTTTATAAATGTGGCAATAAAAATTTGGCAGAAGATTTTGTACAAGAATCTTTTGTAACAATGTGGTCTAACTGTAAAAAGGTGCTTTTTGAAAAAGCGAAAGCCTATTTATTTATGGTGGCTAATAATTTATTTATAAGTGATTATAGACATCAAAAAGTGGTTTTAGAACATCAGAAGATAATACCGAATGCTGTTACTGCAGAAACGCCAGAGTATGTGTTAGAGGAGCAAGAGTTTTTAAAAAAATTACAAACGGTTATTGGTAATTTATCAGAAAAACAAAGAGAAGTTTTTTTGATGAATAGAATTGATAAAAAGAAATACAAAGAAATTGCTGCAGAATTAGAGATTTCTGTAAAAACAGTAGAAAAAAGAATGAGTGCAGCTTTAAAGGAAATAAGAACGTATATAAAAGGAATTTAATATGGAAGCTATAGAAAAGTCTGAAACATTATTAGCCAAATGGGTTTCTGGAGAAATGACAGAGGAAGAACTTAGTGCGTTTGAAAAGTCTGAAGATTATCAATTATTTGTTAGAATTTCAGAAGAAGCCGCATTGTTTAAAAAACCAGAATTTAATAAAGAAGAAGTCTTCTCAAAAATAGTCAGTGAAATTACAGAAAACAAAAAGGTAATTTCTTTAAAGGCTGATAAAAAAAGCAAGGTTTTTAGTTTAAGGAAGTTAACGGCAGTTGCAGCAACTTTGCTATTGCTGGTAAGTACTTTCTATTTTTTAAATTTTAATACAGATGTAAATACTGGTTTCGGAGAAAGAAGAACCATTATTTTACCAGATAATTCTACCGTTATTTTAAATGCAAAATCTAGTTTATCTTATAATAAGAAGAATTGGAAACAAGATAGAACGCTAGAGTTAGAAGGTGAAGCTTATTTTAAAGTAGCAAAAGGAAGCAAGTTTCAGGTAAAAACTACCGAAGGAATTATTAGTGTTTTAGGGACTCAATTTACCGTTTTTGAAGAAGAGGATTTCTTAAGTGTTACATGTTTTGAAGGAAAAGTAAAAGTAGAAAGAAAGAATGTTGAAATTATATTGACTAAGGGAAAAACGTTTTCACAATATAAAGATTCTGTTCCGTTAAAACTGGGTACTAAGAAAGTGAATCCAGATTGGTTAAAACAAGAAAGTTCTTTTGTGAGTGCGCCATTGTTGGTTGTTTTAAAATCGATAGAAAAACAGTATAATATTAAAATGATAAATTTAGAATTAAAAAAGGACCAACTTTATACAGGTAGCTTTGTGCATACGAATTTAGAACAAGCTTTAGAGGCTGTTTTATTACCGATGAATATAAGTTATACCATTTCTGATGATAAAAAAAATGTTACTTTAAAATAGAGGCTTTGCAAAAAAACATCTTACTTTTCTTCTTAATTTTAGCATTAAATACTTTTTCTCAAACAGATATGCAACAAGCTATTCCTCTAAAGAAAGTATTTACAAGTATTGAAACAAAGTTTAATGTAAAGTTTGCTTATGCAAACCACTTAATACAAGACAAAAGTATTTTGTTCGATTTT
This sequence comes from Polaribacter sejongensis, assembly GCF_038024065.1. NCBI lineage: Bacteria > Pseudomonadati > Bacteroidota > Flavobacteriia > Flavobacteriales > Flavobacteriaceae > Polaribacter > Polaribacter sejongensis. The sequence goes on along the minus strand of NZ_CP150667.1, from coordinate 1,854,810 downwards.
GAAAAAAAATCACTTTTAGAAATAATTTCAGAATTAAAAAGAGCAATTCATTTAGATATTAAAGAAATAAGTAAAAATAGATTTCTAATTGTTTTACCTCCAAAGGAGATTACTATTTGTGGAGAATTACAAAATGCGAACAACATTGCAGAGAAACTTAGAGGAGCTTCCATAAAAATAAAAGGGACAAATATTGGGGTGCTTTCAAATAACGAAGGTAAATTTAGTTTTAAAAATATAGAAACATCCGCTGTTTTAGAAGTCTCTTTTATTGGTTTTAAAACGAAATATATTAGTGTTCGTAATTTTCTTTTTGAAGACTGCTTATTCATACCAATGCTTGAAGAGGCTACTTTTTTAGAAGAAGTAATTATTACAAACTATTTAACAAATTCAATTTCTAAAACAATCGATGGAGCTATCGTATTTAGACCTAAAAACAAAAATGTATTTCCAGGGCTTACAGAACCAGATATTTTACAAAGTGTACAACAATTACCTGGTATTTTAAATGTTGATGAAACTGCTTCTGGTTTGCATGTTCGTGGCGGGACACCAGATCAAAATTTAATACTTTTCGATGGAATTAAATTGTTTAATACAGGTCATTTCTTTGGCGCAATTTCTGCATTAAATCCATATATAATCGATAAAGTTACGGTGTACAGAACAGCTTCTAATAGTAAATACGGAAATCATATTGCAGGAGTTGTAGATGTAGAAACATCATCAGAGATTGCAACTAAAATGTCTGGTTCTGCTGGTTTTAATTTTACGCATGTAGACGCAAATATTAAAGTGCCAATTCATAAAAAAGTGAGTGTAATTGTTTCTGTTAGAAGATCTATTTCAGATATTGTGAGAACACCTACAATAGATAAATTATCTAACAAAGCTTTTCAATATTCTTCGGTAACAGAAGATGCTAAAGATGCCAAAGACTTTAATGTTATTAGCGATAATAATTTTAAGTTTATAGATTACAATTTAAAAATAAATTACAAACCAACAGCAAATGATTTTTTATCTATAAGTCAAATAGGTATTTTAAATAATTTCGATTATAATTTTTTAAACTTAGATTTAAAAGAAGATAGATCGGACGATTTAAGATTAAACAACCTTGGTTATAGTACAACCTGGAAAAGAAAATGGACAGATAAACTTTCTCAAAATTTTAATGTAAATTACTCTCAATACAATTTAAACTATAATAATCAAAAAGTTTCTAATGATGAAGAATATGCTAAAATAGAAAAGAGAAATGATGTTGCTAATTTTGAAGTGAAACTAGATTTTTTACAAACAATAGGTAAGTTTCAACAAATGAAATATGGATATCAATACGGATATCAGGATATTTCTTACTTTTTGGAAAGAGAAAATAGCAACCAGTTTTATGGAACTAAATTAACATTAGATACCAATAGTAATAATATTCACACCCTGTTTAGTGAGTATTCGTATAGTTTTAAGAAAAAGTATGTATTAAAAGCAGGTGTTCGTGGTAACTATTTTAGTTCTATTGATAGATATACTATAGAGCCTAGAGTTTTTATGCAAATAAAAGTTTTACCTAGATTTTGGATGAATAGTTCTTTTGAAGTAAAACAACAAAACACGAGTAAATTATTAGAATTTGATACCATAGATTTTGGATTGGAAAATCAACTTTGGGCTTTGTCTAACAATAAAGAAATCCCTTTGCTAGAAAGTAATCAGTTTACTTTTGGTGCTTTGTATTCTGCAAATAATTTTACAGTTGATGTAGATTTATATAGACGAAAAATAAAAGGATTAACAACTTTAACAACGGGTTTTGATAGTTTTATTCAAGAAATTTATACTGGTGAAGCTATTACTCTTGGTTTAGATTTACTGATAAAAAAAACATGGCATAACTTTGATACTTGGGTAAGTTATAATACTGGTAGTTCTAACTTTACTTTTAGTGATCTTAATGGAGGAAAAGAGTTTAGTGGTAATTTTGATGTTTCTCAGTCTTTTTATTGGTCGAATAATTTTAAATATAAAAGCTTTACTTTCTCTACCGGCTTTAGTTACAGGGTTGGTATTCCTTTTTCTTCTGTAGAAGGACGAAATGATAATTTTGAAATTCTTAGAAAAGGAATTAATGATGCTAGGCTACCAGATTACCATCGATTAGATTTTTCTAGTGCTTATGATTTTAAACTGAATAAAAAAATAAAAGGGAAAGTAGGGGTATCTTTATTAAATATTTATAACCAAGGTAATATTTTAAAAAGAGAGTACGAAAGTAAAATAACATCAGATAATAATGCTGTTTTAGTAAAAAATGACACAAAATCTCAAGGTTTTACTCCGAATTTCTTTTTTAGAGTTTCTTTTTAATAAACCTTTCGTTTACAAATTATCTAACTGATTTGTTTTCTTATTATGGCTGATTGTCCAAAAGAAACCTACAAAAAAGAAGCTATCTGCATTGGGAATAATTGCTTGTCGCTCAAAATACCCATTCGGTTCTGCGGTGTTTTTATAGTTGTAACCAAATACATTCTGAGTTCCTAAAACATTGTTTACGGAGAAATATAAAATCTTTTGTTGATCTATTAAATATGCCCAATTTAAGCTTAACGAATTGTAATTTTTAGTCTGATTATTTAAAAAACCTGCTTCATTTGGGTTGGTATAATTTCTGCCAGAAGCAAAATTATAGCTAAAACCAATTTGACTTTTCCAATCAGCTATCCAATGTTTAGCCACAACAGATAAATTATGTTTTGAGGCAAAATTAGGAGTTGCAGCAGTTGGGTAATTTCTATAATCTCTTTCGGTGTCTAAATACGAGTAAGAAACCCAATAATCTGTGTTTTTTATTTTAGCATCTTGTCTCCAGAAAACATCAAATCCTTTGGCATACCCATTTCCGTTATTGTTAAAGTTACTGGTGTAAATTGGTTGGTTGTTATCATATTTGACCAAGTCTTTGTAGTCTTTATAATAAGCTTCGATTCTAAAAATTTGACCTTGTTTTGTATGTTGATAATTGGCAATTAAATGTGAGGTGTTTTCAGCTTTAAAATCTTGATTAAATTTTAAATATTCGTTTTTAGGATTTTGATAAAACTGACCGTAAGCCAAAGAGAACTGTGCGTTTTTATTTACTTTATAGGCAATAGAAGCTCTTGGAGAAATGGTGAATTCGGTTAACAATTCTGAGTTTTCTGCACGAATTCCGATTTTTGTTGCGAGGTTTTTAGAAAAGAAAATATCTGTTTCTACAAACGAAGCAAAGATGTTATTGTTAAATCCATATTCTATTTCATTGCTATTATTAGCGGTGTAAGATTCTTTAAAATCGGTCATAAAATATTCTGACCCAAAACTGATTTTAAATCGGTTAGAAACCTGTTTTTTAAGTTTTACTTTAAAGTGCATCGAGTTTTCATTATCTGTAACTAAATCGTCAATAATTTTAAGGTTAGAATGATCATTTGTAAAACTAAACCCAGTTTCTATTCTCCAATTATCGCCAAATTTGTTCTTGTAGGAAGTATTAAAGTAGAGGTTTCTATTTTTTAGTCCGAAACGAAATCCATTCACAAAATTAATATCATCTTGTATAACATCAAAATCAGTATAACTAAAGGCGCCATATAGTTTTAGTAAAGATTCATTCTTAAATTTATGTCTATACACCATTTCTCCACTTAAAGATTGTACCGGTTTTTTCCATGTATTTCTATCAGGAAAGGCTTCTTGATAAGGTGCTAAATTAATGTAAGAAGTATTTACACTAAATGAATTGTTTCCCCAAATTTGAGTGTTTCGAACACCTAAACCTAACGTCATAAAAGACAAATCTGTTTTTTCTTCCACAGGTTCATCAATGGTATTTAATTGTAAAACACTTGATAAAGCTTGTCCGTATTCTGCAGAATACCCACCCGTAGAAAAAGAAATTCCTTTAAATAAGAAAGGAGAAAAGCGTCCACGAGTTGGAATGTTATTTGCACTTGGAGTATAAGGCGTAAAAACACGAATTCCATCAACAAAAATCTGAGTTTCTTCCGCTTCACCACCGCGCACAAATAACCGACCGTCTTCATCTACGGTAGAGGTTCCGGGAAGTGTTTGCAAAGCGCCCATAACATCACCCAAAGCACTTGCCGTGGTAACAATGTCTAAGGGTTTAAGAACGGTGACTTTTGCTTTTTCTCCGGCTTCAAATGTTCCAGCATTAATAACAACAACGTCTAAAGAATTTACATCATTTCTTAATTTAATTTTTAAATTTTTGAGAGATGAAACATCCGTAGTTTTTACAAAAGGTTCAAAAGAGATAAAAGAAATGATTAAAGTTTGTGTTCCTTTTTCATCGGTTTTGAAAGTGAATTCTCCTAGTTCATTGGTTGAAGTTCCATCGTAAGTGCCATCTAAATAAACATTCGCTCCATTGATAGGATTGTTTTTAGAATCTGTTACTTTTCCGGAAATGGTGGTTTGTGCAGTGATTGAAAATTGACAGCTTAATAATATTAAAAGTAGAACATGTTTCATCTTGGTTGGTTTGGTGCTACAAAGATGTGGTGTTATTCATGTTAAAATTAAAAACAAATACCGAGTTGTAATTTTTAAATGATGAATTGTAAAGTTTTTATAAAATAAGGCCAACTGTTTTTAATTTTCGAAATAAATGCTTTTTAAATGTAATGATTATCTTTTTTTAATAAATTTTAGAAAGCCTTTTAATCTTGTCAGATCTATGTTATTTTAGTTTGTTGAAAATGAACAGTCCATCTTAGGATGGCTTTGTTCTGAAACAATGAACGTCCAGCTTTTCTTTATGTTTACTTAATGTGATAGCTTCAATTTCACCTATCCGTTAATATTTAATTAACGTTTTTAACAGTAAGGTTACTCAATATTAAGGGAACAGTAATGCTTAGTTAATATTTGAGAAGGCTTCAAAAGATATGATTGTAATCAATTAATTAACCTTTATAAATTAAATGATGAACAAGTACTTTAAATTATTTTTATTCCTTTTTGTTGTAACTTCTGTAAGTACAGTTTTTACTAGTTGTAATCCTGAAGACGGTGTGGATGGTATTGACGGTGTTGATGGCGTTAATGGATCGGACGGTGAAGATGGTGAGGATTTTACACCTTCTCCAGAAATGTTTTCTAATAAATCTTCTTTAGCTCCTTTAGTAACAATAAATTCAGACTTTAGTTCAGTGGAAGCTTTTTCTTTAATAAGTTCTACAGATGTACTTTCTAACGGTTTCCGTTTAGTTGGTGCGCAAGACGGTGCGGGATTTTTAAAAGATGGAGACGAGTACATCTATGTTGTGAATGCAGAAGATGATCATGCTGTTTCTAGAATTCGTTTTGATAAAGACCTGAATCCTATTAAAGGAGATTGGTTATTAAATAATGGCGTTTCAGATTTTGCTAGACAATGTTCTGGAACCATGTGGGAAGCGGCAATTCACGGTGGCGATAAAGACATTTTTTTATCGGCTTCAGAGAGTTTAGCTTATGATGTAAAGGGTATCGACCCTTGGATTGAAATACCTACACCTACAGCAGATTTTGGTTTAGATGCTTTAGGAGAATTTTCTTGGGAAAATGCAGTGCCTTTGCCACAAGGAGCATATGCTGGTAAAACAGTAATTGTTGGTGGTGATGATGATTCTAGTGAGTCTGAAGGTTAGGTTGTTATGTGTGTTTCTGAAAACGGTGATGCCGATTTGGAAAACGGAAAAATATATGTTTTAAGATTTAAACAAGTGTCTGATGGTGCTGGTGGAACAATGGATGTTACAGCTAATACTGTTTACAACGAAGGAAGTTTAGATTTCTCTAAATCGTATGATGTAGAATTTGTTGAAATTGTTGATGGTGCTAGTTTAACTAAAAACGAAATGGAAACAGCTTGTACAAATGTATTTGCGTCTCAGTTTATGCGTGTAGAAGATGTAGATTACAAAAAAGGTAGCGATACGGATGCAAGAGAGGTGTTTTTTGCTGTAACTGGTAGAGGACCTGGCAAAGGAACTTATAATGATTGGGGTACTGTTTATAAAATGGAATTAGATGCAACCAACCCATTAGAAGGTAAGTTAACTCAAATTATTAGTGGTAATACAGATACTAATAATAAAGATGGTAATGTATCAGAATTACAAAGTCCAGATAATATTTGTGTAACAGAAAACTTTATTTATACGCAAGAAGATCCAAACTCTTTTTCTAGAAATCATGCTGCTCAAATTTATCAAAGTGATTTAAATGGTAACAATACTAAAGTTGTTTTAGCTTTAAAAATTGAAAATAACTTAGATCCAAAAGGTTCAACTGGTTTTTCTGGTGAATTTGGTGCATTAACAGATATTTCTGATAAAGTTGGAGTTCCAGATACTTTTATTTTAAACCTACAACCACATTATTGGGAAAGTGATGCTTTTGTTTCAAGCAGTTTACCACATAACCAAGGTGGACAAATTGTATTGTTAAAAGGATTAGCTAGATAATACAAACCATATTTTTAATACTAAGAATCTTCATTTTTACAATGAAGATTCTTTCATTTTTAGAACTTTCAACATGTTTAAATATTTTAAATCGTTATTTTTTTTATTAACTGGTATTCTTTTGATGTCTTGTAATCAGGACAAAAAAGAAATGATTCCTATCGTTAATTGGTCTTCTGCCCAAGAGTACTACGCTCAAAATTTAGATATTGCTTTACTGTATATCGATAGCTTAGAAGTTGCAGGGATGCATGGCGAAAAATCAAAAAAGTATTTTGAATTATCTAGAGCTGCATTTAAGAAAGCAGAACCTTATGCATCTTATTTAAACCCTGAAGTTGGACACAGAGCTAATGGACCAGCCTTACCAATTTATAAGGAAGATACTGGTAAAATAATAAAACCAGTAGGGTATCAAAAAATAGAAGAAAGTATTTTTGATGATGAAACGTCAGAAGCAGACTTCAAACAAGAATTGTATGTGCAAAAAGGCATGCTGTCTAACCTGAAAAAAGGGATTCTAAAACGTCCATTAAATCCGCAACGTTTTTTTATAGCAACACATCAACAACTTTTAAGAATTGTAAGTTTAGCTATTTCAGGATTCGATACACCCGTGAGTCATTTAGGAATTAAAGAAACGATTATTTCTTTAGAAAGTTTGCAAACCGTCTATGAGCAAACAATACAGGGTGTTGTAAAAGAGAAAAATAAGGAGTTAGATGCTGTTTTTAACAGTAATATTGAAAGCGCTATTTCGTTCATTAAAACAAATGAAGATTTTGATACCTTTGATCGTTTTACTTTTACAAGAGATTACATGAATCCGATCACTAGAAATTGGGTTGAAATAAGAAAAGTGAGTGCACTTTGGAAGCCCATAAATACAACGCCTTTTAATTTTGATGCGCCTACCTTTTTTGAAGATAATAGTTTTAGTTTAAATTATTTTACACCGGCAATCAACCAAAATCCAACCGATAAACAAATAGCTTTAGGGAGAAAATTATTTTCAGATCCTAAACTTTCCGAAAATGGAAAAATGGCTTGTGTTAGTTGTCATTTACAAGACAAAGGTTATGCAGATAATGTTGCGTTTAATTTTGATAATCAGGGGAATCCTTTGCAAAGAAATACACCAACACTTATCAATACTGCTTTTCAGCAAAGTTTCTTTTTAGATGGAAAGTCAAATACATTAATAGATCAAATTTCAGCTGTATTTACAAACGATAAAGAGTTTAATTCTAATGTGCATAAATTTTCTGATGCTATTTTAAAAGATTCCACGTATACGCCTCTTTTTAAAGGTGCTTTTGGTAAAGTATCATCTAATAATACAGATGTTATAAAAGCAATTTCATCTTATGTTTCCACTTTAAATGGTTTCAATTCTAAATTTGATAAAAATATTAGAGGAGAGGAAAATAATTTTTCTGATGAAGAAAAACTTGGGTATAACTTATTTATGGGAAAAGCTTTATGTGCCACTTGCCATTTTATGCCGTTAACAAATGGTACAGTACCTCCATTTTTTACGGAGACAGAAAAAGAAGTTATTGGAGTTCCGGAAACAGCAGAAAATAAAAAATTAGATGATGATTTAGGATTTTATTGGAGCTTTAAAGAAGAACTGCATAAGGGAATGTTTAAAACACCTTCTATAAGAAATATTGAATTAACTGCTCCGTATATGCATAATGGTGTTTACAATACTTTAGAGCAAGTAGTAGAGTTTTATAACCTTGGCGGTGGAGGTGGATTAGGTTTTGATTTAGAACACCAAACCTTACCTTTTGATGAATTAAATTTAACTGAAGAAGAACAAGACGCCATAGTAGCTTTTATGAAAACGTTGACGGAAACGCTTGAAGAAAACTATGAAGAGTCTAAATAGTAATTAAGTGTGTTTTATTTGTTTATATCTTCTTTAGAATACTTTTTTTGATTGATCAAAAGAACTTTCTAAAGAAGATTTTTTTTGCACTAGCACTTGGTGTTAAATGCGAATGTTTTATTTCGAAATTTTATCAGTATTTATTTTTTTGAAGATAGTAGAATATAAAACCGCTTGCAAAGTAGAGAAGAAAATCAATAATATCTGTGGTATATCTTGCTAGATACTTAGGGAAAATAAACTCGAATAAAAGACTATACATAAAACAAACGTATAGAATTATAGGGAAACTCAACGTGTAACTTTTATCGTTTTTAGACCATTTTAAAATTTGTAAACAGATGAATAAAACAATCGGAATGATTAAAAAATCATTCACATAAAAACTAATGAATTTAGGTAAAGGAACGGAGAAATATTGAAGAAAATAGATGGTGGTTCCTGTCAATAAAGAAATTAAAAAATAATAAAAGAGTATTTTTTTCATATTAACCCGCAGCAACCATTGCAATAAACCAAGCCAAACCAGCACCAATAATACTAACAATTGTAAATGCAGAATATAAAATCCAACCAGTAATTTTATACAAAATATTAGGATGTTTTTTTAATCTTTCTGTTAAATTGGGATTTTCTCTTTCATGAATAACCTTGTCAATTTCATTTTGTTTTACAATATCGGCTTTGAGTTCTCTTTTCTTTTGATGAGAAATTAGGGTGTTGCAGTTTGTGCAATATTCTTTATTGGTGTTAAAAACCCCACAGTTCGGACACTTTATGATTCTTTTTTCTGCCATTTATTTTCTAAAACTAAAGCTGTTTTTATTTTTATAAGGTCTAATAATTAATCGGGTCTCTCTATCGAAACGAATATAATTATATACCCAATTTAGAAATACAATGGCTTTGTTTCTAAAACCTATTAAAGAAAATAAGTGGACAAACATCCAAACAAACCAAGCAAAAACTCCTTGAAATTTCCAGTTTTTTAAATCTACAACGGCTTTATTACGTCCAATAGTTGCCATAGAGCCTTTGTCTTTATATACAAATACTTCTTGTTTTTTATTGAAGAGTTTTGCCAATATGTTTTTTGCAACTAACCGACCTTGTTGAATAGCAGGTTGGGCCATCATTGGGTGTCCGAAAGGAGTTTTTTCTGAAGACATACAAGCAACATCGCCAATGGCATACACATTTGGGTGCCCTAAAACTTGATTGTATTCATTTACTTTTATTCTAGCGGCTCTTTCAATAACACATTCAGTGTTTAGGCCATCAATCATTTGTCCTTTTACGCCAGCAGCCCAAATAACAGTTTCTGCTTTAAAATGATCTTCTCCATTTGTAGTAACTGTTTTTCCATCATAATCTAAAACACGCAAATTTTTCCAAACATTTACACCTAGTTTTATTAGAAAATCTTCTGCTTTTTCAGAGGCTTTTGCGCTCATTCCTTTTAAAATACAATCAGAGCTTTGTATTAAGTTTATTTGCATTTGACGGATATCTAAATCAGGATAATCTTTAGGTAAGATTCCTTTTTTCATTTCTGCCAAAGCACCAGCTAATTCTACACCCGTTGGTCCACCACCAACAATTACAAAATTCATTAAAGCGTTTCTTTCTTCAATATTAGAGGTTAATAAAGCTTCTTCGAAGTTCTCTAAAATTAGACTTCTAATATTTAAAGACTGCGGAATGGATTTCATTTCCATTGTATGTTTTTGGATGTTGGTGTTTCCAAAAAAGTTGGTTGTAGAACCCGTAGCTATAATTAATTCATCATATTCTAAGCTTCCAATTGAAGTTTCAATGGTGTTATTCTCAGGGTTTATTTTTTGTACCTCAGTTAACCTAAAATAGAAGTTTTCTACATCGTTAAAACGCTTTCTTAATGGAAAAGCAATAGAATCTGGTTCTAATCCGCCTGTTGCTACTTGATATAACAAAGGTTGAAACGTATGGTAGTTATGTTTATCTAATAACACAACCTGCAGTTCTTGCTCTTCTAAGCCTCTAGCTGCCGCTAAACCAGCAAAACCACCACCAATAATTACAACTCTTGGAAAACTAGTTTGTGGTATGTTCATATAGTATCTTTTATGTCAAAAATACAATATGTTTACGTAAAAAAAGAGAACAGCCTAAGACTAATTCCTAAACTGTTCTGTTTTTATTAAACTGTGGTTGCTACTCTTTCTCTCATTAATTTTGCAGAAGCAACTAAATTTTCTAAAGCAGAAATTGTTTCTGGCCAATCTCTGGTTTTTAAACCACAATCTGGATTCACCCAAATATTTTCTGGTGGCAATAATTTTGTTGCTTTTATAAGTAAATGTTCAATTTCATTTATGTTTGGCACTCGTGGTGAGTGAATGTCATAAACTCCTGGTCCAATTTCATTGGGATATTTAAAATCGACAAAAACATCTAGTAATTCCATTTCCGAACGCGAAGTTTCTATGGTAATTACATCGGCATCCATATCTGCAATATTTGCAATGATGTCGTTAAACTCCGAGTAACACATGTGTGTGTGAATTTGCGTTTCATCCTTAACAACACTTGCTGAAATCTTAAACGCATTTACTGCCCATTTTAAATATGTTGCCCAATTATCCTTTCTTAAAGGCAAACCTTCTCTTATGGCAGGTTCATCAATCTGAATAATTTTTATACCTGCTTTTTCTAAATTAGCAACTTCATCTCGTATGGCTAGTGCAATCTGATTACACGTTGCTGCCCTTGGTTGATCATCTCTAACAAAAGACCATTGTAAAATTGTTACTGGCCCAGTAAGCATTCCTTTTACATACTTTTTAGACAAACTTTGCGCAAATTCAGTCCATTTTACAGTCATTGGGTTTTCTCTAGACACATCACCAAAAAGAATAGGAGGTTTTACACATCTTGTACCATAACTCTGCACCCATCCAAAACTAGAAAAAGCAAAACCATTTAATCTTTCTCCGAAATATTCTACCATGTCATTACGCTCAAATTCACCATGAACCAAAACATCTAAACCAATATTTTCTTGAAACCTGATAGCGCTCGTAATTTCTTTTTCTAAAAAGGAGTTGTATTTTTCTTCGGATAATTGATGCTTCTTGTATTTTAACCTTAAAGATCTAACTTCTTTTGTTTGTGGAAAAGAACCAATTGTTGTTGTTGGAAAAAGAGGGAGTTTTAATGCTGATTTTTGTGTTTTTTGTCTTTCTACAAAAATATTATTTCTTAAACTATCTGCTTCCGTTAATGCATTTATACGATTTTTAACCTGGTTGTTATGTATAAGTGTAGAGTTGTTCTTATTGATAAAAGCGAGTTTGTTTGCTTCTATCTCTTTAATATCTGATGCTTGTAAATTATTCTTAGCTATTTTTTTAAGCAATACAATTTCTTGTAATTTCTGTTTAGCAAAAGCCAACCATTGCGTTACTTCCTCCGGAATAGAACCGCCATTTTCGTTATCTAAATTATAAGGACTATGGAGTAAAGAACATGAAGAAGAAATCCAAAGATTATCGCCTTTAATTGCTTTTGCTTTGTTGATAATTTCTATGGAAGTATCAAAATTATTTTTCCAAATATTTCTTCCATCAACAATACCTAAAGACAGTATTTGGTTTTTATTTTGATGAACTAAAATAGAATCTAACTCATCTAAACCTCTCACTAAATCTACATGTAAAACATCAACAGGTAAAGACAGCGTTAGGTTTAAGTTATCGTTTAAATTACCAAAATAGTTGGCTAAAATAAATGTAATCTTAGGGAATTTAGCTTTTAAAAGAGTGTACGTTTTAAAATAAGCTTCTTGCTCTTTTAGTGTTAAATCTAAAGATAAATAAGGTTCATCAAACTGAATATTCGTTGCTCCTTCGTTTTGTAATTCTTCAATTAATTGAATATAAGTAGGTAATAAACGATCTAATAATTCTAATCTATGAAAGCCATTTTCCTTTTCTTTTCCAACCAATAAATAAGTTAAAGGACCAACTAATACAGGTTTTGTTTTAATACCTTCTTTTAATGCTTCTTGATATTCGCTGATAATTTTACAAGAATTTAATTCAAATTTTTGTTCTTTTTCAAATTCAGGAACTAAATAATGGTAATTTGTATCAAACCATTTTGTCATTTCCATTGCAACAATATCAAAACTATCTTTCTGAAAACCACGTGCCATTGCAAAGTATAAATCGACAAAAGAAACCTTGTTTTTTAATTCTCTAAATCTTTTAGGAATACAATTTAAGGTTAGCGACATGTCTAAAACTTGGTCGTATAAAGAAAAATCATTAGAAGGAATAATATCGATTCCTATTTCTTTCTGATTTAACCAGTTCTTCTTTTTAATGTCGCTGGCAACTTTTAATAGCGTTGTTTCATCTATATTTTCTTTCCAGTAACTTTCAATTGCTTTTTTTAGCTCTCTTTTTTCTCCAATTCTTGGATGCCCTAAAATAGTAGTTTTCATAGTTATAAGTTTTAATTACTGTACAAACCTATAACTTATAAATAAAAATAATGTATTTTGATTCATATTCAGAATATAAAACTATTTTTGAGTAAAATACAGTGTAAAATACTTTTATGTACTGTAATTGAACTTAAAAAAGAAAAATATTCTATGTATCAAGTTGATGAAATTGATTTACAACTACTTCGTTTATTACAAAAAGACGCGGATATTACTACAAAAGAACTTGCTCAGCGTGTAAATCTTACAAATACGCCTGTTTTTGATCGTATAAAACGATTAAAAAAAGAAGGGTATATAAAAAAAACAACGGCTGTTTTATGTAGCGAGAAGTTAGATGTTTCTTTAATTGTATTCTGTAATGTGAAGTTGAAGGAACATACCAAAGAAATAGGGAATCAGTTTGTAAAAGATATTATGTTTCTTAAAGAAGTAACAGAGTGTTATAACACTTCTGGCGATTTTGATTTCTTATTAAAAGTGATGGTAAAAGATATGAAACATTATCAATCGTTTGTGTTACAAAGTTTGGGTTCTGTGAAAGGTATAGGAAGTGCTCATAGTACTTTTGTGATGGGAGAAATTAAGAATAACCACGGAATTCCTTTATAATTCTCTTTTAATTTGTTGTAATGTTTTATTGGTGTTGATGAATTCTGTAATTACTTTATAACGAGTAGTGTCTATATCGTCTTCAAAATAGTTTGCCCATTTGGTTTCTTTAAATAAAATGGAAATCTGTTTTATTTTTTGTTGCGCTTCTGTTAACGTAAAAAAGGGATTCTTTGTCTCATTTTCTTTTTTAGGTTGAATTATCGCTGTTTTCTTATCAAAATCTACATCAATAAAGAATATTTTTTCTATTGAATTAATAGGGTAGAAGTCCACCCATTTAGCGAAACCAATTACTATTTGTTGGTTTTTATAGTCTTCGTTTGCTAGTAATTTCCATCTACAATTGGCAACTCTTCCCCAATGATTCGATTTTCTATACACACCTTCTTTGGTATAAAAATACATACTTTCAGATTTACTTTTATAATTGGTGTCTTCAGGGAATTCAAAATTTTCTATTTGTTTGAATTCACAAAAAGTATGTTTAAAGAAATTGGTTTTGTTGTAGGTTTTCATAATACTAGCTTACAAGCCAAAATTTTTAATTATGGATAGCGTAAATTGACGAGCGCCTTTATTATTTAAATGACCTAAATCTTTAAAGTATTTTATACTTTTAATAGAACCAGTATAATTGATTATATTATTTTCTTTACAAAATAAGTCGAACTCTTGGTTGTTTTTTCGGTTGTAGTAAGGAGAAGTATAAAGTGTTATTTGAATATTATTTTCTTTAGCATACTCTTTAATCTTAGTTAACAATGAATTATTATATTTTTTTACAAATTGATAAGTCTCGTTTTTTTTGTCAAACGTTGTTTTTAATCCAATAAAAAAATTATCAGCTCTTTTTTTTCCACCTAGAGTAAGTAGTAATTCTCTATATCCAATTTTAGGATTATATTTTATATATCTGTAAAAAGGAAAATAAACATCATATTTATAGTTAGCATCATAAATTTTCATGTGATTCTTTATACTACTATTTAAATTTATGTATGGCATAAAATAGCTTGCTCCAAGAAGGTTTCTTTTTCCAATAGTTGATTTCAAACTTGATTCATCTACCTGTAGAAAGATTCTTTTCGCTTTAATTTCGTTGTCATTTAATAGCTTTAACATTAAAAAATTTTCGGGTAAGCTTTGTCCTGAAATACCTAAATTAAGACTCTTTTTCTGTGTGATACTATCTATTAAATCTGTGTTAATATGAAATTCAACTCTAGAGGAACCTAAAAAAATATAATCAAATTGTGTGTTTTTATTTTTAAAAACATATTGAACTTTATTTCTGATAACATTTGTATGAAAATAGACTTGAGTGAAAATTAAATCAAGAATAATCATCAATATGAAGAGAATAATCAGCCTAATGGTTATATATTTTAAAAATCGAATCATTAAAATTGAAAATAAATGAAATTAGAATAATTAGAGTAAATACCAAATACAAGTAATAAAAGTAGAATTATAGTTTCATTAATCAGTTGAAATTTTCCATTAAAGGGAGTTTCTTCTTTTCTGTAAAACCATTCATATATTAATAAAATTGGTAATAAAAATATTATTTCAAAAGAGAATCTTTCTATAGTTGATAAATAATTAAGTTTTAGAAACGTTTCGTTTGAGAAAACTAATCTTAAGTAGTTTAAAGCATCCGTTATAGTTTCAGACCTAAAAAAGACCCAAGCTAAAGTGGTTAAAGTAAAAGTGAAAACTATTTGACCTAATTCTTTAATTGATGGAAATAATTTGTTTTCTGAAGTAATATTTAGATTTTTTCTGTTGTTGTTAGTTAGTAGGAGTGGTAGAAAAAATAGTGCATTAAGTCCACCCCAAACTACAAATGTCCAGTTGGCACCATGCCAGAATCCGCTCACTAAAAAAATAACAAAAACATTTCTAATTTGTTGAAATTTACTTCCTTTAGAACCACCTAGTGGGATATACAGGTAGTCTCTAAACCAAGTTGATAAACTTATATGCCAACGTCTCCAGAATTCTGCAATATCTCTTGAGAAATAAGGGTAGTTAAAGTTTCTCATTAATTTAAAACCAAATAATCTTGCTGTACCAATAGCAATATCAGAATATCCAGAAAAATCACAGTAAATTTGGAAAGAGAAATAGATGGCACCCAAAATTAATGTAACCCCACTTAACTCGTTGTAATTGCTAAATATATCGTTTGCATAAATAGCACAATTATCAGCAATTACAATCTTTTTAAACATTCCCCAGAGTATTAATTTAATTCCGGATTTTGCTAATTGATATTCAAATTTTCTTTTTATAAAAAATTGAGGTAATAAATTAGAAGCTCTCTCAATGGGACCAGCAACTAATTGTGGAAAGAATGAAACAAAACTTGCAAAGGCTATAAAGTTTTTTGTTGGTTCTAATTTGTTTCTATAAACATCAATTGTATAACTGAGTGTTTGAAAAGTATAAAAAGAAATTCCTACAGGAAGAATAATGTTTAAGGAACTTTCATGCATCTTTATGTCAAAGGTTGCCCAGAGTTGAATCCAATTATCAATAAAAAAATTGTAGTATTTAAAATAGCCTAATAAACCTATATTAAAAATGATACTAGTCCAAAGGAGGTATTTTCTTTGTAGATTATTTTTATTCTTCTTTAACCTTAGAGCTAATGTGTAATCTACTATTGTACTTAAAAGTATTAGTGACAAAAATCTCCAGTCCCACCAACCATAGAAAACATAGCTGGCTATTAATATTAATCCATTTTGTAATTCTATTTTTTTTAATATTAGCCAATACAAAAAAAAGACTGCAGGTAAAAACAATAAAAACTCAATAGAATTGAATAGCATTTTTTTTCTTTAGAGGAGCGAAGATACATTTTTAATAAAAAAACGCAATCAAATTAATGATTGCGTTTTAGTATTATAAGAAAATATGTTTTTCTTTTTATGAAGATTCCTCCTTTCGTCAGAATAAGCGATTCATTCACTTTTGCTGAAAAGCAAAATTGGTTCTCTGCTTACTTTACTTCTTCGAAATCTACATCTTCAACATTGTCTCCTTGAGCATCAGCTTCTGGTTGACCTTGTTGTTCAGCTCCAGGATTTGCTCCTTCAGCACCACCTTGTGCAGCATACATTTCTTCAGAAGCAACTTTCCAAGCTTCATTGATAGTTGCTAATGCAGTATCAATTAATGTTAAATCTTTAGATTCGTGAGCAGCTTTTAATTCAACTAAAGCAGCTTCGATTGGTGCTTTTTTATCCGCAGATAATTTATCACCAAACTCAGTTAATTGCTTTTCTGTTTGAAAAATCATAGAATCTGCTTCGTTAATTTTTTCTGCAGTTTCTTTAGCTTTTTTATCAGCATCCGCATTTGCTTCTGCATCTTCTCTCATTTTTTTGATATCATCTTCAGATAATCCAGAAGACGCTTCAATTCTAATTTCATGAGATTTGTTTGTTCCTTTGTCTAAAGCAGAAACTTTAATAATACCGTTTGCATCAATATCAAAAGTTACTTCTACTTGAGGTACACCTCTTTGTGCAGGAGGTAAACCATCTAAATGGAAACGTCCAATAGTATTGTTATCTGCAGCCATCGCTCTTTCACCTTGTAAAACGTGAATTTCTACTGATGGTTGGTTATCTACTGCTGTAGAGAATACTTGAGATTTTTTTGTAGGAATCGTTGTGTTTGCATCAATTAATTTTGTGAAAACATTCCCCATAGTTTCAATACCTAAAGATAAAGGAGTAACGTCTAATAACAATACATCTTTTACATCTCCAGATAAAACTCCACCTTGAATAGCAGCTCCTAAAGCAACAACTTCATCAGGGTTTACACCTTTACTTGGCGCTTTTTTAAAGAACTTCTCAACAGCTTCTTGTACAGCAGGTATTCTTGTAGAACCACCAACTAATACGATTTCATCGATATCAGAGATTGTTAAATCTGCATTTCTTAAAGCAGTCTGACAAGGCTCGATAGTTCTTTTTACTAAATCGTCAATTAATTGCTCAAATTTAGATCTAGATAAAGTTCTTACTAAGTGTTTTGGTCCGCTAGCAGTAGCAGTAACATATGGTAAGTTAATTTCTGTAGAAGCAGAAGAAGATAATTCAATCTTCGCTTTTTCTGCAGCTTCTTTTAAACGTTGTAAAGACATTGGATCTTTACGTAAATCTAAATCTTCATCCGCTTTAAACTCTTCAGCTAACCAGTTAATGATTTTTTCATCAACATCATCACCACCTAAATGTGTATCTCCATCTGTAGCTAATACTTCAAAAACTCCATCTCCTAATTCTAAGATAGAAACATCATGTGTTCCACCACCAAAATCAAAAACAACAATTTTCTTATCGTCATGAGATTTGTCTAAACCATAAGCTAATGCAGCAGCAGTTGGCTCATTTATAATTCTTTTTACTTGTAAACCTGCAATTTCACCAGCTTCTTTTGTAGCTTGTCTTTGTGCATCGTTAAAATATGCTGGTACAGTAATAACTGCTTCAGTAACCTCAGTTCCTAAATAATCTTCAGCAGTTTTTTTCATTTTTTGTAACACCATTGCAGAAATTTCTTGTGGCGTATATAAACGACCATCAATATCTACTCTAGGTGTATCATTATCTCCTCTTACTACTTTATAAGGAACTCTTGTAGCTTCTTGTGTAGATTCAGAAAATTTGTTACCCATAAAACGTTTAATAGAATAAACAGTTTTAGTAGGGTTTGTTACAGCTTGTCTCTTAGCTGGGTCACCAATTTTACGTTCTCCTCCTTCTACAAAGGCAACGATAGATGGTGTAGTTCTTTTTCCTTCTGCGTTAGGGATTACAACTGGCTCATTTCCTTCCATTACAGAAACACAAGAGTTTGTTGTACCTAAATCAATTCCAATTATTTTACTCATAATATTTATTTTAATAAATTTTAATTCAATTTTACATTTTCTATTAGGCAAATGCTGTGCCAACCCCTTTTTGACTAGCAAATGTCAGTTATTTTAAAAAAATATTTTAAATTGATGTGACATAATGACACAAAATGTATCTAATATATTGGATAGGAAGAATATTTGAATATAATTTTTAATTCCTTATATTTGGATAGTTCTATTTCAGACAAAGTAAATCTATAAGTTATAAATCTAAAATTCTAAAAAAAATCATGAGTAAATTTGACGAAAAAGTAGCACAGTATTCTAAGTTTATGGACGATAAAGGTCTAAAATATGATTCAGACTTGTTAAAAGCTGTAACAAAAGGACTAGGCCCATCTATTTATAAAAAAGATGCCGAAACCGTATCTGGTTCAGATGCAAAAGAGTTGTTAACTGTTAAAAATAATTTTTTAATTAAAAAGTTAGGTTTAGCAGATGGTCCAAAATTAGATGAAGCAATTAATAAAGTTGTGGAAGCAATTGGTAAATCTGAAAGAAATAAATATAGAGCTGTCGTTTACTATATGTTAGCGGTAGAATTTGGTAAGGAATCGATATATAACTAATATAAAATATATTTTTGATAATAAAATCCAACTCATTGAGTTGGATTTTTTACATTTACCGCTATTCTTAATTAAATCTTACGAATGTCGCAATTTATTAGTGTTTTTGATATGCTTAAAATAGGTGTTGGCCCCTCAAGTTCTCATACACTTGGCCCTTGGCGAGCTGCCGAACAATGGATCCTTCAATTAAAAGAAAATAATAACTTTGATTTGGTTGATGCTATTCAGGTAGATTTATATGGGTCTCTGTCTTTAACAGGAAAAGGACACGCTACCGATTTGGCAATTCAGTTAGGTTTAAGCGGTGCAGATCCAGAATACTTACCTATAGAAAACATTGCTACTATTATTGATGATATTAAAGATAAAAAAGTACTTTCTTTAAACGGAGAAAAAGAAGTGCCTTTTTATAAAGAATCAATTGTCTTTAATAGAGCCTTTTTACCATTTCATGCAAACGGAATTACTTTTAGAGGTTTTTTTAATGGCGATGAAGTTTCTACACAAACTTATTTTTCTATTGGTGGCGGTTTTATTGTGCAAGAAAATGATCATTTAGAAGAAGAAATAGAAATCAATAAAAAGAACTTTCCGTATCCAATCAATAGAGCTTTACAGCTTGAAGAATATTGTGAAAAAGAAAATTTATTAATTTCTGATATTGTTCTTTTAAATGAATTAGAATTAAATTCTGCAGAACATATAGATAAAGAATTGCATAGGATTTGGGATACGATGTTAGAATGTATGCATACAGGCTGTCATACAGAAGGAAGGCTTCCTGGAGGTTTAAATGTAAAAAGACGTGCTTTTGATACGCATAAAAAATTAATAAAAGATACCAGTTATACAAACCCTAAAGAATGGCTTACTGCCATTAGAAGTACAGAAGTAAAGTTTAGAGAAATTTTAAAATGGGTAAGTTGTTTTGCTCTTTCTGTAAATGAAGTAAATGCCGCTTTGGGTAGAGTAGTTACCGCACCAACAAACGGAAGTGCTGGCGTAATACCTGCTGTTTTAATGTATTATATGGTGATAGAAAATCACGAAGCAGATTTTAGTCACGTTAAAAAATTCTTATTAACGGCTGGCGAAATTGGGAGTGTTTTTAAGAAAAATGCTACAATCTCTGCAGCCATGGGAGGTTGTCAGGCAGAAATAGGAGTCTCTTCTGCAATGGCAGCAGCTGCTTTAACAGAACTATTAGGAGGTACAGCAGCTCAATGTTTGTCGGCTGCAGAAATTGCTATGGAACATCATTTAGGTTTAACCTGCGATCCTATTGCTGGTTTGGTGCAAGTGCCTTGTATAGAACGTAATTCTATGGGCGCAATAAAAGCGATTCATGCCGCAGAAATTGCCTTAGAAACAGATCCTAAAGAAGCTTTGGTGCATTTAGACAGTGTAATAGATACCATGTGGGAAACCGCAAAAGACATGAATAAAAACTACAAAGAAACCTCAGAAGGTGGTTTGGCAGTTACAGTGAGAATTGTAGATTGCTAATCAGTGGGCAGTTTACAGTCTCAGTATTCAGTAAGAGTTCACAGTGAAAAACTGAAAACGGTCACTGAATACTGTAAACTATTTTTATCTTGTAAACACCAAATCATTTCCAGAAGATAACTCTTCAGAAAAACGATATTTATCAACATTAAAACCTTTTAAATCTTCAATAGTTTTAACGTTATTGTCAATAATATAGCGTACCATTAAACCACGTGCTTTTTTAGCGTACGTCATCACAATTTTATATTCTCCGTTTTTATAGTCTTTAAAAACAGGTGTAATCATTGGTACTTTTAAAACCTTTTTAGGAATCACTTTAAAGTACTCTGTACTTGCTAAATTCACTAATAATTCTCCATCCTCTAATTCATCATTCAAAGCATTCGCAACAGTATCATCCCAGAATTTGTATAGATTTTCTTTAGTTCCTACTTTTAAACGAGTTCCCATTTCTAAACGATACGGCTGAATTAAATCCAACGGTTTTAACAAACCATACAAACCAGATAAGATTCTTAGATTATTTTGTAATAATGGAATTTTCTCTTCTTCAATAGAGTTTACATCAATTCCTTGAAAAACGGCACCTGTAAAAGCATAAATTGCTTGCTTTGCATTTTCTGGAGTAAAAGGAGTTGCCCAAGATTGATTTCTATCATAATTTAAAGCAGACAAATCATCAGAAATTTTCATCAATTCAGATAAATTTTTCTTAGAAAGTGTTTTTAGTTTCTTATTTAACTTTTCAGATTGGTCTAAAAAACGTGGTTGCGTATGTAAGCTTGTTGGTACTTTACTTTCGAAATCTAAAGATTTTGCTGGTGATATTATGATTTTCATATGATGTAATTCAGAAATAATTAAAGTATAAAAATACAAATGTTTATAGATTTCTTAAATGTATTTTAAGAGTAATATTTAATACTACTATCATTAAATGTAATAGTAAAGTTGATTTTCGATAAGTGTTTTCTATTTTAAATAAAAAAACTACTTTCTGTTTAGGAAAGTAGCTTTTTAAAATTAGTTAATCTAATTCAATATCTTTAGAATTCTCAGAGTAAGTTCTCCATTTTTCTAGACATTCTGTAATATCTGACGGTACTTCAGAATTAAAACGCATAAACTCACCCGTTTTTGGATGCGTAAATCCTAATGTTTTTGCATGTAGTGCCTGTCTTGGTAACACTTTAAAACAGTTGTTTACAAATTGCTTGTATTTAGTAAACGTAGTTCCTTTTAAAATATCATCTCCACCATAACGTTCGTCATTAAAAAGCGTGTGTCCAATGTGTTTAAAGTGTGCTCTAATTTGGTGTGTTCTACCTGTTTCTAATTTACATTGTACTAAAGTTACATATGTTAAGCGCTCTAAAACTTTATAATGTGTAACAGCGTGTTTTCCAAAATCTCCATCAGGAAAAACAGACATTTGTAAACGATTTTTTAAACTACGGCCTATATTTCCTTCAATCCTACCTTCATCTTCTTCTACATTTCCCCAAACTAAGGCGTAATACAAACGCTCTGTAGTTCTGTCAAAAAACTGTTTAGATAAATGAGCTAAGGCGAATTCGGTTTTTGCAACTACCAATAAACCACTAGTATCTTTATCAATTCTATGCACCAAACCTGGTCTTTCGTTAGAATTAGTTGGTAAGTTTTCTATATGATGAATTAAGCCATTCACCAAAGTACCAGAATAATTTCCGTGACCTGGATGTACTACCATACCTGCAGGTTTGTTCACTACAATTACGGTATCATCTTCATAAACGATGTCTAAAGGAATGTCTTCTGCCACCAATAAGTTTTCTGCTGGTGGATATGTTAAAACAACTCTAACTACATCGTTTGGTTTTACTTTATGATTCGATTTTACAATGGCATCATTCACCAAAATATTTCCTGCTTTTGCAGCTTGTTGAATTTTATTTCTAGTGGCGTTTTCTACAAAATTCATTAAAAATTTATCAACTCTTAAAGGTTCTTGTCCTTCACTAGCTGTAAATCTGTGATGTTCGTACAAATCGTCGTTTTCTATATCTTGAGGTTGATTTTCTTGCAAAATTTATTTTTTAAGTCGAAGTAGACATTCATCGAATATCAACCTTTAACAGTTTAATTTTTTATTTTTGAATACTGAATACTGAATACTGAATACTGAATACTGAATACTGAATACTAGTTCCCGTTTCCGTCACCTAAAACTAAATCTACGATAGAGTTTAGTGGTAATTTATCTCCGTGATTTAGAATTTCTCCTTTGTAACGCAATCCACGTACAACATCTTTACCAATATCTCTAACAGAAATTGGGTTTGTACCAATATTAAAACCAATAGAGCGTAAATGAGAAGTAGCTTGTCTTTTTGTTCTTCCGTTTAAATCAGGGACAGTAACATCTCTATATTTAGAGGGGTTTAAGGTTAAGTAAATTTTACGTTTTTCTTTTACAAAATCTCCTGTTTCTGGAGATTGTTCAATTACAGATTTTTTTGGATAATCTGGATTGTAGCTCGCGCTATCGATAACAATAAAATCTAGATTTAATTCTTCTAACTTTAGCTTTACATTTTCTAAAGACATTTTATGTAAGTTAGGAACTTGAATTTTTTGATCGTGATTGGTAGAATAGCCTAACCAATATTTTAAAGCAAAAATAAAGACCAACAAACCTACACCTGCAATAATAACTTGTATAAAGAAGGACTTACTTTTAATAAATTGAAAAACACTCATTTTTTGATTTTTAGAACGCACAAAGATATAAAAACTAAACGTTGCTATTTCTATAATTATTTTGATAAATTTGTTTTATTATTTTAGAATCCATGAAACAGAATATTGCAATTGTAATGGGTGGTTATTCATCCGAAGTTAATATTTCACTAACCAGTGGAAATGTAGTGTACAAGCACTTAAATAAAGAGAAATACAATCCGTATAGAGTCCATATTTTAAAAGATAAATGGGTTGCTTTAGATGATGATAATCAAGAATATCCAATAAATAGAAGCGATTTTTCTTTTTCATTGAATGGTACTTCTGTTATTTTCGATTG
The DNA here is from genome assembly GCF_038024065.1 of Polaribacter sejongensis. NCBI lineage: Bacteria > Pseudomonadati > Bacteroidota > Flavobacteriia > Flavobacteriales > Flavobacteriaceae > Polaribacter > Polaribacter sejongensis. Next base: position 1,831,204 of record NZ_CP150667.1, on the reverse strand, counting down.
TGTTTTTAACGCAATACATGGCGCGCCCGGAGAAAACGGAACCTTGTTAGCGTATTTTAATTTGATCAATTTAAAACACACTTCTGCACCTTTTTATCAAATGGCATTAACATTTAATAAGCGAGATACTTTAAGTGTTGTTAAAGAATATGGCATTAAAACGGCAGTTTCTGTGTACTTAAATAAAGGTGATGTTGTAGATTTAGATGCTATAATTAACAAAGTTGGGTTGCCTTGTTTTGTGAAACCTAATAATGCGGGTTCTAGTTATGGAGTTTCTAAAGCGCATACAAAGGCAGAAATGTTACCTGCTTTAGAAAAAGCATATAAAGAAGATACAGAGATTTTAATTGAATCTTTTTTAGACGGACCAGAAGTTTCTGTTGGTGTAATTCATTATAAAGGAGAAACTACAGTATTGCCAATTACAGAGATTGTTACAGAAAACGATTTCTTTGATTATGAAGCTAAATACGAAGGGAAATCTCAAGAGATTACTCCTGCTAGAATTTCTGATGAAGAAAAAGTTAAAGTAGAAGAAATAGCAAAAAAGGTCTATAAAATTTTAAATATGTCTGGTTTTTCACGTTCAGAATATATTTTGGTTAACGGAGAACCACATTTCCTAGAAATGAATACGGTACCAGGTTTAACCGAAGAAAGTATTTTACCGCAACAAGCGAAAGTGGCAGGTATTTCTTTAGAGGAATTATTTGATAACGCAATTCAGTCGGCTTTTTTATAGAAACAAGATGTTTTTGAACCACGAGGCATGAAGATCACTGTTGTGTAATTGAAACAGGATGTTTTTTGAAACATGAGAGAAGGTGATCACTGTTGTGTGATTGAAACAAGATTATCACTGTTATGCTGTTTGATGCAAGATGATGTTGAAGCACGAAGCAAGATTATCACTGTTGTGTCGTTGAATCAGGATGTTTTTGAGACAAGATATTTTTGAAACAACGCGTAAAAACTAATTTATGTATATTGTAGTAACCAGAATGATTCTTGGTTCTTAGTTCAAAAACATCAAAAAATCAAAAAATTACAAAACTATGAAAAGACATAATTTTAAAAAGTTACAAATTTGGCAAGAAGCAATAGAATTAGTTACCTTAAACTATAAATTTACGTCAACTTTACCTGATTTCGAAAAATTTGGTTTGGTGAGTCAATTAAATAGGTGTGCTGTTTCTATTCCTTCTAATATATCCGAAGGTACAAGTAAAAGGACTAATAAACATTTTGTTTCTTTTTTAGAACATAGTTTAGGTTCTGCTTTTGAATGGGAAACACAAATTATAATTTGTAATAATTTAAACTTCATGTCTCATGAAGTTTTTCTCGATTTAGAAAAAAGAATTCAGAAATTACAACAAAAAATATCAAATTTTATAGACTCCTTAGATAAGTAATTTTATTTCAAGAGTCTTCGTTCGTGGTTCAAAAACATCATGATTCAAAAAAATCTAATAACATCAAATTTTTAAATAATAAATGAAAAGAGCAATTTTTCCAGGATCATTTGATCCAATAACATTAGGTCATTTTGATATCATTGCAAGAGGTGTAAAATTGTTTGATGAACTAATTATTGCCATCGGTGTAAATGCGGACAAAAAATATATGTTCAGTTTAGAAGAACGTAAAAAATTTATTGAAGACTGTTTTGCGCATGAACCTAAAATAAAAGTGGTTACCTATAAAGGGTTGACAGTTCATTTTTGTCAAGAAAACAATGTCGATTTTATTTTAAGAGGTTTAAGAAACCCCGCAGATTTTGAGTTCGAGAAAGCAATTGCACATACAAACCGAGATTTAGCGCCTATAGAAACCGTGTTTTTATTAACCGCAGCAAGCACTTCTTATATTTCTTCATCTATTGTAAGAGATGTAATTAGAAATGATGGAGATTACACAAAATTAGTTCCTAAAACGGTAAGAATTAAATAAATATGTGTAAACCTTTTAAAGCATTTTTTTTAGTTACTATTTTACTGTTGCTATTTTCTTGTGATCAATTATCTAAAGAAAAAAAAGATTTCACAACACTTTTCGAAAAGTCTAACGGAACCGAAACGCCAGAATACAAAGACATCATTTCATATTATAAAGATTTAGCTGAATCACATTCTTCGATATCTTTATTTTCGTTCGGACAAACAGATTCCGGAGAACCTTTGCATTTGGTTGTTTATAATAGAGAAAGTGTTTTTAATGTGGATGAAATTAAAAAATCAACCAAAAATAGAATTTTAATTAACAACGGAATTCACCCGGGAGAATCAGACGGAATTGACGCTTCCATGTTGTTGCTTAGAGATATTGTGGAAAACGATTCTTTAATAGAGAAATATAAAAACACTGTTATTTGTGTGATTCCAGTGTACAATGTTGGCGGTTCTTTAAATAGAAATTCGCACACAAGAGCCAATCAAAATGGCCCAAATGAATACGGATTTAGAGGAAATGCAAGGAATTATGATCTAAATAGAGATTTTATAAAACAAGACTCTAGAAATTCAGCGGCTTTTACAGCCGTTTTTCATACTGTAAACCCAGATGTTTTTATAGATAATCATGTAAGTAATGGAGCCGATTATCAATATGCAATTACACATTTATTTACGCAGCACAATAAACTAGGAGGGAAGTTAGGTAACTTTTTAGAGACACAGATGCGTCCGAGTATTGAGAATTCACTAGAGCAAAAAGGAATTTCAATTACACCTTATGTAAATGTTTGGGGCACTACTCCAGAAACAGGTTTTTCTCAGTTTTTCGATTCTCCAAGATATTCTACAGGATACACAACTTTGTTTAGTACCTTAGGATTGATGGTGGAAACACACATGTTAAAACCTTATAAAGTAAGAGTAGAACAAACGTATGAATTGATGTTTTCTGCGTTAGATTTTACGGAAGATCATTCCGATAAAATTAAAGAATTAAGAGCCAATGCTGTTGATGAGGTGTTATCTAAGAAAACTTATCCTATTGCTTTTAAGGTTGATAAAGAAAAACCTACAGAATTACAATTTAAAGGCTACGAGGCCGAGTATATCGATAGTAAAGTAACTACAGGGAAACGTTTGTTTTATGATACTACAAAGCCGTACACAAAACCCGTGAAATATTACAATAATTTTGTAGCGACTCAGTTTGTAAAAATTCCGAAAGGGTATATTTTAGAACAAGGTTGGCATAAAGTTTTAGAGCGCTTAAAAACCAATAAAATTGAATTTACTCGTTTAAAAAATGATACTATCATAACGGTGGAAGTAAATCATATTGCTGAATTTGAAACTCGAAAAACAGCCTACGAAGGTCATTATTTACATTACAATACCACAGTAAAACGGGTAACCCAAGATTATCAATTTAGAAAAGGAGATATTTACATTTCTACAAATCAAAACGGAGTTCGATATTTGTTAGAAACGTTGGAAGCTGCAGCAACAGATTCTTTTTTTAATTGGAATTTTTTCGACACTGTTTTACAACAAAAAGAAGGGTATTCTGCTTATGTTTTTGAAGATATTGCAGCCTCTTTTTTAGCTAATAATCCATCAATAGAAAAAGAGTTTTTAGAAAAACTGAATACAGATACTGAGTTTGCAAATAATCCAAAAGCACAACTAGATTTTATCTACAAAAAATCACCTCATTACGAACCAGCACATTTACGTTTGCCAATTTTTAAAATATTTTAAATTATGAAAGTACTACCAATCGTTTTGTTATCCATATTTTTCTTCGGATGTAAATCTGAAAAAGTTAAAACAGCAACAACAAACACAGTTGTTAAGATTAATTCCTTTTATGTTGGTACGTACACCAATAAAGATGCAAAAGGAATTTATAAATACGAACTTTCAGAAAAAGGAGAGCTACGAAAAGTAGGCTTGGTTGCAGAAACCATAAATCCTACTTTTTTAACGAAATCGAAAGATGATAAAATACTTTTTGCAGTGGGAGAAACCAATGTAAACGGAACTGGATTTATAAAATCTTTTAAAATTGAAAATGATTCTTTACTATTGGTAAGTAACGAAAAGTCTGGTGGAGCAGGGCCTTGTTTTGTCGCTATAAATGATGATAATTATTTGGTTACGGCAAATTATGGTGGCGGAAGTGTTGGTTTATTAAAGGCAGATGCTTCTGGTAAATTATCAGAGTTATTAAATGTGCAACAACATGTTGGTAAAGGAACAACAGACAGACAAAAAGGACCTCATGCGCATTCTGCGTGGTTTCATCCAACAAAAAAAGAAATTATCTCTGTAGATTTAGGAACCAATGAATTGTTGTTTTCTAACATAAATGAAGATAAACTTGTTTATACCAAGCAAAAGTCTTTAAAAATGGCAGAAGGAGCAGGACCAAGACACCTAACGTTTCATCCAAATAATAAATGGATTTATGTTTTAAATGAATTAGACAATACGGTTTCTCTGGTAAAAGAAAAAGAGGAATCGTATTTTGTAGATTTTACAATTTCTACCTTGCCAAAAGAATTTGCAGATTATAGCAAAGCAGCAGATATTCATATTTCTAAAGATGGAAAGTTTTTATATGCATCAAATCGCGGACACGAATCTATTGTTATTTATGTAGTAAATGCTGAAAATGGGACGTTAACCACAATTGGTTACGAACCTGTTTTAGGAAAAAATCCTCGTAACTTTTCATTGTCTTCAGATGAGCAATTTTTATTAGTTGCAAATCAAGATACCGATAATATTGTTTCTTTTAAAAGAGATATTGCTACGGGTATGTTAACTTTTGTAAGTGAGATTGCTGCACCATCTCCAGTTTGTATTTTGTTCTAGGTTTGTAGTAGGTGAAATTCAATTAGTGCGTTTTCTGTCTGATTCGGTCAAAGACTTTGTAGCGTGGTAAATATCCTTCGACAGGCTCAGGAGGACATTTTGCCTTTAAATTGGATTAAGATATATTATTAGTTATATTTTGTTTTCAAGAGTTATCAGGTAAAACTCAATGCAATGCTGGTGCGAGCGTCTCGCTCGTACTTTCTGAATTCTATTTATAAAAAAAAACAGCATAGATTGTTATGAGAGAAGTATTGTCGATTGCACGAGCGTGACGCTCGCGTTAGCGGATATTTATATATGAGTCTGTAGATTTAAATTGTTTTCAGATATTTTATTACAAAATCTATGTATCAATTTTGCAACGATATGTCAGTCAGAGCTTGTCGAAGACTTCTTTGAGTGTAAAAGATCCTTCGACAAACTCAGGAGGACATTGTGAATTTAAATTGGATTCAGATATATTATTAGTTATATTTTGTTTTCAAGAGTTATCAGTTAAAACTCAATGCAATGCTGGTGCGAGCGACTCGCTCGTACTTTCTGAATTCGATTTACAAAAAAAAACAGTATAGAATGTTATCAGAGAAGTATTGTCGATTGCACGAGTGTAACGCTCGCGTTAGCGGATGTTTATATATGAGCCTGTGCATTTAAATTGGTTTCAATTTTATAACACAAAATGTATGTTTACTATGTGTCTTTGTAGTTGATTTTGTACGTGTTAAAAATCCTTCGACAAGCTCAGGAGGACATTTTGCCTTTAAATTGGTTTCAGATATATTATTACAAAATCTATGTATCAATTTTGCAACGATATGTCAGTCAGAGCTTGTCGAAGACTTTTTTGAGTATAAAAGATTCTGCGATAAGCTAAGGAAGACAATGTGAGTTTTAATTGGGTTTAGATATATTATAACATAAAACCTATGTTTACTATGTGGTCAACTTTTTTTAAGAGTTGTCTGTTCGAGCGCAGTCGAGAACAATTCGATATTTAAGGAAGTAGAAAATTATTTTATTCGTAACTTGTAATCTCTAAAATCAATTTTAAAAAACACATGCTTTTAATTTTAATTAATTGGATTTATATTTTTATATCCTCCTTAAGCTTTGGGTTCTTATTAAAAAAACTATTTAAAATTGAATCCCAAAATTTTACCATCCACCATATTTTAGGACTGTTTTCAATTACATTATTCAGTTGGCTGTATGCTTTTTTCTTTGCTTTAGATCTTGCTTTTTACGGAATAATGAGCAGTATCACTCTTTTCTGTCTTTATTTTTTCAGAAATGATATTAAGATCCAGTTTAATCTGATTAAAAATAGTTGGTTGTCATTTAGTAAAACCTATAAATTTGGACTCCTTTTTATTTTTATCATTGCTTTGGCAATGTCTTCGGTTACACCTTCCATTTTTGATAATGAGAGTTATTACCTACAAACCATTAAGTGGTTAAATGAATATGGTTTTGTAAAAGGATTGGGGAATTTACACATCTTTTTTGCGCAAACTTCTAGTTGGCATATTTTACAAGCAGCGTTTACCTTTCCATTTTTAGAAACAAATTTTAACGATTTGAATGGTTTCTTTTTAATCATCTTTTCTTTTTTCTGCTTTCAGCAGTTGCATCAATTTAAGACAACAAAAAAAATACATCAATTATATATAGGAAGTGTGTTGGTTGGTTTGCCTTTTATTATTTTTTTCATCAACGCACCATCGCCAGATTTACCAGTGTTTTTAATCAGCCAGTTGTTGTTTTATCTTTTTATAAAGCATTTTAATAAGATTGATTATTCTAATTTTATTCTTATTCTATTACTCACAATTTTCTTATGTGTTATTAAAATTACGACGTGTGTATTGATTTTATTACCATTAATTTTATTTGTAAAGCATTATAAAATACTGAAAAGTAATTTGGTGAAACCAATTGTATTCTCCCTTTTTGTAGTTGGATTGTTTTTAATGAAAAATGTAATTCTTACCGGTTACTTGTTATATCCTTTACAAATTTTAGATGTTTTAGATGTCGATTGGAAAGTACCAACAGCACTTATTCAATTGTTTAAAGTAGGTACGTATAGTGCTGCCTTCGATTATCAAGAGTTGGCAAACCTTTCTACTTATCAATTGTTTATTGCTTGGATAACCTCGTTTAAATTTAACGGAATTATCAATATTATATTTACCACGCTTCTGGTTTCTTTTCCTTTTTTATGGTATTTTAAAAGTAAAGAAAAGTCCGTGTTTATTTTGTATATCATTGGTGTTTTACACTTTGTATTGGCTTGGGTTTTCTCTCCTCAATACCGCTTCTTCTTTTTTTACATGTTATTCTTTGCTATGCAAATCTGTGTTTGGTTTTTTAGAAAAGAAAAAACAATTGTATTTTTTACGGCTGTGAGTTTGTTATTAAGTTTGGTACCTTTTTTAACAGAATTAAAACTGAGTAATTACACAACCATTAAAAAAACGAATACTAAAACAAGCCTTTTAAAGTTTAATAATATCCTACAACCAAATGTAAATTCTAGCATGAGTGCCGACTTTGAGCAACATATAGAAAACGGATTTCATTATAATTCGCCAACAAAAGAAAGTTATTTCTGGACTGTAGGGATTGTGCCTTTGCCAGCTGTGAATTTCAAACAAATTTCATTTATAAAAAAGCACTATAAAATTATTCCGAGTTTAAGAACTGAGTATATTGGTGATGGTTTTAAGAGTGTGAATTGTGAGTAAAGTTAACCGATGTTTTAATTTATGACTTTTGTGTATTTCTAGTCTTATTACTTAGGTTTCATTAAAAGAAGGAGTAGTAGAACAACACAATTTCTTCGATTACCCAATGACAAGAATGTAAGAATCTCTGAAGATTCATGTGGGTGTTTTAGATAAAATTCATGAACCTCCAGCAAGGTATTGGCTAATTAGGTGGGGCTGTAATTGAGCGCGCAATTTGCAATGCCATTTTTAATGCAACCGGTAAACGTCATAGAAGTTTGCCTTTGGTGGATTTTGGGTTGGTTTAAAAATAAGAAATATAATTTCTTATTTTTCATAAAATATTTCCTGAATAATTTCTTCTAATTCACCTGACTCAGAAATAGAAATAAAAGCATTATGAATGATCTGGTAGGTATTTTCTCTACCCGAACAAAAATCCCAAAACTGATTTTCTACCCATCCTTCATTATCAGGTTCTATTGGCCAACCACCTCCCATCGTTTTGCTCCAGAAATTTATTTCTCCATATGGATTGTAAGGAAAGACAATTCGTGATTGAGCAGATTGGTTTGGAAATTGCGAATAAAAATATGCGTACCAATTAATTACTTGCTCAAAACACCGAGAAAGAGCACCTACATTTGGTTGAACAGTTTTAGTGTCAAAAAAATAATTTATTTCATTTTTTTTTAACCAAATATCAACACCAAAACCTCTTGGAGCAGCTGAGAAATCACTTATTGGATTGTTAATATAAGCCTGACATATTTCTTTTATTCTGTCATGACAATAAACTGAATTAAAAATAGGATCTTTATTATTTCTTCCTTCAATTACAATTTGTAATGTGTTTTGTAAATTTGCAGGCATATTTGTAGGCTTCGGTAAGTTTTGATTTATTACTTCAAAACCATTAAGACTTGCTAAATTTTTTGCAAGTGGTTCCCAAAGTGTTGTTCCTAAAGAGGTTTCCATGCCTCCAACTATTGAACGAATCTTTCTTTCTACAGGAATAATTAAATCAAGTATCTGAAAATTAGGGACAACATCTATCCTGTTTTTTATAAAATTTGTAATACTTCTAATTACTGTATCTCTAGAAATTTTAAATACTTGTTCTTCTGTTGGTATAGCCATAATAATAAATTATGACCGAAATATAATCTTATTTAATTACACTTTCGTAATAAGAATTCAAAAAGTTAATAATAGAATAACCTATTTCCTGTCCCAAATTACAAGGAACAGCATTTCCTATTTGCTTATATTGCTGAGATACTGAGCCTGTAAATTTCCAATCATCTGGAAAAGTTTGAATTCTTGCATATTCACGAACGGTAAAAGGACGTGTTTCTTCCGGGTGACATCGTTCCGTTTGTTTTTGAGCTGGACTACAGGTAAGTGTTAAACTTGGTTCATCCCAACCAATTCTTCTTGCAATTCCTGTTTTCCCTCCGCCTAAATAAAAACTTTTACCCATATACTTTTTTTGGATATCTAAAGGTAAATTTCTCCAATATCCTTTTTGAGGAACTAAATCTAAAACCTCTTTTTTATACTCAGGATATTTTGAGCCTTCTGATTTAGGTACATCAGAATTATATAATTCTCCTTTTTTTAGGGCATCAATTAAATTGTAAATTTTATAATGAGGTTTTGGGTATTCAAATTTTATATCTATATCTTTTCTAATTCCTACTAAAATTAAGCGTTCTCTTTTTTGAGGTACTTTGTAATTTATAGCTTTTAAAACTTGAACAGGAACAACATTATAGCCTATTTCGTCTAAAATAGAAATCATACCTTGTAAGGTTTTTCCTTTTTCATGAGATAATAACCCTTTTACGTTCTCTCCTATACAAATAGGTGGGTTTACTTCTTTTACGACTCTTGCAAATTCGTAAAACAAAGTTCCTCGAGCATCTTGAAGTCCTAGTTTTTTTCCAGCATAACTGAAAGCTTGACAAGGGAAACCTCCAGTGACAATATCAACCTTATTATTATATTCTTTAAAATTAAAAGATTTAATATCACCTTCTAAAACATTCCATTTAGGACGGTTTTCTCGTAAAGTGTTGCAAGCCCATTTATCTATTTCGTTTAAAGCAACACATTTAATTCCAGCTTTTTCTAAACCTATAGCTAAACCTCCTGCTCCAGCAAATAATTCTAAAACTTTAAAATTTTTAATTGGTTTTACAGCATTATCTACAGTATCTTCGTAGTTAATTGATAGCTGCTTCAATAATGTATTAACTTGTTCTTTTTTGTATATTCTATACTCACTAATTGGTTCTCTAACAGCAGTAAATTTACCATCTCTATCCCAACGCCTTAGAGTTTCCTTGCTTTTCCCAAGGATTTGAGAAACTTCATTTAAAGAATAATAATCTTTTGTAACCATATTACACAACCTTATACATTGGTTACAAATTTAGGTAAAAAAAATGAATTAAAAAAGCTCAACTTTTAAAAGTTGAGCTTTTTTAATTATCTATAAATACATTCTCTAAAATTTATATTCACCTAATGGTTTAGGAAAATCTTCAGGATTCGCTGCTAAATGATAACGAGGATCATCAATATCTTCTAAAATTACCTCAGAAAAAACAGGGCTAGATTTGTATAATAATAGTTTACAATCTTCGCTTAAATGTTTTAAAGTTACTTTTTTACCAGCTGCTTGGTATTTTTCTACCAAGTTAAAAATTGCTTCTATGGCAGAATGATCTGTAACACGTGCTTCTACAAAATCTATTTCTACAACATCTGGGTCATTTTTTATGTCAAACTTCCCGTTAAATTCTGTAATACTTCCAAAGAAAAGTGGTCCCCAAATTTCGTAAATTTTTGTTCCGTCTTCTTTAAAGCGTTTTCTAGCTCTAATTTTCTTAGCACTTGTCCAAGCAAAAGATAAAGCAGAAATAATAACCCCAACAAATACGGCAATGGCTAAATCAAAGAAAACTGTTACTGCAGATACTATGATTAATACAGCAGCATCAGACATTGGAATTTTCTTTAAAATTCTGAAACTAGACCAAGCAAATGTTTCTATAACCATCATAAACATAACTCCAACAAGCGCTGCAATTGGTACTTGCTCAATATATTTATCAGCAAATAAAATAAAAGTCAATAGGGTTAAAGCCATCATTATACCAGATAAACGTCCACGTCCGCCAGCATTAATGTTTATAACTGTTTGCCCAATCATACCACATCCACCAGTACCACCAAAAGCACCACTTACAATGTTTCCTGCACCTTGCGCAATACATTCCTGATTTCCGTTTCCTCTAGTTTCTGTTAATTCATCTACTAGATTCATAGTCATTAAGGTTTCTATTAAACCAACTGACGCTGCTAAAAAGGCATACGGAGCAATAAACTTTAAAGTATCTAAATTAAAAGGAAGGTTGCTCCACAATTCTAAAACATTTAAGTTTTTAGAAAGTTCTGCAATTCCGTTTAAACCAGCTCCACCACCGTCTCTAATAAAATCTCCAACATTAATAGAATTTAATCCGGTAAAAATAGAGATTAAAGTAACTATTAAAATAGCTGTTAATGCAGCAGGAATTTTTGTTGTAATTTTAGGTAAGCCCCAAACAATTAACATGGTTAGTAATACCAAACCAATCATTACATATAAGGTGTTGCCTTGCATGCTATATTTTACAACTCCAGAATCTTTAACAGAATAAAAACCTTCATCAGAAATATTAAAAACTACTTTTTTAGTGTTAAGATCAAAAACCTGACCTTCAGAAATTAAAAATAACTCTTCGTTTGTGGTACTATTTTTAACGATATTATCATCAATAGTAAATATTACCGTGTTAGAAACTAAATCTTTAACTTGGTTATTAGATACGCTATAAACCAGTTCTTTAGATTCTGTTTTACGCATATTTTGTCCGTAGAAATCTTTTTTGTTTTCTTTAAACATTCCCAATTGTGCCATAAAAATAACAATGGCCAATCCGTTTACAAAGCCCATCATTACGGGATGCGGAATTAGACGTACAAATTTGCCTAACTTAAAGAGGCCAGCAAAAACTTGTATCACACCCATTAATACCACGGCGGCTAAGAGATAGAAATAGCCCATATTTTCTACAGGATTGTCAAATAATAAGCCTTTTGCATGTCCTTCTTGTATCATATGAACAAAAATAACAGCTACAGCACCTGCTGCTCCAGAGATTAAACCTGGTCTTCCACCAAAACTTGCTGAAATAATTCCTACTACAAAAGCACCAAACAATGCCACAATAGGACTTATTTGTGCTACAAAGGCAAAAGCTACAACTTCTGGTATCATTGCTAAGGAAACGGTTATTCCTGCAAGTACATCATCTTTTGCGTTTGGTAATATTTTTCTAATAAATTCAGTCATAATTTGGTTAATTTTTAAAGTCGGCAAAGATAGACGGTTTTTTTAAAAAACGACCTTTCTTATGAGTATTGTTAATTCATATAAATGTATTTATCAGATAACTACGCAATGAATTCTTGAATAAGAACTAATTAAAAATGAAATACTTAACGGAGTAAAGAGAAAAAATTATAAAAACGAATATTAATTCTTAGAACTTTACTAATTAGAATTTTCTAGATAGGTGTTATACACTAATTGAATATTTGCATACGTATTTTCTAGTGCGGCCTTAATTGCTGTTTTATTTTTAAAAACAACTTCGGTAATGCCTTCTTCTAGTTGAGGTGTTAGTTTTTCTGAATAATTAGAAGTCATTAAATACCAATAAGTCTGTTTTAGTTTAACTCCTTTATGAAAATAAATATGATAGGTTGTCAGTAATGGTTTGATCATTTCTAGATTAGAAATGCCACATTCTTCTTCTACTTCTCTAATTGCAGCCGTTTCTATGGTTTCTCCTTTTTCAATCCATCCTTTTGGTAAATCCCAAACACCGTTTCTAAAAATAAATAAAACTTCTTTTTTGGGGTTTATTACTAATCCGCCAGCGGCGGGAATTAACTTCATATTTGATAAAAAAGATTTCCAATCATTCTCTAAGTCAGTAGAGTAGAAAACAACCCCTTTAAGTTCCTTGCTTTTTAGTTTCAGAATAATTTCATCAAAAACAATATTCTTAAAATTGTAAACAGGAAAAATATTTTCTTTTTGTGAACAAGAAGTGAAAATTATTGGCGTATCATTTACAAAAACTTTATACATTTGCGATATGATTTTAAACAAAGATACGGCAAAAAAAACAGCTGAACTTTTATTGCAAATAAAAGCAATAAAGTTAAGCCCAAATGATCCCTTTAATTGGGCGTCAGGTTGGAAGTCTCCAATATATTGTGATAATAGAGTTACTTTATCTTATCCTCCAGTTCGTGTTTTTCTTAAAGAAGAAATATCAAAACTTGTAGAATTAGAATATGGTAAGCCAGATGTTATTGCTGGTGTTGCTACAGGTGCAATTGCTATTGGGGTTTTAGTAGCGCAACAATTAGGTGTTCCTTTTATTTATGTTAGGCCAGAGCCAAAAAAGCATGGTAGAAAGAACCAAATTGAAGGGCATTTAGAAAGCGGACAAAATGTTGTTGTAATTGAAGATTTAATAAGTACAGGTAATAGTAGCTTAAATGCAGTAGAAGCTTTAAAAGAAGCGGGTGGTGTTGTAAAAGGTATGGTTGCTATTTTTTCTTATGGATTTGATATTGCAAAGAAGAATTTTGAAGAAAAAAATGTAGGATTAACTACTTTAAGTAATTACGAAAACTTGTTAGAACAAGCTTTAGATAGTAATTATATTACAGATAAAGAGTTGGCTACATTAAATGATTGGAGAAAGAACCCTAGTGAGTGGAAACAGTAAAATTTAAAATATGAATATAAACGGAAATACAGTTACTATTGACAAATCTGCTGAAGAATTGTTTGCCTTTTTTTCAGATTTAAAGAACTTTGAGCAATTAATGCCAGAAAATATTCAAAAATTTGAAGTTGATGGTGAATCTTTTATATTCGGTTTACCTGGTATGCCAGAGATTAGACTTGTTTTAAAAGAAAAAACACCGTTTACTAATATTACATTAGGTGCTGCAAGTAGTAAATTACCTTTTACTTTAGCTGCGGATCTTAATGAGATTGAAGAAAACAAAACAGAAGTAAGCTTAAAATTCGATGGAGAATTTAATGCAATGATGGCAATGATGATTAAAAAACCATTGACAAAATTTGTAGATACACTTACAGAAAATATAGGGAAACTTTAAAGGAAAGAAATTTCTTTAAGTCCAAATTCTTTGATGACATCGTCTTCTAATTGAACTTGTAGCTTTCCGAAATCTGAAATTCCAGAAATCATTCCCATAAAAATCTCATCCTTACTATTTTTAAACATAGTAGGGATATTTTTTTTATACAATACGTCTAAATATTTTTCTTCTAAAAGGTTGAAATTTTGAGAAGTTAAGCGTTTTATATTTTTTTTAATTTCGTCTAAAATAGCTTTTAGTAAAAGATCTAAATCATATTCTAGACCGGTTTCTAATTTTAAAGAAGTAGCGTTGTTTAAGTATGCTGGAAAAGTTTCTTGATTTATATTTATCCCAATTCCTACAAAAGAATTTTTAATACGGTCGCCAGAAAACGTGTTTTCTATTAAAATGCCACAAATTTTCTTGTTTGCTGACAGAATGTCGTTAGGCCATTTTATAGACGGCTTTGGTAAATTATTAGCAAATAAAACATCATAAATAGCTAATGAGATTGCAAAGTTTAAATATTTTTTTTGAACTACCTTTAAATCGGTAAAGCTAATAAAGATACTGAATGTAAGGTTTTTGTGAGGTTCGGATACCCACTTGTTTTGTTGCTGACCTCTCCCTTTTATTTGGTTTTGAGTAACAACAGTTGTAAAATTCTCTAGGGTAGAATTTTGAGCTAAATCCTTTAAAAAAGAATTCGTAGAATCGGTGGCACTAAGTTTGATTGTTTTCAAGTGTTAAATAAAGTGTAAACTACTGTAATAATACACAAAATACTCGCAAAAAAATAATAACTTTGCGTTAAATATAGAAAAAAGTTAATGACAAATAAAAAAGTAAGTACAGATGATTTAATTGCTTTAATTATTAAAGGGATTGATGAGGTAAAAGGAGAAAATATTCAATTATTAGACTTACGAGATATAGAGAATACTGTATGCGATTATTTTATAATCTGCTCGGGTAACTCAAATACACAAGTAAATGCAATTTCTGGTTCTATTCAAAAAATAGTAAGCAAAGAACTTAAAGACAAACCTTGGCATATAGAAGGTCAAACAAATTCTGAATGGGTTTTAATGGATTATGTAAACGTAGTAGTACACATTTTTCAAAAACAAGTTCGTGACTATTATGATATTGAAAGTCTTTGGGGTGATGCAAAAATTACAGAGATAAAATCAGTTTAATCTTTTTATTTTTTAAATAAATGAGTGATTCAAAAAAAGATAGTAATTCTAATATGCCTAAATTTAAGTTTAACGCGTATTGGATATATGGTGCAATATTTGTAGTAATAATGGCATTCCAGTTTTTTAGTAGTGGAGATTTAGCTACTAAAAGTATTTCTAAAAATGAGTTTAATGACATTTTAAAAGACAATGATATTTCTAGAATTGTTGTTTTAAATAATAATTTAGCTCAGATTTATATTAAAGAAGAAGCACAAAAAAAAGAGCGTTATAGTAAGATTATAAACTCTGCTTTTTATACACAAGGCTCTTCTTTTTATGACTATAATTTCGGGGATTTACAAAATTTCGAAAATAATATTGAAAAAGCGAGACAAGCGAACGAGTTAGACTTTGATATAAAAAATGAAAACAAAACAAGTATTTTTGATACTATTTTAGGTTTCTTACCTTTTATAATATTAATTGCTGTTTGGTTATTTTTTATGAAAAGAATGTCTGGTGGTGGTGCTGGATCTGGTGGTGGAGGTCAAATCTTTAGCATTGGTAAGTCTAAAGCAAAGTTATTTGACAAAGACACAAAGGTTAAAACTACGTTCGAAAATGTTGCCGGATTAGAAGGTGCTAAAGAAGAAGTACAAGAAATTGTAGACTTCTTAAAGAACCCTGAGAAATATACTTCTTTAGGAGGTAAAATTCCAAAAGGAGCTTTATTAGTAGGACCTCCTGGAACAGGAAAAACATTATTAGCCAAAGCAGTTGCAGGTGAAGCAGATGTTCCTTTTTTCTCATTATCTGGTTCAGATTTTGTTGAAATGTTTGTAGGTGTAGGTGCTTCTCGTGTAAGAGATTTATTTAAAAAAGCTGCAGAGAAATCTCCATCTATTATTTTTATTGATGAGATAGACGCTATTGGTAGAGCTCGTGGAAAAAATAGTATGACTGGTGGTAATGATGAGCGTGAAAACACGTTGAATCAATTATTAACAGAAATGGATGGTTTTGGTACAGATGTAAATGTTATTGTATTAGCAGCAACAAACAGAGCAGATGTTTTAGATAGTGCGTTAATGCGTGCTGGTCGTTTTGATAGACAGATCTATGTAGATTTACCAAACATCAACGAAAGGAAAGAAATTTTTGAAGTACACATCAAACCTTTAAAATTAGCAGAAGATGTTAAGATAGATTTCTTAGCTCAACAAACGCCTGGTTTTTCTGGGGCAGATATTGCAAACATGTGTAACGAATCGGCATTAATTGCTGCCAGAAATGGTAAAAAAGCAATTCATCATCAAGATTTCTTAGATGCTGTAGATAGAATTGTTGGTGGTTTAGAAAAGAAAAATAAAGTAATTACACCTAAAGAGAAAAAAGTAATTGCTTTTCATGAAGCAGGTCACGCAACTATTAGTTGGATGTTAGAGCATGCTGCACCATTGGTAAAAGTTACTATTGTACCAAGAGGACAATCTTTAGGAGCTGCTTGGTATTTGCCAGCAGAAAGAATGATTGTACAGACAGAGCAGATGTTAGATGAAATGTGTGCTACCATGGGAGGTAGAGCCGCAGAAAAAGTAATGTTTGATAAAATATCTACAGGGGCTTTAAGTGATTTAGAAAAAGTGACTAAGCAAGCAAAAGCAATGGTAACTGTTTATGGTTTAAATGAAGCAGTTGGTAATGTTACCTATTATGATTCTTCTGGAAACGATGGTTTTGTTAAACCTTATAGTGAAGAGACTGGTAAAACAATAGATCAAGAAATTTCTAAAATTATTGAAGCTCAATATTTAAGAGCAATCGAAATTTTACAAGAAAACAAAGATAAATTAACGACTCTTGCAGAATTATTATTGGAAAAAGAAGTTATTTTTAAAGACGATTTAGAAAAGATATTCGGTAAAAGACCTTTTGAAGAACCTCTTGAAGTAGAAATCGTTGATGAGAAAAAAGACATTCCTCCAGTAGAATTAAAAACTGAAGAATAATAAATGAATTTTTTTAAAAAGCTATTCAACATACCCAATAAAGAAGAAAATGACATCCAAAGACAAGAAGTAGATCTTTCTTTGGATGATCTTTTTGTACATAATTTCCTTGAAAAAGGAGGTAAGTTTTTATATTGTTTAAAAGAAAGTGAAGTTGTAGAGAATTTAAAGAGCATTTTAAAAGAGAATAATTGGAATCAATTAACACTTTTAGATGACAAGTTATCTGCCTTTTTAAACAGACATGAGGTGGCAATGAATAGAAATTTCAATTCAAATTTTCCTGTTTTCTTGAATTGTGAGCATTTGATTGCAGATAATGGAGATATTTTATTTTCATCGAAACAATTAAAAAGTATTAAGTTGTCAGAAATGCCTCAAAATTTTATAGTTTATGCAACTACGAGTCAGTTGGTTAAAGATATGGGGCAAGGTTTAACGGGTATTAAAATTCATCATAAGAATGATTTACCAACCAACATTTCTGCCATAAAAAATTATAACATTCATAAAAATGATGATAATTTCTTAAACTACGGAAACAGTAACTCAAAAAACTTATATTTGCTGCTATTAGAAGATTTATAATATGAGTAACCTTTTAAAAAGGAGTCTTTCAGGCATAATTTACGTTTTAATTTTTATATCAGCGATTCTTTTTTCTAAAGAATCGTATGTGGTTCTAACAACTATTTTTGGATTGTTGTGCGTTTGGGAGTTTTCTAAACTCATCAACTTTAAAGGAATGATAGGGTATATTTTCTTTTGTTTTACATTGTTCTTAATGTTAAAAAGACCAGAAAGTTATGCCGTAATTATTATTTTAGGAATTACTATAATTTCATCGTTATCTCTAATCTATTACTTATTTACTAAAAAAGAAATTACTTTTTCTAATGATAGATCTAAATCTGGTTTACTGATTAGATATCCTGTTTTTTCTATGATTTTTTTAATCCTTTTACCTATTTGTAAAGATGGTTATAACCCTCATTTAATAATTTCTATTTTAATTATGATTTGGGTAAATGATAGTTTTGCTTTTTTAGTGGGTAAAAATTTTGGAAAACGAAAATTGTTTATTTCGGTTTCTCCAAAAAAGACACAAGAAGGTTTTTTAGGAGGTTTGGCTTTTGCTTTAATAGCTGCCTTTATAATTAGTAAATTTAATACCGATTTTACAGTAGTTAATTGGTTAGTTATAGCTGTTATTGTTAGTGTAATTGGTACGATTGGAGATTTAGTAGAATCTAAATTTAAAAGACAAGCCAATATTAAAGATAGTGGTACTATTATGCCTGGGCATGGTGGTATTTTAGATAGATTGGATAGCTTGTTATTTGCAGCACCATTTGTATATTTGTATATTAATTTTATAATTTAAGTATGATTCGTTTTCACAAAGAAGGGTATAAAATAATTGTTATTACCTTTATAATAACAATTGTAGGTGTATTATTAGCCGATAATTTAATTAATATACCTTGGCTTGTTAAAGTAATTCAAGTTATATTACTTGCTTTTTTAGTAATTGTGCTACAATTTTTTAGAAATCCTAAAAGAGTTGCTGCTTTAAATGATAACATAATAGTTGCACCGGTAGATGGTAAAGTAGTTGTTATAGAAGAAGTAGAAGAACCAGAATACTTTAAAGGAAAAAGATTACAAGTGTCTATTTTTATGTCTCCTATTAACGTACACGTTACTAGATATGCCATGAGTGGAGTTGTAAAATATAGTAAATATCATCCAGGTAAATACTTGGTTGCATGGCACCCGAAAGCATCTACAGAAAACGAAAGAACTACGGTAGTAGTTAATAATGCAGCTTTTGGTGATGTTTTATATAGACAAATTGCTGGAGCTTTGGCAAAAAGAATTGTCAATTATGCAAAGGTTGGCGATACAGCAGTACAAGGAGCAGATGCAGGTTTTATAAAATTTGGTTCTAGAGTAGACCTTTTTCTTCCATTAGGTACAAAGCTAAATGTATCTTTAAATGACACAGTAAAAGGTGGGGTTCAGATAATTGCAGAAAAATAACACATATGGAATCTGATTTAGATAAAGAGTTTAACGAAGCTTTCTATAGGATTTCTATGCTAGAAGAATCGATTGCTCCAGACATTATGCTAAAATTTTATGCTTATAACAAGCAAGCAAATTTTGGTAATAAGTTTTCTTTTAATGATGAGCATAACGTTAGAAGTGCTTTTAAGTTAAATGCATGGATGCAATTAAACGGCATGAAATCTGACGTAGCAAAACAAGAATACATTAATTTAGCAAAAACAGTTTTAAATACTAAACAATAACATTATGAAAAGAGTCGTAGTTTTATCATTATTAATGATTGTAGCATTTAATTTTTCATCTTGTAAATCAGATAAAAAATCTGATGAGAAAAAAGAAGATACAATTAAAACTAAAACAAGTGCAGTAGCTTTTTCTTTAGAGGAAGCAAAAAATGAAATAAACTTTGTAGCTTATAAGACTACAGAGAAAGTACCTGTAGGAGGTCAGTTTAATAAAGTTGACATAATTTCTGGAGGAGAAGGAAGTTCTATTAAAGAAGCTATTAATAATACGGAGTTTTCAATTCCTGTAAGTAGCATTTTTACAAAAGACACGAGTAGAGATTTTAAAATTCAAAAATTCTTCTTTGGTGTGATGGACAATACAAAATTACTTTCTGGTAAATTATTAATAACTGATGATACCAATGGTGTTGCAGAAATTAAAATGAACGGAGTTACAGAGAATGTAGCTTTTACTTATACAATAGAAGGAAAGGTTTTTAAGATGGAGGCTACTATGGATATTACCAAATGGAATGCATCTGAGGCTTTAGCATCATTAAATACAGCTTGTTTAGAATTGCATAAAGGAGCTGATGGAGTTTCTAAAACATGGAGTGATGTGGCTTTAAATATCACATCTACTTTCTAAGAAGCATTATAAATTATTCAACGCTTTTTTAAGTGTTTCAAATCGAAAAGAATATCCGTTCTTTTCGATTTTTTTTGCCGAAATTTTACTGCCTTCTAGTAATATTTTTGCCATATCTCCAAACACAAGCTTCAAAATAAAACTGGGAACTCCAATTCCTATATAAGGTCTTTTTATGCTTTTAGCTAATTCCTTAGTAAAGGTTTTACTAGTGTGATGTTCTGGAGCAACTGCATTAAAAACACCTTCTAAATCATCTTCAACAGCTTTAACGTAGATGGCACACAAATCATCTAAGTGAATCCAAGGCAAAAATTGTTTTCCAGAACCTAAAGGAGTTATAATAGGTGTTTTCATTTTGTCTAATGCACCGCCTTTATCTGTTAAGACAACACCAGTTCTTAAGATTGTTACCGGAATGTTTTTTGTTGAAAATTGCTGTGCGGCGTTTTCCCACTTTAGGCAAACATCACCTAAAAAATCATTAGCTGCTTTATCGCTTTCCTCGTATATTTTATCATTAGTGATCGCTCCGTAATAACCAACTCCTGATGCAGAAATAAAACCTTTTAATTCGATTTTTAATTCGGTTATTTTATCAAAAAGTAAATTGGCGGTTTTTACTCTACTATCAATTATTATCTGTTTTCTTTCTTCTGTCCAACGTTTGTCGGCAATTCCTGCTCCGGCTAAATGAATGATATAATCTGAGTTTACCAGCGCTTTTTCATCAACATAATTAGAAGAGATGTCCCATTTAAATTCGTTTTCATTTTTGGGACTTCTGCTTAAAATTACTACTTCATGATTTTTATCAATTAGTAATTTTGATAATCTTTTGCCGACTAAACCTGTACCACCTGTTATAATTATTTTTGCCATAATGTAAATATAATTATTTTTTGTTTAATGTTTTTAAAATATTATAAAACAAATTTATGCATGCATATAATAAAGCAATGTTAATGTTTATTTTTCATCCGTATAAAACTGTACTTTTATAGTAATGAAAAATAATAATAAAAGAAAAGGTTTTGTTTTTAAAACTTACGAAGCGGTACATCAATCTCCTTTCGAAAAATTATTTGAAATTTTTAAGGAGTTGATAACACATACTTTTGGCGATTTTGATGAAGCCATAGATTGGTTGCGTTCTTTAGATAAAGAATATAAATTGACCGATGAAAATTATACCATTGATGATTTTATAGAAGATTTAAAGAAGAAAGGCTATATAAAAGAAGAAATAAAAGGTGATGGAACTGGGGGTACAAAAATTACTCCCAAAACTGAACGTGCCATTCGTCAGCAAGCGTTGAATCATATTTTTGGGAAAATAAAAAGAAGTGGTGCTGGTAACCATAAAAGTAAATCTCCAGGAATAGGAGATGAGCATACGGGAGATTTAAGAGCGTATCAATTTGGGGATGCCTTAGATAAAGTTTCGGTTACAGAAAGCATCAGGAATGCTCAAATAAATAACGGAATTGATAATTTCAATTTAACTGAAAACGATTTGGTGGTGGAAGAAACCATGCACAAAAGTCAAATGAGTACCGTTTTAATGATTGATATTAGTCATTCTATGATTTTATATGGTGAAGATAGAATTACTCCTGCCAAAAAAGTAGCCATGGCGTTGGCAGAATTAATAACAACTCGTTATCCTAAAGACACTTTAGATATTATTGTTTTTGGAAATGATGCTTGGGCTATTAAAATTAAAGATTTGCCATATTTACAAGTAGGACCATATCATACAAATACGGTTGCAGGTTTACAATTAGCGATGGATTTACTCCGAAGAAAACGAAATACTAACAAACAAATTTTTATGATTACCGATGGAAAGCCAAGTTGCTTGCGTTTGCCAGACGGACAATATTATAAGAATAGTAATGGTTTAGACAAATACATTGTAAACAAATGTTATGCAATGGGGCAACAAGCAAGAAAATTAAACATTCCGATTACTACTTTTATGATTGCACAAGATCCGTATTTAATGCAATTTATAAAGGCATTTACAAAAGCAAATCAAGGAAAAGCATTTTATACAGGTTTAAAAGGCTTGGGAGAAATGATTTTTGAAGATTATGAAACCAATAGAAAAAAGAGAATTAGAGGATAGAAATAAGTGACAAAGTTGCAAAGTAAAAAGTTGCAAAGTTTGTTTCAAAGAAAAATATATATGAGCATAAATACGATAAATTCATTAGGTGAATTAAAAGCATCAGGATATAAATCTAAATCAATTAAAGATGAGTTAAGAGAAAATCTGATTGTTAAAATAAAAAATAAAGAAACTGCTTTTAAAGGAGTTCACGGGTATGAGAATACGGTAATTCCGGAATTAGAAAGAGCTATTTTAAGTAAGCATAACATTAATTTATTAGGATTAAGAGGACAAGCAAAAACACGTCTGGCTAGATTGATGGTCGATTTATTGGATGAATACATTCCGGTTGTTGCTGGTTCTGAGATTAACGACGATCCTTTACAGCCAATTTCTAGATTTGCTATTGAGCTGATTAAAGAAAAAGGAGATGAAACACCTATTTTTTGGTTGCATAGAAATGAGCGTTTTGTAGAAAAATTAGCAACGCCAGATGTAACTGTTGCCGATATTATTGGTGATGTAGATCCTATAAAAGCAGCCAATTTAAAATTGAGTTATGCAGATGATAGAGTAATTCACTACGGAATGATTCCACGTGCAAACAGGTGTATTTTCGTAATTAATGAATTACCAGATTTACAAGCTAGAATTCAGGTGGCACTTTTTAATATTTTACAAGAAGGTGATATTCAAATTAGAGGGTTTAAATTACGTTTGCCTTTAGATATGCAGTTTGTGTTTACAGCAAACCCAGAAGACTATACGAATAGAGGAAGTATTGTTACCCCTTTAAAAGATAGAATTGGTTCGCAGATTTTAACGCATTATCCAGAGGATATTGAAACAGCTAAAACAATTACACAGCAAGAAGCAAACAAGGTAGGTTCTCAAAAGGATTTTATAGCAGTACCCGAATTGGCAAAAGACTTGTTAGAGCAAATTGTTTTTGAAGCTAGAGAAAGTGAGTTTATCGATGCCAAAAGTGGTGTGAGTGCACGTCTAAGTATTTCTGCTTTCGAAAACTTATTAAGTACTGCAGAAAGAAGAGCGTTACTTTCTGGTGATGATAAAACAATGATTCGCTTAAATGATTTTGACGGAATCATTCCTGCTATTACAGGAAAAGTAGAGTTGGTTTATGAAGGAGAGCAAGAAGGTGCACAAGTAGTGGCAGAGACCTTAATTAAGGATGCGATTAAAACGTTGTTTCCAAGTTATTTTCCGGAGATAAAAAAGTTAGAAAAGCAAGATGAAGAATCTCCTTATGACGATATTATTTCTTGGTTTTTTAATGCTGATGAAGATTTCGAATTGTTAGATGAACATACAGAAGCGCAATACAAAGCAGAATTAGACAAAGTAAAGCCTTTAGATGCTTTTCTTAAAAAACACCAACCAAATATGAATGAAGTAGATGCGTATTTTGTAAAAGAGTTTATTCTTTGGGCATTGGTAGAGTTTAAAAAACTAAGCAAATATCGTTTTGCAGAAGGTACTCAGTTTAAAGATCCTTATGGAAACTTTATAAGCGGCCTGTAAGTTTTAAAGACACTTTAGATATGAATGTTAAATTGAGCTTGTGGAAACTTTTTAAAAGAACTTCGGCAAGCTCAGTTTGGCATTCTTTGTTTTAATTAGTTTTTTAGATGAAGAATTAATGTATTCCTAAAAACTGTTCAAAATACAATCTGTACTGTTTTTACTCAGTTTTGTCATTTCGACCTAAAGAAGAAATCGCATAAGGCTTCTTTTTTTTTATATGAATTTTAATTTTGTACTCAAAAAAAACTTCGACAAGCTCAGTTAGACATTCTTAGGTTTAATTGTTTTTTTAGATGAAGAATTAAGGTATTGTTAAAATACAGTTCAAAATACAATCTGTATTGGGTTCACACAGTTTTGTCATTTCGACCTTAAGGAGAAATCACATAACACTTCTTTTTTTTTTGTTTGCTATATGAATTTTAATCTTATGCTCAAATAAAACTTCGATAAACTCAGTTTGATATTCTTAGGTTTAATTGCTTTTTTAGATGAAGAATATAAAAGTATCGTAAAAAACAATTCAGCATACAAATGTCAGTCTGAGTTTTTTGAAGACCAAAACTACCTATTTCCTCTAGATTTTTTATTTGCCTCACATAATTGAATAATCTCCATAATTCTTTTTTGCCTAGTGGCTTCTCTCTTTGCTTGATGTATCCAATATAAGTACTGCTTTTTATAACTAGGAGCAAAATTGCTAAAATTGGTAAAATTGGTAAAAGCTATTTCATTTTTATCAAAGGCAAGTTTTAGGTCATTAGGAATGATTCCTTTTTCTACTTCATCTAATGCTGTCCAAGAACCATTTAGTTTTGCAATTTCTATAATATCTAATCCACTTTGGTGCATTAAATTATCAGCAATTAAATTTTGTATATAATTTTTATTTACAGCACTCCAAACACTTTTTTCCTTTCTTGGACAGAAATATTGCCTACGTTTACCTTCTCCTAAACTTTTTACAGTGGCGTCTATCCAACCATAACACAAAGCAACTTTTACAGCTTCTTCCCAACGCATAGATTCCTCTTCATTTTCTACTTTATAAAAAATAAGATAAATACCTGTTGATAAATTATGATTTTTGGACAGCCAAAAGCGCCATTCAATATCATTTTTAAAGTAAAATTCTTCGATTTCATTCATAATTTAGAACACTAAGAGCAACTTGTTTCTTTTTTATCCAATTAGTATTAATTGAAATTTATAATTAAAGCGTGTTGTTTACATAGGTAGGTAAAATAAGAAAATAATTTTTATCATTCTCTATTTAGTATTTTTTGATAGTCATAATTATCACAATCATAAAAATGGCGGAACAAATAACGATAGATTGCTCAAGTTTTGGTTGTCCTTAAATTTTTAATTAAATTCAGTGTTATTAATGATTCTCTCATAAAAACACAATGAAATGACTGTAAAAAGCTTAAAAAATGAAAATAAAATAAAATTATTGTCCTTTGATATTGATAATACTTTAATTGACTTTCATACCTATAAAAGTAACTTTAAAAAAATATGGGAAAAGTATCATGATCAGAACGATGTGCTTTTAACATATAATACCGGTAGATTAATAGATGACGTCTTAGATTTAATAGATAAAGAGGTGCTTCCAGAGCCCGATTATATTATTTCTGGAGTAGGTACACATATTTATAATTTTAAAAAAGGTGCTGTCGAAAAAGAATTTAATGATGTTTTAGATGACGGTTGGAATTTGGAATCTGTAGAAAATATCATTCAAAAAATCAAACACCCTATTAGTGATCAACCAACAAAATTTCAACATTCTTATAAAAGAAGTTATTTCTTTCATGATGCGAGTAACGATCTTATTGAAAGTATAGAGCAAGATTTTGCAGATGCAGATATGGATGTGAATATTGTGTATTCTGGCAATAAGTTTTTAGATGTTTTGCCTAAATGGGCAAACAAAGGAAATGCTTTGCGTTGGCTGTTAAGAAGATTAAAATTTAAATCTGATCAGGTTTTAGTTGCTGGAGATAGTGGGAATGATTCCGCAATGTTCGATTTAAAAGATGTGTCTGGAATAGTGGTTGCAAATGCACATGATGAATTGTATCTGTATACAAAACATAAAAAAGTTTATCATACAGAAAAAGAAAAAGGAGATGGTATTATAGAAGGGTTAATTTTCTATGAAATATTACCAAAAGAGGCGCTTGAAGATACAAATATTGATCACTCTGATGATTTTTTTATCAAAAAGGAGAAAGAAAATATTGCGCAAGAAGATACCGATGAAAAAGTTGCTTTAATTAAAGAAGGATATGTAAAAGCAATTGAAGCTTTAAAGAAAAATATTACACCACTTGGCTTTTCAGCATGTTCTATAAAGGATAATATTCCAAATGGTACAGATGAAAATTATCATAGTGTTTGGGCTAGAGATGGTGCAATTACAGTAATTGGTTCGTTGTCTTTAATTGATGATGAAGAAATTCATACTTGCCAAAGACAAACATTGGTTACTTTGATAGAGCATATTTCTAGAAACGGACAAATACCTGCAAATGTTCGGTTAAAAGACCAAGAGCCAGATTATTCTGGAGTGGGTGGAATTTGTTCTATTGATAGTGGAATTTGGGTAGTAATTGCTTTTTACGAATATGTAAATGTTACGAAAGATATTAAGTTTTTAAGAAAATATATTGGAGATATAAAAGAAACTATGCGATGGTTAGGGGCGCATGATAGTAATAATGATGCACTTTTAGAAATTCCGGAAGCAGGAGATTGGACAGATTTATTTGGTAGAAGTTATAACATTTTATACGATGAAATTCTATGGTATAGATCTAATGTTTGTTTCGGACGAATGTTAGAAATGTTAGGAAATCATGAAGATGCAGGAGAGTATATTAGATGGTCTCAGGTAATTAAAAAAGAGATTGTACAAAACTTTTGGCCTTCTACAAAGCAAAAATTATTTCAATCTGTTTCATTTGCAGAAAAACAATTTACTTTAGGAGATACTTCTTATTTAATAGCACAAACAACACCTTTCGATTTTAGCTGGCGTTGCGATACCCTTGGAAATATTTTAGCCTTTTTACACGGAACCATAGATGCTGAAAAAGCGCATCAAACTTTTAAGTTTATGTTGGGGGTTGGAGTTAATGATCCTTTTCCGGTAGCAAATGTATACCCAGTAGTAAGTCCTGGAGATCCAGATTGGAAACCTTATTACACAGTAAATCTTTTGAATTTACCCAACCATTATCATAACGGAGGTATTTGGCCTTTTGTTGGTGGATTCTGGGTGAAATTCGTCAATAAGTTAGGGTTTAAAGACATCGCAATAGAAGAATTACACAAACTAGCTTTAATCAATAAAGAAGGAATTAATGAAGAGTGGGAGTTTACAGAGTGGGCACATGGAACTACAGGGAAACCAATGGGAAAGGCCTATCAAGCTTGGTCCGCAGCGCAGTATATATCAGCTTGTAACGATTTAAAAATAATTAAAACTAAAACTAAAAAATAGAAATATGAAATCAATATTAATGATCTCTTTACATGGATATGTAGGGGCACACGCAGAATTAGGAAAACCAGATACAGGAGGTCAAGTAGTATATGTATTAGAATTAGCAGATAGATTTAGTAGATTAGGTAAACGTGTAGATCTGGTAACACGGCAGTTTGAAGATCAACCAGAATATGATCATGTAGATGAAAATTTTAATGTTTGGAGAATTCCTTTTGGAGGAAAAAAATTCATTAGAAAAGAAGATATGCACGATCATCTAAAAAAATTTGTGACCAATACGTTGGCTGCAATTAAGAAAGAAAATAAAAAGTACGATGTTGTGTATTCTCATTACTGGGATGCAGGTTGGGCAGGACAAAAAATTGCAGAAGAATTAGGTATTTGTCATGTGCATACACCACATTCTTTAGGTTGGTGGAAACAACACTCTATGGGAAGTGATATGGATGAGAAAGAGATGGAGAAAACATATCGCTTTAAAGAACGTATTAGAAAAGAATACTTTGTGTATCAGATGTGTAATTTTGTGATTGCAACTACGCTTCCTCAAGTAGATTTATTAGTACAGCAATATGATGTGTTGTCTAGAAATTGTAGCATGATTCCTCCAGGAATTGATGAAAATAGGTTTTTTCCAGTTCCGTCTAAAGAAAATGATAAAATCAGATTAAAATATGATATCAAACCAACCGATATTTTGGCGTTGGGTAGAATGGCGCATAATAAAGGCTACGATTTATTAATACGTTCGTTACCAACGGTTTTTGAATTATGCCCAGAAGCAAGGTTAGTCGCTGCCATTGGTGGAGATTCTCAGCAAGATAGGGATGGAATAGAGACTTTAAAAGTATTGGCTAAAGAATTGGGTATTGAAGATAAAATAAAGTGGAAAAATTATATTGCTGATGAAGATTTAGCAAATGTATATAGATCTGCAAGTATTTTTGTGATGCCTTCTAGATATGAGCCTTTTGGGATGGTTGCTATTGAGGCAATGGCTTGTGGTACGCCAAGTGTAATAACAGTTCATGGTGGTTTGTGCGATTTAATTGATTTTGGAAATCAGGCTTTATTTGCAGATCCACACAGACCAAAAGAGTTTGGAGCAATGATGGCAATGCCTTTGTTATATCCTAAATTAAGAAACGAAATGTCTGTAGAAGGTGCACGTTTTGCACGTAGAAATTTTGGTTGGACAGGTATTGCTAAAAGAATGTTAACCATTTTTGCGAGTTCAATTAATCAAAGAACATCAGAAACTAATATTTATTAAAGTATGTCTAAAATTGTATGTTTTGGTGAAGTTTTGTGGGATGTTTTTCCTACGCATAAAAAAATAGGAGGAGCGCCTCTAAATGTTGCTGTTCGTTTAAAATCTTTTAAGAATGATGTTGCTATGGTAAGTGCCATTGGTAATGATGAATTAGGAAAGTTGATTTTAAATTACATAAACGATTTAAAAATAAATGCTGATGCTGTCGTCATTTTAGAGGATTATACAACAGGAGAAGTTGCTGTAACATTAAATGAAAAAGGAGCTGCTACCTATGAAATTGTACATCCAAGGGCTTGGGATAAAATTCCGCTTACAACAGCAGCGGCAACATTGGTAAAACAAGCTGATGCTTTTGTTTTTGGGAGTTTAATTACTAGGGATACTGTTTCTAAAAACACGTTGTATCAACTTTTAAAGCTTACTAAATATGCTATTTTTGATGTGAATTTAAGAGCTCCTTTTTATTCAAAAGAAATTTTAGTAGCGTTAATGGAGAAAGCAGATTTTATTAAGTTTAATGATGAAGAGCTTTATGAAGTAAGTGCTTTTTTAGGTTCTCCTTTTCATAATTTAGAACAAAACATACATTTTATATCAGAAAAAACAAAAACAGCACATATTTGCGTTACAAAAGGCGAACATGGTGCTGTTTTATTATATAACAATGCTTTGTTTTATAATAGTGGTTATAAAATTAAAGTAGTAGACACTGTTGGTTCTGGAGATTCTTTTTTAGCATCTTTAATCAGTCAGTTAATTAATGGTTCAGCTCCACAAAAAGCAATTGATTTTGCTTGTGCTGTTGGTGCCTTAGTTGCTCAAAATGAAGGAGCAAATCCTATTATTACAGAAAATGAAGTTGTTCAGTTTAGTGGTTTATAGATTTTTTTTAAATTATTAAAAGCGTATTTCCCTTTTTTATATCTTTCAGTAGGAATGGAAAAAATTTTACAAAATATTAATTTATTAGAATTTTCCCACAATTAATTTCGTGGTTATTGATTGTGTAAATTAGTTCTTCTTTTTGTAATTCAAATCCAGCTCTTACTGTTCCATTTACACCTTTGTTAGAAATAACAACCGCATAAAAAAGATGCGAGCTATTAGGTTTAATTATTGTTCTCAATTTGGATGGTTTATTCATATTTTCTTTAAGAAAATTTATTATATCCAAACCATAATTCGGTAATGATTCTTTCTCAAGGGTCATCTCGTTATTTGGTATATACAAATTGAAGTTTATGTTAGGTGCGGAAGGTATTATAAATGAATTGGCAGAAAAATCTATTTCTAATTCCAAATTGGAAGCCGAATTATTAGATATAGAAGTCCAAAATGTTACATAAACAAATTCTTTTCCGTTTGTTGTTGTAAATCTTTGTCCGCCTTTTGGATAACTATTCTGAACTGTGATATCCTTATTAATAGAATTTTTATATTCAAATTTGGTATGAAAATTTTGTCCTATTATTGTATTTGTGAACAGAAATATAGTAAATACGATAGAGAGTTTCATTAGTTTACCTTTTTTTTCGGCTTACGTACAATGTGTTTCTGTATTGGAAGTTACGTTTTTAATGAACGGCTATTTTCCGAAGGAAAATTGAAGTTTTAGGTAGAACACTAAAATAGCAATTTTAATACATGGTGTTGTTAGTATTTTACTGTTTGACTTTTACTTCAAAATCTATATTCTCAGAATAATAATCTAGGTAAATAAAGATTGGATTTTTCGTGTCAAGTAATTTATAACTTTCCACAATACCATTTTCACTAAAACTTAAATTTGTAAAATTTTCATAAGGATGTAAACAGCTAAACCTGAATAGTGAGAATAAGTTATAAGGAATATTTTTTATTTTCAATTCAGCAATACTTGTTATTATTTTCTTTTTTTTGTTCTTGTATTTAATTAATTTTACTGTTTTTGATAAGCTGTCTTTAGCTATAACTTTAAAATCAAAGACTGTATTAGGTAAATCTCTATAAAATACATTTGAGGTATTTTCATATTTAAATTGATGATGAATCTCTTTTTCATATCCCTCACTTTCAATTACTTTAAAAAAGTGATGTTTTGAATTTTTTAAATCAACAATTTCTCCAATGTTTTTATCTTTAAATTTATATATATATAAGAAATAGCTATTGTCGTTTTTGTTAGAATAAATAATTTTCTGCTTATAGAAACCGTTTTCTGATTTATATTTAGTCAACAAGTTAAATTTATAATTCTGAGCTAAACAATTAACCGAAATCATTAGTGTTAGTATAAGTATAGTTTCTCTCAAATTATTATTATTTAATTACCTACGTTGTTGTATAAACTTTACTGAGTTGCTTAAGTACTAAATTTACTAAATAAAACACGAACTACGAAATTCTATGGGAATTTCCCAAGTGAGCTAAAATCAGTAATAAAATTTATATTTTGTTAGCAATAGTTATATTTTTACGACCTTCATATTATATTTTGTAAAATAATCAAGAATAAATTGTACTTTATCTTTATCAGAATTTTTCATTTTTTTGTAAAGTTGCTTTCCTAGTACTTTTGGGAATTGTTTAAAATCTGATTTAGACTCTATTATATGCAATCCATCCAAATCTTGAAAGTATAATGTTTTGGATTCAATAAATTGATCTTTTTCCAAATCCATATGTGATGGCCATTCTACACTTTCTTCAAAAGATAAAACTTTATTTTTTAGATAAATATAATCATGTAAATATAAATTTAGTTTCCCTTCTTTAAGTTGATTTTCTGAGTTTTCAATTAAAACAGTCATAAAAGCATTTCTTTTTACCGCACGACTAAATGTTTTTATTTTAAATGGTAAGGATTTTAAAGTTAAAGTTTTTTCTTCTGAATTTTTCATTAATAAATATGTGAAATTATCAGGGTTTATTGTTTTTTTATCTCCTTTTTCTGTAATATAGACAAAACCTCTTTGTATTGTTTTAATCGGCAATACTTCACCTTTTATTAGTGTTGTATCATTCTTTTTATTTACTAAATAATAATCTATTGGTTTTTTAATATTTGGATTCAGCTTATCTATACTTTGAAGTGCTTGAGAATAACTTAAGGATATAAATCCTATTGATATAGCAAAGAATAATTTAGTTTTCATAAGTTTTTTATTGAGATTGGTTTAAGTTTTTGATTTTCAATATAAAGTATCAAGAATCACACCAAATTATTTAATAATAGGTGTGATTCTTAAATTCATTTTTTTATTATTGCCAAATGTTAATACTTTAAGCATATAACTACTATCTCATTATCTCATTAGGAAAAACAACTACACTTTCATGTCCATTTTCTCCAACAGCTGCCACACCAAAAAAGAAGTTGTCAATAACAATTTCGCCTAAAGTAAATTCTGTAGTTTCTACATATCTAGAATGATCCCAAGTAGGAGAGGTAGTGTCACGCCAATAAATCTTATAACCTTTAGCTCCATCAACTTTACTCCATTTTAATTTTACAGCAGCTTCTACAATTCCGCCAATAGCAACTTCTTTTGGGGAAGCAGGAGCCCAAGCTAAATTAGCCATTGTAATTGCGTTTACAGCGGTTAGTTTTTTTGCATAGTCAAAATTTACATGCTCAAAAGTATCTCCGTATGCAATACCGTTTTCAGTTCTAATATCTTGATGTTGCTGTGTGTAGTTTTCATGCGCTTCCATAATTCTAATTCCAGCAAAACCTAAGTCGTTAAAAGGTCTGTGGTGTCCTCCGCGTCCAAATCTGTCTAATCTATAAATCATCATAGGATTCATTTCTGGCATATAAGTTTTTACACTTTTATGAATGTATCTTGCCAATTGTCTCGAAATTCCATCGACTTCACCACCATAAAATCTGCGCATTTTTCGTTGGTTATCAGTTTCATTTGCAGGCACCGGTTCCGAGAAGATTCTAAAGCTACGATTGTCGATAACGCCATCTACCCCTTTAATATTACCAATCATATCATTGTTTAAAACACCAATAATATCCCAACCTTTTTCTTTGGCATATTTAGCCAAACCAGCGCCACCAAACAAACCTTGTTCTTCACCAGAAAGCCCTACATAAATAATACTGCTTTCAAATTGATATTTGCTTAATACTCTTGCGGCTTCTATGGTTCCTGCCATTCCGGAAGCATTATCATTTGCACCAGGAGCATCTGTGGTAAAATCCATTGTATCGCTTGCACGAGAATCAATATCACCACTCATAATAATATACTTGTTTGGGTATTTTGTTCCTTTTTGAACTGCCACAACATTTACAACCCACGCATCATGAGGCACTCTTCTATTGCCTTTTTTTGAAACAAAGTCCTTTTGATAAAAGGTGTTTATACAGTTGTTGCAATTGCTAGATATTTTATCGAATTCGGCTTTTATCCAGCGTCTAGCTGCACCAATACCACGAGTTGTAGAAATAGTATCTGAAAAAGTATTTCTTGTACCAAATTCTGTTAGCGTTTTTATATCAGCTTTAATATTATCTGCAGAAATATCGTTTATGATATCGTAAATTTTAAGATCTGTTTGTGCAGAAATAGTAATGGACATTAATAAGAATAAGAGTGTAATTTTTTTCATCTAGAGGAAAGTTTAGATGCCTAATTTACAAAACAAAAAAGAGAACAGATTAAAAACCTGTTCTCTTTTACTATTTTATTTAAAATGCTATAACCTGTTAGAAATCTATCATCAACCTTTAGGTTAAAATATTGCTTGCAGCATGTACATTATTCATCAATACTAACATGAAATAAAGCATCTCCTTTATTTACAATTGGTGTTTTATTAATACAGAAAATATTACAATCAAATGGCGCATAAATTTTCTTTTTAAACTCCCCAAAAGGATCTTGTATTACACCTAATACTTCTTTCTTTTTAACAAAGCTTCCGTTGGCAACTCTAATTTTAAACATCCCAGAATCTGGAGCTCTTAACCATTTTGCCTTATGGACAAAAACAGGGGTTTCTCTAACCGTAATGTCTCCTTCAATAAGTCCTAAACGAATTAATACATTTCTAGTTCCGTTAACACCTTCGTTAATAATTGTAGGGTTTAGTTCCTTAGATTTTCCACCTTCAAAAAGTAAAACGGTTTTACCCATTTTATGCAAGGTGTCTCTAAGTGATTTTGTGATGTTTTCAGAAAAAACAATCATTGGAGGGTTAAAAACCTTTGCCAATTCTAATGCTTTTTCATCGTCTTTACTACATCTTATTTGTGCAATATTATCACGGTCACCACCACCTGTATGAAAATCAATGACATAATCTACCAGTGGTGCAATTTCTTTTGTAAATTGATATGCAAATTGACTAGCTAAAGATCCACTAGCAGAACCAGGAAACATTCTATTTAAATCACGTCCATCAGGAAATTCTCTAGTCTGTATTAAATATCCAAAAATATTAAAAACAGGAATACAAATAATGGTTCCTGTTTTAGGTTTATTAATCTTTAAATTAATAATTTCTCTAATAATTCCAACACCATTTGTTTCATCACCATGTATACCCGCTAGCAATAAAACTACGGGACCAGGCTTCTGAGAACGCTCTATAATTATAGGAACTTTTACAGTGGTTCTGGTATGTAGTTTTGCTACTTCTAAATCTAAAACAGTACGTTTTCCTTCAGGAATTACTTTTCCTAAAAGGATAAAAGGTTTACTCGACATGAATTTCTAAATAACGAATTATTTCTTTCGCAATATTTTTACCTGTTGCTACTTCAATTCCTTCTAAACCTGGAGAAGAATTTACTTCTAATACCAAAGGTCCTTTAGATGATTGTAACATATCTACACCAGCAACACCCAAACCTAAAGCTTTGGTTGCTTTTAATGCAGTTTTTTCTTCTTCATCGGTTAATTCTATGACAGTTGCGTTACCACCTCTGTGTAAATTAGAACGGAATTCTCCTTCTTTACCCTGACGTTTCATAGCACCAATTACTTTACCATCAACTACAAAAGCTCTAATATCTGCACCACCAGCTTCTTTAATAAATTCTTGCGCAATTACTCTTGCACCCAATCCATTAAAAGCCTCTAAAACAGAAGTAGCAGCATTTTTTGTTTCTGCTAAAACCACACCTAAACCTTGTGTTCCTTCCAATAATTTTAAAATTAAAGGCGCACCACCAACAGATTCAACAACGTGCTCTACATCTTTTGTGTAATTGGTGAAAACTGTTTTTGGCAACCCAACACCAGCTCTTGCTAAAATTTGTAAACTGCTTAATTTATCTCTAGATTTTACTAAAGCTTGAGAAGAAACTGCAGAAAATACTTTCATCATTTCAAATTGACGAATAACAGCAGTTCCATAAAAAGTTACAGAAGCACCAATTCTTGGTATAATAGCATCGATGTTTTCTAAATATTCTCCTTTATAAAATATTTTTGGAGATCTTTTTTCAATTTCAATGTTACATTTTAAATGGTCTACAACCATTACTTCATGACCTCTTTTTTCGGCGGATTCTACCAATCTTCTAGTTGAATACAATTTAGGATTTCTAGACAGAATTACAATTCTCATTATATTTTATTTTTTAATTTGTGTGATAAGTTTGACTTTGTAGTGTCTATCACGAATTTTTTATTTAAAAACTTTCTTCCAAGCAAGATCGGGAATTTCATGTCTTTACGTTCACTTAATGTTAAATGAATAGGGAATATTTCGTTGAAAATTACAATTTCAGTTTCCACTAAAAATCTTTTTTCGGAAATTCCATTCGAGCTTTTTACCAATTTAGAAGCGTAGTTTTTTGTAGTAAACTCCTTATTATTGTAAAATGGATGTTCTGGATCTAATAACTTAAACCGGATAAAATTTTTTCCGTCTATGGTTATTTCTTCAATATTAGAACAATGTATTGATGATGTATAAGCGCCAGAATCAATTTTTAAATCGATGTCTTCTAGATGCAGTTCCGGAAAATCGGCTTTATCAATACGACCAATAGTTATTTTCATATATTAATTTAATCAGTTGTAAAATTAGTGATAGTTATTCGATATCTTGATAGAATGAAAAAAAATATAAAGAATTATCAAATAACTAATCTAACTATAAGGTTTTTAAAAATTAGATAAATTTTTGATGTTTTAAAATAGATATAAATATCAATTATATTTGAATACTAAATTTAGATAAATATAGAAAAAAATATAAAACTTTTTCTTGCTAGAGCTATTCTATTTTAGAAAATGGACTATTCGTTTACAACATGGTTAAAATATCTATTTACAATTTTTTGTTTTTATTAATAAATTACAAATCAGTGTGTTAAAAATATAAGTTAAAGAGTTTAAAGAACAGAGGATAGTTCTGTTAAATGTTTTTTTAATGCTGATAGATGCATATCTTTGCACTCTAATTATAAATTAAAAGAATTAAATATGAAAAAACCTACTATCGGATTTATCGGACTTGGCCTTATGGGTGGTAACATGGTTGAAAATTTGCAAAAAAGAGGTTATGAGTTAACAGTAATGGACCTTAACAAAGATGAGGTTGCAACTGTAGTGGCTCGTGGTAATGCTACCGAAGCTAGCTCTCCTAAGGAATTAGCAGAAAAAAGTGATATTATAATGTTTTGTTTAACTACATCTGCTGTAGTTGAAAAGATTGTTTACGGTGAAGATGGAATTTTAGCGGGTATTAAAGAAGGTGCTGTTTTAATTGATTTTGGAACTTCAATTCCTGCATCTACTATTAAAATTGGTAAAGATTTAGCAGCTAAAGGAGCTGGTATGATTGATGCACCATTAGGTCGTACTCCGGCACACGCAAAAGATGGTTTATTAAACATCATGGCAGCTGGAGATAAAGTTACTTTTGATAAAGTAAAACCAGTTTTAGACGAGCAAGGAGAAAATGTATTTTATTTAGGAGCTTTAGGAGCAGGTCATACAACTAAGTTAATTAATAACTTTATGGGAATGACTACTGTTGTTGCAATGTCTCAGGCTTTTGCTGCTGCAAAACTTGCAGGTGTAGATACACAACAATTGTTTGACATTATGTCTTCTGGACCGTCAAACTCTCCATTTATGAAATTCTGTAAACATTACGCAGTAGATAACGTAAGTGATTTAGGTTTTTCTATTAACAATGCAAATAAAGATTTAGGTTATTTTGTTCAGATGATGAACGATTTAGGAACTACTTCTAAAATAGCAGAAGCTACTTCAGCAAACCTTCAAGCAGCTGTTGCAGCTGATATGGGAAGCGGAAATGTTCCTGAAATTTTTGATTACTTTACAAGTTTAAAGAAATAATTATTTTCGCAATAGCGGAAGTATAAAATAAGTTTTGATTTTAATATCAAAATGAAATATATAAAAATACCTCAAGTTTTTCTTGAGGTATTTTTTTTGTTTTTATAATGATTTACGATATGTCAGTTCGAGTGAAATTTCTTTTTAGAAATTTTGTATCGAGAACTAATATAGAACTACTGTTTTATATTAGTTCTAAAGTTAATATTTTAAAGTCTACAATTTTGCAATTGCTGCTTCTGCACAACGTTCTCCGTCCATGGCTGCAGAAACAATTCCACCAGCATAACCACCACCTTCACCACAAGGATATAAACCTTCTATTTCTGTATGTTCTAAACTTTCTTTTCTTGGTATGTTTACTGGTGATGAAGTTCTAGATTCTACACCAATAATATTTGCTTCGTTGGTATAATAACCGTGCATTTTTTGTCCGAATGCAGCAAAACCTTTTCTTAACCTACCTCCAATAATTTTTGGTAATAAAGAATGTAAAGGAGCCGAATTTAATCCTGGTTGATAAGAACAGTCATTCAAATCATTAGAAAGCCTACCATCCACAAAATCTACCAATCTTTGTGCAGGTGCAGCTTGTGTTCTTCCACCAGCAAAAAAGGCTATTTTTTCTAAATCTTTCTGAAATTCTAATCCTTTTAAAGGTCCAAACTCTTCGTATTTTTTAAAATCTTTATCAATATCTAACTCAACAACAATACCCGAGTTTGCAAAACGGTTATTTCTACGAGAAGGCGACATTCCGTTTACAACAACTTCACCGTTTGCGGTAGCTGCAGGAACAATAAAGCCACCAGGACACATACAAAAAGAATACACACCTCTGTTATTTACTTGGTGCACCAAACTATACGCTGCTGCAGGTAATAATTCGTCTCTTTCTCCTGAACAATGATATTGAATTTGATCTATAATTTCCTGTGGATGTTCTACACGAACTCCCATAGCAAAAGATTTCGCTTTTAAAGCAATCTCTTTTTTATGTAACAATTCATAAATGTCTCTTGCCGAATGTCCAGTTGCCAAAATAACTGAATTCACAGCCATTTCTGTTCCGTTTTTAAGATGGATAGCTTGTAACTTATTATTTTTTACAGTAAAATCTGTAACACGAGTTTCAAAATGAATTTCTCCACCGTATTTTAAAATATTCTCACGAACATTTTCGATGATTTTTGGTAATTTATTGGTTCCAATATGCGGATGTGCATCTACTAAAATTTGTTCTGTTGCTCCATGAAAAACTAGGTTTTCAAAAATTCTTCTAACATCGCCACGTTTTAAAGAACGGGTGTAGAGTTTTCCGTCAGAATAAGTTCCTGCACCACCTTCTCCAAAACAATAATTAGAATCTTCGTTTACAAAATGATCTTGATTGATGGCTTTTAAATCACGTCTTCTATCTTGTACATTTTTTCCACGTTCTAAAACAATTGGTTTGTAACCTAATTCAATACAACGTAAAGCAGCGTACATTCCTGCAGGTCCAAAACCAATAATATGAATTTCTTTGGCATTAGAAACGTCTTTATATTCAAAAGTATAATCAGATTTCTCTGGTACTTTTTCATTGATATAAACAGCTACTTTGTAGTTAAAGATGATGTCTTTTTTACGTGCATCAATCGATTTGCGCAATACTTTAACAGCAGAAATTTCACTTTTATCAAGGCTTAATTGCTTAGAAGCTTTGTATAATAAGATGTTTTCTTTACGTTCTTCTATTAAATTTACTCGAAGTTGAATTTCTTTTACCATGTGGCAAAAATAATGAAATTTAAAGTC
Organism: Polaribacter sejongensis; assembly: GCF_038024065.1. Lineage (NCBI taxonomy): Bacteria > Pseudomonadati > Bacteroidota > Flavobacteriia > Flavobacteriales > Flavobacteriaceae > Polaribacter > Polaribacter sejongensis. The sequence goes on along the minus strand of NZ_CP150667.1, from coordinate 1,792,683 downwards.
TAAAAAAGCTAGGAATTCATGAATTTCTCTTCAATACGATATAATGATAATTTTTAGCGTTAAAAATATTTAAGTTGAGTAGGTAAATTGATGTATTCTGTTTTTTAAGTTGTGGTTGTAAAAGGCCTTTTTTTTGTTCTTCTATTTTCTGTTCGAGTATAGTTGACGTCTATTTACTGACTAAAATTGGTCTTGATTACATGCAACGAGACATTTAATTCATTTTTAAAATTAGATAAATTTTGAGGTATTTTAATATCTGAATAAAATGAAACATGCTAACTTTATACTAAAATTAAGAATTAGATATTTTATTTTTTTTAATTTTAAATGATGACTATATTGTGAATATAATTATTATAAAATGCTGTGAAAATCACGGGTAAAAATCACGATTTTATCTATCTTTAAAAAATATTTGAAAGGATGCTAGACAAAGAAAAATATAAAGTAAAAGGGACTATTCAATTGACTGATTTTAATACAAAAGAAGTAATAGAAAAGTCTAAGAAGAAGCTAAAGAAAATTAGAAAAAAACTGAGTGAGATTCAGGATACAATGTATGCAGAAGGCAAATATAGTATGCTTATTTGCTTACAAGGAATGGATACTTCGGGCAAAGACAGTTTAATTAGAGAGGTTTTTAAAGATGTAAATGCACGTGGAGTAGAAGTGCATAGTTTTAAAGTGCCAACAGAGTTGGAATTAAAACACGATTTTTTATGGCGTCATTATATTGCGCTTCCTGCAAAAGGTAAAATAGGTGTTTTTAATAGAACGCATTATGAAAACGTGTTGGTGACAAGAGTACATCCAGAATATGTTTTTGGAGAAAATATTCCGACCATAAATACGTTAGAGGATATAAATGATGCTTTTTTTCATGAGAGAATGGAAAGAATCAATAATTTTGAAAAGCATATTGCAGATAATGGAACCATCGTATTAAAGTTCTTTTTAAATTTATCTAAAGACGAACAAAAAAATAGATTACTAAGAAGATTAAATTTACCTGACAAGAATTGGAAATTTTCTGCAGGCGATTTAAAAGAACGTAAACTGTGGGATAAATACCAGTTTTGTTATGAAGATTTATTAAACAGAACTTCTAAAGAAAATGCACCTTGGTTTATAATTCCTGCGGATGACAAACCAACTGCAAGATTTATTTTAGCAGATATTGTATTAGAAGAATTAGAAAAATATAACTTTAAAGAGCCTACTTTGCCTGCAAAAATTCAGGATCAAGTAGCAGCATTTAAAACACAATTAAATAACGAATAGTTCTTGCTTTCGATTTAATAGGTAATTATTTTACCTGAACGGAGTAGAGAAGTTAAAATATTAAAATGAACTTAGATTTAAAGAAGCCAATCGTATTTTTCGATTTAGAAACAACAGGAGTAAACATTGCAACAGATAAAGTTGTTGAAATAGCCATTTTAAAAGTATTTCCAAACGGAAATAAGGAAAGTAAAACTTGGTTGGTAAATCCGGAAATGGAAATTCCACAAGGATCTATAGATGTACACGGAATTACAAATGAAAAAGTAGCTACGGAACCAACTTTTAAAGAATTAGCACCACAAATAAATGAAATGATTGCAGATTCAGATTTAGCTGGTTTTAACTCTAATCGTTTTGATATTCCGCTTTTAGCGGAAGAATTAATGCGTGCTGGTATCGACTTTGATATGAAAAATAGAAAAGCGATTGATGTACAAGTAATTTTTCATAAAAAAGAGCAAAGAACGTTAAGTGCTGGATATCAGTTTTACTGCGGAAAAGAATTAGAAGGAGCGCATGGAGCAGAAGCAGATACCAATGCAACGTACGAAATTTTGTTAGCTCAGTTAGATAAATATAGCGACATAGAGAATACTGTAGATGCTTTAAGCGAATATTCTACACACGGAGAAAGAGCCGATTTTGCTGGTTTTATTTTAATGAATGATAAAAAGCAAGAAATTTTCTCTTTCGGAAAATACAAAGGTAGAACGGTAGAAGAGGTGTTTAAAGAAAACCCTGGTTATAATAACTGGATGCAAAATGCAGACTTTCCTTTATATACCAAAAAGGTTTTAAAAGAAATTAAAGAAAGAATGACTGCGCCAAAAAAGCAAATGTCTGACAAAGAAAAATTGGAAGCTTTACAGCAGAAGTTTAATTTACGTTAGGTTTAATATTATTAGATATCTAAAGTATTGGTTTTTTTTGTCATTTCGAAATGAGCCTTTTTAGGTGATTGAGAAATCTCATAATTAATTAAGAACTTAATTTTTACTCTTGTAATTTAAATAGGTTAAACCAAACTGACAATTACACAGTTAAACGCATAAACAGTTACACACAACAAAATATGTTTACAGAATATAAAAATTTACCTAATAATTCTCGTGTTTGGATTTACCAATCCGACAGAGAATTTACCAATAATGAAATCGAATTCATTTCAGAAAAAGCAATTGACTTTATCAATCAATGGACACGTCATGGCGATGATTTAAAAGGATCATTTACTATTAAATATAATCAGTTTTTAGTGTTGGCAGTAGATGAAAGTTTTAACAATGTTTCTGGTTGTTCTATAGATAGTTCTGTTCGTTTTATTAAAGAGTTAGAAAACGAATTACAATTAGATTTAATGGACAAAATGAATGTTACTTTTAAAGATAATGACAATATTAACTTAGTAAAATTGTTCGATTTTCAGAAGTTTGCAGAAGCACAAAAAGTAACTGCAGAAACCATTGTTTTTAATAATATGGTAGCTACCAAAGAAGATTTTGAAAATAATTGGGAAATCCCAGCAAAAGATAGTTGGCACAAAAGATTTTTGGTATAAAAATTGCCTTTTAAGTATTAAATTTAGTTAGCAAATTGTTGCGTTAAGGATAGAGCGGTTTGTTTGAGCTCTTTTTTAGGTTTCAGTTCGAGTGGTTACGCTTTTTAGCGTAATTGTATTGAGAACAAACCTAAAAAAAGCGAGTAGCGAAAGCCTGTTAAAACGCCCTAAAAATAGTTCCCATAATAATATGAAGAAAGAGTTATTAATAGTCGTTTTTATAAGTTTTGTTTTTAATTTATCTGCACAAAGTGTAGATCCTTTAATAGCGAAAGATGCAGAGGCGCAAGATATTTGGGTAGATAGTATTTTAAAAAATATGTCAATTGATGAGAAGATTGGTCAGCTTTTTATGATACAAGCCTATTCTAATAAAGACAAAAAACACGAAACTTATATTACAAATATGATTCAGAAATATCATGTTGGTAATTTAATTTTTATGCAAGGAACTCCTGAAAAACAGGCAGTACTTACTAATAAATTTCAAGATTCGGCAAAAGTACCTTTGTTAATTGGTTTTGATGGAGAATGGGGGTTGGACATGCGTTTAAAAGACACCTACAGATTTCCATGGAACATGACTTTGGGTGCTATTGAAAAGGATTCTTTAATAACTGAATTCGGAAAGCATTTGGGAATGCATTGTAAGCGATTGGGAATTCATGTAAACTTTGCGCCGGTTGTAGATATTAATACAAATCCAGACAACCCAATTATTGGAAACAGGTCTTTTGGAGAAGATAAAGAAAACGTAACACAAAAAGCAATTTCGTTTACAAAAGGGATGCAAAGTCAAGGTGTTTTGGCAAATGCAAAACATTTTCCTGGTCATGGAGATACCGCAACAGATTCTCACCATACATTACCTGTTTTAAATTTTGATTTGGCACGCTTAGATTCTGTTGAATTGTATCCGTATAAAAGAGTGTTTGATGCTGGTATGGCAAGTGTTATGACGGCACATTTAAGTATTGCTAGTTTAGAGCCAGATAGTAGATTGCCTACTTCTTTATCTAAAAATGTGGTGACTAATTTATTACAACATAAATTAGGTTTTTTAGGCTTGGTAATTACCGATGGTTTAAACATGAAAGGTGCTGCAAATTATGCTACTTCGGCAGAAATTAATTTGGCAGCTATACAAGCAGGAAATGATTTGTTGTTAATTCCGCAAGAGATTCCTGCTACGGTAAATATGATTAAAAAGGCTATTGAGTTAAAGACACTAACGGAAGAAAGAATCAATTTTTCTGTTCGTAAAATATTAAAAGCAAAATATTGGGCAGGTTTAAATGATTATAAACCAGTTGTCTTAAATAATTTGCATGAAGACTTAAATTCAATTGATGATGAATTATTACATAGAGAATTGGTGAAGAATTCTTTAACGGTTGTCAAAAATAAAAACTACAATATACCTATTACCAATTTAGAGGAAAGAAAAATTGCATATGTAAAATTAGGCGACGATTCTGGATATCCTTTTATTGATATGCTTCAAAATTATGGACAAGTAGATGAGGTTTATAGTGAGAATTTAGACGGACTTATAACAAAATTAAAACCTTATAACTTGGTAATTGTTGGTTTTCATAAATCGAATGCGAACCCATGGAAAAGTTATAAGTTTACAAATAAAGAATTGGTTTGGTTGCAAGAAATCTCTAGAGAGAATAATGTAATTTTAGATGTTTTTGCGAGTCCTTATAGTTTATTACAAGTAAAATCTTTTACAAATATAGAAGGCATTATTGTGTCTTACCAAAATAGTCAATTGGCCCAAGAACTTTCTGCTCAATTAATTTTTGGAGCTTTTGGAGCAAAAGGAAAGTTGCCTGTTTCTATTAAAAGTGATTTTTTAGAAGGTAGTGGTTTCTTTACCTCAAACCTAAGTAGATTTGAGTATACCATACCAGAAGCAGCGCAATTATCTTCTATAAAATTAAAGAAGATAGATTCTTTAGCTACCATTATTTTAAAGGAAAAAATGGCACCAGGTTTTCAGGTTGTAGTAGCAAGACACGGTAAAATTGTTTTAGAGAAAAGTTACGGACATCACACAGATGATACGTCTAGAAAAGTAAAAAATTCTGACGTGTACGATTTGGCTTCGCTTACTAAAATCTTAGCCTCTTTACCTTTGGTGATGAAAGCAGAAGAAGAAAAGAAAATTTCTTTAAATGAAAAGCTTCAAGATCTTTTACCAGGTTTTAAAGGCTCTAATAAAGCAACGGTTTCTGTTAGAGAAATCCTTTCTCACTACGGACGTTTAAAAGCGTGGATTCCTTTTTATGTGGCAACTCAAGATAGTATAACGCATAAAAATTTACCGGCTTTTTATAGTAATAAACAATCGGAAAGATTTTCACTAAACGTGGCAAAAAACTTATATATAAACAAGAGTTATAAAGACAGTATTTATAAATATATTAAAGATGCAGACCAAAGAACAACTGCCGGATATAAATACAGCGATTTAGGATATTATTTATTGCAAGAAGCGATAGAGAAAACGTATGAAAAACCATTAAATACCTTGGTAGATGAAGAGTTTTATCAATCTTTAGGCGCTAATAGAACTACGTATTTACCGCTTCAAAAGTTCCCTGCAAGTGAAATTATACCTACCGAAAAAGACAACTATTACCGTAACCAATTAGTGCAAGGTTACGTACATGATATGGGCGCTGCCATGTTGGGGGGAGTAGGTGGACATGCAGGTTTATTTGCCAATGCAAACGATGTTGCAAAAATTATGCAGATGTATTTACAGAAAGGATATTATGGTGGTAAAAGGTATTTAAAAACAGAAACCTTAGATAAATTTAACCATCGTTATTTTTCAGATATGCAGGTTCGTAGAGGTTTAGGTTTCGATAAACCGCAGTTAAACCCTAAGGTAAAAGCAACTTGTGGCTGTGTCTCCGACGAGAGTTTTGGACATTCTGGTTTTACAGGTACTTATACTTGGGCAGATCCACAAAGCGGAATTGTGTACGTGTTTTTATCTAATAGAGTGTATCCAACCGCAGCAAATAGAAGTTTGGTAAATAGCAATATGCGTACAGAAATTCAGCAAGTAATTCAAGATGCTATTATAAATTAAGAGGAATAAAATAGTTGTTTTTAGAAGCTATTTCCTGCTTTCACTACTCGCTTTTTTTGAGAAAAACAAAAAAGAGCTCAAACAAACCGTTCAATCAGGGCTAGACTTGATTGGACGGTTTGTTTTTTTCTAAGAACTAGCCTCTGTATTTGTTGGCGCTAATTTGCTGTATAAAAATATAATTAATAAGCTAAAAGAAAAATAGAGTAAGGCAATCTTATCACCAAAAAAATAGGATATAATAAAAGCTTGTATCGCATAAAAAATAGGCAGGATAAACAGATTGTAAGTAAATCTAAAAGTGTCTACAAAATCGATATCTGGATTCTTTTGCGCTTGTTTTTTGTAAATTAGATAATGAACCAAGCTATTAAGAAGAATTACATAATACAAGGGTTTTAAATAATTTGTAGGACCTTCTTTTTTATGCGGAAATGTATTTGTTTTAATCATTTCTTGTACCTTTTTAACTTCTGTAAAATCTACTTGAGCATCATTTAACTTCGTTAAAATAGTATCGTAGTTTTCATCTTTTTCTATATGTACGGATAATTCTTTTAACTGATTTGCAACTTCGTTTTTTAGAATGTTAATAGATTTACTAGGAATGTTGTTAGCGTAAATTTCAGAAGCATTAATAGGTGCTCCGTAATGCAGTGCTACTTTACAAGGAAAGTGAGATGCATTTTGGTAGGTAAGGCCTACAGGTACAACTTGTATTTGTAAATCTGGATATTTTTCTATAGCTCCATATACAATTCTAGTAAACCCTTTGCTTAAAGGTCTAACGGTTCTTTCTCTACAATCGCTACCCTCTGGAAAAATCATCAACGATTTTCCACGATTAAAAATGTCATAACAGGTATTAAAAACTTCCTCGTTTTTAGCCAATTGATCGATGCCGTCTCGCATTCTATAAATAGCAATTAGATTTAAAGAATTTAGAATTTTTTCTATAATAGGGTTTTTAAAAGCAGCCGCTTTCACTAAAAAATAACTTGCTCTAGGATTGTTGGTGGTTACAATTAAAGGATCTATCAATCCGTTTGGGTGGTTTATAGCAAAAAGTACAGCACCTTTTTTGGGAACGTTTTTTAAACCCACAACTTTTATTTCTTTTGTGTAAAAAAAGAGTCCGAGTTTAACATACAAACGTACAAGACGAAACCATATTTGCGAAACTTCCATATATTATTAATAATTATTTTAAAGATGATTTTCTGCCCCAATAAGTCGCTAATGCCATTCCAGAAAAAACATCCCAAACTCCCCAAAAAGCTGCTAATAAGGCCATTCCTCCTAAACCTTCAAAGAAACCGAAAATAAGTAACAAACCTAAACCTCCATTTTGGATACCAGTTTCCATGGCAATTGTTTTACAATCTTTTTTATTCAATTTAAAACTTTTTGCGGTATAAAACCCTAAAATGTAGGCAAAAATATTATGAAAAATAACTAAGAATAACACGTGGTGAATATGATGTATAAAAACGTCTAAATTCTGAGAAAAAGCAATAAAAATTAAAGCGATAAAAACCAACATAGATAATGGTTTTAATACTTTTTCAATCTTTTGAGCCATTTCAGAATGGTAGTGTTTAATAACCATTCCAAGAATTAAAGGGATTCCTAAAATTATAGAAACGAGTTTAAATAAATCATACGGATTTAAAGAAACAGTTTTTAAAATTATATTGGTTGGTTCATATAAACTTCCCCAAAACTGTAAATTAAGAGGCGTCATTACAATGCAAATTAAGGTAGCAAAAGCTGTTAGACTTACGGATAAAGCTGCATTTCCTCCAGCCATTTTACTAAAAAAGTTAGAGACATTTCCGCCAGGGCAAGCAGCAATCATCATCATACCTAATGCAAAACTAGGATGCGGTTTTAGGATTAAAATAATTAAAAATGTAGCTGCAGGCAATAAAATAAATTGCGATAAAACACCTACAAAAACGATCTTAGGATTTTTAAAAAGCCTTTTAAAATCTTCTACAGAAATACCCAAAGCTACTCCAAACATAATAATGGCAATGGCTATATTTAAAACCCATAAACCACTTTCATCAAAGTTTATTTTAATATCGTCTATATCTATGTTGTTTTGCATTTATTTAAATTAGTTTCAAAGTTTCAAAGTTTCAAAGTTTCTGGTTTTCTTGGTTCTTGGCTCAAAAAAATCTTGTTTTAAATTTTATTTTTGCTAACTGCTAACTTAATTCTTAAAAGCAAATTCAATAATGTTCGCCCCCATTTTTAAAGCAGTTTCTCGTACACTTTTTGGGTTGTTGTGTATAATTTCATCTTCCCAACCATCACTTAAATCTGTTTCATAATCGTAAAAAACAACCAACCTTCCTTCGTAAAACAAACCAAAACCTTGGGCAGGTTTTTTATTGTGTTCATGAATTTTAGGAATTCCGTTGGGAAATTTAAAAGTTTGATGATAAATAGGGTGGTTACTCGGAATTTCTTTAAGTTCTAAACTCGGAAAAACTTTCTTTAATTCTCTTCGTATGAATTTATCTAATCCGTAATTGTCTGAAATATGTAAAAATCCACCAGAAATTAAGTAATTTCTTAAGTTGTTTGCGTCATCATCAGAAAACAATACATTTCCATGCCCTGTCATAAAGATGATAGGAAAGTTAAAAACATCTTCACTATCAATATTTACTGCTTGTGGATCTTTAGAAATATTGGTGCCAATATTTGTGTTTGCAAAGTCTATTAAATTAGGAATTGCTGTTGGATTTGCGTACCAATCTCCACCGCCATTATATTTTAAAATGGCTACATTCTGTGCGTTTGTAGAAAGTGAAAGTAGAAAGAGAAAAACGAATATTTTTTTCATTAAAGTAAGAGTTCTCTATTAAATTCTATAAAAAATAGAATTTAATAGAACTGACATTTAGTTATTAGAAAGCAATATAGTAAAAATTACTGATTGATAAACGAAATGGTATTTACAGCCACTAATGCAGCAGTTTCTGTACGCAATCTACTTTCTCCTAAAGAAATAGGAGTCATGTTTTTTGCCAAACATTTTTTAATTTCATCAATAGAAAAATCACCTTCGGGACCAATTAGAATGGTAGTTTTTTCTGAAGGTTTTACAACAGATTGTAGTAAGTTTTTATCTTTTTGATCTTCGCAGTGTGCAATACAAACGTTGCCTTCAAAGTCTTGTTTTATAAAATCATTTAATTTTATGGGTTCATTCAATTTAGGAAGCGTGAATTTTAAAGATTGCTTCATGGCAGACTGAATAATTTTTTCGAAACGTGCTAATTTTACAACTCTACGTTCTGAATTAGAACAAATAATTGGTGTGATTTCATCGATACCAATTTCTGTAGCTTTTTCTAAAAACCATTCAATTCTATCATTTAATTTAGTAGGAGCAATGGCAATATGTAAGTAGTAATTCCAAGGTTTTGGTTTTTCTTCAAAACCAATAACTTCTGCTAAACATTTTTTGTCGCTTGCAAGTATAATTTTTACATCAAACAAAAAACCTTTACCGTTTGTAATTTTAAGAATGTCATTTTCTTTTTTACGTAAAACACGCACAATATGTTTACTCTCAATTTTATCGAATGTAAGTTGCGTTGTTTCTGTAGAAATTTCAGAATTATAAAATAATTGCATTTTTTTTGGTTTCAAAGATTTAAAGTGGCAAAGTTGCAAAGTTAAATCGTTTTTATTTTTAAGCTGTTTGTTTCTAAAATTTTCATTTTTGCTAACAATCTAACAATCTAACAATCTAACAATCTAACAATCTAACAATCTAACGAAGAATACTCTTTCGATACGTTCTTCGCCTTTTATGCGTTACAGGATCAAAATTCTCCCATAATTTTTTAATAGCTTCGTTGTCTTCTAGCTCAGGAGTTCTAATACAATTTTCTATTCCTAAAGGCGCAAAAGTTTTGGTATATTGATCAAATATAATGGCATGTACCCCTTTATTTTGATAATCTGGATGTACGCCGATTAAATAAAATGTAACGTCTTTAGAGTGTTTTCTAGCTTTTAATAAGTGAAACAATCCGAATGGAAATAACTTTCCGTTTGCTTTTTGTAAAGCTTCAGAAAAAGAAGGCATTACAATCGCAAAAGCAACGAGTTTATTATTTTCATCAACCACAAATTTTATATATTCTGGATTGATAAAGCTGATGTATTTCTTTTTAAAGAAAGCAATTTGAGAATCAGAAATTGGTACAAAGGAAGACAGTTTAGAGTAGGAAGCACTAAAAACCTCAAACATATCATCTACATAAGGCATAATGTCTTTGGTTTTTGTGAAATCTAATGCTTTTAATTTTAACCTTTTTTTTAAGATTTTACTTATTCTATCAAAATAAACACCATCAACATTTTTAAACTTGAATTTATTTTCTAAATATTCCTTCTCTTTTACAAAACCTAATTGTTCCAAATGGTCTTTATAGTAAGGATGATTGTACCAGGTAATCATGGTACCAATGTGGTCGAAACCTTCAGTTAATACTCCGGTTTTGTCTAGGTTGTTAAAACCTATTGGTCCTTCTATATATTCTAAGTTGTTTTCTAATCCTATTTCTTTTACTTTTTCTAATAGAGCTTTACTTACTTCAATGTCATCAATAACATCAAACCAACCAAAACGCATTTTTTTAATTTGTTGTTTTTCAACCTCAAACCAATTGATTATCGCAATAACTCTCCCTACAATTTTGCCATCTCTTAAGGCAACAAAATATTGTGCATCTGCATTTTCAAAAACGGGATTTTTTGCTGGGTCAAAATTATCAATTTCATCTTTAATAATTGGCGGAACCCAGTATTTATGGTTTTTATATAACGAAAAAGGAAATGTTACAAATTGTTTCATTTCCTTTTTTGTGGTCATTTTTTTAATTGTAATCATATTACAAAAATAGTATTTCTAATGGTTATTTTAATCTTCTTCTACTTCTTTCTCTAGCTCCTTAATTTCTCTTTCTAATTTTTCTATATCTGTTTCTTCTTTCGCTTTTTTCTTACCAAACAAACCTAAGAAACCTCCTTTTTTCTCTTTTGTAGAAGTTCTTGTTCTGCTTCTTTTTCTAACAGCTTTCTTCTTGTCTTTTTTCTTAAACATTCTAGAGAAAAATCCGTTTTGTTTTTTATTATACCTACTTATTGGGGTGTCTCTAATTGCTTGTCCGCTATCGTCTAAATCGGTGTAATAATCAGAATGATTGTCTATTCTATATGAGATACCAAAACCTCCGTAAAAACCTTGAGATTTTCCTTCTTTTAAAAATCTAGCTGAGGTATTAATTTGAAAATCTTCATTAATAAGATAAGCTAAACCTGCCCCTAAATTTAAATTATTTTGTTCGCTTTTAAAAATTGCTTGGTGTTCTATAAAACCAGACCAATTGTAGCTAAGGTTCTGTGTTGCGGTAATGATGTATGAAAGTTCAAAGAAGTCGGTTCCTATTTTATCGTAATATCCATTGTAAACGACATTAAATCGATCGGTTATATTTTGCTGTAATAAAACGCCTAATTTAGGTGAAACACTTTCTGTTTTATATAGATCACCTACAACATCTGTATTTACTCCCAAATACAAAGCAACAGAAGGAATTAATCGTTTTTTATCAAAAGCATGCCTTTTTCTCCAACTTCTAACTTCTTTTGTTTTATCAGTATATTCTGGTTGAAATAATAAATATTTTGCACCGATTGTAAATTTACTTAACCCTGAAACTGAATATTGTGATGTAAAAATGTTATGAAACGTTACTTCGTCTTTTTGGTAGGTTAACTGTGCATTTAATTCTAATTTTTCTAAAAAGAAACCGGTTCTAAAAAGTAAATCTGCTCCAAAAGATTCTGGTATAGAAAAAGTAGGCTCTATGCTTGTGTTTTTGTAGAAAACATTTGTTTCAAATTGATATACGCCTGTACCAACACTATAAGGACTCTCTGAAAAACCAGGTTTGTTAGAGTTTATTACATCGGTGTATTGCGCTTCTGCAGAGCTTGTTATGAATACGATGAGGGTAATAAAAAATTTTAGGAAAAGGTTTTTCATAAATTAGAATAATATATTATTGGCAGTAATTGCCTATTACACAAACATAGTATAAAAATGCTATTTTATAAAAGCAAACGATACTTTTTTGAGTTTAAGAAAGTTTTATAGTTTGTAAACGCTCCAATTGTATTCAAATTGTTATTTTTGATTGATTTTTTTATAAATAAATATTTGAATGGGATTATTAAGAACCATAGCTATTATTGTTTTTTGCTATTATGCTTTTAAGTTTTTAGCAAAGTTATTCGCACCTTTTTTAATAAAAAAGGCTGCTGAAACTATTAAAAAGAAAGCAGAACAGCAATACGGTGGCGGGCAACAACAAGAACCGCAAAAAAATACTGTGCCAGAAGGGAAAACAGTAATCGATAAAACTCCAGGGAATCAACAACAAAGTAAAAATTCTGTTGGTGAATATGTGGATTTTGAGGAAATAGATTAATTTATGAAGTTTACTAAAGTTTTACCATACATCGGTGCTGTTGCAATTTTTGCTTTGGCATCAATTATCTATTTTCATCCTGTTTTAAAAGGAGAGAAGCTAAACCAATCTGATATTACTCAGTTTACCGGAATGGTAAAAGAGATTAATGATTTTAGAGCAGATAAAAACACAGAGCCTTATTGGACAGGTGCTTCTTTTAGTGGAATGCCGGCGTATCAAGTAAGTGCTTATTATCCGAATGATTTTGTAAGGGGTTTAGACAGAACTTTACGTTTTTTACCTAGACCTGCAGATTACACTTTCTTATATTTTTTAAGCTTCTTTGTGTTAATGATGTCTTTGAAAGTAAATTGGAGATTGGCAGTTTTTGGATCTCTTGCCTTTGGTTTTTCAACTTATTTAATTATAATTTTTGGAGCAGGGCATAATGCAAAAGCACATGCAATTGCCTACATGCCTTTAATTTTAGCAGGATTGTTATGGGTTTTTCAAAAGCGATATATTCTTGGTTTTTTAGTTACTGGAGTCGCAATGGCTTTAGAAATTTACACCAACCACCCACAGATGACCTATTATTTAGGTTTTGCATTAATCATTTTGGGTATTGTAGAATTTATTCATGCGCTTAAAGAAAAAATTATTCCGACTTTTATTAAACAAGTAGCTGTAATTATTGCAGCAGTTTTATTAGGAATTGGAGCAAATGCACCTCGTTTAATGGCTATGAAAGAATATGCAGATCATAGTACAAGAGGGAAATCTGAATTAACCATTACGCCCGATGGAAGTAAAAAAGAAATTACAAAAGGGTTAGATAAAGCCTATATTACAGAGTATAGTTATGCTAAATTAGAAACTTTTAATTTATTCATTCCACGTTTTATGGGCGGAGGAACCATAGAAAAATTAGGAGAAGATTCTAATTTTTATCAACTTCTAGAAGAAAAAGCTGGTAGAAGTGCTGCAAAAGAATACTCGGATCAAGCACTTACGTATTGGGGAGATCAAAATATTGTTGAAGCACCCGCTTATATTGGTGCTGTAATTTTCTTTCTATTTTTCTTAGGAATATTTTTAGTAAAAGGACGCTTAAAGCAATGGCTAGTTACTGCAACCGTTTTTTCAATTTTAATGAGTTGGGGAAGAAATTTTGATGTTTTAACCAATTTCTTTATTGATTATTTTCCGTTGTACAATAAATTTAGAGCCGTCTCTTCCATACAAGTAATTGCAGAATTATGCGTGCCTATTTTAGGAATATTGGCGTTAAAAGAATTCTTTTCGTCTAAGATTTCTTCGGATGTAAAACTAGACGGATTAAAAAAAGCAGTCTATGCTTTTGGAGGATTAATTATTGTTGGTTTTTTATTAGCACACGGATTTTCTACTTTTGAAGGAATAAGAGACGCACAATACAATCAGTTACCTGGTTTAACAGATGCTATTATTTCTGATAGAAAATCGATGTTATTAACAGACACGTTGCGTTCTCTATTTTTAATGATACTTTCTGCAGGTGTTTTATGGATGTTGTTAAAGGATAAATTAAAACAAGGCGTTGCTGTTTTGGCGTTAACTGTCTTTTTGTTATTCGATTTAATTTCTGTTGATAAAAAGTATGTCAATGAAGATGATTTTGAATCTGCAAGAAAAATAGAGAAACCATTTATAGCATCAACAGCAGATAAAATTATTTTACAAGATAAAAGTCATTATAGAGTTGGTAACTTCACCGTAAACCCAATGAATGATGGAAGTACATCTTATTTTCATCAATCTATTGGTGGCTATCATGCAGCGAAGTTAGGACGTTATCAAGAGTTATTCGATTTTCAAATTGCCAAAAATAACATGCAGGTTTTAAACATGTTAAATACCAAATATTTTATTATTGGTAATGATAAAGGAGAGAAGCAATCGCAATTAAACCCAGATGCTAACGGAAATGCCTGGTTTGTAGAACACGTGAAGATTGTGGATTCAGCGAATGAGGAAATTCAAGCTTTAGATTCTTTAAATACAAAGAAGGTGGCTGTTTTCTATAATGATGATGACAATCAATCTACTTTTCCTAGAGAAATTGATAGTACTGCCAAAATAGAACTTTTAAATTACGATGTAACAACGCTAACATATCAAGCTAAAACAGCCAAAGAACAGTTTGCTGTTTTTTCTGAAATCTATTATAAAGATGGTTGGAATGCTTATGTTGATGGAAAATTAACGCCTCATGTTCGAGTGAATTATGTGTTACGAGGAATGACAATTCCTGCAGGAGAACATACGATTGAATTTAAGTTTGAGCCAAAAGTAATTCAGCAAGGAAAAATTATTTCATTAGCTTCTTATGCGCTGTTAATTTTGATAACAGCAGGTTGGTTTTTTTATGAAAAGAAGAAAGAAAAGTAATGAAAATAGGGATGATTTTAGATGCTCCTTTTCCGCCTGATCCAAGGGTAGAAAACGAAGCAGTTTCTTTAGTAAAAGCAGGTCATGATGTTTTTCTGTTCTGTTTAAAATATGCTGATGAAAAATCGTCTGAAATTATAAACGGAATTCAAGTAAAAAGGTATATTTCTAATAAATTAGAATATAAATTATCAGCTTTAGCGTATACCGTTCCTTTTTATGGCATTTTGATGAAAAAAAAGATTCATCAATTTATAGAAGAAACTAAAATTGATGCGTTACATATACATGATATAAGAATCGCAGAAGCTGTTTTTAATGCAAATAAAGCCTTCAATGTACCTGTAGTTTTAGACTTGCATGACAACATGCCAGAAGTGATGAAATTGTATCCGCACTTGCAGAAATTCCCAGGAAAGTATATTATTTCACCATCAAAATGGAAAAAGAAAGAAAAAGAATTTATTGAAAAAGCAGATAAAGTAATTTCGGTTTCTCCTGAATTTTTAGATAATTTGGTAGAAATAATTCCATCTGTAAAAGAAAAGTTAGTATTAGTTCCTAATACCATTAGAGAGTCCTTTTACAAAGATTATAAAATTGATAAAGCGATTTTAGAGAGATACAAAGACAATTTTGTACTCTTATATTTAGGAGATACTCATTTAAGAAGAGGCTTGCAAACTGCCATTGAATCTCTAACTTCTCTAAAAGAAACCATTCCAAATATTAAGTTGGTTATTGTAGGAAGGAATACTACAGATGTTGTTTTAAAACAACAAGTAGCCGACTTAAAATTAGAACAATTTGTCGATTTTGAAGGTTGGCAAAATGTTGCTTTATTTCAATCTTATATTTTGTCTAGTGCTATTTGTATTTCGCCTTTGCATAGAAACTTACAACACGATGTTGCGTATGCAAATAAGATTTTTCAATATATGAGTTTAGCCAAACCGCTTTTAGTGAGTGATGCTACGGCTCAAAAAAGAGTTGTAGAGAACAATAAAACAGGTTTAATTCATAAAGACAGAGATGTTAAAGATTTTTCTGATAAAATTATAACGCTCTATAAGGATGAGAAGTTAAGAAATGAGTTAGGACAAAACGGAAAAGAGTTTATAGAAAATGAATTCTCTTGGGAGCAGACTTCTAAAAAACTGCTACATTTATACGATAATCTACTATCTTGAAAGTATTAATAATTACATATTATTGGCCGCCTGCAGGAGGTTCTGGCGTTCAGCGTTGGTTAAAATTTGTAAAATATTTACAAGAATTTGGCATTGAACCTGTTGTGTATACGGTTGATAATATAAATTACCCGAAGGAAGATAACACCTTAATTAATGAAGTCCCAAAAAATATAGAAGTTTTAAAACAACCTATTTGGGAACCTACAGATGTTCTTTTTTGGAAAAAGAAGACAACTCAGAAAAGTGGGATTTCCAATGCAAGTAATGGAGGAGTTTTATCATTTATAAGAGGGAATTTTTTTATTCCAGATCCTAAAGTATTTTGGGTAAATTCTTCTGTAAAATATCTTCAAAAATATTTAGATTCTAATAATATTGATACAATTATTTCTACTGGTCCGCCGCATAGTATGCATTTAATTGCTCAGAAATTACATCAAAAAAACAACATAAAATGGCTTGCAGATTTTAGAGATCCTTGGTCAGACTTGTATTACAACAAAGATTTTAAGCAATTGTCTTTTGCGAAGAATCGAAATAAAAGATTAGAAGAGAAAGTTTTAAAAAATGCAGATTGTATATTAACGGTTAGTAATGCTCTAAAAACCGAATTTGCTAAAAAAGCGAGTAGAGTAGAAGTGATTACCAACGGTTTTGATGATGAAGTTTTAACCAATAGCACAAGTTTTTTAGATTCGGAGTTTTCTATTTCCTACATCGGTTTGTTGCCAAAACAAAGCAATCCTAAAGTGTTGTTTAAAGTTTTAAAAGATCTTTGCTTACAAAATTTAGATTTTAAGAATGATTTAAAGCTAAATTTTATTGGTGATATTTCTGATGAAGTTAAAGAAGAAATTTCTAAAAATAACTTAACAGAGAATTCTAATTTTATTGGATATGTTACGCATAAAAAAGCAATAGCATATCAACAGAAAGCTCAGGTATTGTTGTTGTTAATTCCGAATGTAGAAAAATCAAAAGGAATTTTAACAGGGAAATTATTTGAATATCTAACTGCTAAAAGACCCATTTTAGCAATTGGACCAGAAGATGGAGATTTATCAGAAATAGTAAAAGAAACCAATGCTGGTGTTGTGGTTGATTTTGATAATGGAGAAAAAGTGTCTTTAGAAATATTAAAATTATATCGTCAATATAAAAAAGGAAGTTTACATGTGAACTCTAAAAATATTGAGAAATTTCACAGAAAAGCTTTGACGAAAGAGCTTGCATTGCTTCTTAAAAGTTTACATTCGTAGCTATGGGAGTTGTATTTAAACAGTCTTTAAAAAACACGCTTTTTATTTATTTAGGTTTTGCCTTTGGCGGAATTAATACGTTGTTTTTATATACTCGTTTTTTAGAAGATGAATATTATGGTTTGGTAACTTTTCTGTTATCTACTTCAAATTTATTAATGCCTTTAATTGCATTAGGAATTCATCATACAATTGTAAAGTTTTATTCTAGCTATTTTACAAAAGAAGATAGAGATAGTTTCTTGTCATCAGTACTTTTTTTACCGCTATTCATTGCAATTCCAATCGCTTATTTTGGAAACTTATTTTATCAAGAAATAGGAGATTATTTATCCGTAGAAAATCCTATTATAAAAGATTATACTGTTGTTATTTATCTAGTAGCCGTTGCTTGTTCCTATTTCGAGATTTTTTATTCTTGGGCTAAAGTTCAGTTTCAATCTGTTTTTGGTAATATTTTAAAAGAGCTGTATAACCGTGTAATGGTAATGATTTTGTTATTTGCAGTTTACTTTGAATTGATAACAAAGCACGAGTTTATTTACTACTTAACAGGGGCTTATTTTTTAAGAATGCTTATCATGATGTTTTATGCATTTAATTTATACACACCAAAATTTACTTTTTCTAGACCAGATAATTTTAAGGAAGTAATTCGTTTTTCTGGGTATATTATTTTAGCAGGAAGTGCAGGAGCCATCATTTTAGATATTGATAAATTTATGATACCTGGTAAAGAATCTTTGGTAATTGCAGCTTATTATTCTGTTGCCGTTTTTATAGGTTCTTTTATAGAGGCACCAAGTAGGGCGATGTTAAACATTTTACAACCTTTAACATCTAAAACATTAAATGAAGAAAATCATAAAGAAGTTGCTTCTTTATATAAAAAGAGTTCTATTAACCTATTATTAATTAGCGGCCTTTTCTTTGTCTTGATAAATGCAAACGTTGGTCAATTATTTAACTTACTTCCTAAAGAATATGGTGGTGGTGCATTGGTGGTTCTTATGATTTCTGTACTAAAGCTATATAATGGTTTCTTAGGGAATAATGGAGCAATCATAAACAATTCTAAGTTTTACAAGATTACATTACCCATTAGTATTTCTATGGCATTATCTGTTTACCTTTTAAATAAACTTTTTTATTATGAATTAGATATGGGAACAGATGGCTTAGCATTGGCAACTTTAATTGTAATCTTTTTAGCAAATACGTTTAAGCTGTTTTTTGTAAAAAATAAGTTTTCTATGACACCTTTTACAGACAAGTCGTTAAAAATGATTGTAATAATTACTGTTCTTTATCTTGCTTTTAATTTTTGGGATTTTACTATAAGTGACATTTATTTATGGAAATTCCCTGTTCATCCTATTATAAATATTGCTTTAAAAAGTATTTTAATTACGGTTGTATATATACTTTTAGTACTTAAACTTAATATTTCTAATGAGTTTGATGTACTCTTAAAAAAATACTACAAATAACAATCTATATAGTCTGTAAGCATGTGAAATAACAATGCAATACAGAGTATTCTGGTTTTCTTAAAAAACAAACCTACTGCATAAAAGCCTATAGCTATGTAAGAATGCAATGGATGAAAGTTAATGCTACATCTATTCTCTTTAAAAATAGGAGTGGCTAATAAATGATCTAAATCGACCAACATAGAGCACAAAAAGATTAAGTAAACCTTTTTCCAATTATCTTTAAAAAATAAATAGGCTATAAGTGCAGGTATTATAAAATGTAGGGTATAATGTATTATAAATTTTGACATAAAAAAAGGTTTACTTCTTTTACAAAATAAACCTTTTTTTTAGGGGTAGTAATTCTTTGGGGGAGCTTAGAATTCTTACACTGCTAAATTAGATATAATTTGTTTATTAATTCTTTACCTATGTTAATAGAATTATTTTGAATATATTTTTTTTCTAATTCTACTTAATTGCACAGCAGAAATATTTAAATATGATGCTATGTGGTACTGTGGGATAATATTTTCTATATTAGGTATTTCTTTTTTTAGCTCTTTATATCTTTCTGTTGCATCTAAAACGGATAAATTATATATCTTTTTTTCGAATAATAAAAAAATACTTTCCAAAGCGTTTGCATACATAACTGCAATGTCATTATCAACTAAAGCGAGTTCTTTCAGTTTTTTATAATTTATAACAAACAATTCACAGTCAGTTAAACATTGATAGGTTAACAAAGAGTTTTTATTAGAAACTAAAGCTCCAAATGAACCTGTAGAACTAAAAGGTACAAATAGACTTCTTATGTATTCTTTTCCGTTTTCATCTTCATAGTAAGATCTAACAATTCCTCTTTTTAAAATATATAAATCCGTAGGTTTATCTCCAGTTTTAGTTAAAACATCTTTATTATTAAATTTTTTCAACTCTGTAAGTTCTAAAAACTTTTGATAAGATTCAGGAGGTAATTTGTGGAAATTATTAATAAAAAAGGATAAAACATTCATTAAAGAAGAGTTTTAGTTTATAAGTCTAAATTTAATGCAATTAATTATAAATAACTAATGGCATTTGGTCCTTCCATGAAGATTAAGTCTAAAATTGATAAATTAGAAATAAACCCATGCTTATCATCAAACATTTGAATGTAAGAATCGGTTGTTTTTTTTGGTTGATTTTTTACATTTACAAGTTCTCTAAAATCAGGTTCTGCTGTATCTACAAGATATTCTGCTGTTTTAGAATATATTTGAGAAATTTGTAATGCATCTGTTATAAACAAATGTGTATCTATATTTACATCTTGTAAAAATGTATATTTTTTATGGAAGATTTTTAATAAATCATCTTCATAAAACTCGTAAAAAGGAGAGGTTCTATACGCTGTTTGTAAAGATTTTAAATGATGATCTTGCCAAAGTGCGTCATTATCTACCAGTAAATCTTTTGTTTTTTTACGCTGAGAAGTACCTTTATTTTTATCCTTAACAGGGATGTTTAGTAACTGTTTTCCGTTAGAATTATAAATGTAGCACCTGTTTCTATAGCTTTGTTTTTGGAAGTTGTCTTCCATTTCAAAAACAACAGCATCAGATTTTACAATCTCTGTATACTGAGATATTGGACCAAAATATGTGGGTATAAATAATGACATTTTCTATTGGTTTTTAGACGCTGTTTTTAGTAACAATCTGATGTTATTACAAAGAGTTATTGAAAACTGAATGCTATTTATTAGCTTTTTTTCCTCTGTAAAAACTATATCCAAAATACAAACCAATTAATGCCAATACAAAATATCTATAAGAAACTGGCTCTCCGTCTCCATGCACAGTTGTAAACATTCTATCCCAACGAATAGATTTTATTTTCTCACCAAAAGAAGCGGCATTTGCATCCCAACTAAACCAAACCATTACAGGTTTCCCTAATACATGATCGAAAGGAGTGTAGCCATAATAACGAGCATCTAAAGAGTTGTGTCTGTTATCTCCCATCATCCAATAATAATCTTGCTTAAAGGTATACGAATCTGTTTTTTTACCATTAATAAAAATATTATCTCCAACAATTTGTAAATCGTTGTTTTCGTAATTTTTAATAATTTGCTCGTAATATGGTAAAGATTTGGTATCAATTTTTACAGTTGCTCCAGCTTTAGGAATGTAAATTGGTCCCATATTGTCTTGACTCCATTGGTTCTCTTTTATATGAGGGAAAATACCAACATCTGCTCTATAATTTACCTTTTTTACAGAAACTGTAGAAGGGTGTTTTTTAAGTTGATTAAATTCATCTTCGGTTAAATTAATATTTATTTTGTTAGCTACATTCGTCATTTTTAAACGACTTGCTAAATCTTGAGAAACACCACCAGCAACTTCTGTATATAAAGAATCTGAACCTATTTTAGATAAGTTAGCACTCTTTTCAAAAGCTTCTTGAACTTTTGGGTTGTTCCAATATTCATTTAAAATTTTATAAACTCCTGTTCTTTCTTTATTGATTAAAAACTGAGGAAAATTGTTTCTGTCTATGGCAGATTTCGCTTCGTAAGTATAATAAAACTGAATTTTTGCTCTGTACGGTAATTTGTTCTTTTGTCCGTTTATATAAACGTAACCATCTTTAATTTCTAAAGAATCTCCAGCAATACCAACACTACGCTTTACATAGTTGGTTTTTTTATCCACCGGTTTGTATGTGAATTTTCCAGAAGTATCTCCCCACATAGTTGCCAATGTATCTGCAGGCCAATTGAAACAAACAATATCGTTGTTTTTAATTTTCTGTAAACCCGGTAAACGTGTATATGGTAATTGTGGACTTTTTAAGTAAGAAGCAGTTCCTGTAAATGGTAAAGAATCATGTACCATTGGTGCTGCAATCACTGTAGATGGAACTCTAGCTCCATAATGAAACTTGCTTACAAAAAGATAATCTCCCACTAATAAAGACTTTTCTAAAGAAGAAGTTGGTATGGTAAAAGGTTGCATAAAGTAGGTATGTACCAAAGTAGCCGCAATAATTGCAAAAGTAATAGAGCTTACCCATTCACCTAGTTCAGAGCGTGGTTTTAAGCTTCTTTCTGCATTGTACTTTGCATCTGTAGCATAATTGATGTAAAAAATATACAGACCTAAAGTAACAATCACTAAAAACGAATCTAGTTTTTTGTAGAAACCAAAAGTTCTAATAGTTTCAATCCAAATAACAGGAAACATTAATAGGTTTACAATCGGTATAAATAATAAAATGATCCACCATTTAGGTCTGTTTATAATTTGCATTAAAACAATTCCATTATAAACAGGTACAGCTGCTTCCCAAGCTTTTCTACCAGCTTTTACATATAATTTCCAAGTACCTAAAAAATGAATTACCTGTATTGCTAAAAAAAATATAAACCACTCTAAATAAGTCATAATTGTACTATTTGATTTCTGTTCGAGCGCAGTCGAGAACTTAATGTTTTATACTAAAAATATAAACCTCTCAACTGCGCTTGAGAGGATAAATTATACGTTTATTAGTAGCTTTATTATTAGTTTGTTACAGGATTTAACCTATGTTTAACACATCTTTCATAGAGAAAACTCCTTGTTTTCCTACAATCCATTCAGCTGCAACAACGGCACCTAAAGCAAAACCTTTTCTACTATGCGCTGTATGTTTTATTTCTATAGAATCTACTTCAGAATCGTACCAAACGGTGTGCGTTCCTGGTACTTCAGGAATTCTTTTTGCAACAATAGGAATATTTTCTTCGGATGTTTTTTCATCTAATTCCCAATTGTTTTTTGAAGAATTTTCTATAATTCCTTCTGCCAATGTAATGGCTGTTCCACTTGGTGCATCTAATTTTTTTGTATGATGAATTTCTTCCATAGAGATATTATAATCTTCTAAAGAACTCATCATTTTTGCCAATTGCTTATTCAATTCAAAGAAGATATTTACACCTAAACTAAAATTTGAAGCATAAATAAATGCGCTGTTTTTTTCTTTACAAAGTGATACTGCATCTTCATATTTGTCTAACCAACCTGTGGTTCCAGAAATTACAGGAACATTGTTATTAATACAATTGGTAATATTATTATAAGCAGAAGAAGGTACGCTAAAATCGATGGCAACATCAGCTAACGTAATGTCAATAACATCATCTACATCTTTTTTTATGACTATTTCATGTCCACGAGATAAAGCAATTTTTTCAATTTCTTTCCCCATTCTTCCATATCCTAATAGTGCAATCTTCATTTTAAAAATTATATTTAATTGTTAAACCTACTTTTGGTGCTTCAAAATAAGTAGGATCGTTAATAAAAGTAGGTTTAAATGATAAATCATCATCGGTATTAAATTGTAATAAATGTGCATTTACACTTGCTTCTACAATTTGTAAAACGTACAAAATAACAGTGGTTAATAAAGACATATCTCTATTTTCGCTTAACTGTTCTTGTGCTCTTTCTAGTGTTTCTAGAGAAAGAATCTCCACACCATCTACCGTAAATTCGTCTACTAAATTATTCTTTCTAAGTTTGTAGGCAGTTCTGTATCTATGGTATTCTTTATTATTGTCTAGATAATAGTAAATACTTGTACCCATAGCACCCCAAACAATGGGAGCTTTCCAATATTTCTTATTGTAAATTTGTCCCATTCCAGGAAATATAGCAGAATAAAATGCTGCTTTAGAAGGAGCTAAAGGATCGTAAACACCGCCTTTTTCAATTTTAAGATCTCCTTTTATTTTTAAATCTTTCACGTTTACAGAATCTTTCTGCCCAAAAATGGATGCAGAAAAAAATGCAAGGAATAAAACAAATATGGTATTTTTAATAAACACTTATTTTAATAAGTTTTTTATTCGATTAAAATCTTCTTCAGAATGAAAAGGAATCGAAATTTTTCCTTTACCATTGTTACCAACAGTAACGTCTATTTTATGACCAAAGTATTCACTAATATCTTTAACACTACTTTTAATGAAACTTGGTACTGGTTTTTTCTTTGGTTTTGCAATGGTACCAGATTTTAAGCTTTTTACTAAATCTTCTGTTTGTCTTACAGATAATTTATCTCTTAAAATTTTCTCGTAAATAGCTAATTGATCTTCTGTGTTTTCTACATTAATCATAGCACGACCATGTCCCATAGAAATAAATCCGTCTCGCATACCTGTTTGTAAAATTGGATCTAATTTTAACAAACGTAAGTAATTGGTCACTGTAGAACGTTTTTTACCAACTCTAGTACTTAATTCTTCTTGCGTTAATTGAATTTCATCTATTAAACGTTGGTAAGATAAAGCAACTTCTATTGGGTCTAAATTTTTACGTTGAATGTTTTCTACCAATGCCATTTCTAGCATTTCTTGGTCGTTGGCAAGTCTTATATATGCCGGTACTGTTTTATTTCCAATTAATTTTGATGCTCTAAAACGACGCTCACCAGATACTAATTGAAATTTATTTCCTTCTAATTTTCTAACTGTAATTGGCTGAATTACACCTAATTCTTTTATAGAGCTAGCTAGTTCTCTTAATGCTTCTTCGTCAAAATAAGTTCTAGGTTGAAAAGGATTTACATCAATTAAATCTAATTCTATTTCAATAATACTTCCAACAAGTTTGTCTGCATTTTTATCTGATGCAGAAATTACATTAGAAGATTCTTGCAATAAAGCAGATAATCCTCGTCCTAAAGCTTGTTTTTTGGTTGCTTTTGCCATTTTACGAATTCTTTTTTAATAATTCTTGTGCCAAATTTAAGTAATTTACGGCACCTTTACTGGTTGCATCGTATGCAATAATACTTTCTCCGTAACTTGGTGCTTCTCCTAAACGGGTATTTCTTCTAATTATAGTATCAAAAACCATACTAGAAAAATGCTTTCTAACTTCGTCAACTACTTGATTAGAAAGGCGTAAGCGAGAATCGAACATGGTTAAAAGTAAACCTTCTATATCTAAATCTGAATTATGAATATTCTGTACACTTTTAATGGTATTTAATAATTTCCCTAACCCTTCTAGTGCAAAATATTCACACTGAATAGGGATTATTACAGAATCTGCAGCTACTAAAGAGTTTAACGTAATTAAACCTAATGAAGGAGCACAATCTATTAAAATATAATCGTAATCGTCTTTAAGATCGACTAACGCTTTTTTTAACATATACTCTCTATCTTCCTTATCTACCAATTCTATTTCAATAGCTACTAAATCTATATGTGCAGGAATAATATCTACATTTGGAGACTCGGTTTTAACAATTGCGTCTTTTGCATCAATAGAATGTTCTAAAACTTGATAGGTTCCATATTCTACAGTTTCAACATCAATACCTAAACCAGACGAAGCATTTGCTTGCGGATCTGCATCAATCAACAAAACGTTTTTCTCTAAAACACCTAAAGAAGCAGCTAAATTTATGCTTGTAGTTGTTTTACCAACACCACCTTTTTGATTTGCAATAGCAATTATTTTACCCATTATAAAAGTTTAGTTTATAGGTAGTAAAATTACGTTTTTTTCTGTCTTTAGAAAATGAAAGATGTTAACAAAAAGATAAAACTGTAAGTTGCTGTTTTTTAATTACTTGTATTCGTTTTTGTTGACTTTTTAAACAAATTCAAGCAAAAAAAAACCGAAGCGTAAACTTCGGTTTCTAACAGGTAATATTGTACTATTTCTGTGGAATGTTCTTTAAAATTTCAATTAAAAATTTCCAAAATTTTTGTGTTGATGAAATAGATGCTTTTTCGTCAGGAGAGTGTGCTCCTCTAATAGTTGGTCCAAAAGAAACCATATCCATTTCTGGGTAATTCTGACCTAAAATACCACATTCTAAACCAGCATGACAAGCTGCTACATCTGCTTTTTCTCCATGTAAAGTTTCATATAAATTAGAAACTACGTCTAAAATTGCCGAATTAACATTCGGTTGCCATCCAGGATATTCACCAGATAAATCTACATCAAAACCAGATAATTCAAAAGCAGATTTTAAAGAATTTGCCAAATCTAATTTATTACTTTCTGATGAAGATCGTGTTAAACATCCAATTTTTATGCTTCCATCTTTTACAATTACTCTGGCAATATTATTAGAGGTTTCCACCAATCCTTTAATATCCGGACTCATTCTATAAACTCCGTTATGAGCAGCGTAAATAGACTTTAATAAACCTTCTTGAACGCCCAATTCCATAATTTTATTTGGAAGTGTAGTTTCTTGAATGTCAACTGCTAAGTTAGGTTCTATTGTTGAGAACTCTTCTTTTATATTGTTGATAAGTAAATTGGTTTCTAAAAGAAAAGCTTCTTTAGAAATGATGTCTACAGTTACAATTGCAGTACTTTCTCTAGGAATTGCGTTACGTAAACTACCTCCATTTATTTCAGATATTTGTAAACCAAAATTGGTAAAACCATCAAATAATAAACGGTTCATAATTTTGTTTGCGTTTCCTAATTCTTTAATGATATCCATTCCAGAATGTCCGCCATTTAAACCTTTTACAGTAATTGAATAAGCGGTAGCATTTTCAGAAATATCTTCTTCTGCATAACTTCTTGTAGCAGTAACATCTACACCACCAGCACAACCCATACCAATTTCATCATCTTCTTCTGTATCTAAGTTTAAAAGAATTTCTCCTTCTAAAATTCCACCTTCAAGACCCATTGCACCAGTCATACCTGTTTCTTCATCAATCGTAAAAAGCGCTTCTAGGTTTGGGTGTTCAAGATCTTCAGAAGAAAAAATAGCCATAATTGCTGCAACTCCTAAACCGTTATCTGCACCTAATGTTGTTCCGTCTGCAGTAACCCAATCTCCTTCAATTAGCATTTTAATACCTTCCTTATCGAAATCGAAAACAGTAGCTGAGTTTTTTTGATGAACCATATCTAAATGACTCTGTAAAACAACAGTTTTTCTGTTTTCTAAACCTTTTGTAGCTGGTTTTTTAATAATTACATTTCCAACTTTATCTACAAAAGTTTCCAGGTTTAATTTCTTACCAAAATCTACCATGAACTGAATTACACGTTCTTCTTTTTTAGAAGGACGCGGCACTGCATTTAAATCTGCAAAGTGATTCCAAACAATTTTAGGTTCTAAATTTCTTACTGCTTTACTCATTTTTTTGATTTTTATTATGAATTTTAAAGGCGTTTTAAAGCCTTTAAAAAGTTTAATTCTAGCTAGTAAAATTACAATATTTCTACTATAGTTTCTGTTAAGTCTTTTCTAACTTTTGTTAAATCTTTCATGTAGCAATCGTCGGCCCTAAAACCAATAGGAAGTACTAATACAGATTGTAAATTTTGAGCGGTTAAATTTAGAATTTCGTCGTATTTATCAGGAATAAAGCCTTCCATTGGGCAGGCATCTATTCTTTCTACGGCACAAACTGTCATTAGATTACCAAGTGCAATATATGCTTGGTTTTTATTCCATACCGTTAATTCTTCTTGTGTTTTTTTATCAATATCAGCGGTTAGAAATTCTTTAAAAGGTTTTATAATTTCATTAGGAGTCTTTCTAATTTTCTGTACCAATGTAAAGTAGTTTTCTACTTCTGAACTTGTATAGTTTTTAGGGATGCAAATAACCAAAACATGAGAAGCATCTACTATTTGTGCTTGGTTCCAAGAATGTGAAACTAGTTCTTTTTGAATTTCTTTATTTTTAATTACAACCAACTTTAAAGGTTGTAATCCGTAAGAACTTGCCGTTAAGTTAAAAGCTTCTTTTAAGGTGTTTATTTGAACTTCTGAAAGTTGCTTTTCTGAATCAAATTTTTTAACGGCATAACGCCATTTTAAACTATCTATAATATTCATTTATCTTAATTAGGCTACAAAAATAAGTCATTCTTTTTGATGATTTCTGTTCAGGTGATTATAAATATTGATAAAGGTATAAATGATTTTTTGTATCTTGATAACAAAAAAAGACTATGAATGAGGATTTTCTTCATTATGTATGGAAATATCAATTGTTTTCTGTTCACGATTTAAAAACAATGACTAACGAAGATGTTTCTATTTTAAAAGTTGGAATTCATAATTATAACTCAGGTCCAGATTTTTTGAACGCGCAACTTAAAATTGAGGATCAATTGTGGGTTGGCAATGTAGAGATTCACTTAAAATCGTCTGATTGGTATGCACATCATCATGAAATTGATGAAAATTATGATGCCGTTATTTTACATGTAGTTTGGGAAGATGATGCTACTGTTTATATGAAAAACAACAAACCTTTGCCTGTTTTGGTTTTAAAAGATTTTGTTCTTGCATCTGCCTTAAATAACTATCGGAACTTATTTTCTACCAAGCAAAATTGGATTCCTTGTGAAAAAGAAATTAGTACAGTAGATAATTTTACGATTGATAATTGGAAAGAACGATTGTTTTTTGAACGGTTAGAACGAAAATCGATTGAAATGAATCAAGTTTTGTTGGACAATCAAAACGATTTTGAAGCAGTTCTATTTCAATTATTAGCCAAAAACTTTGGATTAAAAGTAAATGGAGAAGTCTTTTTTAGCTTAGCAACTTCTTTTGATTTCTCAATTCTTAGAAAAGTAAGGTTAGATGAAACGCAATTAGCAGCTTTGTTCTTTGGGCAAGCAGGATTTTTAAAGGAAGTTATAGAAGACGAATATCATCAACAATTAAAAATAACGTACAGTTATTTGCGGCATAAATATAACTTAGAACCGATAGCAAATGTGCAGTTTTCTTTTTTTAGAATGAGACCACCAAATTTTCCTACTATTCGTATTGCCCAATTAATTGCTTTGTATCATTTACATCAAAATTTATTTTCTAAAATGATGCAAATAGAAACCTTAAAAGGATTTTATGAGTTGTTTGAAACTGATGTTCATCCGTTTTGGAAAACACATTATACATTTGATACAATTTCAAAACTATATCCTAAAAAGTTGACAAAATCCTTTGTAGATTTATTATTGATCAACACTATTATTCCTCTAAAATTTTTATATCAAAAAAATAGGGGAGAAGTGAATGAAATGGAATTTTTAAAGATTCTTAAAAAAATAAAATCAGAAAAAAATAGTATTATTTCTAAGTTTGATGAAATTGGAGTTCAATCTAAAAATGCTTATGAAACACAGTCTTTATTAGAGCTTAAAAATAACTATTGCGCAAAGAAACGATGTTTACAGTGCGCAATAGGAGTTCGGTTGTTAAGCGAAAAATAATGTTATTTCTTAGGATTTAAGATTTCATTAATTTTAGCATAACAATCTTTGTAATGATATTTTGTAATTGTGTTTACAGCTCTTTTACTTGCTGTATTTACTTGGTTTTTTAAAGCTTCTAATTCTCCTCTTACAATAGAAGAGATGTCGTTATTCTTTGATTCTTCATTATCCATTAAATTCTTCATTTTTTCAATAAATGATTTTTGAAGAGTTCTTCTTTGTAAGTCAACGTTTTTAGTTGCATTTGTCTCAGAAAAAATACCTTTTCTTAAATCTTTAACCATGTCTGATGCTGCATAAAATTCATCTTGAATTACTTCTGCTTCTATCATTCTGTTTAATGTACGGTAATTTAATAAAGTGCCTAAAAATCTATTTTGATAACTTGCAAGTTTGTCTGTATAACCAGTTTCTTCAATCTTGTTTAAAATATCTTTATCAAGTAACCAATTTTGAGTTTTAAAAACATTTGCTTGTAACCAAGCCATTGATTCTTTTTGTTTTGCTTTTGTAACGGGTACATAAACATTTCCAGACTGAGAAGGTTTTTTATTATATTCAAAAACACCACCAATATTACCAACAACGTGTCCAGAATATCTTCCCCAAACGCTTAGTAACTCTCCGTATAATTCACTTAAATCTTGGTAATTGTTTGTTTGATCTGATGTCCAACTTGGAAGATTTTTAGCTACAATTTTTAAGTTTTTAACTCCGTAAGTACTTGCTTTTACTTGGTCGTTTCCAATTCCTTCAGTTTGTGCCGAAGGATCAAAACGTTGTCCACCAAATCTATAAATTGGGTTATCCGCTTTATCTTCAATCCATGTATCTAAAGTTTTTACTTCGTCTTCTGGAGTATTTGCATTTGGCACAACTCTGTATCCCCAATTAATTGCATAATGATCATAAGGCCCCAATTGTCTAACAAATCTTACATCTTTATCACCAGGTTGTGCAACGTAATTGTAACGTGCGTAATCCATAATTGTAGCTGCAATTCCGTACTTCTGAGTAAAACTTCCAGAGCGTAAAGAATCTACAGGATACGCATAACTTGCTGCCATGTTGTGAGGTAAACCTAAAGCGTGACCAACTTCGTGAGAAATTACCATACGCATCATTTCTCCAATATCTTCTGCAGGCGTGTCTAAAGTTCTTGCAGACGGATTTGCTGCTCCGGTTTCTAATAAATATCTATTTCTATAAGAACGTAGATGATTGTGATACCAAATAATATCACTTTCTAATATTTCTCCAGATCTTGGATCTGCAACACTTGGTCCGGTTGCATTTCTTGTAGTACTTGCTACATATCTAATAGAAGAATAACGAGCATCTTCCATACTAAACTCTGGGTCTTCTTCTTTTGTTGGTGGCATTTTTGCTATAATAGCATTTTTAAAACCTGCAGTTTCAAAAACCTTTGCCCAATCATCAACTCCTTGTTTTATGTATTTTCTTAGTTTTTCTGGTGTTGCAGGATCTAAATAATAAACAATTTGTTTTTTTGGTTCTACTAATTCTCCACGGTTATATGCTTCAACATCTTTAGGTTCTAATCTCCAGCGTTTAATATATCTTTTTTCATCTGCTTTTAATGCCTCTGAACTATAATCTACATTTTCAAGAGAAAAATAACCAACTCTTTTGTCTGAAATTCTAGGCATCATTGGGTTTTCTGGCAGTAAAATCATAGATTGATTCACACGCATTGTAATTGTGTTTGTATTTCGATTACTTGGTGGAGCATCTGCGTCAAATGTAAAATTCTGAACTACTTCAACATTTTCAGGGTAACTTTTAATGCTACTAACAAAACTTCTATCTGCATCTAATCTTTTTACTTTATATGTTTTTCTAAATCTTGAAGATAATCCTGATATTGCTTTTACATCAGAAGAAAAGAATTTAGTAACATCAACTAAAACAGCTGTAGAATCTGAATTTTGAGTTTTAATATCAAAAGAATATATAATTGGTTCTAAATTATTAGCTTCTACCGATTTAAAAATCGGTAAAGAATCGTTTGCAACTGCGTTGTAAGATTTTACTTTTAGTAAAACTTTATTTTTATATTTTTCCCAAACAACAACTTGTGTGTTAATTTTAGAACCTGCATTTACATAACCACCACCTAAGCCCGCTGGTATATCTCTTAGTCTAGTAACTAACAACATTTCTTTGCCTAAGTAAGATTTAGGAATTTCGTAGATAAATTTATCTTTATCAAAGTGAACTTTAAATAAGCCTTCGTCAGTTTTTGTGTCTTTGTTTATGAAATCTGAATATTTTGGGGTTTTTGCTTTGCTTGTTTTAGCTTCTGAATTTTCTTTCTTTTTATCTTTTGATTTTCGTTGAGCTTCAAGAGAACTAGAAATTGTAAAAAGAGAGAGTAATAATAAAAGTAGTGTTTTCTTCATATTAGAGTTTAATGATGTATAAGGCACTAAATTACTTAAATGTGTTTGTTATTTTCTTAACGTTTTCTTATAATTATGTTAAAAAAAAAGCTCAAAAAAATAGATTTTTCGAGCTTAATAGAATTTATGTATGGTGTTTTTAATACAAACTTTTATGTTTATTAGGATTTGCATCATTCATAATTTCATAGATTTTCTCATAAATATCCTCTGCAGATGGTTTAGAAAAATAATCTCCGTCTGTACCGTAAGCTGTTCTATGTTCTTTAGCTGTTAAAGTTGCAGGTTTGCTATCTAAAAACATGTAACCATTTTGGTTTTCTACAATTTCTTGGAGAAGATAAGCAGAAGCTCCACCAGGTAAATCTTCATCAATGATTAATAACTTATTTGTTTTTTCTAAGCTTTTTACACAATCATGATTCAAGTCGAAAGGTAGTAAACTTTGTGCGTCTATAATTTCTATGTTAATATCTGCTTGTAGTAATTCTTTAGCTACTTCTTCTACAATTCTTAAGGTAGACCCGTAAGAAACAACTGTTAAGTCTGTACCTTCTTTTACAGTTTCTACAACACCTATTTGTGTTTTGTAGTCACCTAAATTTACAGGCAATTCCTCTTTTAATCGGTAACCGTTTAAACATTCTATTACTAATGCAGGCTCATCACCTTCTAGTAAAGTATTGTAAAAACCAGCTGCTTTTGTCATGTTTCTAGGTACTAAGACATGAATTCCTCTAACATTATTTATAATTCCGCCCATTGGAGAGCCTGCGTGCCAAATACCTTCTAGTCTGTGACCACGGGTTCTAATAATTAAAGGCGCTTTTTGTTTACCGAAAGTTCTGTAATGTAGGGTTGCTAAATCGTCGCTCATTATTTGTAAAGCGTACAACAAATAATCTAAATATTGTATTTCTGCGATAGGGCGTAGGCCACGCATTGCTAAACCAATACCTTGTCCTATTATTGTTGCTTCTCTAATTCCTGTATCTGCAACTCTTATTTCACCATATTTTTCTTGAAGACCTTCTAATCCTTGGTTTACATCACCAATAAAACCAGCATCTTCACCAAAAATAATTACTTCTGGATGTTTTTTAAGAATAGCATCAAAATTATCTCTCATAATTATCCGTGCATCTACCAATGTTTTACTATCAGAATATACAGGTTTCTTTTCAGGAACGTTTAATGCACTAAGGTTTGTTTCACTATATAGATATGAAGAAAATTTTTCAGAGGCACTTTTTATAGCGTTTTTTATAAAATTTTGAAGTAATATTTTTTCAGCAAAATTTTCATCACTTAAATATCGTAGTGTTTTTCTAGTTGCAGATAAAACATCTTTTCTACTAGGTTCTATAATAGAAATTAAATCTTTTTTATGTTTGTTGATAAAGCTACTGTTCTTGCTCTTTTCAGCAACTTTGTCTAATAATTGACAGGCAGTATTTACTTCTGTTTTTATTTCATTAATAAAAGTGTTCCAAGCATTTCTTTTTGCACTTAAAACTTCTTTTTTTGCTTGCTTTTCTAAAATAATAAGATCTTCTTCAGATTCTACAAAGCGTAAAGTTTCTCCTGATTCAGTTTCTAATTCGAAGTCTAAAATCCAATTTCGCATTTTTGTAATGCAATCGTGTTCTTTTTCCCAGTTTAGTCTTTTTTTATCTTTATATCTTTCGTGAGATCCAGAAGTAGAATGACCTTGTGGTTGTGTTAATTCTTTTACATGAATTAAAATAGGTACGTGTTCTTCTCTAGCAATTTTTGCAGCTTTATTATAAGTGTCTACCAATTGTACGTAATCCCAACCGTTTACCACAAAAATTTCATAACCATTATGATTATTGTCTCTCTGAAAACCTTTTAAAATTTCTGATATACTTTCTTTTGTAGTTTGATGTTTCGCGTGAACAGAGATTCCGTATTCATCATCCCAAACACTCATTAGCATAGGTACTTGTAAAACACCTGCTGCGTTTATGGTTTCAAAAAATAAACCTTCACTAGTACTAGCATTACCAATAGTACCCCAAGCAACTTCATTTCCGTTTATGGAAAATTTAGATTTATGTTGTACGCTTTTTTCTGTTCTGTATATTTTAGAAGCTTGTGCTAAACCTAATAAACGTGGCATTTGACCCGCTGTAGGTGAAATATCTGCACTAGAGTTGTATTGTTTTGTTAAGTCTTTCCAGCTGCCATCTTCATTTAAACTGTGTGTTGTAAAATGACCACCCATTTGCCTTCCGGCGGACATAGGTTCTGCTTTTATATCTGTGTGTGCATATAAACCTGCAAAGAATTGTTGTGGAGTTAACTCTCCGATAGCCATCATAAAAGTTTGGTCTCTGTAGTAACCAGATCTAAAATCGCCTAACTTAAATGCTTTAGCCATTGCTAGTTGCGGAACTTCTTTTCCGTCACCAAAAATACCGAATTTAGCCTTACCTGTTAAAACTTCTCTACGGCCTAATAAACTGCACTCTCTACTAATTTTAGCTATTTTATAATCATTTAAAACTTCTGTTTTAAAGTCTTGAAAAGATAGTTTTTGTTTATTATCTATAGGTGTTTCTTGCAACATTTTTATGAGCTTTTTAATGTGTCACAAAGATAGTTTTTTTAGTTGATAATTAAAAACTTATATATTTATTAAGAATATGGTAATTTTTTTTGCTAATTTTTAGTTTTTATTGGGTTTTGTTTAATAAAAAAGAGATATTGTTTTCACAATACCTCTTTTTTTGTATAAACTGTTATTTGGTTAGAATAATCTGCTGCATAAATCTCCGGGTGCTTCGAAGTCACCAATAATAATGTTGTCTGAGTTAAATGTATAATCATATTCATAAGAATTACCTCCAAAATATACTTTGTATTTTTGGGACACTCCTATATGTGCGTTATATATGTAGCCTTTTCCAGCATAAGTGTATCCAACCCATTTCCAATATGTATAAATTCTTCCGTAGTACGTGTAGCTTTCTTGTCTGTATAAGTATAAAAAAGGATTTAATACTTTATCTCCACATTTAGTTTGAAATTGTATGTTGATATTTCTTACGTCCGGCTTCGGGGGAATTGAATTAGAAAATGTAGAACCATCTATATTTATGGTGTTATTACTACAACCATCAAAAGCTTCTGAAGTATATAATAAAACTCTATTGCTGTCATATCTACCACCAGAATATAATTTAATTTTTAAGTTTTGGTTAGGAGTTCTGTAATATCCATTAGAATTATCTTTAGTTTTAGATATTTGTATATCTCTATTAGCGATAACTTGACCATTATGTGCATAAACTAGGTCGTAGCTTAAGTCATTGAAATTATCAGAAAGACTTGGTGTTTTCGGGATTGATACTGTTAGTTTTCTGTAATAATCACACCCTCTATAATAGTAGTCTAAGTTATACCAAGATAAATGAGTTGTTGTAAAAACTACGTTGTAGTTCCCAGAAGTATTCATGGTTACAGTTCCTGTTTTGTGAAAGCCCCATTGACCATCTTCTCCGTATGACCAAATTGGAATTAAATCACCTTCATTTATATTATCTCCAGTTTCAGGGTTTATGTAATTATTTGGGATCTCAATACCTACGCTAATTGGCTTAGAGAAGTTTTTAACTTCTTTACCATCTACAAACATATCAATAGAAGTAAAACCTGCTGTAATAAAAGCTACATCTTCAGTTTCATCTCCGGCTTCGTCAATAACACTTAGTGGGGTTAAACCTCCAGGGAAAGAAGCTATAGCTTCGGGTGTATCTAAACTAAAGTGAGCAATTTCACTTTTTAAGTTAGCTCCAGAGATGTTGTTTCCATTTGCATCTTGAAAAATAGTACCAGATTCAATTGTGATTTCTGTATTTGTTGTTGCTTTTGTTTTTGGTGTTGTAATGATATAGTTTTCAGAAATTGAGTTATTAGAAAGTGTTTTTGTGGTTTCTAAAAAATCAACTCCTTGTACAGTATTTAATTTATTTACTATGTTTATAGATTTAGTAACTAAAGTGTCATTTGCAGCTATAATAACAGGTATAGTCGTTGTTAGATAGTTATTGCCTTTAATTTTTAGTAAAACTTTTAAATCTTCAGAACTAGAAAAGTTAGGGTTTACTGCTAAAGATATATTTCCATCAATTACTTTTAAGTTGGAAATATTTTCTCCAGAATTTGTTACAAATTTATCAGCATCATTACCAATAAGTTCTACAGTTAATTTATTTGGACCCTCAATACTTTCTGGGTTTACAATATCTAAAACACTAATAAGCGCTTCTTGTTTTAATATGTTGTTGGATATTTGAATATCAACATCGTCTGTTATTCCTTTAAAATTACAACTTATAACAAGTAGTGTCATAAATGCGAGTGCAATAAATGCATGTAGTTTGTTTAATTTTTTCATTTTTCTTTTTTTAAAATTTATAAGCTAATCTTATTTGTATTCTTGGTATAAACTTAAAAGTATCAAGAGCTTCTTTTAAATTTTCTTTTTGGTTTGAAGTAGGTGAAAGTAAATTTGTTGCAGTTAATTCTACGTCTGGTGATGAAGTGAAATAAGTACCAAACTCAACACCAAAACCAAATCTTTTTTTAGGTACAGGTCTACCAAAACCAACCCCTAGATAAGGAGCTACGCCACTCCAAGTAACATCTGCGTTTATTTCACCAATATTTTCTTTGGTAATTGTAATATCTCCATATTTTACATC
This sequence comes from Polaribacter sejongensis, assembly GCF_038024065.1. NCBI lineage: Bacteria > Pseudomonadati > Bacteroidota > Flavobacteriia > Flavobacteriales > Flavobacteriaceae > Polaribacter > Polaribacter sejongensis. The sequence goes on along the minus strand of NZ_CP150667.1, from coordinate 1,756,446 downwards.
TTCTGTATACGTAATTAGAGCATTTGCATTTACTTTAGATAAAAGACCTAGACCGGTTGTTAATTTAAATGAAGAATTTTTAAATGGTAAATATTCAATTCCTAAATCTATTATGGAAGATTCTATCGTTGCAAGCAGGTCTACAACGTCATCTTTAATCTCTAGGTCTTCTTTTTCGAAGTCTTCTAATTTAAAAGTTTGCCAGACCACTTTTGCATTTAGTTTTGGGCTAACTTTTCTTGCATATTCTAATCCAAGACCAGGTGATCCAATAGAAATTGCAAATGCATTTTTCTTTTCAATTTCTTGTGATTGCCCTAGGAGACTAAAGCTAATAAGAAAAATGAATAATAGTTGTTTTTTTTTTTTTTTCATTTTCATCAATTTTAATTTGTTGTTTGTTGGACAAAATTAATATTTAATGAGAATGTTAAAATACCTACTTATAGGTATATTGACTCTTTAGTGGGGTTTTTGTGAATATTACAAAAATCCTCTCTTAAAAAAGTTGTAAATAGATTTTACATCAGCAGATAATGAGAATCTTATTTTTTCGGGATAAGCGTTCTGAGATATTTCCCATCCGTTGTTGGAATAAAGGGGAAAGTAAATTTCGAAGATCTCATGTACAAAGTTAAAACGGATTCCGTTTTCGTAGGCAAAGTACAGAGGTTGATTTTTATTTTTTAAGAAAGCGACATCATTATAAACCTCTATCCATCTCCACAAACCAATGCTAGAATTATTAGAAACCATAAATTGATTTGCAAATCTTGTAGGTAATACAGATTTAAAACCACCTTCGTTAATAATGTATTGTTGGCTAAAAAAACCAGAGCTTTCAGATCTTCCTAAATAATTTAATTGAAATAGGTAATCATTGCTTCTATCTAAGCCAAAACTAAAATAATCTCCTTCTGTTTTATTGTTAAAAAACACACCCGCAAAAAATCTAAAGTCTAATTGAGTATCTGTTGTTGTTAAGGTTCTAAATCTAAGATCTAATGTGGCTTTAGAAAACTTTTTAGCAAACTCTGTACTAAAGCTGTATCTAAACTCTTTTATAATATCTGGGTTAGAGTAATTGTAACTTAAGCTAAGAACACTGTAATTATCTTGGTCTGTTCTTATAGCATCAGGTGCAATTTCTTTATCTATATGAATTAATTTCGCTCTTAAATATTCTGATGAAATGTCTCTTAATGTTTTTCTCTTAAAAGTAATGTCTACATAGGGGGTAAGAGATTTATAAGATAAATTAGGTGCGTAATCAGAGGTGCCTCCAGCTAAACCGTAAGCGACTTTGTATATTTTTGTTTTTTCAAAAAATTGATTATAAAGTAAAGAGAAGCTCCCAATTACTGTATTACTTTTTGTAGCATAATATGGAGCTATTTTAAATTCAAAATTTCTTTTTATCAGCGGTTTGTTGTGTAGTTTTACTCCAAGAATCAAACCATTGTAAAAATTATAATTTACATCAGGTTGATAAAAAACTTGATTGTAATTAGGGCTGCTTATGTCTTTTAAAAATGAAAATTTTAGAGGTTTGTTCAGAATTTTTTTGTCAACTGTTTTCCAGTTATTCAAAGTGTTTAATTCTGGGTATAGGTTTTCATAATTCAATACAAAAGTGTCGTAGTCTCCTTTTTTAAACTTTACTGTTTTAGTACTGTCAACATCTGCTACCCATTTTTTTAATTTAATTTCTTCATCTTTTATTGCATAAATAGCTAAAGGAGTAGTAATATTTCTTTTATTTTTAATGGTTACAGAAATACTGTCTTTTTCTTTTTTTACGCTTTCAATCTTATGATCTATTTTTTTATTGGTCTTTATAAAATCATTAAAAAACCAATCTAAATCTTTAGTAGTCTTAGTAGACAGTAGTTTGTTGAAGTGATTACTTGAAGTAATTTTTAATTGGTTATCCTGATAAAATTCTTGAATTGTTTGGTTTAAGATACTATCACCTAAATATCCTTTTAAAAAACGAAAACCTAAGCCAGCTTTGTATTTACTAACAATTTTTCTATTAAAATTTGAAAGTGAGTCTGCAGAAGTATTTAATGCTTGATCTAAAAATTTACGGGCTGTAAATTGATATACAAAGGGGTATTTATCATTAAAATCTAATTTAGAAATATTAAATCCTTTTACAAGCCAAGAGTTAGAAACTTTACCTAGAAGTTTTACTTCTGGATAATATTCCTCTACATATTCGATCATTAAATAGTTTTGTATTCCGTCTATTAGCCAATAATCTTTTCTTTTGTTTAAGAGTAAGGTGTTTTCTATATACCTTTTTGTAAGTGCCTTAAACATTGTAACGTCCCATTTAAAAGTATCGGAAAATGGACGTAAGAAATTAGGTAATTGATTTAAACCATAGATTGGGTTTTTACTTTGGGTAGCTTTATCAATAAAAATTTCTACATGAGGATATTTTCCTAAATATTTTTGAATAAAAAGGATTTCTCTATTTAAGATACTTGTTGTTAAATTGTAATCTAATTCTTTAGAGAAAACATCTGTATGTACAGTAACTGTTTTTGTGTTATAGGTTTTTAGTTGTTGTGTTTTGTTGATTCCAACAATAACATCGGTTTTATTTTTTCCAACTAAATAGTAACTGTTTGTGTTTTCTTTTTTTGTTTTGTATTGATATAAATTAGATTCTACAATTAAATCTTTAGGCACATCGATTTCTATTTTAAAATCAGTCCCTTTTTCGTATAAATCATCTAAATTTAAATTACTCATTAATTGCCAACCATTGTCGTAAATAGCGGGTGTTAAATACCAATTTCTAAGATGATAACCTGTTTTTGTTTTACCATATTTTGTAAAACGAGCATTGGGTGTTTTTACAATATATGTTATTGATATAGTGATTTTTGAATTTGGATATAATGGTTTGTCAAGATCTATTTCTATGATGTCTGCTTGCTTGTCTAATTCTTTAAAATAGACATTTTCAAAATCTACAGAAAGACTTTTTATGGTAGATGAACCTAATTCTTGTGGTTTTGCAAAGTATAAATCTTTTCTAAAATCCTTAATAAAACGTTTAGACAATGGTGTTTTTCTGTCTCTGTAACTATTTGCCCAATTATGAAGGTAGACTTTAGTTAATATAGAGTCTGATGGGTTGTGAAAAACAATTTCTTGTTGAATTTTAAGCTCGTCTTTTTCAGTATCTAATTTAGATTTTATGCTGATAGAGTTCTGCTGCGAAAACACAAAACTGGATGCTAAGAAGCAAATTAGTACTATGTAATAACGATTTTTCAATTAAATCTTTATTGTGTTAAATAGGGTTTATATTATAATAGCCTATCTTACTAGAAAAAGACAGGCTATATAAAAGTGTAAATTAATATAATATTTTAGAAATTAGGCTTAAAATGATATTTATCGTAAAAATTATTAAGATGCTCAATAGCTTCCTCTGCAGTATCTACCAATCTAAAAAGGTCTAAATCCTTTTCACTAATATTTCCTTCTTCTAAAAGAGTGTTTTTTATCCAATCTAATAAACCTCCCCAGAATTTTGTTCCGACTAAAATAATAGGAAAACGACCAATTTTATGGGTTTGTATTAATGTAATCGCTTCAAAAAGCTCATCCATAGTACCAAAACCACCTGGCATTACTACAAAACCTTGCGAGTACTTTACAAACATTACTTTACGTACAAAGAAGTAATCAAAGTCTAAACTTTTCCCTTGATCAATCCAAGGATTGTCATGTTGTTCAAAAGGTAATTCAATATTTAAACCAACAGAACTTCCTTTTCCTCTATGAGCACCTTTATTTCCTGCTTCCATAATTCCTGGTCCACCACCAGTAATTACACCGTAACCATTACGAGTTAATTGAAAAGCAACTTCTTCAGCTAATTTATAATATGGATGATCTGGTTTTGTTCTTGCAGATCCAAAAATAGATACTGAAGGTCCAATTTTACTTAAACGCTCGTAACCATCTACAAACTCTGCCATTATTTTAAAAATAGCCCAAGAATCGTTTGTTTTTATCTCGTTCCAGGTTTTTGTTTGTAATTTTTCTTTTATTTTTCTATCATCACTTGTCATTATCTGTAATTTTTTAAAATTTATTTTTCTTTTTTCAAAAAAAAAGAAAGCTTGCTAAAATAGCTCTTTTTTAACATTACACGATGTTAAATGATTAAAATTTAATTCAATTCCTTTTTCAAAAATTTAGCAGTATAACTCGTTTTGTGTTCAGCAACTTCTTCCGGAGTTCCGGTACAAAGTATTTTTCCTCCTTTTTTTCCGCCTTCCATACCAACATCAATAATGTAATCAGCTAGTTTTACAACATCTAAATTGTGCTCTATAATTAGTACTGTATTTCCTTTATTGGCAAGTTTGTTTAAAACGTCCATTAAAACCCTAATATCTTCAAAATGAAGTCCGGTTGTTGGTTCATCTAAAATATAAAAAGTGTTTCCGGTATCTCTTTTAGATAATTCTGATGCTAATTTAATTCGTTGAGCCTCACCTCCAGAAAGTGTGGTAGATTGTTGCCCAAGTGTTATGTATCCAAGACCAACATCTTTTATGGTTTTTAATTTTCTGTGTATTTTTGGAATTAGTTCAAAGAAATCTGTAGCGTCTTCAATCGTCATATTTAAAACATCCGAAATAGATTTTCCTTTGTATCTAATCTCTAAAGTTTCTCTGTTGAATCTTTTTCCTTGGCAAGTTTCGCATTCTACTTGTACGTCTGGCAAAAAGTTCATTTCAATTACACGAACTCCACCACCTTGGCAAGTTTCACAACGTCCACCTTTTACATTAAAAGAAAAACGCCCCGGTTTGTAACCACGAATTGCAGCTTCTGGTGTTTTTGCAAATAAACTTCTAATTTCACCAAAAGTACCTGTATAGGTTGCAGGGTTAGAACGTGGAGTTCTACCAATAGGAGATTGATCGATGTCTATTACTTTATCTACATGCTCTAGACCTTCAATTTTTTTGTAAGGCATCGGTTTTTTGACACCTCTATATATATGAGCGTTTAAAATAGGGTATAAGGTTTCATTTATTAAAGTTGATTTTCCACTTCCAGAAACTCCAGTTACACATATCATTTTTCCGAGCGGAAATTCAACAGAAACATTTTTTAAATTGTTACCAGTTGCTCCTTTTAGTTTGATGAATTTTCCATTTCCTTCTCTACGTTTTTTTGGAACCGCAATTTCTTTTCTGCCTGTTATATAATCTGCCGTAAGTGTATTTTGCTTTTTTAAATCTTCAAAAGTTCCCGAGCTTACTATTTCACCACCATGTCTTCCTGCTCCAGGACCAATATCGAACACAAAATCTGCATGTTCCATCATGTCTTTATCGTGCTCTACAACTAAAACAGAATTACCTATATCTCGTAATTTTACTAAAGAGTCAATTAATTTCTGATTGTCTCGTTGATGCAATCCAATACTCGGTTCATCTAAAATATAAAGAACTCCAACTAATTGAGATCCAATTTGAGTTGCCAAACGAATTCTTTGTGCTTCTCCACCAGAAAGTGATTTAGAAGTTCTGTCTAAGGTTAAGTAATCTAAACCAACATCTAATAAAAACTGAATTCTAGTTCTAATTTCTTTTAAAATTTCAGCAGCAATAATTAGTTGTTTTTTTGATAAACTTTTCTCAATGTTTTTAAACCATTTTGCAAGTTCAGTAGCATCCATTTGTGCTAAGTCGCTAATGTTTTTATCAATAATTTTAAAATGAAGCGCTTCTTTTTTTAACCTTTTTCCACCGCAGGTAGAGCAAGAAACTTCATCCATAAAACCTTTTGCCCAACGTTTTATTGTCGTGCTTTCGGCGCTGTCATATTGGTTTTCTATAAAAGAAATAATTCCTTCAAAATCTATTTTGTAATTTCTAGTAACTCCGGCTGCTTTAGACTCAATTTCAAAAGATTCGTTTCCTCCATTTAAAATTACGTCCAATGCTTCTTTTGGAATACTTTTTATAGGGTCTGTTAATTTGAATTGATAACGTTCAGCAATATTTTCTATTTGTTTAAAAATCCAGCTACTTTTTTGTTCTCCAAGTGGAGTAATTCCTCCTTTTTGTATAGATATAGAGTTATCTGGAATTACTTTTTCTAAGTTAATTTCATTGGTAATTCCTAATCCACTACATTTATCACATGCGCCTTTTGGGGAATTAAAAGAAAAAGTATTAGGCTCCGGATTTGGATATGCAATTCCCGATGTTGGGCACATTAATTCTCTACTAAAATAACGAGGTTCATTGTCATCAATGTCAATAACCATCATAATGTTATTCCCAGAGTATAAAGCTGTTTTTATAGTTTCTTCTAAGCGTTTTTCTGCAGATTCATTAATCAGAAGTCTATCTATTACAACCTCAATATCATGCGTTTTATATCGGTCTAAACGCATTCCTTTTTCTATTTCTTTAATTTCTCCATCAACCCGAACACGTAAAAAACCTTGTTTAGAAATTTGTTCAAAAAGTTCTCTATAATGTCCTTTTCTAGATTTTACTAAAGGTGCTAAAACAGCAATTTTTTTATCAGAAAAATCGGTTAAAATAAGTTGTCTAATTTGTTCATCAGAATAACTTACCATTTTTTCTCCAGTATTATAAGAGTACGCATCTGCTGCTCTTGCAAATAATAGTCTTAAAAAATCGTAAATTTCGGTAATAGTACCAACCGTAGAACGCGGACTTTTATTAGTAGTTTTCTGCTCTATGGATATTACTGGTGAAAGTCCATCAATTTTATCAACATCTGGTCTTTCTAATCCACCTAAAAACTGACGTGCATACGCCGAAAAAGTTTCAATATATCGCCTTTGTCCTTCTGCATAAATAGTGTCAAAAGCTAAAGAAGATTTTCCACTTCCGCTTAAACCAGTTATTACAACTAGTTTTTCACGAGGGATTTTTACATCAATATTTTTTAAGTTATGGACTCTTGCTCCGTATACTTCTATATATTCTTGGTCTTTCAAATGAGATCTTTTTGGAAAAACGCAAAGTTAAAGAAACCAATTTTAATTTAAGGATGATTGTTTAACGCTTTTAATGTTAAACTTTTATAGAAAGATTGCTTTAAAAAGAACAGTAATTTAAAAAATGTTGTTATCAATTGATAAAATACTATATTGCATTTAAATTATTTGAACTTAAATGATAGATAATATTCGACATTTTTTTGAAAGAAATGGATTTCATGTTTCGTCAAGATTAGCAGACAGAATAGGGATGAGAGCATTAAATGTGCGTTTGTTTTTTATTTATGTTACTTTCTTTACGGTAGGTTTGTCTTTTGGTTTTTACTTAACATTAGCATTTTTATTTAAGCTAAAAGATACGGTGTACACTAAAAGAAGTTCTGTCTTTGATCTATAATATATGAAGATAGCTGTATTAGAATCTAAAATTAATAAAACTTTATTTTTAGTTATTGCTATAATTTCTTTAGGGACCATTGGGTATATGGTGCTTTCTAATTACTCTTTTATAGATGCATTGTATATGACGGTTATTACCGTTACTACTGTTGGTTTTGGAGAGTTGAGACCATTTTCTCCAGAAGAAAAAGTTTTTACAATATTTTTAATTTTAACCAGTATTACTATTTTTGGATACGCTGTTTCAGCTTTTTCAGAATATTTAGTTAGTGGAAGATTATTTGAACATTTTAAGCATAGAAAAGTGGAAAAGAAAATAGCAAGTTTAAAAGGACATACCATTGTTTGTGGATATGGAAGAAATGGAAAACAAGCAATTTTAAAATTAAAAAATTATAATAAAGACTTTGTAGTTGTTGAAAAAAGTAAAGAACGAATAGAAATTTTAGATGCAGCAGGAGTTTTAAATATAAGTGGAGACGCAACTCTAGATGAAACATTATTAAGAGCAGGCATAGAAAAAGCTTCCTATTTAATTACTGCTTTACCTTCGGATGCTAATAATCTGTTTGTAGTTTTAACGGTTAGTCAATTAAATAAAGAGTGCAAAGTAATAAGTAGGGCTTCTAACGAGTCTTCTTATAGTAAGCTAAAAATTGCAGGCGCAAGCAATGTAATTATGCCAGATAAATTAGGAGGAGACCACATGGCTTCTTTGGTTACTACTCCAGATGTTATTGAGTTTGTAGACAGGTTAACTATAGAAGGAGAAACTACTGCCAATTTAGAGGAAATAGCTGTAGATGATTTACCAGAAAAATATATAAATAAAACCTTGTTAGATTTAGATTTAAGAAAAAAAACGGGATGTACTGTTATTGGTTTTATAGATCCTAATAAAGAATACATTATAAACCCGGAAGCAGACTGTTTACTTATTAAAGGGTCTCATCTAATAGTCTTGGGGAGACCAAATCAAATAATTAAATTAAGAGAGTTGTTTTAGTTGATTAAGATTTCAAAAGAACGTTAAGCGTTTGTTGATTTTTTTTAACTAAAATAAAGCGCTAAGAAATATAAAATAAGAAATCTATTTATGGTTAAAGTTGTAATTACAGGGAGTAACGGGTTGTTAGGTCAATCTTTATTAAATTTATTACTTAAAGAAAAAGAAAATTACCAAGTTTTTGGATTTTCAAGAGGAGATAATAGAAGTGGAAGAAATGATTTTTCTTATGTTTCTATTGATATTACTGAAGAAGAAAAACTTAAAAAAGCATTATTAGAGCTTCAGCCAGATTTTATTATCAATACCGCAGCAATGACGCAAGTAGATGACTGTGAAAACCAAAAAGCAGCATGCGATTTGTTAAATGTAACGGTTGTAAAATGGTTGGCAGAAATATCAGAAGACCTAAATGCTCATTTAATTCATATTTCTACGGATTTTATTTTTGATGGAATAAAAGGAAACTATAAAGAAACTGATATTGCAAATCCATTAAGTTATTATGGATCTTCGAAATTAAAATCTGAAGAACTTTTATTAGAATCAAGTATCAATTACACCATATTAAGAACTATTTTGGTTTACGGTAAAGTGTTTGATATGAGTCGAAGTAATATTGTACTATGGGTTAGAGAGATGTTAGAAAAGGGTAAAGAAATTACTATTGTAGACGATCAATTTAGAACACCAACTTATGTAGAGGATTTAGCCTTAGCTTGTAAGGTCTCTATGGATAAAAAAGCAACAGGTATTTTTAATATCTCATCAAATGAATTATTAAGTGTTTATGAAATTGCACAACAAATAGCAGTTGCTTTTAATTTAGATAAAAACTTAATTAAACCGATATCTACATCCACTTTAAATCAGACAGCACCAAGACCTGCAAAAACTGGTTTTGATTTATCAAAAACAAATAAAGAATTAGAATTTTATCCAAAATCCTTTAAAGAAGATTTGCAAAGATTTAAAGAAATCTTAATATAAAATTTCTATTTATCCGCTAAAAGTTGTGAAAAGAGCAAATTTTTAGGATATTGCGACTTACTAATTGAAAAAACAATAATTTACATATTATGAAGAAACGAATCCTGTCAATGTTTTTATTGGCAATCCCCATGTTAACATTTGCACAAGAAAAAGGACTAGACCAACAAATCGATAAAGCTTTCGGTGATGCAACAGGTTGGTTTGTGAACCTTATTTTCTACCAAATTCCTTTTACAGATACAATTAGTATTTATTGGGTTTTATTTCCACTTGTTTTTGGGGCGCTTTATTTTACAGTTTACTTCAAATTTATAAATTTTAGAGGTTTTTTTACGTCTATAAACATTGTTAGAGGTAAATATGACGATTTAGAAGAAAGACAAAACCACAAAGTAGAGATTTCTAAATCGAAATTTACAGATGAAGAAGATAATCCAGACACTATAAGAATAGAAGGGCATGAAGGAGAAGTTTCACACTTTCAGGCATTAACGGCTGCATTGTCTGCAACTGTTGGTTTGGGTAACATTGCTGGAGTTGCAATTGCGGTTTCAATTGGTGGTGCAGGTGCTACTTTTTGGATGATTATTGCAGGTTTCTTAGGAATGGCATCTAAATTTGTAGAATGTACATTAGGTGTTAAATATAGAGATATAGAATCTGACGGAACCGTTTATGGTGGTCCGATGTATTATTTAACAAAAGGATTAAAAAATAAAACTTTAGGTAAAATATTAGCAGGTCTATTTGCAATATTTGTTATTGGAGGTTCTTTTGGAGGTGGAAACATGTTTCAAGTAAATCAAGCTTTTCAATTAGTAGAAAGTATTACAACTCCAGTTGGCGGTGTTTCTATTTTACATGGTAAAGGTTGGTTGTTCGGTTTGGTAATGGCTACGTTAGTAGGTATTGTTATTATTGGAGGAATTAAAAAAATAGCAAAAGTTACCGATAAAATTGTACCTTTTATGGTGGCGATTTATGTAGCAGCTTCGTTGTTTGTAATTTTTGCAAATTATACTATGATTGGTGATGCATTTTTACAAATATTTAATGGTGCATTTAGTCCAGAAGGAATTGCAGGTGGAGCAGTAGGAGTATTGGTGCAAGGATTTAGAAGAGCTTGTTTTTCAAATGAAGCTGGTATTGGTTCTGCTTCTATAGCGCATTCTGCTGTAAAAACAAAATTTGCCGCTAGTGAAGGTATGGTTGCTTTATTAGAACCATTTATAGATACTGTTGTGGTTTGTACAATGACGGCTTTAGTATTAATTATTACAGGTAACGTTGCGGCAGAAAATGCTTCGTTAAATGATGCGCAAGCAATATTATTAACTTCTGGTGCATTCGAATCTGCTATTTCTTGGTTTCCGTATGTGTTAACAGTTGCAGTTGTATTATTTGCATTTAGCTCTATGATTTCTTGGTCTTACTATGGTTTTCAAGGTTGGGTGTTTTTATTCGGAAGGTCTAAAAAAATGGAATATACATATAAAATAATTTTCTGTATATTCGTAGTAATTGGTGCGGCAGCAAGTTTAGGTTCTGTAATTGGTTTCTCTGATGCAATGGTTTTTGCAATGATGGTTCCAAATATGATCGGTTTAATTATTCTTGCGCCTAAAGTAAAAGAAGAACTAAATAAGTACATGGCTGCTATAAAGTCTAGGACAGAAGCATAAATCACTTTTTATGAAAATATTAAAATCCCATTTCTGGTATCACAAAAGCCAAAGAAATGGGATTTTCTTTTTAATCCTACTTATCCTTATCGTACAATCGGTAATTGTCTTTGGTAATTTTTCTTCGGATGACAAAATAGACATCAATTCTAAACAGGTTTTAGCATTTCATCAACAAATAGACAGTTTACGAACTATTGAAATAGAGAATAGAAAACCTAAAATTTATCCTTTTAATCCTAATTATATCACAGATAGTAAAGGAGAACAATTAGGCATGTCTATAAAAGAAATAGACAGGTTATTAACATTTAGAAAAACAAATAAATTTGTCAACTCTAAAATTGAGTTTCAGAAAGTAACCCTTATATCCGATTCATTATTAAATAAAATAGCACCGTATTTTAAGTTTCCAGATTGGGTTGTCAAACAAAATTCTAGCCCATCATCTTCAGGTAGAAATCAAACTTATTATAAAAAGAAGGAAAAGAAAGTATCTACTACAGATATCAATAAAGCAACTGCCCAGGATTTTAGAACTATAAGCGGAATCGGAGCCGCTTTCTCCGAGCGAATTGTAAACTATCGAACAAAACTACAAGGCTTTTCTATTGAAGATCAATTAAAGGAAGTTTGGGGATTAGATATAGAAGTTGCTAATAAAGTATTATCAAAATTTAAAATAGTTGAGAAACCAATTATCAATAAAATAAATGTAAATACAGCTTCATTTAAAGCGCTTTTAAAGAATCCTTACATAGATTATTCGTTGTGTAAAAAGATTTTTGAATACAGAGATGAAGTAGCTGAACTTCAAAATATTTCTGAATTAAAAAATATCATAGATTTTCCGTTAGATAAATATGATAGAATAGTCTTATATTTGATGGCTGAATAACAAACCACAAACACATTTATTGGCTTATGAGCAGTATGTATTTTACTGAAGAGCACGAAGCTTTCCGTGCAAGTTTTAAAGAGTTTTTGAAAAAAGAAGTAATTCCTCATATAGATAAATGGGAAAAAGAAGGTAGTATAGAACGTTTTATTTGGAAGAAATTCGGAGAAATGGGCTATTTCGGTTTAAATACTCCAGAAGAGTTCGGAGGCTTAAATTTAGATTTATTTTATACAGTTATCTTTTTAGAAGAATTGCAGAAAGTCAATTCAGGTGGTTTTGCGGCGGCAATGTGGGCGCACGAATATTTAGCCATGACACACTTAGCTAAAGAAGGTGATGATTTTATAAAAAATAAATATTTAACACCAAGTATAGAGGGAGATATGATTGGTTGTATGTGTATCACAGAACCATTTGGTGGGTCTGATGTTGCAGGTATGCGTTCTACAGCAATTAAGCAAGGAGATACATATATTTTAAACGGTTCTAAAACCTTTATTACAAACGGAGTTTATTCAGATTATTTAATTGTAGCTGCAAAAACAGATCCTTCAGATAAGTATAAAGGAATTAGCATTTTTGTGGTAGATAGAGCTTCAAAAGGACTTACAGCAACAAAGTTAGATAAGTTAGGTTGGAAAGCATCAGATACTGGAGAAATAGCATTTGATAATGTAGAAATTCCTGCAGAAAATTTATTAGGAGAAGAAGGAAAAGGATTTCCTTATATTATGCAGCATTTTGCTTTAGAAAGATTGGTAATGGGTGTAAATGCACATGCTAGAGCAGAATTCGCCCTAGAATATGCTTTAAATTATATGCAAGAACGAATTGCTTTTGGTAAGTCTTTAGATAAGTTTCAAGTATTAAGACATAAGATTGCAGAAATGGCAAGTAGAGTAGATATGTGTAAAGAATACAACTACTCAATTACAAAACGCCTTAATGACGGCCAATATGTGGTAAAAGAAGCAAGTATGTCTAAATTACTCTCTACAAAAATGGCAGATGAAGTTATTTACGATGCTTTACAAATGTTAGGCGGCTATGGTTATATGGAAGAGTACCCGATGGCACGTTTATTAAGAGATAGTAGATTAGGACCAATAGGAGGAGGGACTTCAGAAATCTTAAAAGAGATTATCGCAAAGATTGTAATTGATAAGAAAGAATATAAACCAGCAACATAAGGTTTCTAAAACCTTGTAGGTAGCAATTCAAAAATTTTAATTTTTGAATACACTGAACACTGAACACGGGCGTTACCTAAAGGTCGGGCTTTCACTACTCGCTTTTTTCGTGCCTCAAAAGAGCTCAAACAAGCCGTTCAATCCCTAACGCATATTGCTTATTTAAAATATATTGTAATAACTAATTGTCAATTCATAATTTGTAATTACATTTGCAGTCCAAAAAATAAAAATAATAGTTTAAATACTATTCTAAAATATAAAGAGACTATGAAGGGAGGTGCCAACTTATGTTAATTATACCAATTAAAGAAGGAGAGAATATCGATAGAGCTTTAAAGCGTTACAAGAGAAAATTCGATCGTACAAAAACGATGAAGAACTTGCGTGCTAGAAAGAACTTCACAAAACCTTCTGTAGCAAACAGAGCTCAAAGAATTAAAGCTTCTTACGTTCAGAGATTAAGAACACAAGAAGAAGTAGGTTAGAAATAACTTAATTCTAAGAAATAAAACCCGTATTGAATTTTCAATACGGGTTTTTTGTGTTCAATTTTTTGTAAATTTACTAACACTTAATAGCTAACAATTTGATTGATCCTTTTTTAGAATATTTGTCTTTTGAGAAAAAATACTCTGTACATACTATTACTGCTTATAAAAACGATTTAACCTCATTTAGAGACTTTTTAGAGACAGAGTATGATCAAGAAAGTTTATTAGAAGTGCATTATCCACAAATTAGAAGTTGGATTGTTTTTTTAGTAGATACTCAAATATCAAATAGAACCATTAATAGAAAGGTAAGTTCTTTAAAGTCTTTTTATAAATTTTTGCAAAAAACCAAACAGATAGAATTAAATCCGCTTTCTAAGCATAAAGCCTTAAAAACAGAAAAAAGAGTTCAGGTGCCTTTTACATCAAAAGAAATTAATGAGGTCATCAATCAAATAGAAAAAGAGGTAGATGTTACTTTTACTTCTATTAGAAACAAATTAATTGTCGAATTGTTTTATTCTACAGGTATTCGAAGAGCAGAGTTAATTAATATAAAAGAAAGAGACGTTAGTTTATCAGATAAAACGATAAAAGTATTGGGGAAAAGAAATAAAGAACGCTTTGTACCTTTATTAGGTACTGTTATTCAAACGTTAAAACAATATTTAAAATTTAAACAAGAATTTACAATTGGTTTAGATGAGCTTTTTATTACCGAAAAAGGAAATAAAATTTATGAAACTCTTGTTTACAGAATTATTAATACTTACTTTAGTCAAGTCTCTTCAAAGCAGAAAAAAAGCCCTCATATATTAAGGCATTCTTTTGCTACACATCTGTTAAATGAAGGAGCAGATATAAATTCAGTTAAAGAGTTGTTAGGGCATTCATCTTTAGCATCAACGCAAGTCTATACACAAAATAGTCTTGCAGTTATTAAAAAAGTATATAACCAGGCTCACCCTAAGAGTCATAAAACACAGTAAAATATGAAAGTATTCACGCAATCAGTTAATTTTAATGCAGATAAGGAACTTATAGCATATGTAGATGAAAAGGTTTTATCATTAACTAAATTTCACGATAAGATAGTTGACGCAGAAGTTTTTTTAAAAGTGATCAACACTAGCGATAAAGAAAATAAAGTTACAGAAGTTAAGATAAATATACCAGGAAGTGAGCTAATCATAAAAAGAGAGGCAAAAACCTTTGAAGAAGGCGTTAATGCTGCTGTTGACAATTTAAAAAGACAGTTAAAAAGGTCTAAAGAAAAGCTTCGAGACTCTGTTAATTCATAAAAATGAAAAAAAAAGTAAAAAAACTTTAAAAAAAGTTTTGAAAACTAAAATAACTTCGTACATTTGCAATCCGTTAGAAATAGCGGATTGTTTTTTGCATCAAAAGCCGATGTAGCTCAGCTGGCTAGAGCAGCTGATTTGTAATCAGCAGGTCGTGGGTTCGAGTCCCTCCATCGGCTCAAAAACAATAAAATTGCGAAAGCAGTTAAGTTCATTAAAATAGTAAATTAAAGGGGAGATACTCAAGCGGCCAACGAGGACGGACTGTAACTCCGTTGACTACGTCTTCGCAGGTTCGAATCCTGCTCTCCCCACAATTTACATATTAACGCGAAAGTAGCTCAGTTGGTAGAGCGTCAGCCTTCCAAGCTGAATGTCGCCGGTTCGAACCCGGTCTTTCGCTCAAGATTATCAACAGGCCGGTGTAGCTCAGTTGGTAGAGCGCATCCTTGGTAGGGATGAGGTCGTGAGTTCAAATCTCATCGCTGGCTCATTTAAAGGGTATTTTTTACACATTATATATATTTAAACTAAGAATTAAAATTAATAAACATGGCAAAGGCAACTTTCGATCGTTCAAAACCACACCTTAACATAGGTACTATTGGACACGTAGATCACGGTAAAACAACTTTAACTGCTGCTATTACTAAAGTATTAGCTGATGCAGGATTTTCTGAAGCAAAATCTTTCGATCAGATTGATAATGCACCAGAAGAAAAAGAAAGAGGTATTACAATTAACACTTCTCACGTAGAGTATCAAACAGCTAATCGTCACTACGCGCACGTTGACTGTCCAGGTCACGCGGATTACGTAAAGAACATGGTAACTGGTGCTGCTCAAATGGATGGTGCTATTTTAGTTGTTGCTGCGACGGATGGACCAATGCCTCAAACTAGAGAGCATATCTTATTAGGTCGTCAGGTTGGTATTCCTCGTATGGTTGTATTCATGAATAAAGTGGATATGGTTGATGATGAAGAATTAATCGAATTAGTAGATATGGAAGTAAGAGAATTACTTTCTTTCTATGAATATGATGGTGATAATGGACCAGTAATTGCTGGATCTGCATTAGGTGCACTTAACGGTGAGCAAAAATGGGTTGATACTGTTTTAGAATTAATGGAAGCAGTTGATGCTTGGATTGAAGAGCCTTTAAGAGAAGTTGATAAAGATTTCTTAATGCCAGTTGAGGATGTATTCTCTATTACTGGACGTGGTACTGTTGCAACTGGTCGTATTGAGACTGGTATTGCTAATACAGGAGATGTTGTAGATATTATTGGTATGGGAGCTGAGAAAATGACTTCTACTATTACTGGTATTGAAATGTTCCGTCAAATCTTAGATAGAGGTGAGGCTGGAGATAATGCAGGTATCTTATTAAGAGGTATTGCAAAAGAAGATATAAAAAGAGGAATGGTAATCTGTAAGCCAGGTTCTGTAACTCCTCATGGTAAATTTAAGGCAGAAGTTTATGTTCTTAAAAAAGAAGAAGGTGGACGTCATACTCCATTCCATAACAACTATCGTCCTCAGTTCTATGTAAGAACTACAGATGTTACAGGTACAATTAATTTACCTGATGGTGTTGAAATGGTTATGCCAGGAGATAACTTAACTATTACAGTAGATTTAATCCAACCAATTGCATTAAATATTGGTTTACGTTTTGCAATCCGTGAGGGTGGTAGAACTGTAGGAGCAGGTCAGGTTACTGAATTATTAGACTAAGATTTATTAGTTTTAATAAATAAATTCTAAGGGTGTTCCGTTTTTAACGGAACGCCTTTAATATTGAATTAAAATACGGGCGTAGTTCAGCGGTAGAGCACTGGTCTCCAAAACCAGCTGTCGGGAGTTCGAATCTCTCCGCCCGTGCAATTAAAAATAAGAAAAATGAACTTTATACAATACATCAAAGATTCTTTTGACGAATTAAGCAATCACATGACGTGGGTAACTAAAGAAGAAGCTCAAAAAACTACAGTAACTGTTGCTGTTTTTACGATTGTATTTGCTTTAGCTGTAGCTGGTATAGATTATGTTTTTCAAACAGGATTAGATAACTTTTTTGGAATGTTTAAATCTAACTAATTATGGCAGCTGATTCAGTAATGAAGTGGTATGTTGTTAGAGCCATTGGAGGACAAGAAAATAAAGTAAAAGCTTACATAGAAACAGAAATTTCTAGAGTAGGATTATCAGATTATGTTAGTCAGGTAATTGTACCAACTGAAAAAGTTATTCAGATTAGAAATGGAAAAAAAGTAAACAGAGAAAGAGTTTATTTCCCTGGTTACATTATGGTTGAAGCGAATCTATCTGGAGAAGTTCCTCACGTAATTAAAGGTATAACAGGTGTTATTGGGTTTTTAGGAGAAGTTAAAGGTGGTGAGCCGGTTCCTATGCGTAAATCTGAAGTTAACAGAATGTTAGGTAAAGTTGATGAACTATCAATACAAGATGAAAATATTGCAATTCCTTTTAATATCGGTGAAACTGTAAAAGTTGTAGATGGTCCTTTTAATGGATTTGACGGAACTATAGAGAAAGTGAATGAAGAAAAGCGTAAGCTTGAGGTAATGGTGAAAATATTCGGAAGAAAAACACCATTAGAATTAAGTTATATGCAAGTAGAAAAAATATAATTGTTACACAAATATATATTGATATCGATTTATTTTTTGGCTTCCAACTTAAAATAAATCATTAAACATTTTTAAAATGGCAAAAGAAGTTAGTAAAGTAGTTAAGTTACAAGTAAAGGGAGGCGCAGCGAATCCATCGCCGCCGGTTGGACCTGCTTTAGGAGCTGCTGGTGTTAACATTATGGAGTTCTGTAAACAGTTTAATGCAAGAACGCAAGACAAACAAGGTAAAGTTTTACCTGTTGTTATTACTGTTTTTAAAGATAAATCATTCGATTTTCTTGTTAAGACTCCTCCTGCAGCAGTTCAGTTACTAGAAGCAGCCAAAATTAAAAAAGGTTCAGGAGAACCAAACAGAAAGAAAGTAGCATCAGTTACTTGGGATCAAATTCAAATTATTGCAGAAGACAAAATGGTAGATTTAAATGCCTTTGAAATTTCTTCAGCAATGCGAATGATTGCAGGTACGGCTCGTTCTATGGGATTAACAGTAAAAGGTAATGCACCAGCATAAACTTTATAAAAAGTAGTAAAATGGCAAAATTAACAAAAAAGCAAAAAGAAGCTCACGCAAAGTTAGACAGCTCTAAATCTTATGATTTAGCAGCGGCTTCAGCGCTAGTCAAAGACATTACTAATGTAAAGTTTGATGCATCAGTAGATTTAGCAATACGTTTAGGAGTTGATCCTCGTAAAGCTAATCAAATGGTTCGTGGTGTAGTAACATTACCTCACGGAACAGGAAAAGATGTAAAAGTTTTAGCATTAGTAACTCCAGATAAAGAAGCAGAAGCTACAGCAGCAGGTGCAGATTATGTTGGATTAGATGAATACCTTCAGAAAATTAAAGGAGGTTGGACAGATGTAGACGTAATTATTACCATGCCAAGTGTAATGGGGAAATTAGGTCCTTTAGGAAGAATTTTAGGTCCTAGAGGTTTAATGCCAAACCCAAAGACTGGTACAGTAACAATGGATGTTGCAAAAGCTGTTACAGATGTAAAAGCTGGTAAAATCGATTTTAAAGTTGATAAAACTGGTATCGTTCATGCTGCAATTGGAAAAGTATCTTTTGATGCAAAGAAAATTGAGGAAAATGCAAACGAATTAATACAAACTATTATTAAATTGAAACCAACAACTGCAAAAGGAACGTATGTAAAAAGCGTTTTTATGTCTAGTACTATGAGTCCTAGTATTGCTGTTGAGGTGAAAGCTGTTTAATACGTTAAAACTTATAATTATGACTAGAGAAGAGAAATCACAAGTAATACAAGATTTAACAGCAGTATTAGCAGATACAAATACGTTATATTTAGCAGATATTTCTGGGTTAAATGCACAAACTACCTCTAATTTACGTAGAGCTTGTTTTAAAGCAGGGATTCAGTTATCAGTTGTTAAAAACACATTACTTGCAAAAGCAATGGAAGCTTCAGATAAAGAATTTGGAGACTTACCAACAGTATTAAAAGGTAATACATCAATGATGATTTCTGAAGCAGCTAATGCTCCAGCTAAATTAATCAAAGAATTCAGAAAGAAAGGCACTATTCCTTTGTTAAAAGGAGCATTTGCAGAAGAATCTGTTTACATTGGTGATGATCAATTAGATGCTTTAGTAGATATTAAATCTAGAGAAGAGCTTATTGGTGAAATCATTGGATTATTACAGTCTCCAGCTAAAAATGTTATTTCAGCATTACAATCTGGTGGACAAACAATTTCAGGTATTCTTAAGACTTTATCTGAAAAATAAGTACGCGCACAAATAAACTATAATAAACAAAATTTTTAAAAACAATTAAAATGGCAGAATTAAAAGATTTCGCAGAGCAATTAGTTAACTTAACAGTAAAAGAAGTTAATGAATTAGCTACTATTTTAAAAGATGAATATGGTATTGAGCCAGCAGCAGCAGCAGTAGCAGTAGCAGGTCCAGCAGCAGCAGGAGAAGATGCAGCAGATGAACAAACTGAATTTGATGTTATTTTAAAAGCAGCAGGTTCTTCTAAATTAGCAGTTGTAAAATTAGTTAAAGAATTAACTGGTTTAGGATTAAAAGAAGCTAAAGGTATCGTAGATAGCGCACCAGCAGCAGTAAAAGAAGGTATCTCTAAAGATGAGGCTGAAGGTCTTAAAAAATCTTTAGAAGAAGCTGGAGCTGAGGTAGAGCTTAAGTAAGCATTTTGTCCCGAGTTCGAGTAATCGAAACGGGAAAACAAATTTAGGTTTAGGTACTAAGAACTAACGTTTTTAGACCTAAACCATTTTGTGTATATATTCGTTTTTTATTTTTATTTCAGATTTTAATCAAAAAAATATTCTCTTTTGGCAACGAAAAACACTACTGAAAGAATCAACTTCGCTACTTCTCAAATGATAAAGGAATATCCAGACTTTTTGGATATTCAGGTAAAATCTTTTCAAGATTTTTTCCAACTTCAAACTAAGGCAGAAGAAAGAGGTGAAGAAGGTTTGTACAAAACCTTCATGGATAACTTTCCAATTACAGATACAAGAAATCAATTCGTTTTAGAATTTTTAGATTACTTCGTAGACCCACCAAGATACTCTATACAAGAGTGTATTGAAAGAGGTCTAACGCACAGTGTGCCTTTAAAAGCACGTCTAAAATTGTACTGTACAGATCCAGAACATGAAGATTTCGAAACTATTGTTCAAGATGTTTATCTTGGTACAATACCTTATATGACTAACTCTGGTACCTTTGTAATTAATGGTGCAGAGCGTGTTGTCGTTTCACAATTACACAGGTCTCCTGGTGTATTCTTCGGACAATCTTTCCATGCAAATGGTACAAAATTATATTCAGCAAGGGTAATACCTTTTAAAGGTTCTTGGATAGAATTTGCTACCGATATCAATCAAGTAATGTATGCTTATATTGATAGAAAGAAAAAATTACCAGTAACAACATTATTCAGAGCAATCGGTTTTGAAAGAGATAAAGATATTTTAGAGATATTTGATCTTGCAGAAGAGGTAAAGGTTTCTAAAGCTGGATTAAAAAAAGTATTAGGTCGCAAATTAGCTGCTAGAGTTTTAAAAACTTGGCATGAAGATTTTGTAGATGAAGATACTGGTGAAGTTGTATCAATCGAAAGAAATGAAATAATTTTTGATCGTGATACCATTTTAGATAAAGAACATATTGATGAAATAATAGACGCAGGTGCTAAAACCGTTTTACTTCATAAAGAAGATAACGATATGGCAGATTATGCTATTATTCATAATACTTTACAGAAAGATCCTACGAATTCTGAAAAAGAAGCAGTAGAACATATCTATAGACAATTACGTAATGCAGAACCGCCAGATGAGGAGACTGCAAGAGGTATTATAGATAAGTTATTCTTTTCTGAACAAAGATATAATTTAGGTGAAGTTGGTCGTTTTAGAATGAACACTAAACTTCAGTTAAATGAACCTATTGATCAAAAAGTATTAACAAAATTAGATATTATAACTATTATTAAATATTTAATTGAGTTAATCAACTCTAAAGCAGAGGTAGATGATATTGATCACTTATCTAACAGACGTGTAAGAACTGTTGGTGAGCAATTAGCAGGTCAGTTTGGTGTTGGTTTAGCTCGTATGGCTAGAACAATTCGTGAGCGTATGAATGTACGTGATAACGAAGTGTTTACTCCTATCGATTTAATTAATGCTAAAACATTATCATCTGTAATTAACTCATTCTTTGGTACCAACCAATTGTCTCAGTTTATGGATCAAACCAATCCATTAGCAGAGATTACTCACAAGCGTAGATTATCTGCACTAGGACCGGGTGGTTTATCTAGAGAAAGAGCTGGTTTTGAGGTACGTGATGTTCACTATACTCACTATGGTCGTTTATGTCCAATTGAAACTCCTGAGGGACCAAATATTGGTTTAATTTCTTCACTTTCTGTTTTTGCAAAAGTGAATAATTTAGGGTTTATTGAGACTCCATATAGAAAAGTAGTAGAAGGTGTTGTTGGAACTGAAGAGCCAATTTATTTAAGTGCTGAGGAAGAAGAGGGAATGAAATTTGCTCAATCTAACTTAGAATTAGATAAAGATGGAAGATTTGTTGCTGAAAGAATGATTTCACGTGAAGGTGGTGATTTCCCAGTTGTAAGTCCTGAAGACATTAACTTTATGGATGTTGCTCCTAACCAGATTGCTTCAATTTCTGCATCTTTAATTCCTTTCTTGGAACATGATGATGCGAATAGAGCGTTGATGGGATCTAACATGATGCGTCAAGCAGTACCATTATTAAGACCAGAATCTCCAATTGTAGGTACAGGTTTAGAGCGTAGAGTTGCAAAAGATTCTCGTATCTTAATTAATGCTGAAGGAGCAGGTGAAGTTACTTATGTAGATGCTAATAAAATTACAATTAAGTATGATAGAACAGAAGAGGAAAAACTTGTAAGTTTTGAATCTGATGAAGTTTCTTATAACTTAATTAAATTTAGAAAAACGAATCAAGGAACAAACATCAACTTAAAACCGATTGTAGAAAAAGGAGATAGAGTTGAAGAAGGACAAGTTCTTTGTGAAGGTTATGCAACACAAAAAGGAGAATTAGCTTTAGGTAGAAACATGAAAGTAGCCTTTATGCCTTGGAAAGGGTATAACTTTGAGGATGCAATTGTAATTTCTGAAAAAGTTGTTCGTGAAGATATATTTACATCTATTCATATTGATGAGTATTCTTTAGACGTAAGAGATACAAAATTAGGAACTGAAGAGTTAACTAATGATATTCCTAACGTTTCTGAAGAAGCTACCAAAGATTTAGATGAAAACGGAATGATTAGAATTGGAGCAGAAGTGAATCCTGGTGATATCTTAATTGGTAAGATTACACCAAAAGGAGAATCCGATCCTACTCCAGAAGAAAAATTATTACGCGCAATTTTTGGTGATAAAGCTGGTGATGTAAAAGATGCATCATTAAAAGCTTCTCCATCATTAAGAGGTGTAGTAATTGATAAAAAATTATTTAGAAGAGCTGTTAAAGATAAAAACAAGAGATTAAGAGATAAAGAAGCAGTAGCTAAGTTAGAAGCTTCATTTGTATCTAAATTCGAAGGTTTAAAAGATGTTTTAATAGACAAGTTGTTTTTACTTATCAGTGGAAAAACTTCGCAAGGAGTTTACAATGACTTAGGTGAAGAAGTTTTACCAAAAGGTAAAAAATACACACTTAAAATGTTAAATTCTGTTGATGATTATATTCACTTAACAGGTTCTTGGACAACAGATAAAGACTTAAATAGTTTTGTAGGTGAATTAGTTCACAATTACAAAATTAAAGTAAATGATTTACAAGGTTCTTTACGTCGTCAAAAATTTACAATCTCTGTTGGAGATGAATTGCCAGCAGGTATTTTAAAGCTTGCTAAAGTTTATATCGCTAAGAAACGTAAGTTAAAAGTGGGTGATAAAATGGCGGGACGTCACGGAAATAAAGGTATTGTTGCTCGTATTGTACGTGCAGAAGATATGCCTTTCTTAGAAGACGGAACTCCAGTTGATATCGTATTAAATCCATTAGGGGTACCTTCTCGTATGAATATTGGTCAGATTTATGAAACTGTTCTTGGTTGGGCAGGTCAAAAATTAGGAACTAAGTATGCAACACCAATTTTTGATGGAGCATCTTTAGACCAGATTAATGAGATTACGGATACAGCAGGTGTACCAAGATTTGGACATACTTATTTATATGATGGTGGAACAGGAAAACGTTTCGATCAACCGGCAACAGTTGGTATCATTTATATGATTAAGTTAGGTCACATGATTGAAGATAAAATGCATGCGCGTTCTATTGGACCATATTCATTAATTACACAACAACCTTTAGGTGGTAAAGCACAATTTGGGGGTCAGCGTTTTGGAGAGATGGAAGTTTGGGCACTTGAGGCTTATGGTGCATCAAGTATCTTAAGAGAAATCTTAACTGTGAAATCGGATGATGTTATGGGAAGAGCTAAAACATACGAAAGTATTGTGAAAGGTGAAGCTATGCCAGAACCAGGTTTACCAGAGTCGTTTAACGTATTAATGCATGAACTTAAAGGTTTAGGTTTAGACGTTAGATTAGAAGAATAAATTTTTTCAGTAACCAATAACCAGTTACAATTTTGTAACTGGTTATTGAATACTGCCAACTGAATACTTATCAAAAGACATGGCAAGAAAACAAGAGAAATACACTGTAAAAAAGTTTAACAAAATCTCAATTGGTTTATCCTCACCAGAAGCTATTTTAGAAATTTCTAAAGGTGAAGTTTTAAAACCAGAAACTATAAATTACCGTACACACAAGCCAGAAAGAGATGGTTTATTTTGTGAGCGTATTTTTGGTCCTGTAAAGGATTATGAATGTGCTTGTGGAAAGTACAAAAGAATTCGCTACAAAGGTATCGTTTGTGATAGATGTGGTGTAGAAGTAACTGAAAAGAAAGTACGTAGAGAAAGAGTAGGGCATATCAACTTAGTTGTGCCTGTTGCTCATATTTGGTATTTTAGATCATTACCTAACAAAATGGGATACCTTTTAGGTTTACCATCTAAGAAGTTAGATATGATTATTTACTATGAACGTTATGTAGTAATTCAACCAGGTATTGCAAAGAATGTGGAAGGAGAGCCATTACAAAAAATGGATTTCTTAACGGAAGAGGAATATTTAGATATTGCTGATGAGTTACCACAAGATAACCAATACTTAGATGATACTGACCCAAACAAGTTTATCGCTAAAATGGGTGCTGAATGTTTAATTGATTTATTAGCGCGTATCGATTTAGATGGGTTGTCTTTTGAATTAAGACACAAGGCAAATACAGAAACGTCTAAACAACGTAAAACTGAAGCATTAAAACGTTTAAATGTTGTTGAAGCATTTAGAGACTCTCAGAAAAATAGAGAGAATCATCCAGAATGGATGATTATGAAAGCTGTACCAGTTATTCCACCAGAATTAAGACCTTTAGTTCCTTTAGATGGTGGACGTTTTGCAACTTCAGATTTAAATGATCTTTATAGAAGAGTTATTATTAGAAACAATCGTTTAAAAAGATTGGTTGAAATAAAAGCTCCAGAAGTTATTTTACGTAATGAGAAACGTATGTTACAAGAATCAGTAGATTCTTTATTTGACAATACACGTAAATCATCTGCAGTAAAAACTGAATCTAACAGACCTTTAAAATCTTTATCAGATTCATTAAAAGGTAAACAAGGACGTTTCCGTCAGAATTTATTAGGAAAGCGTGTTGATTATTCTGCACGTTCTGTAATTGTTGTTGGACCAGAAATGAAATTATCTGAATGTGGATTGCCAAAAGATATGGCAGCTGAACTTTACAAGCCTTTTGTAATTAGAAAACTAATTGAAAGAGGAATTGTAAAAACAGTAAAATCTGCAAAGAAAATAATAGATAGAAAAGAACCAGTTGTTTGGGATATTTTAGAAAATGTAATTAAAGGACATCCAGTTTTATTAAACAGGGCTCCTACTTTACACAGACTAGGTATACAAGCTTTTCAACCAAAATTAATTGAAGGAAAAGCAATCCAATTACACCCATTAGCATGTTCTGCATTTAATGCGGATTTTGATGGGGATCAAATGGCGGTTCACTTACCATTAGGACCAGAAGCTATTTTAGAAGCGCAATTATTAATGTTGGCTTCTCATAATATCTTAAATCCTGCAAATGGTGCACCAGTAACAGTTCCTTCTCAGGATATGGTACTTGGTTTATACTATATGACTAAAGAGAGAATCTCTACTCCAGAAGTGAAAATTAAAGGAGAAGGATTAACTTTTTATTCACCAGAAGAAGTAACTATTGCTTTTAACGAAGAAATGGTAGACTTAAATGCTGGAATTAAAGTAAGAACTTACGATGTTGATGAGAACGGAGAGCAAGTTAGAAAAATAATACAAACTACTGTTGGTAGAGTATTATTTAACGAAGTTGTTCCTGCGAAAGCTGGTTACATTAATGAGGTATTAACTAAGAAAAACTTACGTGGAATTATTGGTGGTATTTTAAAAGCTACAGATATTCCTACTACAGGAGAATTCTTAGATAATATTAAAAATATGGGATATAAATTTGCCTTCCAAGGTGGTTTATCTTTCTCATTAGGGGATATTATTATTCCTAAAGAAAAACAATCTATGATTGATGAAGCCAACAAAGAGGTGGATATTATTGTAGGAAATTATAACATGGGTATGTTAACGCAAAAAGAGCGTTATAATCAGGTAATTGATATTTGGGGTAGAACCAATAACGATTTAACTGAGTTATCTATGAAACGTTTACGTGAAGATCAACAAGGTTTCAACTCGGTATACATGATGCTTGATTCTGGTGCAAGGGGTTCTAAGGAGCAGATTCGTCAGTTAACAGGTATGCGTGGATTAATGGCAAAACCTAAGAAATCTACTGCAGGTGGTGGAGAAATTATTGAGAATCCGATTCTTTCTAACTTTAAGGAAGGTTTATCAATTCTTGAATACTTTATCTCTACTCACGGTGCTCGTAAAGGACTTGCGGATACGGCTTTAAAAACGGCAGATGCTGGTTACTTAACTCGTAGATTAGTAGATGTTTCTCAAGATGTTATCATTAACGAAGAAGATTGTGGTACATTAAGAGGTTTAGAAGTAGCACCTTTAAAGAAAAATGATGAGATTGTAGAATCTTTATCAGAAAGAATTGAAGGTAGAGTTTCATTAAACGATGTATATCACCCGTTAACAGAAGAAGTTCTTTTAAAAGCAAATCAACCAATTTCTTATCAATTAGCAGTAGCTGTTGAGAAGTCTGGAATTGATGCTGTAGAAGTAAGATCTGCTTTAACTTGTGAATCTACAAAAGGTATTTGTGCAAAATGTTATGGTCAGAGTTTATCTACCCTTAACAAAGTACAAATTGGTGAAGCAGTTGGTGTAATTGCAGCACAATCTATTGGAGAACCTGGTACACAGTTAACATTACGTACATTCCACGTTGGTGGGGTTGCAGGTAATATTTCTGAAGAGAATAAATTAATTGCTAAGTTTGATGGTAAAGTTGTTATAGATGATTTACGTACAGTAACTGGTAAAGACAATGAAGGTAAAGAAATTGACATTGTAATTTCTAGAACTGCTGAGATTAAAATTATAGACAAGAAAACAGGAATTACTCAAAGTACGAATATCCTTCCTTATGGTTCTATTATATTTGATAAAGATATAAAATCAATCAAAAAAGGAGATGCTATTGTACAATGGGATCCATTTAACGGGGTTATTGTTTCTGAGTTCGCTGGAAAAGTGAAGTTTGATAATTTAATACAAGGTATCAATTACTCTGTAGAAGTAGATGAGCAAACTGGTTTCCAGGAGATTGTAATGATCGACTCGAAAAACAAGAAAATCATACCATCTTTAATTATTGAAGATAATGACGGTAATGCTTTACGTTCTTATAGTTTACCTTTAGGTGCACACTTAATGGTAACTGATGGAGATAAAGTAGAAAGTGGTCATACTTTAGTTAAAATACCAAGAAAATCTGGTAAAGCTGGGGATATTACAGGAGGTTTACCACGTGTAACAGAATTATTCGAAGCACGTAATCCTTCTAATCCATCTGTTGTTTCTGAGATTGATGGTGTTGTTTCTTTCGGTAAAATTAAACGTGGAAATAGAGAAATTATCGTTGAATCTAAAACTGGAGATATTAGTAAGTATTTAGTAAAACTTTCTAATCAGATTTTAGTTCAAGAAAATGACTTTATTAAAGCTGGTATGCCATTATCAGACGGAGCTACAACTCCTTCAGATATTTTAAGAATTCAAGGTCCATCTGCAGTACAAATGTACTTGGTAAATGAAATTCAAGAAGTATATCGTTTACAAGGTGTAAAAATTAATGACAAGCATTTTGAGGTTGTTGTTCGTCAAATGATGCGTAAAGTTAAAATTATAGATTCTGGTGATACTTTATTATTAGAGAATCAATTAGTTCATAAAATTGACTTTATCAAAGATAATGATGATATTTTTGGAATGAAGGTTGTTGAAGACGCTGGAGATTCAGAAAACTTAAGTGCAGGTCAAATTATTACAGCTCGTCAATTAAGAGATGAAAATTCTTTATTAAGAAGAAATGATCAGAACTTAGTAACGGCAAGAGAGGCTAAACCGGCAACGGCAGAGCAAGTTTTACAAGGTATTACAAGAGCATCACTTCAAACAAAATCGTTTATTTCTGCAGCTTCTTTCCAGGAAACTACAAAAGTATTAAACGAGGCTGCTGTTAGTGGTAAAATAGATACATTAGAAGGCTTAAAAGAAAATGTAATTGTTGGTAAGAGAATTCCAGCAGGTACAGGTATGAGAGCTTATGAAAACATTCTAGTTGGTCCTAAAGACGAAATAGAAAAAAGTTTCTAAATAAACGAAACGTGTAAACGTAAAAGTTTAATTATTTAAAAGTTGAATTGTTTAGGGTATCTCAGATGCACTATTCAATTCAACTTTTTCTTTTTTATAGCTTTTATTAAATATAAAAGGTGAAATTTTACGGGTGTAATTCATTTTTTTTTACGATTTTACATGTACTAGAATTAACAAATACACAATTTTAATTATGGAAGAAAATCAAAACAAAGACGGACAAATAAATATTGAGTTAGATCAGGAAATTGCAGAAGGAACGTATTCTAATCTTGCAATTATTAATCATTCTATGTCAGAATTTATTGTAGATTTTATTAATATTATGCCAGGTGTACCAAAGGCAAAAGTAAAATCTAGAATTATTTTAACTCCGCAACATGCAAAACGCTTAACACAAGCTTTAGCAGATAATGTTAGAAAGTTTGAAGAACAACATGGTGAAATTAAAGATTATGAGCAACCTCCAATTCCTATGAATTTTGGGCCTACAGGACAGGCTTAATAAATAGTATAAAGACTGCTTTTTTAAGTGGTCTTTTTTTTTTTGCTTATATCTCTATAGTAAGTAGATTTGTTTTTATTGTTTAAAATTTAGATTAATTCATTTTAAAGTTAACGTTAATTCAGGTTAAAATTAAGTATAAAATTAGCTTTTTGTTTTTAATTAGTTAATAATGTTAAGTAAATCAAAATTTACTTTTGCATTATAAAAAAACTAAATAATGAAACAATTTTATAATTTTAATTTATTTTTATTAACGATGTTTTTGTCGTTAAGTGCGTTTAATTCATTTGCACAAACCAGTAAAATACAAGGTCTTATTACTGATAAGGATGGACTTTATGTACCTGGTGCAAATGTTTTAATAGAAGCGCTTAAAAAAGGAGATATTTCTAATTTTGATGGAAAGTTCACCTTAGTTGGTGTACCCGCTGGTACGCACACTATAAGAATAACTTATTTAGGATTTAAAGATATTTTACAAGAAGTTGTTGTAAAAGAAAATGAAACTACATCGATTAAAATTGCACTTGTTTCAGAAAGTATTCAATTAGATGATGTTTTAATTACATCTTACAGCTTAGGTAGCCAATCTAAAGCATTAAACACTCAAAAGAATAATTTAAATATTACCAATGTAGTTTCTACAGATCAAATTGGTAAATTTCCGGATGCAAATATTGGAGATGCCGTTAAAAGGATTCCTGGTATTACGATGCAAGTAGATCAAGGAGAAGCTAGAAATATTATTATTAGAGGTCTTTCTCCTCAATTAAACTCCGTAACTCTTAACGGAAGTAGAATTCCGTCTGCAGAAGGCGATAATAGAAATGTACAGATGGATTTAATTCCGTCGGACATGATACAATCTATACAAGTTAATAAAGCGGTAACTCCAGATATGGATGCAGATGCTTTAGGAGGTTCTGTAAATTTAATAACAAGAACATCTCCTCAAAGTTTTAGACTTTCTGCAACCGCAGGATCTGGTGTAAACACAATTACAAACAAAAGAATTTTAAATGGTTCTTTTCTAGTAGGAGATCGTTCTAAAAACAAAAAATTTGGTTGGATGATTTCTGCAACTATCAATGATAATGATTTTGGTTCTCATGATGTGGAAGCAGAATGGACGGATGAATTTGCATATACAAATGACGCTGGTGAAGAAGTTGAATTGGAAGTAAATCCGTATACCAATGTTTTTGAAGAACGTACGTATTTAGTACAAAGAGTTCGTAGAAGTTTTTCTGCAAACTTCGATTATCAAATTAATGATGACAATAATATCTATTTTAAATCGATGTATAATTGGAGAGACGACAGAGAAAATCGTTTTAGATTAGAACATGAGATTTTAGATGCAGAAGATATAGGACTTGGAGATTTTACCATTACAGATAATACACCTACAATGTTTCCTGTTGAAGTTAAAAGACAATCTAAAGGTGGTATTGATAACGATCGAAATAAAAATAGACGCTTAGAAGATCAAAAAATGCAGAATTACACACTTGGTGGTAACCACGCTGCAGGTAAATTAAAAATTGATTGGATGACTTCTTTTGCAAAAGCATCCGAAGAAAGATTAAATGAACGTTATGCTGAGTTTGAAACTGAATATAGTATTAATAACGATATTTCTGATTCTAGGTTTCCTTTGTTTACTGCCGTAAATTCATCAGATTTTAATGATCTTGCTAGTTTTGAGTTTGGTGAAATCACAGAAGAAAATCAATATACAGAAGAAAAAGACTTTAATACTTTTGTTAATTTTGAATTACCATCAGACTTTTTTGGTCATGGAGATGGATTTATAAAATTTGGGTTTAGAGGTCGTTTTAAAACAAAATTAAGAGATAATGATTTCTTTGAATATGATTTAGAAAGCGATTATCCTACGTTATCATCTATACCAACCAAAGATTATTCGAACCCAGATTATTTAGCAGGTAGTCAATACCAATCAGGTTTATTTGCAGATGAAGAATGGTTAGGAAGCTTAGATTTAAATAATGGTGAAACTATAAGTGATGAGTTTTTAAGAGCTAATTATGATGTAAAGGAAAATGTATTTGCGAGTTATGTGATGACAAATCAAAGATTGTCTGACAAGTTAAGTGTATTGTTTGGTTTACGATTAGAGCACACAAAATTAACGGCAACAGGAAATAATATTTTAGATGAAGATACTTTAGATGGTACTTTAACAGAAAAAAGTTCTTATTCTAATTTAATGCCAGGTGTACATGTTAAATACGATATTTCTGATAAAACAGTATTAAGATTTGCTTGGACAAATACATTGGCAAGACCAAATTATGTTGATATTACACCAACTTTAGATGTTGTAACTGGAGATGAAGAAGTGTTTTTAGGTAACCCAGATTTAAAGCCAACAACTTCTATGAATTTTGATGTAATGGCAGAAACTTATTTTGAAAATGTAGGTATTTTGTCTGGAGGTTTTTTTTACAAAAACATTAGTGATTTTACCTATACTTTTCAATCAGAAACTACTACAGATGCTTTTGGACCAGGAACTACTGGTTTTGAAGTTTATCAACCTTTAAATGGTGATAAAGCATCTATTTTTGGAGCAGAATTAGCAATCCAAAGAAAATTAGATTTTTTACCTGGTTTCTTAAAAAACTTTAGTGTGTATGCTAATTATACCTTTTTAACTTCGGATGCAAACGGAATTCGTAATGAAGACGGAGAGGAAAGAGAAGATATAGATTTGCCTAACACAACACCAAATATGTTAAACGCTTCTTTAGGGTATGCAGATGCTAAATTTAATGCAAGACTTTCTGGTAATTTTTCTGATGCTTATGTAGATGAAATAGGAGGTAATGCTTTTGAAGATCGTTATTACGACAAACAATTTTTCTTAGATTTTAGTACAGGTTATACCATTAATAAAAACCTAAGTATTTATGCTAGTGTAAATAATCTGACTAACCAACCATTACGTTACTACCAAGGAGAAAGTGGTAGAACAATGCAAATGGAATACTACGGTAGAAGAATTACTTTTGGTTTAAAATACGATTTATTTAAAAAATAGAAAACATGAAATTATCTATAAAAAATAGTATCCTATTTTTAGGAACAGTAACATTGTTATCGTGTAATTCTGGTAGTAAATTACCAGCAATTGCACCAGATGTAATTACCGAAAAATCTGTTAATGATACAGATGATCCTGCAATTTGGATTCATCCAACAGACGCATCAAAAAGTATTGTTTTTGGAACAGATAAAGAAACCAATGGAGCAATTTATGCGTATGATTTACAAGGTAAAGTTATAGAAGATAAAACCATCAGAAATATAAAAAGACCTAACAATGTAGATTTAGAGTATGGTTTTCAAGTAAACGATTCTGTAAAAGTTGATGTTTTAATTTTTACAGAAAGAGAAGAGCAGCAAATTAGAATGTTTTCTGTACCAGATATGAAACCTTTAGATGAAGGAGGATTTCCTGTCTTTGAAGATGAAACTATTCCTGAAAACAAATTACCAATGGGAGTTGCTATTTATAAGAGTCCGATTGATGGAACTTTTTATGCAATAGTTGGTAGAAAAACGGGACCTAAAGAAGGGTATTTATATCAATATAAATTAGTTTCAGAAAACAGTAAAGTAACGGCTACTTTGGTTAGGAAATTTGGACAATTTAGTGGTAAAAAAGAAATTGAAGCCATTGCTGTTGATGCAGAAATGGGCTTTGTTTACTATTCTGATGAAATGCACTGTGTTCGTAAATATTATGCAGAGCCATCTAAAGGAAATGAAGAAATTACTTGTTTTGGAAGTGAACTTTTTGAAAGAGATATAGAAGGTATTGCAATTGCTAAATTTGAGAATGAGAAAGGGTATATTATTGTTTCTGATCAACAAAAAGGGCAATTTAATTTATTTGATAGACAAACAAATGAGTTTGTAAAAGCAGTTAATCTGTCAACTACCCAAACAGATGGATGTGATGTGGTTACTGTGCCTTTAAACGATACCTTTAAAAGCGGATTGTTTGTGGCAATGAATGATGCCAAAGATTTTTACTTTTATGATTTGGATAAATTATTAAAGTAGAAAAATAGCTATATTTTAAAAAGCGAAACAATTTTGTTTCGCTTTTTTTATGATTATTAAATCTCAGTTTCTATCTGTCTGTTTTTCTGTTTTAAAATATCATAATATAAAAAGTCCAATATTTCGTTTTTACATTGATAAATAGGTCTTGTGTTCCAACTATGATCTCCATTTTTTACACTATATAAATAAAAAGGTTTCTGAATAGATTTTAATTTTTTAGCAATTGCTTTAGAACCAAAAAGGTTTAAATATCCAACAGATTCTAGTTTACAAAAATGATGAGATGCAATATTATAAGGCACAAGGTTATCTTTTGTTCCATGAAATAATTGGGTTGGAATAGCTGTTTCAGTTGTTATTTTATCAATAGAAGTTACGGCTCCAGACATGGCAATAATTCCTGCAAATTTAAAATTTGGATCTAAAATTTTGTTATTGTAAACATACGCTAAATTTAAAATTGCTTCCGCACCAGCACTAGAACCTACTAGAATTATTTTATCAGCATCTATTTTAAGCCTCTTTTTACGTCTTAAAAAATACTTTACGGCATAACTGATATCTTTAGAAACATCGTTAAAAGCTTCTATTTTTAATGCAGAATTTGTCGCACATCCAAAACCTTTACCTTTCATTGTTAACCGATATGATATTGTTGCGACAGCGTAACCGTATTGAACCATTTCTTTTGCAAAAGCTGTAGAATTTTTATCTTTTCTATCACCTCCAGAAAAACCACCACCATGAACATAAATTAACAACGGAACTTTTCCTTTTGTCTTTTTAGGTCTGTAAAAATCGAACTTTAAGTTCTTCTCTTTTTTTATTCTGAGATAGGTATATGTTCTCTCGGAAAATTTATTTGATTTAGATAAGTAATCTACCTGAGAAAAACTATTTAAAAAATAGAATATAGAGCAAAGAGATAAAAGCGTTTTCATTTTAGATTAAGATTTTACTTTATGAAATAGTTTTCTCAAATTTAAATATAAAAAAGTATTTGTTTTTGCATAATAAAAAGATAGTAGACAAACTGATATTAAGAATAGTATTGCTCCAATAATAGCTTCTATTGGATTTAAGGTTTTACCAATAATATACTTTAACCCATAACCAGTAAAACTCCCATAAATAATGATAAAATGAATTACATATATAGAAAGTGTTTTTTGTCCTATTTTTAAAATTAAAGGCGATTTTAAATACTTCTCAAGGCTATAAAAGAAAGCGAAAATTAATAATACATTTCCAAATCTAGTAAATAGATAATTATAGCTTGCCGCATCCATTAATAGTTGAGATTGTAATAGTTTTGAGAAGAAAACGAGAATATTTGAAGAATAAAAAATTAGAATGAATCCAAAAAGGATAAAAGAAGTAATTATTATTTTTTTAAAGCTTTTTTTGAATACGTTTTTATGAAATATTGTTGCTATAAACGCACCAAAACAGACATAACCAGACCAAGGAATAATTGTAAATATAGATCCATTACTTTTAGAAATATAGTTGTTTAAAAAAAGAGGAATAGAGGTTAAGTTTAAATCTCTATACAGCGGTTCTAATATAAATATACTGGTACCAAAGAGTAATGTAATTATAGAAAAAAGGATTGTTTTATTATTACAAAGAAAATAAATACAAATAATTAATATTAAGCTTAAACCTATTATTTGAAGTACATCAATTACTAGAAAATAGGGGCTAAATATTCCTGCTAACCAACTAAAAACGGGAATTCTTAACAAATAACCAATACCTATTAAAAAGAAACCTCTTGTGATCCCTTTTGTCATTCTTTGGTTTTCTAATCCTTTCTCTTTTGCCTTTAGCAAAAGATAAGTAAAAATTAATCCAGAAATAGTAAAGAAAGTCGGAGCAGTAATTCCCCTAAAATAAGACCATACACTAAAAATAGGATCATTTAAGTCTCTATACGAGTCAGCTAGTAATGTATCTATAAAGTGCCCTTGTAGCATCATTAAGATAGCAAAAGCCCTAATAATATCAATAAAATATAGTCGTTTAATATCCACAGAAAAAAAAGTTTTTCCGTTAAAGGTAAATAAATTTACAAGTATTCTATTTCAATCTTTTAAATAGTACGTAAATTATATCTGTCTCGTTTTATTTAGCAACCAAAAATCTGCTAATACTAAAGCAGTCATAGCTTCTACAATTGGTACAGCTCTTGGTACAACACAAGGATCATGTCTTCCTTTACCTGTAATTTCTGTAACTTCATATTCTGAGTTAATAGTTTGTTGAGAGCTCATAATGGTTGCAACAGGTTTAAAAGCAACTCTAAAGTAAATATCCATACCATTACTTATTCCACCTTGTATTCCTCCAGATAAATTAGATTGTGTAGAGCCGTCTGCATTAAAAACATCGTTATGATCTGAACCTTTCATTTTTGCACCACAAAAACCACTTCCAAATTCAAAACCTTTTACGGCATTTATAGATAACATTGCGCTACCTAATTGTGCGTGTAATTTCTGAAATATAGGTTCTCCTAATCCTACAGGTACATTTTGTGCAACACATGTTACGGTACCACCAATAGTATCTCCTGCTTTTCTAATTTCTTGTATTCTGTTGATCATTTTCTCTGCAGAAGCTTCATCCGGACAACGAACAATATTGCTTTCTGTTTTAGAAAAATCTAAATCTTGATACGGTTTGTCTATAAAAATATCTCCAACCGAAGATGTAAATGCATTTATATTCATGCTTGCAATAAGCTGTTTTGCTAAAGCACCAGCAACTACCCAATTGGCAGTTTCACGGGCAGAACTTCTTCCGCCGCCTCTATAAT
This sequence comes from Polaribacter sejongensis, assembly GCF_038024065.1. Lineage (NCBI taxonomy): Bacteria > Pseudomonadati > Bacteroidota > Flavobacteriia > Flavobacteriales > Flavobacteriaceae > Polaribacter > Polaribacter sejongensis. The sequence continues at coordinate 1,720,874 of NZ_CP150667.1, read as the reverse complement.
CTCTGTTTCCAAATTTCTTATCATACGTAAAATCTGCATGAGAAGGTCTATATACATTGGTATTGTGGTTGTAGTCTTTAGATTTTTGATTGGTGTTTCTAATAACAAAACCAATAGAAGTTCCTGTTGTTTTTCCTTCAAAAATACCTGAAAGAAACTCTACAGTATCTGGTTCTTTACGCTGAGTAACAATTTTAGATTGCCCAGGTTTACGTCTATCTAACTCATTTTGAATGGCTTCAAAATCTACCTCTAATCCTGCAGGGAATCCATCTATGACGCCACCAATAGCAGTTCCATGAGATTCTCCATACGTTGTTACTTTTAATAAATTTCCAAAGGAATTAAATGACATAATTTTATAATTAAAATAATAAAGGCAAATATAATGAACTACTATACAAGAATTCTTTATTTAGACTTTTTTGTGACGATTTCTAAAAAAATAATAATAATTTAAAATACTTGATTTATAGATAGATATGTGGTTTCATGTATGATATTCAAAAAAAAAATAAAAATAAATCGTTTTTTGTTTTTGTAAACTAAAAAACCTTTCTATATTTGCAGCCGCAATCAGGGAATACTTGATGAGACGCACTGGAGAAATGGCAGAGCGGTCGAATGCGGCAGTCTTGAAAACTGTTGACTGTAACAGGTCCGGGGGTTCGAATCCCTCTTTCTCCGCCAAAAGCCTCACATATTATGTGAGGCTTTTTTTATACATCACATTCTAGGATGGTTAAATCTCTTAAACCTTTATAAACACTGAGTTCACCTTATAATTTATTAGAGTTAAGAATTTTTAGATCAAATAGATAATATCTTAATCTCCTTAAAAAGCATGTGACAGTTACCCTATGGGGTACCCTAGTTATTTTGAAACATAATGGAATAACGGAAATATTGTTAAAGCAAAAGATTGTGGAGTAAGCTTAAAACAAACAACTTTAAATATAGATAAACTTATTAGTAAGTAAAAATGGACGTTTATCAATAAATAAAGAAGTACATTTCGTTATAATTCTGAAATGAATTTTAAAAATGCAATTGATATAATTATCGAGGTGCTACTTTATAGGATTAAAGAAAAACAGGTTAAATATAAAAATTATTGTTTATCCCTGTCAAAAATACTTTTATCCGTTTAGAAGGACGTAAAATAATTTGAACTGTTTTTGTGCTAAATTTCAATTTTACGAAATTTACATTATTTCTTCAATCTATTTTTATTAAAGACATTTCGATTTAAATATACTGTCGCTGATTTTTTAACCTAGGTTGTGTGAGTTTTTTATGTTTGTAAATATATGGCTTGCTTTTTTACGCTAAACTCTCTAAATGAATGATGTCTGATTTTAAATAAAATATAGGGATACATTTATGAAAGTCAGTTGTCTTGTTTTCAGTTAAATTTTTCTTAACTAATATTTTGTTCTTTAATTTTGTATACCTTTGCGGCCAATATGAAGAAAGTTTCACATAAAATAATGTCAATTGCAATGGCTGTTGTAGTCCTATTCTCTACAATGTCATTGACTTTTAGTATGCATTATTGTGGTGATACTTTGGTAGAAACAGCTATGTTTCAAAAAGCAGAAGGTTGTGGTATGGAAATGCAAAAACCTTTATCTGAAGATTGTAATATTTCAAAAAAGAACTGCTGTAATGACGAACAAGTAGTTGTTGAAGGTCAAAATGAATTACAACATCATATTGATAGCATTTCTTTTGAGCAACAAGTATTCATTGCTTCATTTATTTATTCTTATATCAACCTTTTTGAAGGTTTAGAAAATAATGTACCTTCATCTGGAGAGTACGAACCTCTGCTCGCTAACAGGCAAATATTTAAGTTAGACGAGACTTATTTAATTTAATTTTTAAACAAAAAGACTGTGTTATCCTGTGATTAATCTCATTGGGATAATTTCTTGTATTCGGTGTTTTTTTTAACACCAATGTCTAACTGTTTAATAATTAAACCAATGCTAAATAAAAGCATCAAATTCTTAATAGAGAATAAACTCGTAGCGGTTTTATTACTTGTCCTTTTTGTAGGATGGGGAACTGTAAACGCTCCTTTTAATTGGAATACAGGCTTTTTACCAAGTGACCCTGTGGCTGTAGATGCCATACCAGATATTGGTGAAAATCAACAAATTGTATTCACAAAGTGGGATGGTCGTTCGCCACAAGATATAGAAGACCAAATTACCTATCCTTTAACCACCTCCTTATTGGGTATTCCTGGAGTAAAAACCATTCGTAGTTCTTCTATGTTTGGCTTCTCTAGTATTTATATCATTTTTGAAGAAGACATCGAGTTTTATTGGAGCCGTAGTCGAATTTTAGAAAAATTAAATTCACTACCAAGCGGATTATTACCAGAAGGTGTTAATCCTGCTTTAGGACCAGATGCTACAGGATTAGGTCAGATTTATTGGTATACTCTAGAGGGTAGAGATAAAGACGGAAATGTTACTGGTGGATGGGATTTACAAGAATTACGAAGCATACAAGATTACTATGTAAAGTACGCGTTGTCTTCTGCAAGTGGCGTTTCAGAAGTAGCTTCTATTGGTGGTTATGTTCAGGAATATCAGGTAGATGTGAATCCAGAATTGATGCGTCAATACAATATTGGTTTAAGTGAAGTTGTTAAGGCTGTAAAAAGTAGTAATCAAGATATTGGTGCACAAACTTTAGAAATCAATCAAGCAGAATATTTAGTTCGTGGTTTAGGGTATATAAAATCGGTTGCAGATATTGAAAATGCTGTGGTAACTTCAAAAGATTTTACATCCATTAAAATTAAAGATATTGGTAAAGTTTCTTTAGGTCCTGCAGCACGACGTGGATTATTAGATAAAGAAGGCGCAGAAGTAGTTGGTGGTGTTGTAGTTGCTAGATATGGAGCAAATCCTATGGAAGTAATTACCAACGTAAAAGAAAAAATAGCTGAACTAAAAGGTGGTTTGCCTACGAAGGTATTAGCAGACGGACGAACATCTCAACTAACAGTGGTTCCTTTTTACGATCGTTCTGAATTAATTGTAGAAACCTTAGACACACTTACCGAAGCATTAACTTTAGAGATATTAATTACCATTTTGGTGATTATTATAATGGTTTTTAATTTAAGAGCTTCTATTTTAATTTCTGGTTTGTTACCTGTTGCTATTTTAATGGTTTTTGTGGCGATGAAACTATTTAATGTTGATGCAAATATTGTAGCACTTTCGGGTATTGCAATTGCCATTGGAACCATGGTAGATGTAGGCGTCATACTCGCCGAAAATATGATTCGTCATCTTGATGAGGAGAAAGTGAAGAGTGAAAATGTCCTTCCGACAGCGCAAGGCACGAGCGACGAGGAATCTCATCAAAACAACAAACTTTCCATAAACGAAATTATTTATAACGCTACCGCGGAAGTTTCCGGAGCCATATTAACAGCCGTTTTAACAACCATTATTAGTTTTGTTCCTGTATTCACAATGATTGGTGCAGAAGGAAAGTTGTTTAGACCTTTGGCTTTTACAAAAACAATGGCATTATCTGCTTCTTTAGTGATTGCTTTGTTTATAATTCCTCCTTTAGCGGCTTTTTTATTCCGTAAAACAACGCTAAAAAAATCGTTTAGACATTTCTTAAACGGTGCTATCATTATTGTAGGACTGTCGATTATAGTAAGCGGTTATTGGTTGGGTGCTATTGTAGTTGCTTTCGGAATTTCGGGCTTATTAGGTATTTTAGGAAAACTAGATAGTAAAAAAGTAAACCTTGTAAATATTATTATTTCTTCGGTAGCTATTGTATTTTTATTGGCTGAATATTGGAGACCTTTAGGTTTTAATCGTAGTATTTTAATCAACTTGGTTTTTGTTGCTATTATTTGCTTCGGAATTTTAGGACTGTTTTCTATTTTTAGAAAATATTACGGACAAATTTTACAATGGGCTTTAGCGAATAAAATGTTGTTTTTAATGGTTCCAATTACAGTTCTTGTTTCTGGATTTTGGATTATGAGCAACACCGGAAAAGAATTTATGCCTTCTTTAAATGAAGGATCTTTTCTACTGATGCCAACATCGTTACCACATTCTGGAGTGGAAGAAAACAAACGTGTGTTACAGCAATTAGATATGGCAGTTGCTACCATTCCAGAAATTGAAACAGTGGTTGGAAAGGCTGGTAGAACAGAATCTGCTTTAGATCCAGCACCTTTATCGATGTACGAAAACATGATTCAATACAAAACTGAATACATGCGTAACTCCGAAGGAAAAAGACAACGTTATAAAGTAAATGAGGATGGTTTGTTTGAATTGAAAACGAATGTCATTCCGACAGCGCAAAGAACGAGCGACGAGGAATCTCATAAAGGTCATGCTAACAAAACAAAACGTTTCATTACTTCAGGCACATCAATTAAAGCAAACCAACTTATCGAAGACAGCGACGGAGAATTCTACCGAAACTGGCGACCAGAAATTAAGAGTCCAGATGATATTTGGAAAGAAATCATAAAAGTCACCAAATTACCAGGCGTTACATCTGCACCTAAATTACAACCTATAGAAACCCGCTTAGTGATGCTTCAAACAGGGATGCGAGCACCTATGGGAATTAAAGTAAAAGGGCAAGATTTAAAACAAATTGAAGCTTTTGGATTAGAGCTAGAAAGTCTTTTAAAACAAGCGGAAGGTGTTAAAGTAGAAGCTGTTTTTGCCGATAGAATTGTTGGTAAACCTTATTTATTGATTGATATTGATAGAGAAAAAATAGCACGTTATGGAATTTCAATCGAAGATGTACAGAGTGTGTTAAAGGTTGCTATTGGTGGTATGTCCTTAACACAAACTGTGGAAGGGCGAGAACGATATGGAGTTCGTGTACGTTACCCAAGAGAATTACGTGGCAATCCAGAAGACATTAAAGACATTTATATTCCTGTAGAAAAAGGGAGTCCTGTGCCTTTAAGTGAGTTGGCAACGATTCGTTATGAACAAGGTCCGCAGGTAATAAAAAGTGAAGACACCTTTTTAGTTGGTTATGTATTGTTTGATAAAATAGATGGTTTTGCAGAAGTAGCTGTGGTAGAAAATGCACAAGCGTTATTTCAACAGAAAATGGATTCAGGAGAATTAATTGTTCCTAAAGGAATCAGTTATAAGTTCACAGGAACGTATGAAAATCAATTACGTGCAGAAAAAACATTAGCTATAGTAGTTCCTTTGGCGTTGGCTATCATCTTTTTAATCCTGTACTTTCAGTTTAAATCAGTGACTACTTCATTAATGGTGTTTACCGGAATTGCAGTAGCATTTGCGGGTGGTTTTATTATGATTTGGTTATACGGTCAAGATTGGTTTTTTAATTTTAGTTTCTTTGGGGAGAATATGCGAGACCTTTTCAATATGAAAACTATCAATTTAAGTGTAGCTGTTTGGGTTGGTTTTATAGCCTTATTCGGAATTGCAACAGATGATGGTGTTGTTATGGCAACCTATCTTACACAAACTTTTGATCGTGAAAAACCTTCGGATAAAATGAGCATTAGAGCTTCGGCCTTAGAAGCTGCTAAAAAACGAATTCGCCCGTGTTTAATGACAACAGTAACTACCATTTTAGCCTTGTTACCTGTTTTAACATCCACAGGAAAAGGAAGCGATATTATGATTCCGATGGCAATTCCAATATTTGGAGGAATGGTAATTGATATCACTTCTTATTTTATTGTGCCCGTTTTATATAGCTGGAGAGAAGAGATGAAATTGAAGAGAATAAAGAGAAAAGAGCTTAGAAAATAGACTTTAAAAAACAAATCATGAAAAATAATAATTATATCGTACAGAAAGTAGTCTTGCTTCTTGGTTCTTTATTCTTTGTTCTAAATGTTCAAAGTCAAGAACTAGAAACCTATATTAAGGAAGCTTTAGAAAATAGTCCTGAAATTCAGAAATTCGAGTTACAATATCATATTGCTTCAGAAAAGGTAAACGAAGTAAACACATTACCAAATACCGAATTTAGTGCAGGTTATTTTGTGTTAGAACCAGAAACTAGAACAGGAACACAGCGTTTTAAAGTATCAGCAAAACAAATGTTGCCTTGGTTTGGAACAATTACTTCTCGCGAAAATTATGCAAGTTCTTTGGCAGACACCAAATATGAAGATGTAGTAATTGCCAAACGAAAATTAATGGTTTCCGTTTCTCAGTCTTATTACAAATTATACGTAAACAAAGCAAAACAAGCAATTTTAATTGAAAATAGCAAACTGCTTAAAACCTATGAAACGTTGGCTTTAAAATCGATTGAAGTTGGTAAAGCTTCTGCAGTTGATGTTTTTAAATTGCAAATGCGTCAGAATGAATTAGAGCAATTAAGACAGGTTTTAGAGCAACAATATTTATCAGAACAAACGGCTTTTAATAATCTATTGAATAGAGAAAAGGATATTCAAATTGAGGTTGTTGATGCTTTGCTAATGCCCTCTAAAGATTTTGAAATTACTTCTAGTAATTTAGGATTGCATCCTGAATTATTAAAATATGACAAACTATTTCAATCTGTAGAACAATCTGAATTTCTGAATCAGAAAGAAAGTAATCCTTCCTTTGGTTTTGGGTTCGATTATATTAATATTCAAGCAGGACCAGACATCACTTTTAGTGAAAAAGGAAAAGATATTTTTATGCCAACCGTATCCTTATCTATTCCTATATTCAATAAAAAATATAAATCGAAAACTAAACAAAACGAGTTACAGCAGCAAGAAATTGAAGCTCAAAAACAAGAACGTTACAATACTTTAGAAACGCTTTTAGATAAGGCAATAAACGATCGGTCTTCTGCAAGAATTAGTTATGATACGCAGGTTAAGAACCTACAACAAGCAAAAGATGCAGAAGATATTTTAATTAGAAGTTACGAAACTGGAACGATTGATTTTAATGATGTTTTAGATATTCAGGAATTACAATTAAAGTTTCAAATGAATCAAGTTGAAGCCATTTATAATTATTATATTCAAACAACGAGTATTCACTATTTAATTCAATAAAAATGGGACAAACATTAATTATAAAAAATATGGTTTGTGCTAGATGCAAATCGACAGTTATAGAATTATTGACACGTAATGGTTTAGAAATTGAATCTATAGAGTTAGGGAAAGTTGTTGTAAAGCAAGCTTTAGAAAATAATTATAATGCTATTAAAAACGGACTTAAAGATCTCGGTTTTGAGTTGATTGAAGATGAATCTAAAGTGTTGGTAGAACAAATTAAAGTGATTGTAATTCAGAGTCTATCAGAAAATGACTCAGAACCTATTATTTCGAAAATCACAAAAGAAATTGGTAAAAACGATTCGGCAATTAGTAAGCTTTTTAGTAAATCGGAAGGCATTACGCTAGAGAAGTATATCATCAACTTAAAAATTGAAAAAGTAAAAGAATACATACAATTAAATCAATTAAACTTTTCTGAAATAGCATACAATCTCAATTATAACAATAGTAGTCATTTAGCAAAACAGTTTAAATCTGTAACGGGAATGTCTATGTCTGAGTATCGAAAATTACAAGATTGGGACCGGAAAGAATTAGACCAAATTGTATAAATTATAATCAGAATTAGAAAAACTTATTTTTTAAAACAGCGATACATTTGTTTGTAAATTATAAAGAACCTACAAAATGAAACATACATATCACATACACGGAATGACTTGTAACGGTTGTCGTGGACACGTAGAAGAAACACTTTCTAAAGTTAAAGGTGTTTCTAAAGCTACAGTTAATTTAGAAAAAGCAGAAGCTACTATAGAAATGGAATCTCATATTTCATTAGAAACCTTCCAAGAAGCTTTAAAAAATGATGGTGGCCGATATAGCATTCACAAACCGGGAGAACATCATCATATTAAAGAAGTAAAAAAAGAACTTCCGAAAGGAAAAGGAACGGGTACATTTTATTGTCCGATGCATTGTGAAGGCGATAAAACGTATGACAAAGTGGGAGATTGCCCTGTCTGTGGAATGGATTTAGTAGAAGAACAAAACATTTCTATTAACACCGCAGAACAGTGGACTTGCCCAATGCATCCTGAAGTTGTAAGAGATGAAGCTGGAGACTGCCCTATTTGCGGAATGGATTTAGTACCTATGAAACCCGATCTTTCATCAGAAGAAAAAACATACCAAAAGATCATAAAAAAGTTTTGGATTGCAGTAGCTTTTACCTTGCCAATATTTTTAATTGCCATGAGCGAAATGATCCCAAACAATCCATTATATACAATTTTGGAACAAAAACAGTGGAATTGGATTCAGTTTGCACTGTCTATTCCTGTGGTCTTTTATGCCACTTGGATGTTCTTTGAGCGTGCCTATAGAAGTATAAAAACATGGAATCTAAATATGTTTACACTTATAGGGATTGGTGCAGGTGTTTCTTGGCTATTTTCTGTTTTCGGGCTATTTTTTCCAGATGTTTTTCCTGCTCAATTTAAAACCGAATCAGGAGCGGTACATGTTTATTTTGAAGCAGCAACTGTTATTTTAACATTGGTTCTTTTAGGTCAATTATTAGAAGCACGTGCACATGGAAAAACGAATTCAGCCGTAAAAGAACTCTTAAAATTAGCACCTAATAAAGCGATAAAAATAGTAGATGGAGAAGATGTTGAGGTTTCTATTGATAAAATTGCATTGCATGATATTTTAAAAGTAAAACCGGGTGATAAAATTCCTGTAGATGGTATTATAACCGAAGGAAACACAACTATTGATGAATCGATGATTTCTGGAGAACCGCTTCCGGTAGACCGATCTAAAGGCGATAAAGTAAGTGGAGGTACTATTAATGGCAATCAAGTTTTTTTAATGAAAGCAGAGAAAATTGGTAGCGATACCCTACTCTCTCAAATTATTAAAATGGTGAATGATGCAAGTAGAAGTCGCGCTCCAATTCAGAATTTAGCAGATAAAGTTTCTGGTTATTTTGTACCTGTTGTGGTGCTTATTTCTTTAATAACATTTGCTGTTTGGGCAATTTATGGACCAGAACCTGTGTATGTCTATGCTTTTGTAAATGCTATAGCCGTATTAATTATTGCTTGTCCCTGTGCATTAGGTTTAGCAACGCCAATGTCTATAATGGTTGGTGTTGGTAAAGGAGCACAAAATGGTGTCTTGGTTAAAAATGCAGAAGCTTTAGAACGAATGGCTAAAGTAGATACTTTAATTATAGATAAAACCGGAACCATTACCGAAGGGAAACCAACCGTAGAAAAAGCGGCTGCGTTTAATGCTATTTTAAGTGATGCAGAAGTGTTGCAATACATTGTGTCGTTAAATAGTAATAGCGAACACCCTTTAGCCGAAGCCACTGTAAAATATGGTAAAGAGCAAAACACGGAAGTTTTTAAATCGGAAGGATTTAGTGCTGTTACAGGAAAAGGTGTGGAAGCAACAATAAACGGTAAAAAAGTAGCTTTAGGAAATCCTAAAATGATGGAGTATGTAAATGCTGAAATTACACCTAAAATGGAGGATGAAGCTAAAACGTATCAGAAACAAGGGAAAACGGTTTCTTTTTTATCAGTAGATAAAAAAGTTGTTGGTTATGTGGTTATTGGTGATAAAATTAAAGCAACGAGTGCAAAAGCAATAAAAGCACTTCAAGATAGAGGCGTTTCGGTAATAATGTTAACGGGTGATAATTATGATACCGCACAAGCTGTGGCTAACGAATTAAATCTTGCCGATTTTAAAGCAAGTATGTTACCCGAAAATAAATTGCAAGAAGTAACCAAATTACAAGAGCAAGGAAAAGTAGTTGCAATGGCTGGAGACGGAATTAATGACGCACCTGCATTGGCAAAAAGTGATGTTGGTATTGCCATGGGAACGGGTACAGATGTCGCTATAGAAAGTGCGATGATTACTTTGGTAAAAGGAGATTTACATGGTATTGTAAAAGCACAACATTTAAGTGAAGCTGTTATGAAAAACATTAAACAAAACTTATTTTTTGCCTTGTTTTATAACACATTAGGTATACCAGTTGCAGCAGGAGTTTTGTTTCCTTTTTTCGGAATTTTGTTATCTCCTATGATTGCTGCTTTGGCTATGAGTTTTAGTTCGGTAACAGTAATTGCAAATGCCTTACGTTTAAGAAATATTAAAATATAGTCCAATGAAAAAATATATAAATTACATAGCAATATTAGCTGTTGGACTACTTTTAGGCTGGGTGCTTTTTGGAGGGAATTCGAATACAGAAGAAATGCACAAGCACGATGCTGTAGCAGAAACAAACCAAATGTGGACCTGCTCTATGCACCCACAAATTATGCAACCAGAAGCGGGTGATTGTCCTATTTGCGGAATGGATTTAATTCCTGCAGCAAGCAGTGCAGAAGGATTGTCTGCCGATCAATTTAAGCTTTCAGAAAACGCGATGGCATTGGCTAACATACAAACCTCAATAGTAGGAGCACATATTTCTGATGCTGATACAGGTTTTGTTTTATCAGGAAAAATTACAGAAAATGAAGATGAAACCGCAACCATGCCTGCTCATTTTAATGGTAGGGTAGAAAAACTATTTGTAAATTCTTTGGGAGAACGTGTTACAAAAGGGCAAGCAGTTGCTCAAATATATTCGCCAGAATTAATTGCGGCTCAACAAGAATTAATAACGGCCTATAAATTAAAAGGATCTCAACCACAATTATATAATGCTGTTAAAAATAAGTTTAAAAATTGGATGATTCATGGTACGCAATTAGATGAGGTAGAGCAAACAGGAAAAGTGAAAAATAGTTTTACCATTTACTCGCATGTATCTGGTGTAGTTACGGAAATTGCGATAAATGTAGGTTCGCATATTATGGACGGAAAACCGATTTTTAAAGTATCTAATTTAAACACTGTTTGGGCAAATTTTGATGTATATGAAAATCAAATTAGTCAATTTAAAAAAGGTCAGGATGTTGAGGTAACCACAAATGCATATCCAAATAAAGCGTTTAAAGGAAAGGTTAATTTTATAGACCCTATTTTAGATACGCAAACAAGAACTGTAAATTTAAGAGTAGTTTTAAATAATAAAAATGAGCTGTTTAAACCAGGTATGTTTGTAGAAGGAAAGATGAAAGGTATTGTTTCTGTGGATAAAAAACAAGCAATTACAATACCTGCTTCGGCTGTTTTATGGACAGGGAAACGATCTGTTGTGTATGTGAAAACGAATCCGAAAGAACCTATTTTCGAAATGCGCGAAATTACTTTAGGCAATCAAGTAAATAGTAATTATCAGGTTTTGGAAGGTTTAAATAATGGTAATGAAATTGTAACCAACGGAACTTTTACGGTAGATGCAGCAGCACAATTACAAGGCAAAAAATCGATGATGAATAAAGGTGGAGGTAAAGTAATGACGGGGCATGAAGGACACCTTGGTATGGAAATGAGTGGTTCTGTTGAAGGAAAAACTATAAATAAAAATGAAAGAATTAAAGTGTCTAAGGAATTTCAAAATCAATTAAAAGTGGTGTTTAATGATTATATAGATTTAAAAGATGCTTTGGTTTTAGAGAATTCTACAGAAGTGCTTACAGTTTCTAAAAATTTCTTAAGTAATTTAGAAAAAGTAGATATGAAGCAATTAAAAGCAGCAGAAGCCCATAAACATTGGATGGATATAGAAAAGCAGCTAAAAACAGCCACTACCTTAATTTTAGAGAATTCTGCTATTAAAGAACAGCGAAATCATTTTAAAATAGTTTCTACACAATTAACAAATGCCATTGAAGTATTTGGAGTCAATGAAAAAGTGTACCATCAATTTTGTCCGATGGCAAATAGTAATAAAGGTGCCTATTGGTTAAGTAGAGAAGAAAAAGTAGTGAATCCTTATTTTGGAGATGCAATGCTTACTTGTGGAGAAGTAAAACAAGTAATAAATTAAATAATTAATGTTCGATAAAAAACAAAAGAACGCTTCGCTTTTAGAACTAAGAGCCAAGACTTGATTGTTACGAACTAGAAAACAGATGTAATTAAAAATAGCTTTAAAAGCTGTTTAAGAATGATTCTGAAAAGTGAGGTTTCATTAAAAATAAAAACTGTGAAAATCTTTTTTTTAAAGGTTATATCAAACTCAACTATTTTTAATGGGACACCTAAAAAATTAAATAGTAACAATTAAATAGTAACAATTAAATAGAAAAACAATGAAAAAAGTAATTTTAAGTCTAGCTATTATAGCTTCAGTAGGTTTTACAAGTTGTAAAAATGACGCCAAACAAAAAACAGAAACTACAGAAGTTTCTAATGAAATAGCAAATGCGTCTCTGTCTTTTGGAGTTAGAGGAAACTGTGGTATGTGCAAGCAGACGATAGAAAAAGCAGCAAATGCCGTAGAAGGCGTTGCAACCGCAACTTGGGATGTAAATAAAAAGAAAATAGATGTGTCTTTTAATGATGCTAAGACAGATGTTATGGCAATTCATACTGCAATTGCAGCTTCTGGATATGATACTGAAGAGGTTTCTAGTAGCAAAGATGCATACAGTGGTTTACCTGGTTGTTGTAAATATGATCATACAATGGCAATGAATCAGTCTGGTGAAACAGTAGCAGATTAATATTCTAATAGTTATTAATCTAAAAGATTTCTTTTAGGTTTTACTTCTAATATGGTCAGTTGTATATTAGAAAAATTGCACGCACTTTACTGTGCAATTTAAAACTACAGGATTAGACTTTTATCGTTTAATCCTGTTTTAGTTTTAAAAAAGAGTGTTACTTCTTTCTCTTTTTTGATAATTGTAAGCTTGATTTTTGATACTGGTTTTCGTTTTCTTTATAATATTGCTTCGTACTTCGCAATGACGAAGCGGATTTTCTGTATAATTAATTGTAAATGAATTAGTTTAAATTGTTCTTTTGCGTGAAGGGTAGAAGGTTTTCTACTTCGCTCAAGATAAACTCCAAGCCCACAGTGAGGTACTAACGAGGACTTGAAACGGATAGCCTGACCACGCTTTTTTTTGCGTGGGCACACTAAATAAATAATAAATTAATCTTTTAAAAATACGGTAAGGCTTAAGGCACCGTGAGCGCCAATAACCAATGATTGCTCTATATCTGCGGTTTTAGAAGGGCCTGCAATAAATACTCCAAAACCAGCATCTTTATTGGTTAGTTTCTCGTATGCTTGGTGCATATATGGTACAATGTCTTTTGCTGATATAACCAATATTAAGTGTTTGGTAATAAACGGTAATACGCGTACAGGTATCTCTGAATCTGACACCCAAACGGAACCATTTTCTGCAACACCTAAGTTACTTTCTAGAATTAAAATATCTAAATCTTCTAAATCGTGCGGATTCTGTAAAGTGGCTAATTCTATAGTGTTAAAAGAAGCGGTGTTGGGCAAATTAGAAAACTTGACTTTTGCATCAGTAAATGTGTTTTCTATTTGCTGAATAATTTCGTCATTAGAGTTTAAAGTAACAACGTTACCCCCAACTACTTCTACTTTTTTGGTAAATTCTTTAAGAAGGTCTAAACCTTCATCAAAAAGAGAAGTATTGATGTTCGGTAAATCTAAAAGTTCCGGTTTATTGGCTTTAATTCTGTTTAATATTTGATTTCTACTTCCCATAATTTAACTTTTTTTCTCGTTCTCTCTGTCTTTAAACCATTGGTCGAAACTTTTTTCTGGTCCTAAAGGTAAATCTCTTGCTTTTCCCCAAGCATTTGGTTTGGAGTTAATCATTGCTTGTGGTAAGTTTCTTAAAGACCAACGTGCAATTTTACCAACGGTTTCAAAACGATTAGGATGTGCAAAAATGCTTCCCATAGCTTTCATGGCTTGTTTTTTTACAAACGGCTGAGGTGTTTCTTTAGTAATTATCTGTCGCCATTTATACAACTGTGTGTGAATGTCGATTTTTACAGGACACACATCTGAACAAGAGCCACATAAAGTGGATGCAAATGGTAAAGTACTGTGTTTTTTTAAGTCTTTTCCTGGTGATAAAATAGAACCAATTGGTCCTGGAATGGTAGCATCGTAACTATGACCGCCACTTCTTCTGTAAATAGGGCAGGTGTTCATACAAGCGCCACAGCGAATACAGTGTAAAGAGGCTCTAAAATCGGGTCTACTTAATTGTTCAGATCGTCCGTTGTCTACAATTACAATGTGCATTTTTGCACCTTTTCTCGGTTTTTTAAAGTGCGATGAATAGGTGGTTATTGGTTGTCCGGTTGCAGATCTTGCCAATAGTCTTAAAAATAGACCTAAGTGTTCTTGTTTAGGAATTATTTTTTCTACACCCATACAGGCAATATGAACAGGTGCTAAATGTGCGCCCATATCGGCATTTCCTTCGTTGGTACAAACTACAAATCCACCAGTTTCTGCAACGGCAAAATTTACGCCTGTAAGAGCTGCATCTGCTTGAATAAATTTGGTTCGTAAGTGTTTTCTTGCTTCACCAGTTAAATATTGTGGATCTCCATCACAAGGTTTTGTACCTAAATGTTCTTGAAACAATTCGTCTACTTCATGTCTGTTTTTATGAATGGCAGGCAATACAATATGACTTGGTGTTTCTTTTGCTAATTGAACGATGCGTTCTCCTAAATCGGTGTCTATTACCTCAATTCCATCTGCTTCCAAAGCTGGATTTAGATGACATTCTTCGGTTAACATCGATTTACTTTTTACTATTTTTTTTGCATTATTATCTTTAAGAATTTGAAGTACAATTTTATTGTGTTCTTCTGCATTTGCTGCCCAATGAACTTCTACACCGTTCTTTTTGGCATTTTCTTCAAACTGAATTAAATAGTTGTCTAAGTTAGACAACATGTGAGCTTTAATTCCGTGGCCTAGGTTTCTTAGTTCTTCCCATCCTTGAACATTGTGAACAGATAGGTCTCTTTTATGACGCACAAACCACAAGGCTTTGTCGTGCCAATCAACCCTTTTTTCATCTTTATTAAAAATACTTGCTAGTTTAGAATGACTCATGTTTTAGTATTTTATAGGTTGCTATTTAAAATTTCTGCGATGTGCAAAACTTTTAAAGGTTGCTTGTTTCTATTAATTAATCCTTCTAAATGCATTAAGCAAGAAGTGTCTGTAGCAGTAATTACTTCTGCACCACTTTCTAAATGATCTTGAATTTTGTCTTTTCCCATTTTAACAGAAACGGCTTCTTCTGTAACAGCAAACGTACCTCCAAAACCACAACATTCGTCACTTCTTTTTAAAGTGACTAATTCTGCTCCTTTTACCTCTTGTAGCAATTCTTCTATATAAGAATATTTTGGACCAACCACTTCCGAGCAAGAACCTAAACGCAAACCTCTTAGTCCGTGGCAACTTTTATGAACTCCAATTTTGTGAGAAAAAGTTGCGCCTACATCTTTTATTTTTAAGATGTTTAAAATAAAATCGCACAATTCATATACATTATCTCTCACCTTTGTTACTTCAGCTGTTTGAGGAATAATGTTGTAATGTTTTTTTACATGATACGCGCAACTTCCAGACGGAGTAACAATATAATCGAACTCCTTAAAATTGTCTACAAAGTTATTACAAGCACCAACAGATTCATATTCATAACCCGAGTTTGCCATGGGTTGACCACAACAGGTTTGCCCTGACGGATACCCAACATCAACATTTAATTTTTCTAAAAGTTCTAAGGTAGCAATACCAACTTGTGGGTATAACTGATTGATGTAACAGGGTATAAATAGACCTACTTTCATGCGGAAATGATATTAATATTTATAGATACAATAGTACAAAAACTGATTATTGGAGTCTTCCTAAATTTTGACCATTAGTAATACTTATTTTGCCTTATTATTTAGATTGATATTAAATAAAGCAAATAAAAGCATAAATATTTAAGTTTTTATCTAGAGTTAACTAGTTAAAAAGAGGGTGTTTTACTTTTTAAATTAAATGTATAGCAGAATACATTGTAAAAGCTAATAAAATAACGTTAGCACTAATTAATTACTGCTCGGAAATTTTGGTTTTATATTTTTTTAAATAGTTAGAAGGAGTAGAGTTCATCACTATTTTAAATTGACGATTAAAATTAGATATATTTTTAAAGCCAGATTCATAACAAATTCCGGCAATATTAAATTTGTCTTCCATTAACATTTTACAAGCATATCCTATTCTTATTTCAGTAACGTATCTAGAGAACGTTTTTTTATTTACACGTTTAAAATAGCGACTAAAAGCAGCGGTATTCATGTTAGCAATAGAAGCAGCGGTTTCTAAATTAATTTCTTTATTAAAGTTTTTAAATATGTAAGCTTGTACTTTGTCTTGTATATCACTTTTGTTAGATTTAAAGGAATTAACAAATCCATCACTCGCTAATTTTTTTGTAGATGTGTGTTTTGCGAGTTTATTTAATATAATTAAAAATGAGATTGTTTTATTAAATCCTTCTAAATCTAGCATTTTTTTAATCTCATTGATAAGGCTAGTATCTACGTTTAAGAATTTTACACCATATTTAGCTCTTTCAAAAAGTGCTAATATATGTTTCATTTCTGAAGCTTCAAAAAACGAATCTCCTAAATAGTTTTGCTTAAAATGAATCGCAATTGCCTTTACTAATTCGGTAGCATTTTGATTAAAATAATCTTCACTATTCACCCACATGTGAGGTAGGTTTTTACCAATTAGGATTACATCTCCAACATTAAATTTTTCAATACTATCGCCAATGAAACAAGTGCCTTCACTTTTTAAGATCACCACTAATTCTAACTCAGCATGATAATGCCATATTTTTAAAAAATAAGGGTATTCATTTACCTTTGTAGTTAAAGAGCTATTACTAATACTGCTTCTATCTAAGCGGTGTAATTTCATGAAAAATAATATTTTGTAAAAAAAAAACAGAAATTTAATACCATAATAAAGGTACTAAATTTCTGTTATAATTAAAAAATTAAAATATTAGTCTAAGAAAAATATAGTAATTATTGTTTGCTATTTTATCAAATGGTTCGGCAAGTCTTTAACATGCTCGCAGCATAATTGCTCCATAATTTGCTGAAATTCTCGTTTCATTAAAGAAATGGTATGGTTACCACCTTCTTTACCTAATGCGCCAACACCGTACATAAAACTACGTCCCATAAATGTAAATTCTGCTCCGTTAGCCATTGCTCTAGCAATATCTGGCCCACCACGTAAACCAGAGTCTACCATGATTTTTATGTCATTCTTAAACTTTTTAGCCAAATGAGTCATAGGTACAATAGAAGATTGACCTGCGTCTAATTGTCTTCCTCCATGATTAGATACAATTAATCCATCTACACCTAAATTAATGGTTTTTTGTGCATCCATTTCATTTACAACACCTTTTATGACTAATTTACCTTTCCATTGGTCTCTTATAGAAGCAATTCTATCTTCATTTAATCGACCTGAAAAAGTTACATCCATAAATTCACCTAATTTTTTTAGATTCAATCCTTTAGGCATATACTTTTCCATTGTTTTAAAAGCAGGTTGCCCATGAATTAAAGTTTGGATAGCCCAATCTGGCTTTTTAAATACTTCAAGAATATTTTTTACACTCATAGATGGAGGCATTGCTAAGCCGTTTCTAACATCTCTTGGTCTATAACCAAATGTAGGTACATCTGCTAAAATAACTAAGACATCTGTTCCTGCATTTGCAGCTCTATCTAACAAATCTCTTTTAACACTTTCTTCTGCAGGATGATATAATTGAAACCATGATTTTCCTTCTGTTAATTCTGCTACGCGTTCTATACTAGAAGTAGTAACAGTACTTAAGATAAAAGGCACATTATGATCAAAGGCTGCTTTCGCTAAAATTTCTGGAGAATTTGGCCACATAAGTCCCTGAAGTCCAACTGGTGAAATTCCAAAAGGAGCATCATATTCATGACCAAATAATTCTGTTTTTAAATTAGATTTATCAAACTTTGATAAATATTGAGGCATTAACTCTATTTTCTGAAGGTCCGTTCGATTCTTGTCTAAATTAATATCTTCGTTACATCCACCATCTAAATACTCAAAAGCAAATTTTGGCATTTTAACCATTGCTCTTTTTCTTAAATCTGTTACAGAGGGATATTTAGGGTTTATTTTTATTTCCATTTTTTTATTTATAAATTTTAAAAGCCCTGTATCCGTAAAGAGCAATAAAGCAAAAGCAAATAAAAGGTAAAATAAATGAAAAGTTGACTCCTGTAAACGGACCAATTTTTTCCATATCTATCATTGAACCTTGTAATATTGGCATTAAAGCACCACCTACAATTGCCATAACCAAACCTGCAGCTCCTAGAGCCGAATCTTCTTCACTTAATCCGTCTAAGGCTATTCCGTAAATTGTAGGGAACATTAAAGACATAAATGCAGAGGTTGCAACTAGTAAGTATAAACCAGCCATTCCTTCAATTAAAATTACTCCAGCAGTGGTAACCATCGCACCAATTGCGAAAATCATTAATAGTTTTTTTGCGTTGATGTATTTCATCATAAAAGTACTGATAAAACGACTTCCTAAGAAAATAGACATGGCAACAATATTAAAGTTTTGCGCTGTCGATTTTGGTATTCCTAAATTTCCTGCATATTGAATAATAAATGTCCAACACATAATTTGTGCTGCTACATAAAACATTTGTGCTAAAACACCTTCTTTGTATTTTCCGTTTGCAAATAATCTTTTAAAAGAATCTGCTGCACTAGAATATTTTTTAGTAGTATCTCTTTTCGGCATTTTAGTTACCGAAATTAACACCAACATTGCTATTACTACAAAACCAAGTATTACGTACGGGTCTCTAATAATTGCTAAATCGTGTGTTCTTATTACTGCTTTTTGAGCTTCGTCTAATGTGTTAAAAATAAGTTCTCCTGCTTCATTTCTTTTATCAGAATCTAGGGCGACTAATATAAATTTTGAAGCGACAAACATTCCGAATAAAGACCCAATAGGATTAAAGGCTTGTGCTAAATTTAAACGTTGTGTAGCTGTTCTTTCATCTCCCATAGAAAGAATAAAAGGGTTTGCTGTAGTTTCTAAAAACGCCAATCCGAAGGTTAAAATATAAAGCGATCCTAAAAAGAAACCGAAGACTTCAAATTCCGCTGCCGGAAAAAATAATAAAGCTCCAATAGCGTATAAGGTTAATCCTAAAAGAATTCCTTTCTTATAGCTGTATTTTCTTACAAATAAAGCGGCAGGAATTGCCATTGTTGCGTAACCACCATAAAAAGCAAGTTGCACTAAAGCGGCTTTGGCGGTAGATATTTCCATGACGGTACCAAATGCAGCAACCATGGGATTTGTAATATCATTGGCAAAACCCCAGAGTGAAAATAAAGAGGTAATGATGATAAAAGGAATTAAAACTTCCTTGGAAACTACGGGGATTTTTTTTGACTCAGCCATAATAAAGTTTTGTTGTGTGTATAAAAAAAGCACTTTTAAAAGATCTATATTGGGGGGAGATCGTTAAATTAAAAGTGCTTCTATAATATTAAGAAATATTATCTATATTGTGCATAGATAACTTTTGTTTGTAAATATTCTTCCATTCCATGTTTACCATCTGCACCACCTAAACCAGATTTTTTCCAACCTGCGTGGAAACCTTGAATTGCTTCAAAATGCTCTCTGTTAATGTAGGTTTCACCATATTGTAATTCTTCTGCAGCATGCATTACTTTGTTAAAGTTTTCTGAGAATATAGATGATGTTAATCCAAATTCACAGTCATTTGCTAAAGCAATTGCTTCGTCAAGAGTACTAAATTTCATCACAGGTAAAACCGGTCCGAAAACTTCTTCTTGAATAATTTGCATGTTTTGAGTTACATTAGTTAATAAAGTTGGTTGATAAAAATATCCTTTATCAAATCCTGGAGTTCTAGTTCCTCCAACAACAACTTCTGCTCCTTCTTTTTTAGCAAATTCTACCATTTCAGAAACCTTATCTAATTGCGCTTTAGAAACCAAAGCACTCATATCTGGATTGTTTTCAGAAAAAGCATCTTCTACTTTTAGAGTTTTCATTTTTGCTGCAACCATGTCTAAAAATTTATCGTGTATAGATTCTTCTACATATAAACGTTCTGCACAGTTACATACTTGTCCGCTAAACGTAATTCTAGAAGTAACAACCGCATTTACAGCCAATTCTAAATTAGCATCTGCACATACAATTGCTGGAGCTTTACCACCTAACTCTAAAGAAACTTTAGTAATGTTTTTAGAGGCGGCTTCCATAACCATTTGACCAGCACCAACACTACCTGTTAAGCTAATAATACCAGTAATAGGACTTTTAGAAAGTGCATTACCAACAATACTACCTTTACCACAAACATAGTTTAATACACCAGCAGGAAGTTTTATTGCTTCTATTAATTTAGCAAATGCCATTACCGTATTTGGTGCAATAGAACTTGGGTTTATTACACATGTATTTCCGGTAATTAAAGAGCCAGCAACTTTTCTAGCCATTACAAAGAATGGAAAGTTCCAAGGTAAAATACCTACGGCAACACCAATAGGTGCTTTGTGTAAAAAGATGTGCTCTTTAGCACGGTCACTTTGTATAATTTCTCCTTCTATTCTTCTTGCAAAACCTGCATAATAGTCAAAGTAATCTGCGGTAACATCAATTTCTACTTGTGCTAACCCCATTACTTTTGCTTGCTCTGCTGCTAACGTTTTTGCTAAGAAAATTCTATTTTCACGAATAACATCGGCCATTTTATTTAAATAGTTAGCTCTTTGAATTGCAGGAAGAGATTTCCATGCATGTTGAGAAGCTTGTGCTGCTTCTAAAGCTAATTGAGCATCCTTAACGCTTCCAATAGGCATTAAAGATAACACTTCTTCTGTACAAGGATTTAAAATTTCAATTACTTCTGTAGAGGTAGATTTTACAAATTTTCCGTTGATATACTGTTCAAATTGCTGCATAAAATATTTTTTAATTAATTGTTTTTATATTAAATGAAGTCAAAAAAATAAGATAATTTTTAAGCTTCTTCTGCTACTAACATATTGGTCATAAAAGACATTAAGCAAACTTATAAATATAACTGAGTAAAATTTTATCCATAATATGCAATAATATGTATAATTTAAACATAAGTGTATTTAAAAAGGTGTAACAACCCTCTAATAATTACTTGTAGAGATGTTTTTTTGTGAATATTATAAAGTTGGTTTTGTGTATGTTCTATAAATGTTTTGTCTGAATTGTGTTTTTAGTTTCAATTAATATGTTACAATGTAATCTAATTTATATATTGATGATATTTATTAGAATTGAGAGCCTACTGTTAAAATATTTAATTGTTTAGTAACTATCAATTTTTCTTAAATAGAATTCCAATCTAAGCTTGCATAATGTTTTTTTAGATATGCTTTTACAATAACAATATCATCTTTAGAAGATAAGTCTGGTACGTGTTCCGAAAGCGGAATTCCGACAACTTTATTAGTCGTTTCTGTAATGTAATTTAAAAGAGAGCTTTGCATTTCCTTTTCATTTCTAATAGGGTGTACAGGACAATTTTTTAAAAATGGATAAAACTCTTTACCATCAAATTTAAAAATATTCATACTCACTCTTAGCTTTCCGTCTCTGTCATAAAAATTAGGCACCTCTTCTTCCGAAGGTTTTTCAAGAATGTTGATGAGGTTATTTTGATCATCTAATTTTGTCAATGCAAATTTAGAAATTCGTTCTAACGGAAATTCTAAGGTGTCTCTATTATAACTGATAAAAGCATTCTTGTGTTCAGTTTTTCTTAGTGTATAAAGTGCTTCTGTAGAGTATAGATTATCGCTATTACAAACCGTATAAAATTGATTGTTCAATTCGGGGAATTGTTCTACAGCTTGTAAAAGAGCGTCTGCAGTTCCAAAAGGTTTTACTCTGTCTTTTGGAATATATTGTATGGGAAAAGAAATATTTAATCCGTTAAAATCATTGTTTTTATCTTTACTTCCGTAGAACTCTTTAAACAAACCACCTTTTTCATTGATAACTATATAGATGTTTTTATAACCTGCTTTTTTTGCATTGTACAACAGATAATCTAACACAGGTCTCCCTGTTTTATCTAAACTAATTAAACTTTTACTTCTGTTGTTTGCTTGTGCAGTTTCATTAGAATCTATGGTTTTAGAAGTAGCCGGTTTTTTCATTCTAGAAGATGCTCCGCCTGCTAATATTATCAAGTTATTGTGCATGAAAATTATTTTTTTGAGTCTTTAAAAGTAATCAATTCAAGTTAAAATTGTATTTTTATTTTATGGATTTATTTTCTTCAGAAACAATACAAAATATTTTACCTTTTGATGGAGTTACAAATTATCACGGAATAATTCTAAATAAAAAGCAGTGTGCGTTTTATTATCAAAAATTAATGGAAACCATCAACTTTAAAAATGATGAAGCAATTATTTTTGGTAAAAAGATATTGACCAAGAGAAAAGTAGCTTGGTACGGAGAGTCAGAATATTCCTATACTTATTCTAAGATAACAAAAACCGCCAATATTTTTACCAAAGAATTGTTAGCTCTTAAAGAAATCGTAGAGCAGGAGAGTGGTGAAACGTATAATTCTTGCTTGTTAAATTTATACCATTCTGGTGATGAAGGAATGGCGTATCATTCCGATGGAGAAAAAATGCTAAAGGAAAACGGAGCTATTGCTTCTTTATCTTTAGGAGCAGATCGTAAGTTTTCTTTTAAACATAAAGAGAACAAACAAAGAGTAGACATTATTTTAGAAAAAGGGAGTTTGTTGGTTATGAAAAAAGGGACACAAACCAATTGGTTGCACAGATTACCGCCAACTAAAAAGGTGAATTCACCTAGAATTAATTTAACTTTTAGAACAATAGAATTGTAATGTTAATTATCAATTTTTTTGATAAAATCGTCTCTATAATTTAACCCAATAGGTATCCAATTATTATCAATAATAATTCTATTTCTTTGCACAGAATAAATATGTTTTATAGAAACAATGTAGGATTTATGCACACGGATAAAATTTAATCTCCCTAATTTTTCTTCAAAACTCTTAAGACTGCTAAGTGTTAAAATAGGTTTTTCTCTATGGGTATGAATTTTAATATAATCTTTTAAAGACTCTATATATTTTATATCTGCTAAGTTTATTTTTAGATTCTCATATTCAGATTTTACAAAAATAAACTCAGGTGTTGTTTCTAAGTTTGTAACAGGTGTTTCTTCTTCTGTTTTAGACTTCAATAAACTTTGTGCTCTTGTTGCCGCTTTTAAAAAGCGATGAAAAGGAATTGGTTTTACTAGGTAGTCGATGGCATTTAAGTTAAAACCTTCTACGGCATAATGAGAGTATGCAGTTGTAAAAATAAATAGTGGTTTGTTGTCTAAAGATTTTATAAAATCGATTCCAGAAAAATCTGGCATTTCTATATCAGTAAAAATTAAATCTATTTTTTGTGCTTGTAAAATGGTTGTTGCTTCAAATCCATTAGAGCAAGAACCTACTAATTCTAAAAACGGAACTTTAGAAATAAAGTCTTCTAATAATTCTAATGCTAGCGGTTCGTCATCAATAATTATACACTTCATTTTTTATTTTTTTAAGTTGATTTTTAGATTTACTTCAAATGATTTTTTAGTATTCGTAATCTCTAAAGTATGCGCGTTTGGGTACAATAAATTTAATCTGTTTTGTATGTTTTCTAAACCAATACCAGAGTCTTTATTTAAAGCATTTTGTAGTGATGATAAATTGTAAACAGCTAAATGTAATTGATCTTCATTTGTAGATATTTTAATAGTAATATCTGTTTTACCTTTATAATCTGTTCCGTATTTAAAGGCATTTTCTATAAAAGAAATAAGAAGCAGAGGTTCTATTTTATAGTTTAAATTTCCATGAACATTTATTTTTACACCACTAGAATCCTTTAATCTTAATAACTGTAAAGAGATGTAATTTTTTATGTATTCTATTTCTTTTTCTAAACAAATATAATCTTCATTGGCCTCGTAAATCATATATCGCATGAGTTCGGATAAGGTAACAATGGCAACGGTAGTATCATCAGATTTTTTATTCGCTAAAGAATAAATACTGTTTAATGTATTAAATAAAAAATGAGGGTTTAACTGTGCTTTTAAAAATGATAATTCAGAATTTACTTTTTGAGAAGCAGCAATAGTTCGTTCTTTTTCAGATTTATACCATTCTGCAACTAGCTTTACACAAGTGCTTAAAGCAAAAAATATCAGCAGTAAAATAGGAGGTCTTAAATTGAAGTTGTTTTCTCTAGGTCCTCTAAAATTGGGATTAAATTGACCTTCGGGAAAAGGCGGTCTTAAAGAAATTTTTAAAGAATATTTCATTATAAAAGTTATAGAAAATATAATTCCTAATGAAATTAAAAGGTATAAAATAATTTTTTTATTCAGTAAAAAATGGGGGATTAGCACTAAATAATTTAAATAAAAAACAGCAATAAAAGTGAAGTTTAAAATATAAAACGCATTCGGAATTGTGCTTAGTCTAGCATAAGACTGAATGGCAGTTATCACCAAAAAGAAAATCCATATAAGACAATGGACAATTATTATGGTGTTATTTTTTTTAAATAAAGTACTCAATGTTTTCATTATTTAACAAATGCAAAATTATATGAGACGTTTCTTAAAACTCTCCCAATAAACTGTTGTTTTTATCACAAAAAAGGTTGAAAATTAAGTTACTAGAAATAAGTAGCTTAATTTTCAACCTTAAATATATCTTTTAAGAGTAAGACGTATTAATCATCTTCATTTTCTAATTCATAAGGTCTAAATTCCCAAACATCATCAAAATAATAATTACCGCTTCTACCCATTAATACAAATGCTTTTGTATCAAAAGTAAAAGTAGATGCGTTTTGTCTTGCAGAACCTTCAAATACTGGTAACTCTTCCCAAGTATCTGTAGCAGGGCTATATTCCCAAGCATTGGTATTTATAGAACCAGCAATACCTGTAGTTACATATCCTTTTCCGTCTAAAGAAAAAGCTGCACCACTGCTTAATAGAATGCTATAATCGTCATCATCATCTTCATCGTCATCTAAGTCTGTTAAACGTGTCCAAGTGTTACCATTAAAAGCATAAAAATCTTCTTCGTAAGCATTATTATGGATTCCTAAGCCAATATAAGCAACATCATCAATAGTGAAAACAGAAGCATCTTTACGTTTTTGTCCACTAAAACCAACAGATTGTTCCCATGTGTTTGAAGCAACATCATATTTCCAGAAATCTTTTTGTTCGCTACCATCATAACCTGTACCAATATAACCATCGTTACCAATAGAAAAACCAATAGCAGCATATCTTGCAGTTCCTCCAAAATCTGCTTTTTGAGTCCAAGTGTCTGTAGTTGGGTCATATTCCCAAAAATCTTTTAATTCTTCTTCATCAAGTTCGCTATTAAAACCAGTACCTAAATACCCTTTACCATTAATAGAAAAACCTACAGCACTACTTCTTGCAACTCCAGGGAAATCAGCTTTCTTTATCCAGTAATTTTCACTAGAATTATATTCCCAAGTATCAGCTAAAAAATCATCACCATCATAACCTGTAACAAGGTATCCTTTATCACCAATAGTAAAACTTACAGAGTTTGCTCTAGAATCTCCATTAAAAGCAGAACTCTCTACCCAGTTTCCGTATTCATCATCGTCATCATCACTACATCCTACAAAAAATAGAGACATTAATAATGTTGCTAAAAAGAGAATACTACTCTTCTTTATTAAATTTGTTTTTCTCATTAGATTTAATTTATTCATTTGCTTAATTATTGGGCAAACTTAAAAGCTAATAAATAGGTAACATTACAAAATAGACAAACAAGGGTATTTTATAGATAAACATGTAAACCAAATGTTAATTTTCTTAAAAGGTGTTAATTATAAGGTTTAGCGGTGTTTTTTATGGGTAAGTCTATAAAAAGAGTCTGTTTATATATTTTATGATTTTTGATGAGAGCTGTCCTAATATTTTTGCTTGAAAAAGTAAAATGAGGTATTTGATTTTTGGTATTATAGGTATTGTCTTTTTAGCATCTTGTGCTACAGATGATACTACTTATGAAGTAGGAAGTGATTTTATTGATAACAATATTCAAGTTAGAATTTTAGATACATTTTCTATAAAAACAGGAACTTTTAAATTAGATTCTTTAATTACGTCTGGTACTAACAGAATTTTAGTGGGTAATGTAGAAGATGGGCATTTAGGTACTTTAACTGCAAAATCTTATCTTCAGTTAATAACCTCTAATTTTTCTATAAGTACAGATGCGGTGTATGATTCTATAGGGATGATTTTAAATTATGATAATTACTATTATGGAGATACTACAAAAGTACAAACCTATACATTACATAGAATTACAGAAACAGTAGAGCCAGAAGACGATGCTACTAGTTTTTACAATACATCTTCCTTAGAATACGATGCTGCAATTTTAGGGCAACTTTCATTTACGCCAAGACCTAATAGACCTACAGATTCTTTATTTGTTAAAATGGATGACCTTTTAGGAGAAGAAATTTTTGATAAAATTGTAGACAATGATATTAATAACACAGACGATTTTTTACAATATTTTAAAGGATTGGTAATTGCGCCAGATACGTCTGTAAGTAGCCATGTTTTAGGTTTTAATGCACAAACTACAACAGGTGTAGGGAATTCTATGATGCGATTGTATTATTCTATAAATGATGATGACAGTGAAGATAATGATTATTACATAGATTTTGTAATTTCTTCAGCAGGGCAACAGTTTAATGAAATAAAATCGGATTTGTCTAGTACCGTTTTAGGCGATTTTGAAGATGGTGAAGAAATAAAATTAAGTACAACCACAGATAATTTATTGTTTGCACAATCTGGAACAGGAATTTCAGCGAGAATAGAAATGCCTTCTATTAAAAGACTTTCTGAGTTGTATGAAAATGCTGCTACTTTAAGTGCCGAATTAACCTTTAGTCCCTTAAAGGGGAGTTATAGTGATGATAATCCGCTACCAGAATACTTGTCGGTTTATATTGTAGATCATAAGAATAGAATTATACAACAACTTACGGATATAGATGGTAATACAGCTTCTGCAATTTTAATAGAAGATACAGATGAATTTAATGAAGATACTTATTACTACGTTAATTTAAGTGGATTTGTAGAGCAAATTTTATACTCAGATACCGATTTAAATTATGCCTTAATGATTCAGTCGGGAAACTTCTCTAAAGAAGTAAATAATGTAGTTATAGAAAATAACGCAAGTACTAATAGAGAAGTAAAATTATCAGTAAAATATTTAAACTATTAAGATGAGAAAAAAGATATTATTACTAGTGTTAGTAGTTTCAGGACACGCTTTGTTTGCTCAAAGTAATACAAATACACCCTATTCTTTATTTGGTTTAGGTGTAGAAAATAAAACAGCCACAGGAGGTTTAACCGGTTTAGGAAACACAGGTATTGCACAAGCTAATCCGTTTGAAATAAATTTATTTAACCCAGCGAGTTTAAGTAGTATTTTACCAAAGTCTTTTTTATATGAATTTGGTTTAAACGGTACATATTCTACCTTACAAACAAGCAGTGTTAGTGAAAGTACTAGCAATGGAAACATCTCTCATCTAGCAATTGCATTTCCTATAAAACAAGGTTGGGGTATGAGTATTGGTTTGCTTCCGTATACAAAAACGGGATACAATATAGATGTAGAAAATGCCATTGAAGGTTCTGCAGACACCTATATTACAAGAATAACAGGAGAAGGAGGTTTAAATAAATTTTATTTATCTACCGGTTTTAAAGTGATTAAAAATTTATCTTTTGGTGTAGATGTGTCTTTTCTTTTTGGATCTATCAATCAAGAAAGTATAGTGTATACAGGTTCTTTAGTTTCTATCAGTGATCAAAATCATTACGGAGGCGTAAAGTTAAAAACAGGATTGCAATATAAATTACCATCAATTAAAGGTTTCGAAAACACTATTGGCGCTACGTTAGAATCGCCTTCATCTTTAGGAGGATCGCAAACCAGAACTTCTTACAAAACATCATCAAGCGGAACATCAATAAGTATAGAAGAGGATGTAGAAAATGATTTAGAGAATTTCGAATTGCCATTTTCCTACGGAGTAGGACTTACTTCTGTAATCAATAAAAAAATTACTACAAGTTTAGATTACCGAAAATTACTTTGGAGCGACACTGCACAACCGCAAAATAACGAAAGTTATGCAGACCAATCTATCTATGCTTTTGGTGTAGAATATGTGTCTACATCAAAAAAATATAATTATTGGTCTAATATAAAGTATAGAGCAGGTTTTAATTATAATACAGGTTTTTTAAAGATTTCTAACCAACAAATAGATAGTTATTTTATATCTTTTGGGGTAGGTTTACCAATGAAAAAGTATAGTAATGATAATTTTAATATTTCTTATTCTTACGGTAGAGAAGGTACTTTAGATAGCAACTTGATTCAAGAAAACTTTCATAAAATTACTTTAAACCTAAACTTTGTTGGTCAATGGTTTAATAAAAAGAAAATAGATTAAACAAATAGCTTTGTAATTTAAAATAAGTGCGGTAATCCCTTTAAATAATTTGTATTTTTGCACAAAATTATTTTCTTTTGGATACTACAAATCAAAAATCGACAAACCTTAATAAATATATCAGCTCATCTGGTATGTGCTCTCGTAGAGAAGCAGAAAAATTTATAAATGAAGGTAGAGTTACCATCAACGGTAAACCAACGCAATTAGGAAACAGAGTTGCTAAAAAAGATGTTGTAAAGTTAGACGGACGATTAGTAGAACCTAAAAATGTTACGCTATATATTGCCTTAAATAAGCCGGTAGGTATAGTTTCTACTACCGATGATAGAGAGCCAAATAACATTGTAAAACACGTAAATTATCCAGAAAGACTATTTCCTATTGGACGTTTAGATAAACCGTCTGAAGGATTAATTTTTTTAACAAATGATGGAGATATCGTTAACAAGATTCTACGTGCGGGTAACAACCACGAGAAAGAATATTTTGTTTCTGTAGACAAATCTATTACAGATGATTTTATTGATAAAATGGGGAGTGGAATTCCTATTTTAGGTACTATGACCAAAAAATGTTTGGTAGAAAAAGTAAGCGATAAAATTTTCAAAATTATTTTAACGCAAGGATTAAACCGCCAAATTCGTAGAATGTGCGAATACTTAGATTACGAAGTTACCAAGTTAAAACGTACTAGAATAATGAATGTTGAGCTTGGTTATCTACAATCTGGAGATTGGCGAGAATTAACAGATGAAGAGATGAAAGAAATTAATAAAATGATTTCTAGTTCATCAAAAACTCAAGAAGCATCTGCAGTTAAAGAGAAGCCTAAAAAGCAAGTTTCTAAGAAAAAGGCAGCGCCAACTAAAAACGATTTCAATAAAAAAAGTGCTTCTTTTAGAAAATCATCTCCAAAAAGTAAAAGAAATAACGCTGGTGCTTCCTCTAAAAAGAAACGCTGGTAATCTTTTTTGGGCGTTACCTTGCAGGTCAGGCTTTACGCTATATCTTTTTTTATAATTTTATGCAAAAGCATTAAAATTATAAAAAAAGGATGCCGCTTCAATCCTTAACGCACATTTTAGCCAACCAAAATAAAGCCATAATTTTTTGCCTTTTTTATAACAGTTCATTTTATTTATCAATTCTTAAATAATAGTATCTTTGCAGGCAATGAAATGGAATTTATTTTAAAAAATAAATAAATGAGAGGACCAGATAATTATATCGGTTCTAAAGTTTTGTAATTAATTATAGTTACAAAAATCATCAAAAATTAAACGATTGAAATTCGACTTAAAAATTACCGACCCAAAAAGTAAGGCAAGAGCAGGAGTAATAACTACTGATCACGGAGTAATAGAAACTCCTATCTTTATGCCTGTGGGAACTGTTGGAACCGTAAAAGGAGTACATCAAACAGAATTAAAAAACGACATAAATCCTGATATTATTTTAGGAAACACGTATCACTTATATTTACGTCCTGGTTTAGATATTTTAGAAAAAGCAGGTGGTTTGCACAAATTTATGAATTGGGATAGAAATATTCTTACAGATTCTGGTGGTTACCAAGTATATTCTCTTTCTGGAAGAAGAAAAATTAACGAAGAAGGGGTAAAGTTTAAAAGCCATATAGATGGTTCTACGCATCATTTTACACCAGAAAATGTAATGGAAACCCAAAGAACTATTGGTGCAGACATTATTATGGCGTTTGATGAGTGTACACCATATCCTTGTGATTATAATTATGCAAAAAGATCTATGCATATGACACATAGATGGTTGACTAGATGTATCAATCATTTAGATAAATTACCTTATAAATACGGTTTCGAGCAAACTTTTATGCCAATTGTACAAGGTAGTACGTATAAAGATTTACGTAGACAATCTGCAGAATATATTGCAAATTCAGGTCAGCAAGCAAATGCAATTGGAGGTCTTTCAGTTGGGGAACCAGCAGAAGAAATGTATGCAATGACAGAAGTTGTTACAGAAATTTTACCAGAAGACAAACCAAGATATTTAATGGGAGTTGGTACGCCAATTAACATTTTAGAAAACATTGCTTTGGGTATAGATATGTTCGATTGTGTAATGCCAACAAGAAATGCTAGAAACGGTATGTTGTTTACAGCACACGGTTCTATCAATATAAAAAATAAAAAGTGGGCAGAAGATTTTAGTCCAATAGACGATATGGGAATTACAGGAGTAGACACCATGTATTCTAAAGCCTATTTACGCCATTTATTTGCAGCAAAAGAAATGTTAGGAAAGCAGATTGCCTCAATTCATAATTTAGGTTTTTATGTTTGGTTAACACGTGAAGCAAGAAAACATATCATAGCAGGAGACTTTAGAGAGTGGAAAGATATGATGGTAAAACAAATGGATAAACGTCTTTAAAAAGTAAGCACTGAGCAGTCTCAGTTTACAGTTAGAATAGTAACGTTTTAAGAAAGAATTAGAATAAAAAATAATATAATAAGTAAAAAAAATCACTTCGTAAAAGTCCTTCCCTTCGGGAAGGATTTAGGATGGGCTTATGAAAATAATAGACTGGTACATATTAAAACGATTTTTGGTAACTTTCTTGTTCACCTTATTAATCTTGATTCCTATTGCTATTGCCATAGATATATCAGAAAAGATTGATAACTTTTTAGAGCATGCAGATTTAGGATTGTACCAAATTATAGATGAATATTACAAGAATTTTATCATCTATTATGCCAATACATTTATGCCTTTGGCATTATTTATTGCTGTAATTTTATTTACTTCTAAACTATCTAATAATACAGAAATTATTGCCATTACAAATGCAAGAGTTTCATTCACACGTTTTTTATATCCTTATTTTGTTGGAGCTACCTTAGTTACAATTATTTCTTTAGGGATGAATCATTTTGTGGTACCTAATAGTAGTAAGGAACGGAAAAAGTTTGAAAGAGAGTATATTAAAAGTAGCAGGCAAAAGCACGAGTTAAAATATGTAAGAGAATTTAGTTTGCAACTTACTGATAGCACTTACATCTTTATACGTAGTTTTGATACAGAATCTAATTCCGGTTATGATTTTACATCAGAAGTATATGATGGTATAGAAATGAAATCGAAACTAGTTGCTGATAGAATAAGTTATAAAAAAACCGATTCTACTTCTATTTTTACCTTATCTAATTGGAAATTACGTAAAATTTTTAACGATAGAGACAGTATTTTTTCTGGATCTAAAATAGATACTGTTTTTAACTTTACTCCAAGAGATTTAATTTATAAATCTGCTTTAGCTCAAGAAATGCCTTCTGGAGAATTACAAGAATTTATTGGAGTTTCTAAAAAGAGAGGTGTTAAAAATTTAAATGCATATCTGGTGGAGTTTTATAAAAGAACAAGCTTACCAATAGCTTCTTATATTTTAACTATTATTGCCGTTGCTTTGGCTTTTAGAAAAAGAAGAGGTGGTACTGGAGTCAATTTGGCTATAGGAATTGGATTAATGTTTATGTATGTTTTCTTAATGAAAATAGCTGAGGTTTTAGGTGCTGTTGCGGGGGTTAACTCGCTACTGTATGTTTGGCTTCCAAATATTGTTTTTGGCTGTGTAGCTATTTATCTCTACTATAATGCAAGAAAATAAGTTAAACAATTATTTACAGTTACACCTTATTGTTTTTATTTGGGGGTTTACTGCAATTTTAGGCGCATTAATTAGTTTAGATGCCATTCCGTTAGTTTGGTACAGAATGTCTTTAGCAGTAGTTTTTATTGTACTTTATTTTATTATCAAAAAGAAATCATTTAAAGTTGACAAAAAAGGACTTGCAAAGTTCTTTGTAACAGGAGTTATCATTGCGCTGCATTGGATTTTTTTCTTTAAAGCCATAAAGGTTTCTAATGTTTCTGTTGCGCTAGTAACTATAAGTACCGGTGCATTTTTTGCCGCTTTAATAGAACCTATTTTCTATAAAAGAAGAATTAATCCATTAGAAATGGTGTTGGGCTTAATTGTTATTTTTGGGCTTTATATCATCTTTAATTTTGAGAGTCAATATAAATTAGGAATCATCTATGCGTTAATTGCATCTTTTTTAAGTGCATTGTTTTCTGTGTTTAATGGCCTTTTTATTAAAGAGTATGCTGCAAATACAATATCATTATATCAATTAGTTTTTGGGGTGCTTTTTATAACTGTTTATCTTTTAGTTACAAATGGTTTCTCGGTCTCTTTTTTTATAATTCCAACTTCAGATTGGATATACCTTTTAATTTTAAGTAGTATTTGTACGGCGTATGCGTTTATAGCTTCTGTTAAAATAATGAAATACATATCTCCATATACGGTAATGCTAACCATTAATTTAGAACCTATTTATGCAATTGTTTTAGCGTTATTTATATTTGGTGAAAAAGAAAAAATGAATCCAGAATTTTATTTTGGAGCATTTATAGTACTCTTTGTAGTTTTATTAAACGGAATTATAAAGAATAAAACGGTGATAAGAAATAAGATTAAAGCAAAGACTGTTAGAAAAAAGTAACTTCTTTTTAAAAAAAACAACTAATTTTATAGTATGTTTGTCTATTCAAACAACTAAAATCAAATAATTACAATATGGAATATTTAGATTTTGAAATGCCTATTAAAGAGCTTTTAGATCAATTAGATAAGTGTGAAATTATCGGTAAAGAAAGTGATGTAGATGTAAGTGCTACTTGTAAGAAAATCGAAAAGAAATTAGATAAAGCTAAGAAAGATATATATAAGAACTTAACCCCTTGGCAAAGAGTTCAATTATCTAGGCACCCTAATAGACCTTATACTTTAGATTATATTAAAGCTATTTGCGGAAATACCTTTATGGAGCTCCATGGAGATAGAAATGTAAAGGATGATAAAGCCATGATTGGTGGTTTAGGTAAAATTGGAGATCAGTCTTTTATGTTTATTGGTCAACAAAAAGGATACAACACAAAAACGCGTCAGTATAGAAACTTTGGGATGGCAAATCCTGAAGGTTACAGAAAAGCATTGCGTTTAATGAAAATGGCAGAGAAATTTGGTATTCCTGTGGTTACTTTATTAGATACACCTGGTGCATATCCTGGTTTAGAAGCAGAAGAGCGTGGACAAGGAGAAGCTATTGCTAGAAATATTCTAGAAATGACTCGTTTAAAAACACCAATTATTACGGTTGTTATTGGTGAAGGAGCATCTGGTGGTGCTGTAGGTATTGGAGTAGGAGATAGAGTTTATATGATGGAAAATACTTGGTATACTGTTATTTCTCCAGAATCATGTTCTTCTATTTTATGGAGAAGTTGGGAGTATAAAGAACAAGCTGCTGCTGCATTAAAGTTAACAGGTACAGATATGAAGAAGTTAAAATTAATTGACGGAATTATAGCGGAACCAATAGGTGGAGCACATACCGATAGAGAAGGAGCTTTTAAAGCGGTACAAGAACAAATTCTTACTGCATTTGATGAGTTAAAAGATTTAAATGATACAGATTTAGTTTCTCAAAGAATGGATAAATATGCTGCAATGGGAGTTTACAAAGAGTAACCTCTTATTACTAAGCACAAAAAAAGGCGAAATCTACATGTAGATTTCGCCTTTTTTTTATGAATTTATATTTAATTATATGTCTAAAGACTCTAATAAAGATTTTAATCTAGGATCTGAAGGTCTTGGAGCATTTGCTTCTACAATGTTTCCTTGTGGATCAATTAAAATAAATCTTGGAATACCAGATATTTGGTATGCTTGCTGAAAACTAAAATCTTGCCCTGCCCAAAGTTGAACACCACTTAAATCTTTTTCTTTTACAAAGTCTCTCCATTTTTTTTCTGCAGCTTCCCAAGAACCACCACTTCTTCTAGATTCATCAGTAGAAATACTAATAAATTCTATATTTTTATTATGAAATTCTTTTTCTATACTTTTTAAAGAAGGTATTTCTCTAATACAAGGTCCGCACCAAGTAGCCCAAACATCTATATATACATATTTTCCTTTAAAAGAATCCAAAGATTTTTTTCCACCTTTAACATCTACATAGTCTTCAAATTTAGGAGAAGCATTTCCTTTTCCCATACTTTTGTTTGATATATACGTTTTTTCAAAGTACTCAAACATTTGTGTATTTTGTTTAGTAGCCATATCTACTAAAGAACTATCTAAATCATTATAAGAAGATAGAATACTATCAAAATCTTTTTTTAATGAGGTCATTTTAGTATCAAAAGCTTCTTGGTCTAAAGCAAAAAGGTCTGCAGGATTTCCTATGTTTTCACTTTGTTCTAATTGTGCAATGATAAAATTAGAGTTAGAAGATCCAGCTCCTGAATACTTGAAGCTTTTCATGAATTCTTCAGAATCACCTTTTACTGTAATGTCAAACCCATTTTTTAAATATAATGGAGCTCTTTTTTGAGCACTAGTTTGAAATGTATAAACATCTACTTTTGGCACTTTTAATGTATCTTTAAAAGAACCGTCTTTATTAATTGTAATTGTTTTAAGGATACCTGTTCTACTAGAAATTGTTAGAATAGAATCTGTGTTATTTTCTAATTTACCAGATAAAGAAACGTATTCTTTAGAATGTTCTTTTGTACAAGAAGCAATTGCTAATAGTGTAAAAAGTGCAAGTGTTAATTTTTTCATTTTTTTTATGCTTAAATTTAATTACAAATATATGGTATATGTGTAAATAAAATAGTTAAATAATTTACAAGAATGCAATCGAGATTACTTTTAAAATATCAATTTAAAAAATTAGGAGCCTTTTTATTTATATTCTCTTCCATTAGATTTCACTAAAATTAAAGAATTTTTCTTCGGATAAAAAAGTAAGCACTTTTGAATACTTGAATGAAAAAAATAAAAAAACTCTAGGTCTTATTTAGTTGATAAGATCTAGAGTTTTATAGTAGAAGAAAACGATGTTTTACAATATGATATTATTGCAACTTCAGAATTTATTGATTTAAGGTAATTTCTTAAGTATAAAACTTAAATTATTTATTTTTCACAAAAATTAATTTATGTCTGCTCTTTGAGTTCTCTCTTTGGTCTAAATCAAATTTACCAATAGACTTAATAAGCGGAGTTAATTTGTCAAAACCATAATTTCTTGAGTCGAAATTGGGTTGTTTTTTCTGAAGTAAACTACCTACATCACCAAGAAAAGCCCAACCTTCTTCATCAGATAAATCTGAAATTGTTGAAGAGATTAGTTTAATTACTTTTGATGTTATTTTATCAACACTATCTTTTTCATTGTCTTTGGTGCTAATACTTTCTTTCTTCTCGGTTTGTTTTCTAAGAATTTCTATATAGATAAATTTATCACAAGCAACAATAAAGGGTGTTGGAGTTTTTTTCTCTCCAATACCAATAACTTGCTGACCTGCTTCTCTTAATCGAGTTGCTAGTTTTGTAAAATCACTATCACTAGAAACTAAGCAAAAACCATTTACTTTTTCTGAATATAGAATATCCATCGCGTCAATAATCATGGCAGAGTCGGTGGCGTTTTTTCCGGTAGTATATGCGTATTGCTGTATAGGAGTAATAGCATTTTGTAATAGTAAATTTTTCCACTTAGACAAATGCGGACTCGTCCAATCTCCATAAATTCTTTTAATAGTTGGGTTGCCATACTTTGCAATTTCTTCCATCATTTCCTTAACGTGAGCAGACGGTATGTTGTCTCCGTCTATAAGTACTGCTAAATTTATATTGTTTTGGGCCATTTTTTTGTTTTGTAATTGCAGCGAACAGAAGTATGTTCGGTGTCTGCAATTCTATTAATTATAATTTAAAAAGTAAAGTTAGTTTTTTGGTTTCATAAAATCAACAAGTACTAAATATTTGTTTTTTATCAAAATAGAACAATCAAACTAATTTAATGCCTTCATTTTTACTTTAAACATTTTGGCAGCAGTTGTGTAGCCTCCTTCTGTACCGTCTATAAAGTGTGCGTGTTTTGTTTTTCTGTCTAATACGTAACAAGACATTACGGAGGCGTGTGTTACATGAATGCCGTAAACAATTTTATTTTCTTTTTCTAGTTGATTCAGGTAGATTATAAATAAGTCTATTTTAGGTTGTTCTGCTGTAAATATTGTATTAATCATACCGTCTAACATAAAGGTATGTGATAATTGACCAATTTGATTTAAGTATTGCTTTCCGTCTTCAGACATATTAAAATACCATTTACCAATTAAAGTTTTAAACCAATTTTTTAATAAATATTTTAAGTTCTTATTGGCGAGCGTCACTTTCATTTCTTCCCATATTTTAGAAATGCTAAAGTTTAATTTTAAGTTTTTCGATTTTATAGGTTGCCTATTGTTAAAGGTGCCAAAAATAGTGTCCATTTTTGTAAGTACATCTCTATAAATAGCTCTTTGATCATTTTCGTTTACCGTGTCTAACAATAAACAAATCACTTTTTTTTGGGTTTGTCTTGGGTTTATTTCTTTCCATCTACATTCCATTCCTTCTAAGTTTAAAAGGTCTTTTTTAAAATCAATATCTTCTATTTTTGTAAAAGTACTTTTAATGATTTCTTCTGCTTTTTTTAAACCGTTTCCTAAAATAATAGGAATAGCTAATTGATCTGTTAGTTGGTGTTTTACTATTTTTAAATTGGCTTTTTTTTCTGATAATTCTTTTATGGAAATATGTCCAACTCTAAGTATTAAATCGATGTTTTTTTTAATATGAAGACTGTAGTTTTCTAAAACCAATGTAATTTTATTTAAAAGTAGTGTTGGTATAATAAAAGTAGCGCCATCTCCTCCAAAAAAATATGGAATTTCTATGTTTTTCTTTTCTTTTCTAATGGTGTTTAATACAGAAATTATTGCTCCGGTTGCTGTTAAGTTTATCTGATGATGTTTGCCTTCATCAACAGCTTTGGTAGAATTTTTAACATCAACAACTACTACATGCCAAGTATTTGGTAATTCAGAGAAATCAGATTCATCTGCTAATAAATCAACGAGTGTTTTACTAGAACTTTTTAATTGGGTGTAATATTTTATATTTTCCATTATTGTAAATACAGATTAATGAGATATATGTGTCGTTTGCTAAGTTAGTTTTTTTTAAAATAAATAAGAAGTTAAATAGGATGTGGGTTTGTTAATAAAATGAAAAGGTTTAAACAAAAAGAATCTCAAAATGTACATTTTGAGATTCTTTGAAATTAATTTTATGTTTTAAAATAAGGGTTGTTTTTATTTTTTAACTATTTTCTTAGAAATATGTAATCCGTTTGCAAATGTAAAGTTGATAAAATAGACTCCAGAAGGCAGTGTGCCTATTCGTATATTTTGATTTTCGCCTACGTTATTCATTTTTTTATGAATCAATTGCTTTCCAGAAATATCACTAATAAACACGTTATAGTCTTCATTATTGTTGGTGATATCAAAATATAAAATATTCTGAGTAGGGTTTGGGAATAGTTTTATGTCAAAACTATTTGTTGAAATATCATCGATACTTAAAGTGCTAGAATTTATATTCCAAAGTGTCGTAGAGAAATGTACCGTTTCATGATTGTCAACTTTAAGTAATGTAGTTTTATCTTCAATAGTTGCCAGTAGTTGATTATTTCCACTCGTTAAATCTTCTTTTGAAATAGAGACCGTATAGTCTTTACTATTTATTACTGTTCCGTTTAAAGTCCATGTAATGTCTAAGGTGTTTGGAAGTGGGTTTATAGTGTTTATTGTAAAATCTAAAACTGTAGATAAATCTATAGAACCTGTGTTTTGTGGAGAATAGTTTTCTATTACCGAAGTTAAAGAGTGTATTTGTTCTATAGTTCCCTCTGTACAAACTGAACAAAAAGGACTATTTAAAGATTCCATTTTACAATTTTGATGCGGTTTATACCAGCTAGCAGCCGTTCCGGATGTGCCATGCGGATAAATACCAACTCCATTT
This sequence comes from Polaribacter sejongensis, assembly GCF_038024065.1. NCBI lineage: Bacteria > Pseudomonadati > Bacteroidota > Flavobacteriia > Flavobacteriales > Flavobacteriaceae > Polaribacter > Polaribacter sejongensis. The sequence continues at coordinate 1,682,147 of NZ_CP150667.1, read as the reverse complement.
TGGTTCATCCAATTTTTCCATTTCACATTTGTTGGGTTTGTCTCTTGGGTCATGTTTATGCCTTCTCTTACATAAATATCTCCAGGGTAATACTCATCAATAAGATTTGCAAAAGAGTGTCCTAACTCATGAATGGCAATTTGGTTAGCTGATGCATGCAATGATGCTACGGCAATTTCACCACCACTACCACCATAATAAGGGCTGTTTACTAAAACTAAAACAATGTCGTAATTAGGAAAATTATTTGCTAAAACAGTGTTTACTATAGCGTTGTTAGCTACTAAAAGTCTATGAACATCATATGCATCAAAAGTCGATTCAAAATAATTATCTACAGTAGCTGCAGGTTGATTGTTAGAAGTATTTTCATCTGATGCTGTACGTGGATGTTTTGCTCCACTTTCATTAGATGGTACTTTTATAGCATGGACATTAAAGTAATTTTTATACTCTTTATAAGGTGTTTCTGAAAATAGAGCATTTGAAAAATTAGTGGCATCCGTTATAAATTGATTCAGCTCTGTACTTTGATATCCATCTGATAGAATTACAACATTAATTCTACTATCATTAGAACCAGACTGTGTAATTGTGGTTACATCAAAAGTTTGTGCGGTAACAGATGCGCACAAAAATAGAATAGATAAGAGTAGTGTTTTTTTCATAATTGTATTTTTAAAAGACTGTTATTGGTTTCACTTAGTAATTTAAGTGTTATAAATTTTGTTTGTGGTTTTAAATCCATTCGAATAGATAGGGTAGTGCTGTCTAATTCAATTGTTTTTCGACTTAATTTACCAAAATCATCTATGTATTCGAAGTTTTTTATTAATGGATTTTCTATCTGAATACTATCAATACCTAAAGAATTTATATCTTGTTGAATACAGATTAAATCTCCTGCATTACTATCTGTTCTTTTTTGGAAATTCTTTTTAAGACTTCCTTCTGTAATTATTTTATCAATAAAAGTAAGTTCTATATTTTTATCCTTAGAAACTTTATAATTTAAGAAAATAATTTTAGATATCAGAGGTTTAGTTTCCTCAATGGTAGAATTGTTGGTCATATTCTTTTTTAAAGAAGTACAGCCTATTAAAGCTAGAAATAAAAGTATGTAAATAGATTTCATTTTAATTATAAATAAGCAAAGTTAGCCTATTTCAATTAAAAGACAATAGTGGGTAAATTGTTCTTTGATAGAAAAAAGAAATCCCAAACTTTCGTTTGGGATTTTTATAATTTTTAAGATTCCTTTTCGGTCTCTGTCCTTGTTTCAGGTTTCTTTTCACCTTTTTCAATGGTAATGGTGAGTTTATTTTCTTTCTCATCCAAATCCATATGTATAGTGTCACCTTCATAGAGTTTAGAGTTTACTATTTCCTCTGCTAAAGCATCTTCAATGTATTTCTGTATCGCTCTTTTAAGTGGTCTTGCTCCATATTTTTTATCAAAACCTTTGTCTGCAATGTAATCTTTTGCTTTTTCGCTTAAGTTTAAAGTGTAGCCTAAATCTGATATTCTATGTAATAATTTATCTAACTCGATATCTATAATTTTGTGAATATCATCTCTTTCTAAAGCGTTAAATACAATTACATCATCTATTCTATTTAAAAACTCCGGAGCAAAAGATTTCTTTAAAGCACCTTCTAGTACAGATTTTGCATGTTCATCTGCTTGTGCTGCTTTAGTAGCTGTACCAAAACCTACACCACCACCAAAGTCTTTTAATTGACGTGCACCAATATTAGAAGTCATAATAATTATGGTATTTCTAAAATCGATTTTTCTACCTAAACTATCGGTAATGTGACCGTCATCTAAAATTTGTAGCAACATATTAAACACATCTGGATGCGCTTTTTCTATCTCATCTAACAAGACTACAGAATATGGTTTTCTTCTCACCTTCTCAGTTAACTGTCCACCTTCTTCATAACCAACATATCCTGGAGGCGCTCCAATTAAACGAGAGATAGCAAACTTCTCCATATATTCACTCATGTCAATTCTAATTAAAGAATCGTCAGAATCAAATAACTCACGTGCTAAAACTTTAGCTAATTGCGTTTTACCAACACCCGTTTGTCCTAAGAAAATAAAAGAACCAATTGGTTTGTTAGGGTCTTTTAACCCAACTCTATTACGTTGTATTGCTTTTACCACTTTGGTAACCGCTTCATTTTGTCCAATTACTTTTCCTTTAATTAAGGCAGGTAATTCGTGTAATCTATTGGTTTCTGCTTCTGCAACTCTATTTACAGGAATTCCAGTCATCATAGAAACTACTTCTGCAACATTATCTTCAGTTACAATTTCTCTATTTAATTTAGAATCTTCTTCCCATTGGTTTTGAGCAGAATTTAAAGCAGCTTCCATGTTTTTTTCATCGTCGCGTAACTTAGCAGCTTCTTCATATTTCTGTCCGTTTACAGCTTTAGTTTTTTGATCTCTAATAATTTCTAACTTAGATTCTAGTTCTAAAACTTGTTGCGGAACAACAATGTTTGTGATATGAATTCTAGAACCCGCTTCATCTAAAGCATCAATAGCTTTGTCTGGTAGGTATCTGTCGGTCATGTACCTGTTTGTTAATTTTACACAAGCTTCAATAGCATCATCTGTATAATTTACATGGTGATGTTCTTCGTATTTATTTTTTATGTTTTGTAAAATCTGTATCGTTTCATCTACTGAAGTTGGGTCTACAATTACCTTTTGAAAACGACGTTCTAAGGCGCCATCTTTTTCGATATTTGTTCTAAATTCATCCAACGTAGTTGCACCAATACATTGTATTTCTCCTCTTGCTAAAGCAGGTTTAAGCATGTTAGAAGCATCTAAAGAACCGGTTGCTCCACCAGCACCAACAATGGTGTGAATTTCATCTATAAAAAGAATGATATCATCATTTTTTTCAAGTTCATTCATTAAGGCTTTCATACGCTCTTCAAACTGACCGCGATATTTTGTGCCAGCAACTAAGCTTGCTAAATCTAAAGAAACAATACGTTTGTCAAATAAAATTCTTGACACTTTTCTTTCAATAATTCGCAAAGCTAAACCTTCTGCAATGGCAGATTTACCAACACCTGGTTCTCCAATTAACATTGGATTGTTTTTCTTTCTACGACTTAAAATTTGAGAAACTCGTTCTATTTCTTTTTGTCTACCAACAACTGGATCTAATTTTCCTTTTTCTGCTAAATCTGTTAAATCTCTACCGAAATTATCTAATACCGGAGTCTTCGATTTTTTTACAGTTTTTCCCTTTTGAGGTTGGTCAAAAGGATTCGATCTTTCTGAAGCAAATTCATCATCAGAAGGTGTCTCTGCAACAGGGTTTATAGGTAGTTCTATATCATCTACATGTAGTTGTTTATAAAGCGTTTTAGCTTCATCATAATTTACATGATATTTGTGAATTAACTTTGTAGTTGGGTCGTTTTCATTTCTTAAAATACAAAGTAATAAATGTGCCGTATCTATAGATTCGCTCTGATATAATTTAGCTTCTAAAAAAGTTGTTTTTAAGGCTTTTTCAGCTTGTCTTGTTAATCGTAAACTCGGCTTATCTGTACTTTCTGTAAACGTTGGAGTTACAGGGTTTAATTGTTCTAATTTTTTACGCAATAAAACAAAATCAACATCAAATGCTGTTAATATTTCTATTGCTTTTCCTTCTCCTTGTCTTATTAAACCTAGTAAAAGATGTTCTGTTCCAATAAATTCTTGCCCTAAACGTAGCGCTTCTTCTTTACTGAAAGTAATTACATCTCTAACCTTTGGTGAAAAATTATCGTCCATATTTCTATCTGTCTATTATTGATGTGTTGTAAATTTAGTCCTTTTTTTTTGTAGATAATTACAAAAAAGATGCCAATGCTAAAAAACTGACAGTTTGACTAAGATACCAAGGTAGAAAACTCTTGTAAATCAAGCAAATAAATTCTTGTTAAAAATTATGAAGTAATGTTGATAACTCTACTGAATTACAAGTGCTAAAACCTTTGTAAAAACAAGTAAAAATAGTAACTTGCCTTGTTTTAAAAAAATGACGTAAAATTAATCAAATATAAATATGGCAGACGGAGAAAAGTTAATTCCGATTAACATTGAAGAACAGATGAAAGCTGCGTACATCGATTACTCGATGTCAGTAATTGTTTCAAGAGCATTACCAGATGTAAGAGATGGTTTAAAGCCAGTTCATAGAAGGGTTTTGTTTGGTATGCATGAGTTAGGGATTAAAGCTACAGGTTCGTATAAAAAATCCGCAAGAATTGTTGGGGAAGTTTTAGGTAAGTATCACCCACACGGAGATACTTCTGTATACGATTCTATGGTGCGTATGGCACAAAGCTGGAGTGTACGTTATATGATGGTTGATGGTCAAGGGAACTTTGGTTCTGTAGATGGAGATTCGCCAGCAGCAATGCGTTATACTGAGGTTAGAATGCAAAAAATATCAGAAGACATGTTGGCTGATATTGAAAAAGAAACAGTAGATCATCGATTAAATTTTGATGATACTTTGCAAGAACCAACCGTTTTACCAACTCGTATTCCTAATTTATTAGTAAACGGAGCTTCTGGTATTGCAGTAGGTATGGCAACAAACATGGCACCACATAACTTAACTGAAGTTATAAATGGTACCATGGCATATATTGATAATAGAGATATTGAGATCGATGAATTAATGCAGCACATTACCGCACCAGATTTTCCTACAGGAGGAATTATTTATGGTTACGATGGTGTTAGAGATGCATTTCATACAGGTCGTGGACGTATTGTAATGCGTGCTAAAGCTGTTATTGAAGAGGTGAAGGGACGTGAGTGTATTATTGTTACGGAAATTCCTTACCAAGTGAATAAAGCAGAAATGATTAAAAAAACTGCTGATCTTGTTAATGAGAAAAAAATATCTGGTATTGCGAATATTCGTGATGAGTCTGATAGAAACGGAATGCGTATTGTGTACATTTTAAAACGTGATGCAATACCTAACATTGTTTTAAATAAATTATTTAAATACACTCAATTACAAACTTCTTTTAGTGTAAATAATATTGCTTTGGTAAATGGAAGACCAGAACAATTAAACTTAAAAGAATTAATTCATTATTTTGTAGAACATAGACATGAAGTAATTGTTCGTAGAACTGAGTTTTTACTTAAAAAGGCAGAAGCTAGAGCACATATTTTAGAGGGATTAATTATTGCTTCGGATAATATTGATGAAGTAATTAAAATTATTAGAGCTTCTAATAATGCCGATGAAGCTAGAGAAAGTTTAATTAAGCGTTTTGAGTTATCTGAAATTCAAGCGAAGGCAATTGTAGAAATGCGTTTGCGTCAATTAACAGGACTAGAGCAAGATAAATTACGTGCTGAGTATGATGAAATTATGTTAACCATCACTGATTTAAAAGATATTTTAGCAAACGAGCCAAGACGATACGATATTATAAAAGAAGAATTAGCGCTTATTAAAGATAAATATGGTGATGAGCGTAGATCTGTAATAGAGTTTGCTGGTGGAGATATGCGAATAGAAGATATGATACCTGATACGAAAGTTGTGGTTACTATTTCTAACGCAGGATATTTGAAACGTACAAATTTAGAAGAGTATAAGGTTCAGAATAGAGGAGGTAGAGGCCAAAAAGGAGCAACTACAAGAAATGAAGATTTCTTAGAGCACTTATTTGTAGGTACAAACCACCAATATATGATGTTCTTTACGCAAAAAGGAAAAGTATTCTGGATGCGCGTATATGAAATTCCTGAAGGTGGTAAAAACACCAAAGGTAGAGCAATGCAAAACCTTATAAATATAGAACAAGATGATAGTGTAAAGGCATTTTTAGTAACTCAAGATTTAAAAGATGAAGAGTATGTAAATAACCATTATGTTATTATGGCAACAAAGAAAGGTCAGGTTAAGAAGACTTCTTTAGAGCAATATTCTAGACCAAGAACAAATGGTATTAATGCAATTACTATTAAGGATGGAGATGAGTTATTAGAAGCGAAGTTAACAACTGGAGACAGTCAAGTTATGTTAGCCTTGGCATCTGGTAAATCTATTCGTTTCGAAGAAGCAAAAACGCGCCCAATGGGTAGAACTGCTTCTGGAGTAAGGGGTATTACTTTACAGCATGAAAATGATGAAGTAATAGGTATGGTTGCTGTAAATGATATGGAGAGCAATATACTTGTAGTTTCTGAAAAAGGATACGGTAAACGTTCTAAATTAGAAGATTATAGAGTTACCAATAGAGGAGGTAAAGGTGTTAAAACTTTAAATATTTCTGAAAAAACAGGTAATTTAGTAGCTATTAAAAATGTAGATGATTCTAACGATTTAATGATTATCAATAAATCTGGATTAACGATTAGAATGGCTGTAGAAGATTTAAGAGTAATGGGGCGTGCAACGCAAGGAGTTCGTTTAATTAATATTAAAGATTCAGATAGTATTGCTGCAGTTGCTAAAGTTGCTCATGAAGAAGAGGTTGTAGAAGAGCTTGAAGGAGATGAGGTTGAAGGCGAAACAGAGAATGGCACGGAAATTGAAAATGATTCAAATGAAAATCAAGAATAACAATAAATTAATAATTAGTAAAATGAAAAATCAAATATTAGCGTTAACAGTTGGTTTCTTATCAATAGCTTCTTTTGCGCAAAAAGATGAAATTAAAGCTGCTGAAAAGGCAATAAAAAAAGGTCAATTTAAAGAAGCAAAAGCAGCATTGGCTGGTTTAGAGGCTACAGAAGATTCAATGGATTCAAAATATAAAGCAAAATATTTCTTTTTAAAGGGATCTGCTTATGGTAAATCGAATGCAGAGAAAGCAGCAGAAGCTTATAATAAATTAATTGCTTACGAAAAGGAAATAGGGAAACAAAAATACACTAAAGAAGCAGAGCCTAAGTTAAATGAATTGGTTCAATTTGTTTCTAAAAATGCAATTGAAGCATACAACAAGCAAGACTATAAAAATGCAACAAGTGATTTTTATTTAACATATAAATTAAGCCCTAAAGATACTTCTTTCTTATACAATGCAGCTTTAAGTTCTTCTTTAGCTAAGGATTATGATGGGTCTTTAAAGTATTATAAAGAGTTACAAGATATTAATTATACAGGTATTTCAACTCAATATATTGCTGTTAATAAAGAAACAGGTGAAGAGGAAGATTTAGGAACTAAGGCTAATAGAGATGCAATGGTTAAGTTTGGTAAATACACAAAACCAAGTGAAAAAACGACAGCATCTAAACAAGCAGAAATTACTAAAAATATTGGTTACATTTATGTAAATCAAGGGAAACCAGAATTAGCAATTGCTGCCTTAGAAGAAGCTAGAAAGTCGAATCCTAAAGACATCAATTTATTATTAAACCAAGCTCAAATGTACATTGAACTTGAAAAAATGGATAAATTTGGAGAGTTAATGAAAGAGGCTGTAGAAATTGATCCTACAAACCCAACGTTGTTTTTTAACTTAGGTGTTGTAAATGCTCAAGAAAACCATATTGAAGAAGCAATTGGATTTTATGAAAAAGCGATTGAATTAGATCCAGAATACGGAGATGCTTATTTAAATTTAGGAGTTACTATTTTAAATAAAAGAATAGCTGTTATTAATGAGATGAATGAAAATTTATCGAATGAAAAGAAATATACAGAATTAGAAGGTGAGTTAAAAGTTATCTGTAAAGAAGCTTTACCTTATATTATTAAAGCAGATGAGCTTGAGAGAACAGAAGGAACTGTAAGTTCTTTATTAAATATTTATGATACCTTAGAGATGACTACTGAAGCAGATGCTTTAAGACCAGTTTATAAAGAGATGAGAGGTCAATAATTAAGACTTTCAATTTTATAAAAAAACCGAAACTAATTTTAGTTTCGGTTTTTTTTATATCATTTTTTTTATGATTCTTAACTTGTGTGTATGTTTTTGAAGTTCGGCATTAAAAATACCACTATGATCTAAAGTGTCTATTCTTACTTTACCATGGGCGTGTATAATATGGTAGTCGCTTAAAATGATTCCAACATGAATAATTTCTCCTTCTTCATTATCAAAAAAAGCCAAATCACCAGCTTCACTTTCTTCTATAAAACTTAAAACTTCACCTTGTGTAGCTTGTTGATTAGCGTCTCTTAAAAGTTGGTATCCACAAAGCTTATATACCATTTGTGTAAAACCAGAACAATCAATACCAAAAGGTGTTTTTCCTCCCCATAAGTAAGGCGTGTTTAGGTAATTAAAAGCAGTTTGTGCAATTTTATTTTTAGATTTTTCTTCTGATAAAATAGCACCTTCATATGTATATGATTCTAAGTTTATTTGAAGCTTCCCTGCATTATAAAAAGGTAAATTAGATCCCAAAGGTATGGTGGTTAACTCATTTTTACTATTGGTAATAAAATCAATCATTTCCCCTGAAAAATATTGCTTTTCAGTTTTTAGTTTTGAATAGAAATCAGCAGAGATTTCTGTATACTGTTTATTATCTATATACCCTTCATAGTTGTCAAAAGTCAAACGGATTTTACTCCATTCTTTCTGTTTTTCAATCACTTCAAAAGCTTCACCAAATAAAACCTGGCTCGTCATTTCTGATTGGTTAGATTCTTCTGCTCTTAAAGGAACAATGCTTAAATTACAAATGCCGTATAACAAGTTATAAGTTTTAAATGTTGAATTAAATCTTTTACGAAATTCTTTCTATAACAAATGCACTTGCTCCACCACCACCATTGCAAATTGCAGCAGCGCCAATTTTAGCGTTATTTTGTTTTAATATAGAGGTTAAAGCAATTACTATTCTGGCTCCAGAAACCCCTAATGGATGACCTAAAGAAACAGCCCCACCATTTACATTTACTTTATCATCTGTAATGCCTAAAATTTTCATATTTGCTAAACCAACAATAGAAAAAGCTTCGTTTAACTCAAAGTAATCTACATCATTAATAGAAATATTTGCTTTCGCTAAGGCTTTTGGTAATGCTTTTGCGGGTGCAGTTGTAAACCATTCTGGCTCATGAGCAGCATCGGCATAACTTAGTATTTTTGCTAAAGGTGTAATATTTAGTTCTTTTGCTTTATCTGCAGACATTAATACTAGTGCAGCACCACCATCATTAATGGTAGAAGCATTTGCAGCGGTAACAGTACCGTCTTTTGTAAAAGCAGCTCTTAAGGTTGGAATCTTATCCATTCTTACATTGCTGTATTCTTCATCCTCAGAAAAGAGTATTGGTTCTCCTCGTCTTTGAGGAATTTCTACAGATACAATTTCATCAGCATATTTTCCATCACTCCAAGCTTTTGCAGAACGGTTGTAAGACTGTACAGCAAATGCATCTTGATCTTCTCTAGAAAAACCATATTCACTAGCACAAGTATCTGCACAAACACCCATTGCAACATTATCATAAGCATCTACTAAGCCATCTTTCTGAAGTCCATCTTCCATCGTTATTGCTCCAAATTTTGTACCTTTTCTTGCGTGTTGATAATGCGGAATAGCACTCATGTTTTCCATACCACCTGCAACCACAATATCAGCATCACCTAAAGCAATGGTTTGTGCTGCTAACATAATAGATTTCATACCAGAAGCACATACTTTATTTACGGTAGTACAAGGCACTGTATTAGGTATTCCTGCAAAAATGGCTGCTTGTCTTGCTGGCGCCTGACCTAAGCCAGCAGAAACAACATTACCCATAAAAACTTCTTCAACCAAATTAGGGTTTAAGTTTATTTTTTCTAAGGCTCCTTTTATAGCAATTGCTCCTAATTTAGGAGCAGGAATGGTAGATAAACTTCCCATAAAGCTTCCAATTGGAGTTCTAGCTACAGATACAATTACGACTTCTTTCATAAATATAGTGTTTATTTTGAGTAAGATTTGTTGTGCTAAATTAACTATTTTTAATCAATTTAAGTTTTATTATTCAACTTGAATTTTTGAGCTTAACTTTTTTATGGTAAGTTTGTAGTAAGAAGATATGTTCTATGAGTAATATAGTTAATAAACTGTACCAAAACAATGCCATTATTTATAAGGTAATTTTGTTTTTAGTTGCCACTATTGCAATTGTTTATTTGTTTCCAAAAGGCGGGCAATTTAAATATGATTTTAATAATGGGCAACTTTGGAAATATGATAATTTATATGCGCCTTTTGATTTTTCTATTCAAAAAACTGCAGAAGAAATTACATTAGAAAAGAAACAAATTTCAGAGAACTCAAAAGTTTATTTTTTACAAGATTTTGATGTTGAAAAGGATGTGAAATCAAATTATAAAAGAAGGATTTCGCTATTAAAACAATCAGATTCTTTAAGTTCAGATGAGATTGTGAACATATCTAAAATTGGTCAAAAAGTTATAGATAATATCTATGAACGAGGTTTTTTAGAGGTGGTAAGTCAAGAAAGGGTATCAAATAAAAATGAAATAGTTGCGCTTAGAAAAGGGAATGAGGTAGAAGATATCTTGTTTAAAAACCTGCTAACATCTAAAGAGGTTTTAGAAATAATTAGAAGTAATTTAGAAGCAGAAAGATCTTTTTATGGTAAAAAAATATTATTAGATTTATTATCAGAAATTATAAAACCCAATATCTATTTTGATACAATTTATACTGATAAAGTAATTGAAAATGCTATAAAAAATATTTCTTATACAAAAGGAATTGTAGAAGCGGGTAAATTAATTATCTTAAAAGGAGATATTGTAGAGGGGAAAAAACTAGCGATATTAAATTCTTTAAAAACTGAATCTGAATCTCAGGTTTGGACGGACTCAAATTATAATTGGATTATTTTAGGATATACCATTTTAGTTTCTCTAGCTTTATTGATGCTTTTGTTATTCTTAAAAAAGTATCGAGTAGAAATATATGACAATAATAACCAGGTAACCTTTATTTTTTTCAATGTTTTTTTAATGATTTTTATACAAACATTGGTTATTAAATACAATGCAGATTATTTGTATGTTGTTCCTTTAAGTGTACTTCCCATAGTTTTAAAAGCTTTTTTTGATGCGCGTTTAGGCTTGTTTACACACGTTTTAACAGTATTGCTTTTAGGATATATTGTACCAAATAGTTTTGAATTTATCTACTTACATATCATTGCGGGTATGGTGACGATACTTACGGTTTCTGAGTTGTATAAAAGAGGTAACTTGTTTATTTCTGTAGCGCAAATTACACTTATCTATATGATAACTTATTTTGCCTTTTCAATTATTAGAGAAGGAAATGCTTCTCAAATAAACTGGAATTACTTTATGCTTTTTGCAGCCAATGGTTTGTTATCCTTTTTATCAATAATTATTATATATATGTATGAAAAGGTTTTTGGTTTGGTTTCTGATATTACTTTATTAGAGCTTTCTAATACAAATGCGAAGCTTTTAAGAGAGTTAAATGAAAAAGCTCCAGGTACGTTTCAACACTCCATGCAAGTCGCTAATTTAGCAGAAGCTGCGGCCAATGAAATAGGAGCGAACTCTATGTTGGTTAGAACAGGTGCTTTGTATCATGATATTGGTAAAATATTAAATCCAATGTATTTTACAGAGAATCAATCTACAGGTGTTAACCCTCACAACGATTTATCAGCAAGAGATAGTTCTAAAATAATTACAGATCATGTTATAAAAGGGGTGGAGTTAGCTAAAAAATATAAATTACCAGATAGAATAATCGATTTTATAAGAACGCATCATGGTACAAGTTCTACCTATTATTTTTATAAGAAGGAACAAGAACTGAATCCCGATACAAAAGTAGATATAAAGAAGTTTCAGTACCAAGGACCTATTCCTTTTTCAAAAGAAACAGCAATCTTAATGATGTGTGATGCTTCGGAAGCTGCGTCTAAAAGTTTAACAAAACCTACAGCTTTATCTATTAGTAACTTGATAGATAAAATTATAAGTAAACAAATGGCTGATAATCAGTTTTTGAACTCTAATATAACCTTTAGAGAGATAGAGATTATTAAGAAAGTGATCAAGAAAAAGCTAATGAATATCTATCATTTAAGGGTCGAATATCCAGAATAAAAAAAATAATTTTAAAAAAAATCAAAAAAGACTTGTGTAATCCTTTTAATGTCTTAAATTTGCACTCGCAATTTCAAGGTTATGTTTTTAATGTAACGCCGAAAGGAGAGATGGCAGAGTGGTAATGCAGCAGATTGCTAATCTGTCGACCTTAGGGTCGCCAGGGTTCGAGTCCCTGTCTCTCCGCTAAGAAATTGCACTCGGGGTGTAGCGTAGCCCGGTCATCGCGCCTCGTTTGGGACGAGGAGGTCGCAGGTTCGAATCCTGCCACCCCGACACAGTTGGTCGTAACAACTTAAAAATTACGGGCTCTTAGCTCAGCTGGATAGAGCACCTCCCTTCTAAGGAGGCGGTCGAAGGTTCGAATCCTTCAGGGCTCACTTAAACCTTACTAGAAATAGTAAGGTTTTTTGTTTTATATAGGTTTTGTGTTATTGTAGATAAACTTAATCTTTAAGGCTAAAACTTCAAATAAAAGGATTATTAGAATTAATAGCTTAGTCTTCAATAATTAACAATTCAACCTTATTTTTATCATTAATTATAGCAACTATTTCATCAAGAATAAACAACGAAAAGTATATATTCGCACTCCATTTTTTTAATTTACTAACCTAAGAATTCTAATAAAATACATGAGCAACGTAAAAAACTGGTTAAATTATTATAAAAACAGTTTAACAGACAGTGAAAACTTAGCAGTAGACATTTCTAGAATCAAAAACTTATTTCATCAAAACTATTGCGATTTAAGCAAAGCAACCATTAGTGCTAAAAATGCTGCTGAAATGCTTGATGTAGAAGAGAAAAGAATTAATAGGTTAAAAGGAGTTGCTAAAAAAGATAGCGATAATTGGCATCAAGTATTTGATGCCGAAATTATTATAGCACCTTTTCAATTAGATTTTCAAACAGACGATCCTAATTTCAAACAAAAAACAATTCATCCTTTTTGGATCACGGCAAGAGTAAATCGCTTAGGTCAATTATCTGCCCCAAGAGAAATATTTCCATTAATAGTTCGTAATTATTTAGATCCAATAGCAGAGGTTGGTAACGATTTTATTTTTTCATCCATAGAAACAATAGCAGAAGCTAGAGATTTAGAAGAACCAGAAGTAGAAGAGGAAGAAGAATTAGATTGGGCTTCTTATTGGGAGTATATTAGTTTAGTTTTTTCAGAAATTACGGGTATAGGTATAGAGGATTATAGGGCAGAAGGATATAAAACCAATAACAAAGTAACGTATTTTGCGAGAAGCTCTAAAATATCAGCAGCAAAAAGTATTCTGTTTTTGTATGAGAATTTAATAAATGAAACTGAAGAGCTTCCGTTAATTTCAAAAATAATAAACCCAAGAAATAGAGAGCGAAGAGATCCTATTACCGATAAAGGTTTTTTAGATTACAATCATTTGCATTTAGGGCAAATGTCTAACGAATTTCCGCTTTCTATTAGTCAGCGTAAAACCTTATTGTCTTATTTAACAGCAGAAGAAAATGGAATTACGGCCGTAAATGGACCTCCAGGAACCGGAAAAACTACTTTATTGCAAAGTTTGGTGGCTACAGAAGTGGTGCGCGCGGCGATTAATGGAGAAGAAGCTCCTGTTATTTTGGCCTGTTCAACAAACAACCAGGCGGTAACCAACATTATAGATAGTTTTATAAATTCTAAAAGTACTATGGGGAATTTAGCCGAACGCTGGATTCCTGGTTTTAATGGCTATGCTACGTATTTACCATCAAGCTCTAAAAGTGAAAAATCGTTAAAAGATATCAATTATCTTAAAGGGAATATGTTTGGTAATGAAGGTACTTTGTGTGATTTAGAAAACGAAAATTATATACACGATGCCAAGAATTTCTTTTATAGTAGATATTTAGATTATTTTGGTTTCGGTGCAAACTCTTTAGAAGATATTTGTAATCACCTGCAAGAAGAAATTTCGGTGATAGAAGATAACTTAATGGAGGGGGGGCAAATTTCTCAAGATTATTTATCCTCTATAGAAAAGGTGAATAATTTATTGCTAGACAAGGAAAACCACATTAAGAAAAATGTAATTAAAATATCAAAATTACAAGAGTGGAGAGATATCATTGTTAAGATAAAGTCGCTGGCTAAAGAAGGTAATTTTATCAACGAAATAAAACGCTATTTTAAAGTAGATTTAGAAGAAGGTTCAAATAACTCAGAACACCTTTTTATTGTAAGTAAAGAAACTCTTACAGATGATAAAACAGCACTAGTCTTTATAAAAAAATGCATTGTAGATTTTAATTTAGCGCTGTCATCAAACTTAAGGTTAAAAAACTGGAAACATTTAAATGAGGTTACAGGCTATCCTTTTATTTCAGAAGAACAAATGTGGGAGTTCGAATATGAAAAAATGGAGTCTACAGATAAAACACATCGGTTTTTTTATGATGAAATAGATTTAAGCCTACGTCATAAAGCCTTTTTATTAGCGACCCATTATTGGGAGGCAAGGTGGATTCTAGAAACAGAAGATGTTTTAGAAAATGAAACCGAAAAGGGAACTGGAGAAAAAACAGTCATTGCAAAATGGAAACGAAGAGCAATGCTAACACCTTGTTTTGTGGCAACCTTATATACAGCTCCAACTCATTTTTTATTCAGCCAATTTCAAGGAGAGAATGAAAACGGAAAACCAATCTTCGAATACTTGCCGCTATTTAATTTTTTAGATTTATTAATTATTGATGAAGCTGGTCAAGTAACGCCAGAAGTCAGCATTCCAATATTTTCATTAGCTCAAAAAGCAATTGTAGTAGGAGATTTAAAGCAAATAGAACCAATTTGGTCTATTCCTCCAAAAATCGATTACGGAAATTTAACCAATCAAAATATTGTTACAGATCTAGCGCAAAAAGAATATCTAAATAACATTGGGTTTTTAGCATCAAGCGGAAGTATCATGAAAATGGCTCAAAATGCCTGTGAATATGAAACCCCATTGGTTACCACCAAAGAAAATGGCTTATTATTATTAGAGCATAGAAGGTGTAATGATGAAATAATAGGATTTTGCAATGAACTAGCCTACGATGGTATTTTAAAACCCATGAAAGGGAAAGCGCATGAGGATCAAATTTTTGCGTCCATGATGGCGTATCATGTAGAAGGTTATAGTGAGCGCAAGTTTAACAGTCGCCATAACATGAATGAGGTAAAAGCCATCATTTTATGGATAAATAGACACAAAGAAGATATACAGAAAGCGTATAATGTAGATAAAATAGAAAGTGTTTTAGGAATCATTACGCCCTTTGCTAGTCAGAAAACAGAACTTTCAAAAGCATTAATAGAATCTGGTTTTAAAGTGAACGAAATAAAATTAGGCACCGTACATGCTTTGCAAGGAGCAGAGCGAAATATTGTTTTATTTAGTTCAGTATATACTAATGAAGACGAAGGTGTTCTATTTTTCGATAGAGACAATAAACCAAACATGCTAAATGTTGCGGTATCAAGAGCAAGAGATAGTTTTATTCTTTTTGGAGATACCAGAATTTTTGATGAAACGAAAAGTACGCCATCCGGAATTTTAAAAAAGCATTTAAATATGTTTGATATGCCAACTTAAATTAATATTGAATTACTTTTGTAGGGTAAGATAAGTCACCACAGAAAAATAGTAAGTTTTTAGTATTATAAAAATATTTAGAATGAAAAAAGGAGTTGCAATTCTGTTTATACTTTTAATGACTAGTTCATCTAATTTCGGGCAATCTTCAATGAAATATTTTGTAAAAGGAGGATTAAATCTTTCCAACACAAACTTTAAAATGATTGAAAGAGGAGTGTCCTCAAGTAGAGAATTCGATAACCGAAAATCTTTTTATGTTGCAGCGGGTATTAACTTTCCATTGACAGAAGTAAAAGACAATATTTTATTACAAGTCCAATTGGTTTATTCAGAACAGGGATGGGTATATAATTATACAGAACCAGGAGATTTTACTGCGCACGAAATCAATCAAATTAATTTACCTATTTATTTAAAAACGAGAGTTCTTCATAATTTTTATCTTAATATCGGAACTTATTTAGGATATGTTGTACATTCAAAAGAGAAAACCAGCGATAACCCAAATAGATTTGAAATAGAAGGCTATAAGAATTTTGATTCGGGTTTACTGGCGGGTTTTGAATATCATTTTAATTTTGGATTATTTTTAGAAACTAAATATATGTTTGGTTTATCAGATATCTCTAAGGTCGCCTATCCTACTTCGTTTATAGAGCATTCATATAAAAATAGGGTACTACAAATTGGTTTAGGTTACACGTTTTAAATTTTCAATATTACATTTTAAAGATGATTTTTCACGGGTGTTCCCACGCCGAAAAAAGCGTGGTCGGGCTTTCCTCTATATCTTTTTGTATGCTTATTTCTGCTGTCGCTACAATAATCATATAAAAAGGATGACGTTTCAATCCCTAACACAGCTAATTTGCCGAATGAAGTTCTTTTTGAAGAATTCTTCTTTATTTAAGTACTGACTTAATGCGCAAGAAACATTATAGATTACTTCTACAATATTTAGGACAATACCATTACCAAGACCTCACAGGTTTTTAAAACCTGTGAGGTCTATTAGTTTTAATGGATTGATAATAAGTGTTTTATTTTTAAGTGCTATTTGTTTTCATATAGACTGCATATAAGCCTCAACCAAATACATCTTAATTCCATACTATATTATCCAAACAAAACCCCAGAACTAATGTTTCTATTTGTCAAAAAAACTTGTTTCATCAGTTTTTTAGAGTAGTAATTTGTAAAGCACCCAATTCGTCGAACTCATCCTATTTATAAATATGCACCTATATATAAGAGCTTATATTATTCCGGTTTTAAGAATTACTTTGTGGAAATTCTCATTTCAAATACCTCCAGAGTTGTCAGCACAAGTACTTTTTTTACAAAAAGAATCATATAAAGAACAGGTTTAGCACTTAAATAAGTGTTTTCTTCAATAAGTAAAACGTATTTCAACCATACTATTTCATAGAACACCCCATATTTCAACAAACCTCAAACAATAAAAATGTCTATTTCCACTAAAACACAACCTCCAATCAACCTATGATTTCTATGTTCCTATGTGTTTAAAACAAGCATCCACTTCCAAAACCACCCCAAAACCTAAAACCCTCAAAAAACCCTCAAAAAAACTTCCTTTATAACCCCTTAAAAACAAGCCTCTTAAAACGTGATGTAAAATTAAATTAAAATAAAGGTAAAAAAATAGTTGTTAGATTAAAAATGAGTTGTAAGTTTGCACCCGCTAACAGTAATATCACACAGTTAGCAATGTTCATTGAGGAGTTGTAAGTAAGGTGAGGGTTAGTCTTTTATCTAAATAAAATGTCAAAATTTTATTAAAAATAAAATAACAATTTCCTTAGGTTTATAATTAAAAAGAGTTGTATGTTTGCAGTCCGAAATTTTCGGCAAAAACGTTCAGAGTTTTTTAGTTTTAGAGTAAACAAAAAGAAATAAAAAAAAAAGTTTAATTTTTTATTGTCAGATTAGAAATAGTTTGTATGTTTGCAGCCGCTAAGAATTACAGCAAAAACGATCAAAGAAAATTTGGAATGATAGTGAAAATTATCAGTTAGTTCGAGTCTAACATTTCTACAAAGTTTTATTTAGGAAGTAGCTTTTAAGTTATTGATTAAGATTAAAACAAAGTTCATTGAAAATATTGAAATTGACAGCGTAATTAAAGAGTAGAATAACCATGTTTAGATTTATTTAAACAAATTCTTTTGAAACTTATTCATTAAAATATTTAAAATATACAATGAAGAGTTTGATCCTGGCTCAGGATGAACGCTAGCGGCAGGCTTAACACATGCAAGTCGAGGGGTAACATTGTGCTTGCACAGATGACGACCGGCGCACGGGTGCGTAACGCGTATAGAACCTACCTTTTACTGAGGAATAGCCTTTAGAAATGAAGATTAATGCCTCATAGTATTGAGACTCGGCATCGAGTTTTAATTAAAGATTTATTGGTAAAAGATGGCTATGCGTCCTATTAGTTAGATGGTAAGGTAACGGCTTACCATGACTTTGATAGGTAGGGGTCCTGAGAGGGAGATCCCCCACACTGGTACTGAGACACGGACCAGACTCCTACGGGAGGCAGCAGTGAGGAATATTGGGCAATGGAGGCAACTCTGACCCAGCCATGCCGCGTGAAGGATGACTGCCCTATGGGTTGTAAACTTCTTTTATACAGGAAGAAACACTGGTATGTATACTAGCTTGACGGTACTGTAAGAATAAGGACCGGCTAACTCCGTGCCAGCAGCCGCGGTAATACGGAGGGTCCGAGCGTTATCCGGAATCATTGGGTTTAAAGGGTCCGCAGGCGGTCAATTAAGTCAGAGGTGAAATCCCATAGCTCAACTATGGAACTGCCTTTGATACTGGTTGACTTGAGTCATATGGAAGTAGATAGAATGTGTAGTGTAGCGGTGAAATGCATAGATATTACACAGAATACCGATTGCGAAGGCAGTCTACTACGTATGTACTGACGCTGAGGGACGAAAGCGTGGGGAGCGAACAGGATTAGATACCCTGGTAGTCCACGCCGTAAACGATGGATACTAGTTGTTGGGCATTAGCTCAGTGACTAAGCGAAAGTGATAAGTATCCCACCTGGGGAGTACGGTCGCAAGACTGAAACTCAAAGGAATTGACGGGGGCCCGCACAAGCGGTGGAGCATGTGGTTTAATTCGATGATACGCGAGGAACCTTACCAGGGCTTAAATGTAGTCTGACAGCTTTAGAGATAGAGTTTTCTTCGGACAGATTACAAGGTGCTGCATGGTTGTCGTCAGCTCGTGCCGTGAGGTGTCAGGTTAAGTCCTATAACGAGCGCAACCCCTGTCGTTAGTTGCCAGCAAGTAAAGTTGGGGACTCTAACGAGACTGCCTACGCAAGTAGTGAGGAAGGTGGGGATGACGTCAAATCATCACGGCCCTTACGTCCTGGGCCACACACGTGCTACAATGGTATGGACAATGAGCAGCCATCTGGCAACAGAGAGCGAATCTATAAACCATATCACAGTTCGGATCGGAGTCTGCAACTCGACTCCGTGAAGCTGGAATCGCTAGTAATCGGATATCAGCCATGATCCGGTGAATACGTTCCCGGGCCTTGTACACACCGCCCGTCAAGCCATGGAAGCTGGGAGTGCCTGAAGTCGGTCACCGCAAGGAGCCGCCTAGGGTAAAACTGGTAACTAGGGCTAAGTCGTAACAAGGTAGCCGTACCGGAAGGTGCGGCTGGAACACCTCCTTTCTAGAGAAAGATGGTGAGTTACAAAAAAAGGTCATTTTTACTCTTTGCTGTTAATTTTATAATATAAGTATTTTAAGCTATTATAGTCTCGTAGCTCAGCTGGTTAGAGCGCTACACTGATAATGTAGAGGTCGGCAGTTCGAGTCTGCCCGGGACTACAAAAAGCAAAAAAGTACTAAGGAAATTCTGGAAGTAAGAGGATTCTACATTCATAATTTAGGATTTATTCTGAATTTCATAATGGGGGATTAGCTCAGCTGGCTAGAGCGCTTGCCTTGCACGCAAGAGGTCATCGGTTCGACTCCGATATTCTCCACAACGGCTTAACGTTGTTGCTGATTTAATTATCAGTGGCGATTCGCCACAAGTTCATTGACATATTGGTAAAATGATATCGTAAGAATCAAATAGATAGAGAACAATTAGAGCAATCTAATTAAATAATTTTTTTATAAAAATATAAAAGAGTTCATTATAGTATGGAAACATACTGTAGCAAAAAGTACAATAAGTTAAGTAAGGGCGTATGGCGGATGCCTAGGCTCTCAGAGACGACGAAGGACGTGATAAGCTGCGAAAAGCTACGGGGAGGGGCACATACCTTTTGATCCGTAGATATCCGAATGGGGCAACCCGGCATGTTGAAGACATGTCACCACGTAAGTGGGGTAAACCCGGTGAACTGAAACATCTAAGTAACCGGAGGAAGAGAAAACAATAGTGATTCCGTTAGTAGTGGCGAGCGAACGCGGATTAGCCCAAACCTATTTTGTTACGGCAAAATAGGGGTTGTAGGGCCACGATATTCGAAGATAAGTGAATTAGAATTGTTTGGAAAGACAAACCATAGAGGGTGATAGTCCCGTAAAAGTAAGCGAATTTTAGATAGTGGTACCCTGAGTAGTGCGGGACACGAGTAATCCTGTATGAATCCACCGGGACCATCCGGTAAGGCTAAATACTCCTGAGAGACCGATAGTGAACTAGTACCGTGAGGGAAAGGTGAAAAGAACCCTAAGTAAGGGAGTGAAATAGAACCTGAAACCGTACGCCTACAAGCGGTCGGAGCATCATTTATGGTGTGACGGCGTGCCTTTTGCATAATGAGCCTACGAGTTACTGTTTCTAGCAAGGTTAATTGATTAAGTCAAGGAGCCGTAGCGAAAGCGAGTCTGAATAGGGCGATTTAGTTAGTAGTAGTAGACGCGAAACCGAGTGATCTACCCATGGGCAGGTTGAAGCTGTAGTAACATACAGTGGAGGACCGAACCAGTTGACGTTGAAAAGTCTTTGGATGACCTGTGGGTAGGGGTGAAAGGCCAATCAAACTCGGAAATAGCTCGTACTCCCCGAAATGCATTTAGGTGCAGCGTTGAGTAAAAGTTTTATAGAGGTAGAGCTACTGATTGGATGCGGGGGCTTCACCGCCTACCAATTCCTGACAAACTCCGAATGCTATAAAATGTTTCTCAGCAGTGAGGGCATGGGTGCTAAGGTCCATGTCCGAGAGGGAAAGAACCCAGACCATCAGCTAAGGTCCCCAAATATATGTTAAGTTGAAAAAACGAGGTGAAATTGCTTAGACAGCTAGGATGTTGGCTTGGAAGCAGCCATTCATTTAAAGAGTGCGTAACAGCTCACTAGTCGAGCGATTTCGCATGGATAATAATCGGGCATAAACATATTACCGAAGCTATGGATTAACGTTGAAAGACACGTTAGTGGTAGGGGAGCATTGTAATCAGCGTAGAAGGTGTACTGTGAGGTATGCTGGAGTGATTACAAAAGAAAATGTAGGCATAAGTAACGATAATGGGGGCGAGAAACCCCCACACCGAAAGACTAAGGTTTCCTCAGCGATGCTAATCAGCTGAGGGTTAGTCGGGTCCTAAGGCGAATCCGAAGGGAGTAGTCGATGGATAACAGGTTAATATTCCTGTACTTCTTATAATTGCGATGGGGTGACGGAGTAATGAAAGCACCGCGAACTGACGGAATAGTTCGTTGAAACATGTAGCTATTAGAACTGTAGGCAAATCCGCAGATCTAGGTGAAATGTGATAGTACCAAGCGTCTTCGGACAATTGGATAGCGTGCCTAAGGGCTTCCAAGAAAAACCTCTAAGCTTCAGATTATAAGAACCCGTACCGTAAACCGACACAGGTAGTTGGGATGAGAATTCTAAGGTGCTCGAGAGATTCATGGCTAAGGAACTAGGCAAAATAGACCCGTAACTTCGGGAGAAGGGTCGCCCATCTTCGGATGGGCCGCAGTGAAAAGGTCCAGGCGACTGTTTATCAAAAACACAGGGCTTTGCTAAATTGAAAGATGATGTATAAGGCCTGACACCTGCCCGGTGCTGGAAGGTTAAGTGGAGGGTTTAGCTTCGGCGAAGATCTGAAATGAAGCCCCAGTAAACGGCGGCCGTAACTATAACGGTCCTAAGGTAGCGAAATTCCTTGTCGGGTAAGTTCCGACCTGCACGAATGGTGCAACGATCTGGACACTGTCTCAGCCATGAGCTCGGTGAAATTGTAGTATCGGTGAAGATGCCGATTACCCGCAGCGGGACGAAAAGACCCCGTGAACCTTTACTATAGCTTAGTATTGGCTTTGGATAAGTAATGTGTAGGATAGGTGGGAGACATTGAAGCGGCGTCGCTAGGCGTTGTGGAGTCGTCCTTGAAATACCACCCTTTGCTTATCTAGAGTCTAACTCAGAGATGAGGACAGTGCTTGGTGGGTAGTTTGACTGGGGTGGTCGCCTCCAAAAGAGTAACGGAGGCTTCTAAAGGTACCCTCAGTACGCTTGGTAACCGTACGTAGAGTGCAATGGCATAAGGGTGCTTGACTGAGAGACATACAGGTCGATCAGGTTGGAAACAAGAGCATAGTGATCCGGTGGTTCCGCATGGAAGGGCCATCGCTCAAAGGATAAAAGGTACTCCGGGGATAACAGGCTGATCTCCCCCAAGAGCTCATATCGACGGGGGGGTTTGGCACCTCGATGTCGGCTCGTCACATCCTGGGGCTGGAGAAGGTCCCAAGGGTTGGGCTGTTCGCCCATTAAAGTGGCACGCGAGCTGGGTTCAGAACGTCGTGAGACAGTTCGGTCTCTATCTGCTGTGGGCGTTAGAAATTTGCGTGGATCTGACTCTAGTACGAGAGGACCGAGTTGGACTGACCTCTAGTGTACCTGTTGTTTCGCCAGAAGCATAGCAGGGTAGCTACGTCGGGAAGGGATAAGCGCTGAAAGCATATAAGCGCGAAACCCACCACAAGATGAGATTTCTTTAAAGGGTCGTTGGAGATTACAACGTTGATAGGTCATAGGTGTAAAGGCAGTAATGTCATAGCCAAGTGATACTAATAACCCATAGACTTATGTACGCTTCCCGCCGAAAGGCGGGAGCACAGACTCTTTATTTATTACGAAAAAAACGATATTATTTTACCATATGTCAACTTATACAGTTGAAGCAATTTAGCTGAAAATTTTAGGGTGGTTATAGCATTGGGGCTCACCTCTTCCCATCTCGAACAGAGAAGTTAAGCCCAATCGCGCCGATGGTACTGCATTTATGTGGGAGAGTAGGTCGCCGCCTTTCTTTAATACGGAATAAACTCCGTATCTATAAACCTCAATTCTTTGGAATTGAGGTTTTTTTTTGTGATAAACTGAAATTGTGTGTATGATTTTGTGACGGTACTCGTTACTAACGAGCACTAGCTTAGATTCAACTATCTAACTTGTCATTTTGACGGCAGGAAAAATCTCAGATGCTTGATCATACACTACATTTTATTGTTATGTGATTTCTCCCGAAAGGTTGAAAATATAAACTGGTTGTAAAATATGTTAATCATTGACGGTACTCGTTACAAACGAGCACTAGCCTTGGAAATATTTATTGTTATTTTTGTCAATTTGAATTTATTTCAGATTCTTATAAGTATTGAACTCAAGTAAGTTTATATGCTTAATAAAGTTCAGCATGACAAAGTTTTATTCTTTGTTGTGAATCTTTTTTATGGAGTTCAGTGCTTTATTCTGTTAATTAGTGATGGTACTCGTTGCAAACGAATAATAGATTTACTTTAGTTTTTATTGTTTTCTGTCAATCTGATTTTATTTTTGATATTATGAGTTTTGACTAAGTTGTTTATCTGCTGAAACAAGTTAAGCATGACTAAGTTTAGTTTTTTTAAGACAACCTTTTGTTTTAATTTGTTTTTTAGATTGTTAATAAAGGAGCTAAAAGTTGAAATTAAAACATATAAACGTTTGTCCTAGTTATTTCATGGTATTGTTTCTTTTGAGTGAAGGAAAGTAACGAAAAGCCCACAGTGAGGTACGAGCGAGGGAAATCATAGTCATTTTTCTGTAATCAATGCATTAGATATAATTATCTAACCTTTACAATTTTACGGTAGGAAAAATCTGATATGCTTGATCATACACTACTTTATATTGTTATGTAAATTTCTCAAGTAGTCGAAAAGACAATCTGGGTGTAAAATATGTTAATACATGACGGTACTCGTTACAAACAAGCACTAGCCTTACATTATTCTTTGTTGTTTTATGTCAATCTGAATTTATTTTTTATATTATGTGGGTTCTACTAAGTTGTTTATCTGCTGAAACAAGTTTAGCATGACTAAGTTTAGTTTTTTTAAGACAACCTTTTGCTTTAATTTGTTTTTTAGATTGTTAATAAAGGAGCTAAAAGTTGAAATTAAAACATATAAACGTTTGTTCTAGTTATTTCATGGTATTATTGTTTCTTTTGAGTGAAGGAAAGTAACGAAAAGCCCACAGTGAGTTACGAGCGAGGGAAATCATAGTCATTTTTCTGTAATCAATGCATTAGATATAATTATCTAACCTTTACAATTTTGACGGTAGGAAACATACACTACTTTATATTGTTATGTGAATTTCTCAAGTAGTCGAAAAGACAATCTGGGTGTAAAATATGTTAATACATGACGGTACTCGTTACAAACAAGCACTAGCCTTACATTATTCTTTGTTGTTTTATGTCAATCTGAATTTATTTTTTATATTATGTGGATTCTACTAAGTTGTTTATCTGCTGAAACAAGTTTAGCATGACTAAGTTTAGTTTTTTTAAGACAACCTTTTGCTTTAATTTGTTTTTTGAGATTGTTAATAAAGGAGCTAAAAGTTGAAATTAAAATATATAAACGTTTGTTCTAGTTATTTCATGGTATTGTTTCTTTTGAGTGAAGGATAGTAACGAAAAGCACACAGTGAGGTACGAGCGATGACTTCTTGTGGATAGCCTGACCATTTGTACTTTTAAGGTTTTATAATAAGGATATTTTTTAAAATGGGCACGCCCTAATTATTACATGTAACGGAATGTTTAAAGTTAAGTGTGTAGACAGTTTTAAACTTTTACTCTTTTTGTTTAGGATATATGTTATTTAAATATTTTAAGGTCAAAAAAAAATGAGCGTACAGTTATATAATTAACTTACGCTCATTTTTTAATTTTTAATTTTTATAAAATTATGCTCTATAAATTTTATCAAATAAGTCTTTATAGATTTCTTTGATGATCGCACGTTTCATTTTCATTGTTGGAGTCAAATGACCATCTTCAATTGACCATACTTCTGGGGTCAGTTCAAAACGTTTAATTTGCTCCCATTTACCAAAGTTTAAGTTGCATTTATCTACTTCTTTCTGAATACGCTCAATTACAATATTTGAACTAGCTATTTCTTTGTCAGACAAACCAATATTTAAATTTTTATGCTTAATCCATTCTCTAATAAAGTCGAAGTTTGGTTGTATAAAAGCCGCTGGCATCTTTTCTCCTTCACCAATAACCATTACTTGTTCTATGAATAAGGATTGTTTTAATTCTCCTTCTAACAGTGGTGGAACTACATATTTACCTCCAGAGGTTTTAAACATTTCTTTTGTTCTACCAGTAATTTTTAAGAAACCTTCGCTATCTAATTCTCCTTTATCACCAGTGTAAAAATATCCTCCTTTTAATACGTTTTCAGTTCTTTCTAAATCTTTATAGTAACCCAACATAACATTTGGTCCTTTTACTAAAATTTCACCGGTTTCTGCTATCTTCACTTCAACATTATTTATTACTTTACCAACCGTACCAACTTTAAAGCCTTTATTTCTTTGGTCATTTACTGAGATTACAGGAGATGTTTCTGTTAAACCATATCCTTCCATTATTGGCATTCCTGCTGCTGCAAATACTCTTGTTAATCTTGGTTGAAGTGCTGCACTTCCAGAAACCATTATTTTTAGTTCACCTCCTAATGCTGCTTGCCATTTAGAAAATATTAATTTTCTAGCTAATTTTAATTGAGTTTCATACCACCAACCATTTACACCATATGGTTCGTATTTTAAACCCAAATTTACTGCCCAAAAGAACAACCCTTTTTTTATACCGGTTAATGCTTCTCCTTTCAAAATTATTTTGTCGTAAATCTTTTCATATAAACGAGGTACCGCAGTCATTACATTGGGTTTTATTTCTTGTGCATTTTCAGATAATTTTTCAATTGATTCTGCAAAATAAATAGAAACTCCACAATATTGATATAGGTACAAAATCATACGTTCAAATATATGACAAACGGGTAAAAAACTTAAACCAATAGATTTTCCATAATCAAAAGGAACACGTTTTTCTGAACTTAAAACATCACTAACTATATTTCTATGAGATAACATTACCCCTTTAGGTTTACCTGTGGTACCAGATGTATAAATTAAAGTAGCTAAATCGTCTGTTTTTATATTGTTTTTTCTTTCTTCAACAAGATTTTGAGAGCTAGTATCTTTACCTGACTCTAATATCTCACTCCAATTTTTTTCACCTAATATATCATCAAAAGTATAAATAGCTTTTAAACTTGTTTTACTTTTTATCTTATTAATCTTTGTTAGAACTTCTATGTCTGATACAAAACAGTAAATAGATTCTGAATGATTTAATACATATTCATAATCTTCTTCTGAGATAGTTGGATAAATCGGTACATTTTGGGCACCAGTTTGTAATATTCCAATATCGCATATGTTCCATTCTGTTCTATTCGTAGATGAAATTACGGCAATTTTGTCGTTTGGTTTTACACCTAAGTTTATTAATCCTCTACTAACTTGGTTTGCTTGATCAATATATTGTTGTGTTGTAATAGATTGCCAATTACCACTGACTTTAGAACTAAATGCTTTTTCTAAATTATAGGTTTCTAATTGGTAATAAGGAAAATCGAATAATCTTGTAACTTCTACTGCCATATAATCATATTATAATTGAAGTAGGCAAATTAGGTATTTTAGATTGAATTAACAAATACTTATTATAAGAGTTTATTATTAAGAATAATTTAATATTGATAGTGCTATATATCTAAAATACTAAATAATAGATTGTTTGTTTATGAGTATTGTATTCTACTTATTGTGATTTAGATATTCTTAAGAGTGAATCTATCCTAGTAATATTGATAATATTTTTTTGTAAAAAAAAAGCTAGCCTTTATAAAAAAAAGCTAGCTGAATACGGTTTTGGTTAGCCCCCTAATTCCAACCTCTTCCATTATGATGTAAATTTATAATTTATTATAGAAATTAAAGCAGGTATAAATACCTATTTTGTGTTTTATAAGGACTTATTGAAGCTTTTTCCGTTTATTTTGGTGTATTTCGAATCTATTTCATAGCCAACTTTCATATTAGTTATGTTGAAATTACCAGATACTTTCATGTATTTAATGTTTAAGTCTTCTTTAAAATTAGTGTTTTTAAAAGATATACCATTTAAAATTTGTGTGTATTTAAATGTTGCAGATTCTTCAAAGGTAGAATCACTAAAACTGACATTATGATTAAATTTTGCATACTTAAATGTAGCAATTTCATTGAAAGTGGTATTGATAAAACTAACCTTGTTATCAAATTTTGCATATTTAAAAGTACTATCACCTTTAAAAACACTGCCTGAGAAATCTGAGTATTTTTCAAATTGAGAGTATTTAAACATTGCTTTATCTTCAAATATGCAGTTTTTAAAAATAGTTTCCTCTTCAAAACTAGCTGTAAATGTTAGTTCAGATTCTTTATTTGGAATATATGCTAAAACATCATCTTTAAAAGTGCAGTTCGTAAAAGAAATATTTACATCTATTATTTTTTTTATTTCGTTTGTTGAGTTGTTAGAGTTCCAATTAAACCAACTATTTTTCTTTGGATGAGTTGTTTTTTTAAGAGCTTCATTCATAAAAGTAAAATCTAAGACACCAATAATAGTTGCATTATGAAGTGAAATTGATTTTCCTGCTTTAATATCCTTAATAATATTAGAGGCTTCAATTTTTTTTTGAGCAATAGTTATGGTGGATATTAAAAATAAAGTGATTACAAATAGAAGTTTTTTATTTTTCATTTTATGAATATTGATTCGTTATACATAATAATGACTTTTAATTTTATAAACTGTGACACTTTAGCAAAAAAAAAAGATAAACTAACAATTATGGAAGTAATATAAAGAAGTGTTTATTTTTAAAAAGCAAAAAAGACCAAATAATTAAATTTGATCTTTTTAAACTCCATAGCAAATATACGTTGTATAACAATATTAAAGTATTTCCCCCAAAACACTTTAAAATAGCATATCAATGAACAAATATAGAAATAGTGTAGCATATTATATTGTAAAAAATCGAAGGGGTTATTTTTTTAAGGCTTGTTTTACAATTAGGTAATCTTCTTTAAAATAATTTTTAAAAGAATTTGAGGTAAATAATTTAAAATCTTTAGCAAAGTGAGATTCATCATAATAATCATACATATAGATTAAGTCTTTTAAGTCTATTTGATCTTTTTCATATTTTCTCATTAAATTGAGAAAACGTTTTATTTGAATATATTTTCCAGGTGTTATACCTACCATTTTTTTAAACTTTGTTTCTAATGTTTTTTGACTAAATGGAATAGTATCTAAAATGTCGTTAACAGAAAGTAGCCCTTCTTTTTTATTAATTTCTACAATAATTTTATCTATAATTAAAGTGTCTTTATTCTCTATAATTGGTAAAGAGTTTAGAAAAATAGCAAGCTGTTTAAAAAGGTTTTCATAATTATCTTCATAATTTATAAAAATAACACTTAATTTTTTTGATATATCTGGTGCAATTGAATCTAAAGAAATGTGTTTGTTAGCTAATTTAGAAAGATCCAAATTGGTTAATTTAAATAGTGTTGTAGGCTTGAAACTTATACCACAACATGCCCCCGTGTTTTTTACTAAAATGGAGTAAGATTTTATAAATTGGCCAAATATGGTAAGTCCTTCTAACCTTTTCTTATTGCTATTTTGTATGATATGTTGGTTGCCAGAATAAATATAAGCAATACTAGAATACGCCATAGGAATTATGGTAGTTTTAAAAGGCGTAATTTTCTTTGAGTATTCAATACTATAGAATTCGTCTACTAGATGAGAAGCTATTCCAGTATTATAATATTTTAAATTCATAAGAGTAATTTTATCAATTAAAAACAATTATTTAAAGCTAAATTTTTCTAATTATTTTTTGACTAATAAGGATAAATTTGAACTAGATTTTTAATGACGGTTTCTATTATTCTATGAGAATTACTTCTAAAGGTTAAGTTGTAATTTTTTTTAAAAGTTTGTTTTAGAATTAATTCGTACGAATTAATAAGCAAAAGGATATATTGATTAAAGTTTTGTTTAAACTCTTTATATTTTCTGTTATGTTAGTAAAAATAGACAAAAGATTAACAAATTAAAAATGAAAGAGTCTTTTACGTAGTAATAGCGTAGTTTTAAAACTAGAAACTACATTTAATACTCACTTTTAAAATAAATATCATAAAACTTAAATCAATTACTTTCTTTTTAACAATAATGTAAAAGCACAAGAAACGATAAAGGTTGGTTCTTATTTTATCAAAATTATAATCATTACTCCTATAGAATGTTTTTTTTATAAAGAGAACTGAATCTACTGTTGTTACATAAGAAATTAATGTTTCTATAGAAAAGTTTTACATATATATTAAGTGAAGGAATAAATTAGTTCTTATGGAGAAGCTACTATTCTTTATAAGGGAAATATGCAACTAAAAAAGGGTATTGTTATTCTATAATCTACCAACATAAAATTGATTTATAATTATGGCGTTCCCAAAGGTCGGGCTTTCCGCTATATCTTTTTACTGAAAAAGTAAAAAGGATGCCGCTGTAATCCCTAACGCAAAAAAGCTTTTAGAATTTTCTATTTGCTGTTTTTTAGTTAGGGATATTCTTAATTATTTTTAAAGAAAAATATTTTTTAACTTTTAAATTCCTAAATAAATTATTCGAAATTTTATTATAATGCTTTTAAATAAGAAAGTTTAAACAAGTACTTTTGCATCGCATAAATTTAATTACAGACTATGCTTAAAAAGCACGTAAAACAGCTCTCTTTCAGTTTAATATTATTAAGCCATTTAGGTTTTTTAGCTGCAATTTTATATGAAAAGCAGCAAAACATTTATGTTTCCATATTTGTTGTTTTGGTCATTGTATTACTTTTAATTAGATATAAAAAAACATCATTAAAAGCTAAAAATCATGATTTAGAACATGTCTTAACTGTTGCATTTGTTTTTTTTGGAGCAATTATTACATATGTTTTAAGTGTTTCATTTAAATTAAGCAGTGTTTTAGCAGCAAGTTTAGTAGGTTTGGTTGTTAGCTTTGTTCCTTCATTTTTTAAAAAGAATAATTTTATTAAAGGGATGCCTACTGCTGTTTATTGTGGAGCGTTTGTAGGAATGACAAATGTTAATATTGCCCCAGATTATATATTTATAGCATTAGCAAGTGTTATTACTGGTTTTTTATTAGTGGGTACAAAAGATGCTTTTCATGGTTTTGGAGGTAAATTAGGAACCTTAGCTTTTGGAGGTGTTACCCTTGCTTTCTTTATCACTTTTATAATTTCTAGATGGCTATAGATAACTTTATATTGTTAATAGTAGGAGGACTTTCTTCTATAGTTACATTTCTTTTACAAGTAAAATTTAAACAAGGACCGGTTAGGTCGTCTTCTTTAGTTGGTGTTTTAGTGGGAGTATTTGTTTTAGTGTTTCCTAATTTATTTTCTGCGTACTTAACAGAAAATTTGCCCTTAGTTTGTTTTGGTGCTTCTTTTATAGGTATGGTATCCTCTAAAATTATGTCAGATTATTTGTTAATAGGTTTCTCAGGAGTCGTTTTTACACTTATTTATTTTAATACAAGTAACTATTTTAATGGTTTTGGAGGTGGTTTAGGATCTGCAGCCTGTATTGCCTTATTAGTTACTTTAAGTATTCCTGTATTAAAGAAAAAAAGAAAATTAAGTAACGGATTTTTATTATTAAGAAGGCAAATGCGCTCTAGAATGAAAAAGAAAAATTACAAATAAATAGATTAAATAGAAAAGCAGTTTTTAGAATTATCTAAAAACTGCTTTTCTATTTATAAACTATATAGTATTATGTTTTAATGAGATTTAAAATGATGTTCTTTCGGTTTTCTTTCTCTAAAAGTCCCCGCAAAAAGGAGTCCACCAATAATAGCCATTAATATAAAAGTAACTTCTTCAAATAAGTTTGCAGAAGCAGTAATAGACGGATTAAAAAATGAATTACTTAACCCCATAAAAGATTTACTACCTGGAACTAGCATGATAATCCCTTGTGTTAAATAGACCGATTTAGGTGTTTTAGAAATTCTACCAAATATACGGCTGATACCAACAACTGTTAAAGTACCAATAAAAGTACTTACCAATATTCCCAAACCAGACGATAAAAAAACAGTTATAAAAAACGCAAAAATACCTGTTAAAATTCCAAAAAACATATCCTTTTTTCTCACTTGAAAAATGGGTAAAGTACATATAGAAAATATTGGTATGGCACAAAATATTGTCCATTGTGGCATATTAGATTCATAATGAGTTAAATCAATATCAAGTAAAGAAGTCATTAAGCCTAAACCTAATATTACACCAAAAAATTGTTTGAATAAAACAACCATTGCATCAAAGAGTTTTGCGCCACCGGCAACCAAACTTTTGGAGGTTATTTCCTCTAATGCGGTAGTAATAGCCAACCCTGGAATAAATATAATTATGGAAGCTAATATGGTTAAACCCAAATTAAAATCGGGGAAAATAAATGTTAATAGACATGCAAAAATGGTTACTACTAAAGCACATAAAGATTCTAAAACACTTTCTACATATTTAGATTTGTTAGCTAAATAGACAAATAGATAAGTAAGCGAACCTAGAAGTATTGAAAAAGCAAAAGAGATCCAATTGGTACCAATCATTAAGCTAAAAGAACCGGCAGCAAAGGCATAGGCTAAAGTTAAAATAAAATGATTTACCTCTTTTGTTTTTGCATGAATAATCTTTAATTCTTTATCGATTTCATCTACCTCCATCCCTGAATCAATAACCTTATTGGTCAATTCATCAATTCTAGAAAAAGCACCTAAATTTAAAGATCCTGGCGGAATGCATTCAACATAATTATAAGAGTTCTTTTCATCATAAAAAACATAATTCACCCAAGTAGGTAAATCCATAAAACTACCTGTAATGCCTTTTGTTTTGGCAACTTGTGTCAAGTATGATTGAATTTTATAAGAAGGAATACCGTATATGTGTAACGCTTTTCCTATTTCAACTATAAATTGATATTTTTTTGGAACTCTCATTTTTCTTAATTAAATAGGGTTGTTATTTTCTATTTTTAGAGCCAAAAAAAGGGCTTTAAAAAAGCCCTTTTGATCTACTTTTTTAAATAAATTATTTTGTCAACCAATTTTTAGCATTTACAAATGCTTCTAACCAAGGCGTAACTTCATCTTTTCTATTTGTTGGGTAATTGGCCCAGTTCCATTGAAAAGTAGAACGCTCAATATGAGGCATTGTCACTAAATGTCTTCCAGACTTGTCACACATCATTGCTGTGTTAAAATCAGATCCATTTGGGTTATTCGGGTATCCTGCGTAACCATATTTGGCAACAATATTATAGTTTTCTTCAGATTCTGGTAAGTTAAATTTACCTTCACCATGAGAAATCCAAACACCTAATTCTGTTCCTACTAAACTAGATAACATTACTGAATTGTTTTCCTGAATTTTTACTGAAGTAAAAGAACTTTCATGCTTCTGAGAATCATTATGACCTAATTTTCCATGAACTTTATGTTCAGGGTTAATCAATTCTAATTCCATCCATAATTGTGCACCATTACAGATACCAACAGACAATGTATCTTCTCTTTCAAAGAAATTCTTTAAAGCTGTATTTGCTTTTTCATTGTACTTAAATGCTCCGGCCCAACCTTTTGCAGAACCTAAAACATCAGAATTAGAAAAACCACCAACGGCACCAATAAACTGAATATCCTCTAAAGTTTCACGACCAGAAATTAAATCTGTCATGTGTACATCTTTTACGTCAAAACCAGCTAAATACATTGCATTTGCCATTTCACGTTCTGAGTTAGAACCTTTTTCACGGATAATTGCAGCTTTAGGTTTGTCTTTTCCAATTATAGGAAGTTTACCAATAAAACTCTCTGGGAATTTATACGTTAAAGGTTGATTTTTATAATTATCAAAACGGTCTTGTGCTAAATTATTAGCGGTTTGTTTTTGATCTAATAAGAAAGAAGTTCTATACCAAACATCTCTCATTTCTGTAACATCAAAAGAGAAATTATCTTCGTTGTTTTTAATTGTAACTGTTCCTGAATTGTTTGCAGAACCAATATTGAAAAATTCAATATTATTTTCTGATAAAATATTTTCTACAGAAGCATCTGCTTGAAAAACAATACCTGAGTTTTCTGAAAATAATACTTTAATAGGATCTTCTTCTTTTAAAGAAGAGATGTTAAAATCGGCTCCTAAATTTACATCTGCAAAACACATTTCTAATAAAGTGGTAATTAATCCACCAGAAGCAACATCGTGTCCTGCAGTAATTTTATCCGCTTTAATTAAATCTTGAATCGTGTTAAAAACAGTTTTTACATATTCAACATTGGTAACATCTGGAGCTTCATTTCCAATCGCATTTAAAGTTTGGTTGAAAGAACTACCACCTAATTTAAATTCGTCTTGAGAAATATTGATATAATAGATATTTCCACCATTAACTTGTAAAAGAGGCTCTACAACTTTAGTAATTGCATTACAGTTTCCTGCAGCAGATATAATTACAGTTCCTGGCGCAATAACTTCACCATCTGTATATTTTTGTTTCATTGATAAAGAATCTTTCCCGGTAGGAACATTGATTCCTAAACCAATAGAAAATTCTGAAACCGCTTTTACAGCTTTGTATAAACGAGCATCTTCTCCTTCGTTTTTACAAGGCCACATCCAGTTTGCAGAAAGTGAAACACTTTTTAAATTGTCTTTTAAAGGTGCCCAAATGATGTTGGTTAAAGATTCTGTAATTGCATTTCTAGAACCAGCTTCTGGACTAATTAATGCAGAAATAGGAGAGTGGCCAATTGATGTTGCAACACCTTCTTTACCTTTATAATCTAACGCCATTACACCCACGTTGTTTAACGGAATTTGTAATGGACCAACACATTGTTGTTTGGCAACTTTACCACCCACACAACGGTCTACTTTATTTGTTAACCAATCTTTACAAGCCACAGCTTCTAACTGTAAAACTTGTTTTAAATAGATTTCTAAATTCTTCGTTTTGTAACGAGGATTTTTATATTTTCTGATTACAGTTTTATCTGTTAAAACCGTTTTTGGCGAAGAACCAAACATATCTTCTAATGCTAAATCCATTGGTTTTACACCTGTAGATTTAGACTCAAAAGTAAAACGATCATCACTAGTAACTACACCAACATCGTAAATAGGAGAACGTTCTCTATCTGCAATTTTGTGTAAAGTTTCTAAATTCTCATCAGCAATTACCAATCCCATTCTTTCTTGAGATTCGTTACCAATAATTTCTTTTGCTGATAAAGTAGGGTCTCCAACAGGTAAAGCATCTAAATCGATTTTACCACCTGTATCTTCTACCAATTCTGATAAACAATTTAAATGTCCACCAGCTCCATGATCATGAATAGAAACAATAAAATTTTCTTCACTTTCTACCATTCCACGAACTGCATTTGCAGCACGTTTTTGCATTTCTGGATTCGAACGTTGTACTGCGTTTAACTCGATTCCTGAAGCAAACTCTCCAGTATCTGCAGAAGAAACGGCAGCTCCACCCATTCCAATTCTGTAGTTTTCACCACCAAGAATTACAATTTTATCGCCTTCTTTTGGCGTGTCTTTTAAAGCTTGGTCTGCTTTTCCGTATCCAATTCCACCAGCTTGCATAATTACTTTGTCGAAACCAAGTTTTCTTGCAGGTGAGTCACTTACAGAAGAGTTTTCTTCGTGTTCAAAAGTTAAAACAGAACCTGTAATTAAAGGTTGTCCGAATTTGTTTCCAAAATCTGATGCTCCATTAGATGCTTTTATTAAAATATCCATTGGAGTTTGGTATAACCAATCTCTAGCTTCAAATTTATTTTCCCAATATCTTGTATTTTTAACTGAATCTATAGAAGCTTCTAAACGAGAATACGAAGTCATATATACTGCTGTTCCTGCTAAAGGTAAAGAACCTTTTCCACCAGCCAAACGATCTCTAATTTCTCCTCCAGAACCTGTTGCTGCTCCATTAAAAGGCTCTACAGTTGTTGGAAAATTGTGTGTTTCTGCTTTTAATGAAATTACAGATTCAAAATCTTTAGTTTGATAAAAATCTGGTTTATCCGCCGTTTTAGGCGCAAATTGTTCCACTTTAGGCCCTTTTACAAAGGCAACATTATCTTTATATGCAGAAACAATATCATTCGGAAATTGTTTAGACGTTTCTTTTATCATATTGAATAGGGAAGTAGGTTGTTCTTCTCCATCAATTACAAATGTTCCACCAAATATTTTATGACGACAGTGTTCTGAGTTTACTTGGCTAAAACCAAAAACTTCAGAATCTGTTAATTTTCTTCCTATTTTAGTAGCAACACCTTCTAAGTATTCAACTTCTTCATCACTTAAAGACAATCCCTCTTGTACATTGTATGCAGCAATATCTTCAATATCTAAAATTGCTTCTGGTTGAATTTCAATAGTAAATGAATCTTGATGTAAACCATTAAATTTTTCAGAAATCATTGGATCAAAATCAGAAAATTCTTCTGTAGATGCAGTAAATTCTTCAATTCTAATGATGTCAGAAATCCCCATATTCTGAGTAATCTCAACAGCATTGGTACTCCAAGGCGTAATCATTGCGGCTCTTGGTCCAACAAAAAATGCATCTATTGTTGTTTCTTCTATTTTTGGTTGATCGGCAAATAACCAAGTCAATTTAGCAATAGTTTCTGTAGTTAATTTTTCTGATGTTTGAACAGCGAATACTTTGCTGTTTATATTTCCAAAGAAATGAATCATTATCGTGTTTTATTTGGGTGTTGTTGTAAATTGCAAATTTACTTTTTTTCAATTTAATACTAATGATTTAATTTACTGAAATTTAGGAGTTATTCACCAGGTTATAAACCAAAAAAAAAGACCGCCGAAGCAGTCTTTTTTAATGATAATTTGGTAATTAATTCTTTATCAATTTTTTTGTAATAGATTGATTCTCAGAATTTATTTTAACTAAATATATTCCTTTAGCTAAATTTGAAGTATCTATACTATTGTTGTTCGAGTTTATAGTTGCTTTTTTTATCAACTTACCTAAAACATTGTAAACGTTAACTTCTGCAATTTCTGTTATTTTAAAATAAACGGCATTACCGTCTGTTGGGTTTGGGTACATTTTAAAAGAGTTAAAGATAGAAGAATTTACATCTGCAGTGGCAGAATTGTAAATTCCAATTCCATCTACAGTATCTTTAGGTAATTCTTCCCATTCACTAGTTGTATACGTAGTATTTGGATTAGTTACAGATAATAACCTTCTAAGTGTTACATCTTTCGCAAAATTAGATGTTCCATCTAGATCCCCAATTATATCTATTAGATTACCATTTTTAAATAAACCAATTCTATCATCACCATTAAAAGTCATTGGAGTTTGGTTTGGTATTCCTAAGTCGCTCTCTTCTTTTAATTTTTCATTTTCTGTAAAACTATTTGTAATTACAAAAACATCATCTGTACTTAAAGAAAAGCCACTTAAAGCTAGAGGAGTTTCCCAAGAACCTTTAGATTGTCTGGCTATAGAATAGATAGATAAGTCTACAATACTACCTGTAAGATTAACTATCTCTATTGCTTTTCTATAGTTACCACCTTCTACATATTCAGAGAAAAATAATTCATTAGCAACAGCAGAACCATCTGTAGTTGTTTGACTAACACTTGTAGATTGTGCAGATTTATTATCTGCTGCATCTTTAGCTAAAACAGTTGCACTATAGGTTGTAGAAATAGTTAAACCTGTTATTGTGTAATTTGTATTTGTAGTTGTTCCATTAAAAACTCCATCTAAATAAACTTCATAACCAGTTACGGCAGTATCATCTGTAGAAGCGTTCCAATTTACTTTAAAACTTGTACCAGAAATATTACTAATAGTAACGTTTGTTGGGATTGTTGGAGGAGTGTTGTCTGTTAAAGTAGTTGCATTAACAGCAGTAGATTGAGCAGATCCATTATTTGCAATGTCTTTGGCTAAAACTGTAATAGCGTATGTAGTGTTTGGGTTTAAATTAGTTAATGTGTAACTGGTTGTAGCAGTTTCTCCATTTAAATCTTCGTTGGCATAAACTTCATATTTTGTTACAGCTTCGTTGTCTGTAGAAGCAGACCAAGTTGCATCTATAGTAGAAGTTGTAATGTTATTTAAAACAACATTTGTTGGTACTGTTGGTGCTTTATCATCATTAGATGTATAAATTCCCCAAGAGTCTACAGCAGCATCTCCCCCCCAAATTCTTGTTGCTAAATAGGCATTGTCTATAAAAGGGTTTCTATTTCCTTGTGCATATTGTTCTCTAGAATCGTGGTACGTATTTCTTTGTCTTTCAAAATCTGAAACCGGGTCTTCTACATTCCATTCTAAAAATAAATCGATCATATCATCTGGAGTAGAAGCAGTGCTACCAATTCCAACTCCTGTTGGTTTACATTGATCTGCATAGCGAATGTACATATACATCATAATTCTTGCAACATCACCTTTCCATTCATCACCAGGATACCAGCCACCAGAAACAGTACCAGCATTTCCCGATCCGTCAGCAAATTTTAAACTACCTCTTTGACTATTAAACCCAACATCAGAAGGACGTAAATGATGTCCATCTGCTCCAGGACCAGAAGTGCCTAAATTAGGTGTACCTAAAGATTTAGCATACACGTGTTCTCTGTTCCATTCATCAGAATCACCTCCGTGGTCATCTATACCTCTTCTTCTAGAAGTTGTACCAGTTGTAGAATCTGTATATCCATATATTAAGAGTACTTCCTGATCATTTTCTGGGTTTACATCTGTTGCTTGTAAAGCAGGCCAACCATAAGATAGTATGTTTGTATGAGCGGCTATTGTTTTATTAGCTAACTCTTCTTTTAAAGCTAACCCTTCTTGGTTTAGATTAACACCATTATAATATTGCTCTTGAGCAGAAATAATAGTTGTTAAAAAAAGTAATAATAAAAGTAGATTTTTTTTCATGGTTGTAATAATTAAATAAACGATCTGTTTAAAATAAATGGTTTCTGTTAAAGTGTAATTGTATTATTTTTTTATTAATTTCTTGATGATAAATTGTTTACCGGAATTAATTTTAAGTAAATAAATTCCTCTAGATAGTTCAGAAATATCAATGTTGTTTTTACTTTTTGTAACTTCTGATGTTTTTATTAATTTTCCTAAAACATTGTAAATATTAATAGTTGCGTCTTCTGTAACACTAAAGTATACGTAGTTTCCATTTGTTGGGTTAGGAAACATTTTAAAAGATTCAAAAACGTTTATTTTTGTACTTAAAGTAGATGTATGACTACCAATACCATCAAAAGTTTCCGCAGGTAAAACATCCCATTCACTAGTAGTATATGCGGTGTTTGGTACAGAAATTTCACTTTTTCTTTTATAGGTTTTGTCTTTTATATGATCATTACCGTTGCCCTCTTCTCCAATAATATCAATTAAAACACCATTTTTAAATAAACCAACCGGGTCGTTACCGTTAAAGTTTAATGGAGAACCATAATTATTAGCATCGTTAGTTATAGGACCAGATAAATCTGATTCTGCTATAAGGTGCTCATCAGATACATCTGCATTTGTAATTACAAAAACATCATTAGGAATAATACTTGTAACGTCTCCTGTGTCTAATCTAAAATCATCTACCCAAGCACCTCCGTTAGATTGTTTTTGTAAACTATAACCAACTAAACTTATTGTAGAGCTAGATAAATTTACAATTTCTATGGCTTTGTTATTTGCTTTAATTGGTTCTACATATTCAGAAATAAATAATTCTGTAATTCCGTTGGAAGTTCCATTTGTTGTAATTGCATTTACAGCATTACTCTTTGCAGATATATTACTATCAACATCTTTTGCTAAAACTTCTACGGTGTATGTTGTAGATGTACTTAAACCAACTATTGTATAAAAAAGATCTGTTGTAGATGCTTTAAAAGTTCCGTCTAAATAAACTTCATAACTTGCTACAGCATTGTTATCTGTAGAAGTAGACCAAGTCACTTTAAAAGAAGAGTCTGAAGTGTTACTAATAACAACATTTGATGGAGTAGTAGGAGCTTCTATATCTTGTAAAGTTGTACCATTTACTGTTGCACTTACATCAGATAAATTGTTAATAATATCTCTTGCTGCAACTGTAAAACTGTAAGAAGTATTTGTTTTTAAATTTTCTATTGTTGTGCTTGTATTAGATGTTTGTGCTGTTAAAACATCATTTACATATACATTATAACCGGATACTTCTACATTGTCTGTAGAGGGTGTCCAAGAAAGGTCTATCGTTGTTAAAGAAATATTATTTAAAGTAATATCTGTTGGAGTTGTAGGTGCTTCTGTATCGCTACCTGAATATAATCCCCATCTATCTTCTGCAGTAGTTCCTCCCCAAATTCTTGTTGCTAAATAAGGGTTATCTATAAAAGGGTTTCTGTTTCCTTGTGCGGCATAGTTTCTAGTATCTTCATGATAATTGTTTCTAGCTACTTCTATATCAGAAACAGGGTCTTCTGCATTCCAAACTAAAAATAAGTCAATCATTTCATCAGGAGTAAATTCTGTGCTACCAACACCAACAGCCGTTGGTAAGCAAACCTCTCCATAGCGTAAATACATGTACATAATCATTCTTGCAGCATCACCTTTCCATTCATCTCCAGGATACCAGGCAGGTGTATTTGCACCGCTTAATCCACTAAAAGTATCTGTAGAAAAGCCTGAATTTCCAGAACCTCTACCGTATTTTCTATTGTTTCTCGCAGAATTACGTGTTCTGTCTGCAGCTCTTAAGTGATGTGCATCTGTAGCAGGTCCAGGAATATCTGTGTCTAAAACTGGGTTTGCTAAAGATTTAGGGAAAACGTGTTCTCTATTCCAAACAAAATTATCACAATTTTCACCACAATCTTGCAAGTCTTTATCACGAGTTCTGTCGTTAGATTCATCTTGATCTCTGCTTTCTTCCCAACCATAAAACAAAACAACTTTATCTGTATTTGCTGTATATTCATCAGTTGCTTTGGTAGCATCCCAAACATCTGGTCCTCCACTTGTGTATTCTAATGTTCTTGTGTGAGTTGAAATAATTTTTGTAGCTAATTCATCTTTTAGTTGAATCCCTGTTAAGGTTAAATCTACATTATAATAATATTGTTCTTGAGAAAAACAAATTAAAGTTGATGTAATAAAAATAAAAAGAAGTAGTTTTTTTACCATGTAATATAAAATTAAGTTAAAAAATAAATACTTTCTTTTTCAGCAATTTAAGGGTTACATCAGCAATAAATATAACCCTTTGTTGTATTATTTTCTTTCTAAAAGTGCCATATAAAATCCGTCGAAACCAGAAATATGCGCTAACACTTTTTTATCTGATACAAAGGTAAAATCTTTTCCTGCATCTGATGTTAAGAAATGATTAACTTGCTCTTGGTTTTCTGATGGTAATACAGAACACGTAGCGTACACCATTTTTCCACCTGGTTTAACCATTGTAGAATATTGTTGTAAAACGTCTTGTTGAATTTTTTTAATATTTTCTATAAATTCTGGTTGTAATTTCCATTTAGAATCTGGGTTTCTACGGATAACACCTAAACCAGAACAAG
This sequence comes from Polaribacter sejongensis, assembly GCF_038024065.1. Lineage (NCBI taxonomy): Bacteria > Pseudomonadati > Bacteroidota > Flavobacteriia > Flavobacteriales > Flavobacteriaceae > Polaribacter > Polaribacter sejongensis. The sequence goes on along the minus strand of NZ_CP150667.1, from coordinate 1,641,204 downwards.
GAGCATCAATTAAAACTCTGTCTGCTTTACCTTGTAATTTTTTAATAGGTTTTGTAGAGTCAATTACGCGCATATCTATATTGTGTGCTTTGTTTCTTTTGGCTCTCACTTTTAATTTACGCAATTTACTTTCGTAAATATCCATGGCAATAATTTGACCTTTATTTTCCATTAAAGCAGATAAATGCAAGGTTTTACCTCCAGCACCTGCACAGGTATCAATAACTTTCATACCTGGCTTTACGTCTAAATAGGCAGCAACAAGTTGCGATGAAGCATCTTGAACTTCAAAATAACCACTATGAAAAGCTTCCGTTTTAAAAACATTGGCTCTTTCTGGTAAAATTAAGGCATCAGGATGATTTGGTACAAATTCTGTATTTACACCTTCTGCTTTTAATTTTTTCTGAAGAACTCCTCTAGTAATATTTAAAGTATTGGTTCTTAAAATTACACTTGCTTGTACATTTAAAGCTGCAATTTCTTTGGTCCAAATTTCTTCGCCTAATTCTTTAGCACACATTTCATCCATCCAATCAGGAATAGATTCTCTATATTTTCTAGTTCTAGATAATTCCGCAAAACGTCCTTTGATTCTTCTTTCTGGTACATCACCAATTTGGTTCCAATCTGGTAAAGCAATTCCTCTTAAAATACACCATACAGAGAACAATCTCCAAATATTATCTCTGTCATACGGAGCTTTTACTTCTGCAATTTCTGCGTATAACCTATTCCAACGTACGATGTCATAAATAGTTTCTGCAACAAATTTACGGTCTCTTGCTCCCCAACGTTTATCTCTTTTTAAAGCTTTTTCTACAGCTTTATCTGCATAAACACCTTCATTAAATATATCTCTGATGCTGTCAATAACAGCAAAAGTTAAGTTTCTGTGTAATCTCATTATTTCATTTGAATATAGGGCACAAATGTACAAAATATGCGGTACCAATCAGTAGTTTTACTTCATTTTTAACTATGGCTTTATTTTATTAATGTTAAATAGTTTTTATAAAGGTTTGTGCTTTTTTATTACAGACAATTGTTTATATATGTGAGCACAATCCATTATGTTAAAAAGGAAAAGTTAAACTTATTTAAGTTTAACTTTTCCTTTTTTAATGATTATTTAAAATATATTTTCTAGCTCTTATTATTGTGAAAAAACCATATAATATGGCTATTATAGCTAGTGTTAAAATACCTGTATCTATTTCTAATCCTGGTGGAGGTGGAGGTGGACTAATTGGTGGAGTTTGAATTAGTAGTGCAATCATTTTTAATTAGTTTATTTAGTTATTGATTGAGTATCTCATTTGTTTTTCAAAATAAAACTTTCTTAGTTATTGTAGCTTTATCAGTATTTATTCTTACAATATAAATGCCTATTGATTTTTAGAAATAACATTTTTTTTGTTTACCTGCATAGATAGTTTTTTCTCTAACCTGAGCATCATTATCTACACCGAGTACTTTTCCTTCCTTAAAGGCTGAAAAAAAGGATTTAGAACAGAGGTCTTTAATAAAGATAGAAAGAGCTAGTATTAAATAATTGACTTCTAAGTTTGTGAAGTATTAAGTTTATAGAAACTATATATATGAAAAAATATTTCTCCAGTATATTTTGTGTTATTCATTTTTTTTAGGGGATTAAATTAAATAAAGATTCTCTCAAATATAACAAAATATAATTTGTTTTTGGCTGTTTTTAGGTTATAAAACTTTCTGTTTTAACTAATTATTATACATTCTTTTAAAAATTAGATTTCTATTATGAATTTAATAAAAGAATGTTTTTAAAAATAATCAAATTAAATACTTGTGGTATTTAATGCTCATTTTAATTCAAAAAATTATTGAAGGAAAAACAAATAAAGAAAGCTGAATAATGGTTTCATTAGTAAGATTTAGTTAATATTCTTCATGCTGTTTTATATCTTATTGATTTTTTTTTTTGCTTATGGTACCTTTGTTACTATAAATTTTTACAATGTATAGTCCTGTTGATATTTGATTTTTTATGGCTAGATTGTAGCTGTTTTTCTGTTCTGTAATGTTCCAAAAGCTTGTTTTTTTACCAAGTATATTAAAAGTTCTATTTTCTGTATTGTTATTTCTTTATTTTTAGAAATAACAATATTTTTATTTTGATTATCAGCATAAATAATAGTTTCTTTAATTAGTGCATTCTTATCTAGATAAAGTATGGTAGGTTCTTTAAAAGCTAAAACAAAACGATGAGAACAGATACCTTTATCTAAAGTTAAGTTTATTTTCCATCTTTTATGTTATATGAATTTCCTGTGAGTTTATCTTTTATGTAAATTTCTCTAGAAATATTTTGAATTTTATCTACCTTTAGAATACCCCATTGTAATTTCTAAAGGAACTTCTAAGTCATCAGAAATTTCTTGTACGCCAATAATTACATATTTCCTATGATCATTCTTAAATTTCCAATAGATGTCAGTTTCATTGTTGATAAATGACTCTGAATCGTAACCTTTTTCATAATCAAATGAATTTGTTGCTTAAAAAGATATTGCTATTTGATGATGTAACCTTAAGTTTTCTGTATTTGTATATTCAAACCCTAATTTAAGTATTGGTAATAATTTATTAGTTTTTGTTAATACAGTTTTGTCGCTTCTGTAATCTTTAAAAGTATTATTATAAAAGCCTTCTTTAGGTATGGGGTCTTTACATAATTCTGATGATGATTCTCTATTTGGTACTAGGTTGGCAAAAAAATTAGTATTTAAGAAAACGGATAGAAATACGATTAAATAGATAATTCTTTTCTTGTAGGCTTTATCTTCTTTATGATGTTGATTTTTAGAAAAATTGATTTTTTTTAAAAATAATTTCTGGGTGTTTTTAGTGTTATTCATTTTTTAGGGGGATTAAAATAAATATTATATTAAATAGGACTAAAAAGTATAGGCAAAAGTTTTAGTGTTATAGAAGATGGATAGAAATAAACACCATAAAAAAGATAAGTTCTTTTTTATGTACTTTATGATATTGTTTTTTAGAAAAATAGAAGATTTTAAAAAATAATTTCTGTGTATGTCTAGTGTTATTCATTTGTTGGGGGATTATATTAAATAAATACTATTTTAAAAGTAAAGAAATAATTTTGGGTTTGCTAATTATTATCTTGTAAATTATTAAATAATTGTTAATTATTATGTTTATTCAATAAAATGAGTTTTTTATTGAGTATTTAGTTTTTTTTTGGTGTTGTGGATTATCATGTTTCTTAATTATAATAACTTATAAAAAAAGAATAAAAAAAGCTGAATAATGATTTCATTATTCAGCTTTTTTTAATATCGTTATTTTTTGTGTTTACTCAATAATAACCTTTTTGTTTGTTTCACCTTTATTAGTATTCATTTTTACAATGTAAATACCAGTTGGTATTTGCTTCTTGATTTCTAATTGGTACGTATTTTTTTGTTCCTTAATTTCCCAAACACTTACTTTTTTACCAAGAATATCAAACATCTCTACTTTATTGATTTCTACATCACCATCTTTAGAAACTATAATATTGTGGTTTTCATTGTCTGCATAAATATTTGTAGATGTTGATAAAATTTCGTCATCTACACTAAGTGCAGCATTTTCTATAAAATTAAGTACAAAACGATCTGTATAAACTCCCTTTTCTAAAGTTAAAGTTATTTTCTCGTTTTTAACATCATAAGAAGTTCCTGTAAGTTTATCTGTAATATAGATGTCTCTAGAAATATTTTGAATTTCATCTACCATTAAGTTTACTTGTCCAGAATAATCCATTACTAATTCTAAAGGTACTTCTAACTCATTAGATATTCCTTGTACACCTGCAATTACATAGTTGTTATCATCATTAGGGAATTTCCAGTAGATGTCTGTATTAGCAGTTCCGTAAACTTTAGAATCATATCCTTTGTCAAAATCAAATGAGTTCGTTTCTTGAAAAGAAACTGCTATTTGATGGTGAAGTAATGTTTCCTCTGTGTTCTTGTATTCGAAACCTAGTTTAATAATTGGTAACAAGTTAGCTGTACTAGTCGTTTTGCTACTTTTTTGACTTGTTTTAAAGAATACAGATTCATCTCCCTCTGTAACGTAAGCTCTTTGGCTGTTGTTAAAAACAATTGGAGCACCACCTGCTTTGTCTCCTTCAATAAAGAATCCTTGACCTATTGCTATATAGGGTAGCGGCTCTTTGTACTCTTGATCACCTAAACCATAAGTTCCGTTATTATCATTAACACTAACACCTTCTATTTTATCTGCTGCGACTCCTGTAACGTAGTTTATGGTTGCATATCCACCAATGTAACCACCAAATATGTGACCATCGATTCCGCTTCCTTCACCAAGTTCACTTTCATGATGTTCCCAAAAGTAAAGTGTCCCAGTAGTATGCGCATAATTATCTTGTATAAATTTCTTAGTATTCATAGCAGAAGCATAAGGATTACCAACTAAATAACTTTCTCCTGAAGCTATTTTAGAAGTTGTGCTAAAATCACCATCGTTAGGCGTACCAGAGAATGTATAATTCTGTGCTCTTCCAGGGCCTTTAAAAATATAACCTTCACCTCTGTTTATAGTACCACTTTTATATTGATGTGCCCAATCAGATCTACCATCAGATCCAGGTGCATAGGTGTATATCCAGTAATCAGCTAGTGAAATACCTGTGCTAGTAAATGAACCATCATATCCATCAATAAATGTAATTTCCTTTGGATTACTTGGGGCAGTACCGTCTCTTAATACACCTTCTATTGTGTAGTTGTTTACGCCAGAATTAACAGGAGAACTCATGTAACCATATCTATATAAACTTGGTATTTCTGAGTTTTGATCTACTAAAAGGTTCCCCATAGTTCCAGAAACAGAGCTCGTAATTGTACTTGTACCTGTATGTGTTTGTACTAATTGAGCTAAAGTACCTGCTAAACGAATATCTCCATCTAAAGTAATATCATTAGTTACTACTAATAATTGGTCTGTTACTGTTAGTTTTTTACTTGCATTTACTTTTAATTTTCTAGCACTTAATCTATCTTCAGAATGTTCGAAATTTTGATCAATTACTACTGAACGAGATCTATCTGGATATCCATTTGTATAAACATTGTTACTATTTGTTGAAGTAGTAATATCAATTCTATGTAATCCTAATAAAGTATTAGACTCTACATTAGAAGATGTAATTTCAGAGATTAAAGGATCTTGAGGGTGCCTTTTAGTTCCTGTAACATCTGTTTCTCCTACTAATTGAAATGGTGTTATTGCATCATCTATAAATACTACCCAATCATTTGCGTTATAATCTTTGTTTGTTGTTAAACTTTCGTCTATTCTAACAACAGAAGTGTTGTTAGTAACATTAGAAACAACATCATATCTATGATCCCAAGAATAAACTCCATTAGATGCAGATAATATAATGATATCGTTAATAGTATCATCTAAATCTGTTAATGCATCATTATCTACAATTGTTCTACCTGTTACTAATTCTGGAGTAAGAGTATTACTCGAGTTTCTAAATAATACTGATTTCCCAGCAAGTAAAGGAGTTGTTAAAATGTAAGAAGCATTAGGAGCAATATTTGTTTGATCTCCTATTTTATCTTTAAATAAATGAATTTTCACACTATTTGCAAGAATTGTAGAAGCACTTATGTTAGTAATTTCTATCCATTTTTCATTTCCAAGGTGATATACTTGCGTTATCATAACATTAGCAGCTTCTGGAATATCTCTATAATCTAAATCTCCACCAGTATTAACATCATTGTCTTCATCTCCAAATGCATCTTCTAAAGAAGTATCTAAAATACTTGTGTTGGTTACCTTATCACCATCTCCTGATCCATCATTTACTGTAGATCCTGCAATATCAGAGTCATCATTATCGTCGAATGCATTGTCTAAACCATCATTATCATCATCTTTACCAGAAGCAACATCTAATAGGTGTCCGTTTTCTGCAATATCAGGAATATTATCATTGTCTGAATCTAAATCTAAATAGTCAGGATTATCTGTACCATCTGTATTTTCTGGAATCAAACCAATCTTATTATCATCTTCGTAAATATCATCTACACCATTATTATTTGTATCTGTTATTCCTGTAGCTATACCAGATGGAGCTTTATATCCAATAGTTGTCTGTGCTTCTATATTATCAGGAATACCGTCATTATCTGCATCAATGTCTAAAAAGTTAGGAATGTTGTCCTTATCTTCATCACCTTTTGTGTATGTATTTGGTTTTCCATTTCCGTCTGTATCTTCACCTGTTATTACTAAAGGTGTACTTGAATTTATAGCCCCATCTACAGCGTCATCAAAACCATTATTGTTTGTGTCTGTGGTTAGTGTACCATCAGCATTAATAGTATCTACTTTACCGTCTCTATTAGCATCAGTTCCTCCAGCTTCAATAATATCTAGAATACCATCGTTGTCTGAGTCTAAATCCATGCTATTTGGTATGCCGTCTCCATCTGTATCTAAGTTTTCTAGATTATTACCTCCAGCAACATCAGCATCATAAAGGTCGTCTAATCCATTACCGTTTGTGTCGTTTACAAGAGTACCGTCTGCATTGATATTATCTACTAATCCATCTCCATTAGTATCTATACCACCAGCTTCAATTAAGTCTGGTATCCCGTCATTATCTGAGTCTAAATCTAAAGAATTAGGTATTCCGTCATTATCTGTGTCTTCGCAATTGTTTGGAAAAATACTTACTAAATCTAGAGCAGCTCCAATTCCTATAGAACCTGGTACAGGAGGAGATGCTTGAAACTCTAATGATGTTTCTGTTGTAGTAGCTACAAATACTGTAGTAAAACGATACCATTTTTTAGGCCCCACAACTCCGTTTACAGCACCTTCTGCTATTGCGGTTAATGTTTTATTCAAAATATTAGAACTAGAAGCGTCTTTTACTTTTACATTTAAAGTAACATACTGTCCTGTTTCATGACCAATATCTTCTCCCCAATAAAAGGTTAGTGTATATTCACTACCTGGTACTGTAGAAAAAGTTTGTGAGAGAATATTGCTTACACCATCAGTTTTATCATTATTACCAAGAACATCTATGTATTGGTTTCCGCTATAAGCGTCTGCATAATTACTAGTTGACCAATATGGAGATTGTCCTCCAACCCATCCGTCTAGGTTTTGTGTATAAGACCAACCTGTTAAAGTGTTTGTGTTTAATCCTTTTCCTATAAATGTACCATAATTATCTGTTCCTCCGTTTGGAAATTCAGATGCGTTTGAAAAATCTTGAAGCTCAAAATCTCCATTTATAATTAAGTTACCACAACCTTCATCTGTATCTAAAATACCATCGTTATCATCATCTAAATCATAAAAATCTGGAACACCATCGTTGTCCGTGTCTTTAATGTCTCTATAATCTAGATCTCCGTTTCCAGGGAAGTCATTATCTTCATCTCCAAAGGCAATATCTAATTCACTTGGTGTAGTTACAGTTTTCTGTGCACTTGATCCATCATTTACTGTAATTCTTGAGTTTTCAGAATCATTGTTATCGTCAAAAATATCATTTAAGCCATCACCATCTTCATCTGCATTGATGTCTAAAATTACATTATTTGCAGGATCACCGTTTTCTACAATATCAGGAATCCCATCATTATCTGAATCTAAATCTAAGTAATCTGGATTATCTTTATTGTCTGTGTTTACAGGGATCAAACCAATAATATTACCATCTTCGTAGTTGTCGTCTACACCATTTTTATTAGTGTCTAACATTGCTCCATCAGGATTGCTTGGTGCTATATAACCACTAGTTGTTTGTGCTTCTATATTATCTGGTATACCATCATTATCTGAATCGATATCTATATGGTTTAATTTACCGTCTCCATCATAATCCTTACTTGGATATGAGTTTGGTTTACCATCTCCATTTGTATCTTTACCTGTAATTATTAAAGCGTTGTCTTTGTTTTCTGCTATGCCGTCTTGACCAACATCTCCATCAACAAGGTCGTTAAAACCGTCGTTATCAATATCAACCCAATTATCTACTTTACCATCTCTATCTTCATCTATACCACCTGCTTCTATAACGTCTAAAATACCATCGTTATCTGAATCTAAGTCTTTGGTGTTTGGAATACCATCTTTGTCTGAGTCTGGGTATGTAATTGCATTGGTATATGTACCGCTATTTACATCATAAAGATCATCTAAACCATCGCCGTCTAAATCATTTATAAGTTTTCCTGTTGTTGGGTTTATGTCATCTACTTTACCGTCACCATTAGTATCTACACCTCCAGCTTCTACAATATCAGGAATACCATCATTATCTGAGTCTAAGTCTAAATGATCAGGAATTCCGTCGCTATCTGTATCGATAGATTCACCATTTCCACTTACCATTTTACCTGTAGTATCAGTTTCTACAAGAGCAATACCGTTTGTACCACCTGCCCCTGGTCCATCTGTAGCATTTTCATCATAAATATCTGCTAAACCATCTTTGTCTTCATCTAAAATTGAGTCTACACGCCCGTCTTTATCTGTGTCAATACCACCTGCTTCTATTAAATCGGGGATACCATCATTGTCTGAATCTAAGTCTAAATGATCAGGGATTCCGTCGTTATCAGTATCAATAGAAGTACCATCTCCACCTATCATTTTACCTGTTTCATCCGTTTCTACAAGAGCTGTACCATTTATACCATCTAATCTTGGTCCATCAGAAGCATTTTCATCATAAATATCTGCAAGTCCATCTTTGTCTGCATCTAAATTTGTGTCTACACGTCCGTCACCATTAGTATCTACACCACCAGCTTCTACTAAGTCTGGAATACCATCATTATCTGAATCTAAGTCTAAGTGATCAGGAATTCCGTCACCATCAGTATCAATAGAAGTATCATTTCCACTTATCATGTTACCTGCTGCATCCGTTTTAATAAGAGCTGTACCATTTGTACCACTAGCACCAGGTCCGTTAGAAGCGTTTTCGTCATGAATGTCTGCTAGACCATCTTGGTCAATATCTGTAGTGTTATCTACCCGCCCATCTCCGTTAGTATCTATACCACCTGCTTCTACAAGGTCTGGAATACCATCGTTATCTGAATCTAAATCTAAGTAATCTTTAATACCATCTCCATCTGAATCTGGATTGGCAATTGGTGTTCCTGCAACCCAATTAGGTGTGTTTCCTGCAGAATCTGTATCATCGTACATATCTGCTAAACCATCTCCATCTAAATCGACCATACTTGTAGGGTCTCCTGCAATTGGATAATCTATTAATCCATCACCATTTGTATCTATACCACCTGCTTCTACGATATCTGGAATACCATCGTTATCTGAATCTAAATCTAAATAATCTGGAATACCATCTCCATCCGTATCTGTTAGTGGACAGAAATTCATTGAGGTTATTGCAGAAGTTACTGTACTGTTATTACCATCTTGGTTAGATTGTTGTTTACCTGTTCTTATTGTAATCGTATCTACTAAACCATCTACTGAAAAAGTGAAAGTGTTTTCTGTAACATCAGTTCCACCACCATTTTGGTGACCTACAATTTGGTTTGGTTCTACAAATTGCCAACCATCACTATCGCTAAAGTTATTTGGATTAAAATTAGTGAAATTAGAATTATCTACAGTTTTAGGCAAACCATTATAAGAAGCATTCATCTCATAATAATCATGACCATTTACTCCTGCTACTTTAAAAGATAACCCAGAAACTGGTTTAGGAAATGTTATTGTTATCGTTGCATAATTTCCTGTAGATAAATATGCTGTTCCTTTAGGTTGAAAATATATGTGTTCTCCAATAGCATCATTTGTATTTATTTGAACACCATTATCTGTTAAATACGCACTACCATTTAAAGCAACATCTACATCAAAGGATCCGTTTGAAAGACCTTTTAGTGGTAATTGTGAAGCTAAGTTTGTACCTGTTGTATAAGGGTTTAATGCTATTTCGTTTATACCCGAAACTGAGCCTTCAAAACAATTTGCAGAATCGCTGTATTCTACTGAGTCTGGGATACCATCATTATCAGAATCTAAATCTAAGTAATCTGGAACACCATCACCATCTGTATCTAAACAAGTAGCGTTATCAGAACTATCTGTTACAGCAGAAGTTGTACCTGTATAACCATCGCTACCAAGGACTGTACCTGAGGTAGAAATACCTGTACCGTCTATTTCTCCATCATTATCTGCATCTGTAAAACGAGCTTCTTTAACATCAGAACACCCATCTCCATCTGAATCTTTATTTATATAATCTGGTGTACCAGGAGTTGTTTCTCTTGGTATTAAGCCAGTACCTTTACAAGATATTGCGTCTGTACCTGTTATAGTAACTTTTACTCCATATATACGAGCTTCGTTAGTTTCATAAGTTCGTATTTTTAGATATTCTGATTCTCCAATTGTAGTGTAAGTGTAAGTACTAGGACCACTTGTGTTAATATTGGTGAATTCTTTAAAATTACTTCCTTCATCTTGACTAAAACTAGGTTTGTTAGTCTGCCTTACTTGAAATTTTGTTGAAGTTGTAGTTGCACCTAAATAAAATGTTACTTCTGCACCATTAGGTATTGTTTCTGCAAAATCAAAAATAATATAATAAGGATTTGATCCGGGATATGTAGAAGGACCTGTAGCAAAAGTAGTACCAGGATTACCTATGGTATTACTAGTGTTTGTAAAATGTCTTGAATCTGTAATAGCTGTAGCATAGAATGTACTCCCTGGAATAGCTGGTATTTCACAAGTGTCATCATAAATATCTGCTAAGCCATCGTTGTCTAAGTCACTTAAATTGTCAACTATTCCGTTGTTATCTGTATCTGTTCCACCAGCTTCTAATAGATCATAAATACCATCATTATCAGAATCTAAGTCTAAGAAATTTGGAAGATTATCTGAATCTGAATTAGTAGGAACTAACCCTGATCCTGCTGAACTTGGTATACCATCTTCATTTACATCTCCATCTGCTTTACCATCGTTGTTGTTATCTGTTCCACCAGCTTCTATAACATCAGTAATACCATCGTTATCAGAATCTAAGTCTAAATGGTTAGGAATTCCGTCTCCGTCAAAATCATAAACATCAGGTATACCGTCATTATTTGTGTCTGTATAGTCTGTAGTACCACCTGGTCCACCATTTCCATTATCTTCATTATCTTGGTAATTAAATATACCATCATTGTCTTCATCTCCATAAGGATCATTTCCACCACTTTCTACAGTATCTAAAATACCATCATTATCACTATCTAAATCTAAGTAATCTGGAACGCCATCACCATCAGAATCACGTCTAACAGTAATTGTAACTGTTGCAGTGTCACAAGTTGCTGTATTTGGAACTGGTAAACATACTTGGTATTTAAAAGTGTCTACTCCTACAAAATTTGTATTTGGTGTGTACTCATAAGTACCGTCTGCATTAAACACTAAAGTACCGTTACTAGGGGTTGAAATATTACTGTAAGTAGAACCATCTGGTACTTGATTGTTAGTTGTAACATCACCATTTAAAAAAGTTTGGTTCCAAATAATTTCTTCTTGAGAGTCCGTAGCATAAGATTGAAGTATGAAAAATTTTCCATCACCATGATCTCTTGTAGCAGCAGTTAATTGAACTCTAGTAATTTTAGAGCCAATAGGAGCTATTTCACTTAAATAAAATAAGGCAATCCCTATCGTTCCATTATTCTCTACAACTCGGTCTGATAACCAATAATCTGAATTTTCACTTGGCTCTTTTACAGTTCCCTCAGTACCTATGTTATCGCCAGTACCGCTACCTGTACCACCATGACCTCGTTCAGTAATAGAATTTGCACGTACAAAAGTTTCTCCTAAAGGTTGTTCTTTTTCACCAGCAGAAGGTATACCAAAAACTTCAATATGGTAAGCGTTGTTAGCGTTTCGCTCTGTAATTGCTACAATTGCTCCTTCATTAGAAGGAATTGCAGGAGCATATAACAATGATTGTCTTTGTGCATCTGTAGTTATTTCTGCATCAAATTTATAATTAAGATTTCTTCCGTTTTTACTAGATGTAAAATAGTGGTTTAAATTTTTATCTTTAAAAGCTGCTAAGGCTGCTGTATTCCAAGCATCACTTCCAAATCCATTTACTGAAGAATTTGAATTAGATCCACTACCTGATATAGGTGTTTTACCATTTTCTTTAATGGCATTTTGACCTTGACCATCTGGCCCTAATTGGGTTAATTGATAACCTGAAGGAACTGCGAATAAATCAAACACTGTGCCATCTACCGTAAAACTTTTTATGTTAGCGGCATCTGTTCTTTTAGTTTGATCACTAGCCCATTGAAAACTGACACCTTCTTTAATGCTTATTGCGTTTGTAGGTGTAGTTTGCGCTTGAGTATTTGTGATAAAAAAGAAAAGGAAATTACATATAATTAACCCTTTTACAAATAAGTATTTGTTTTTCATATATTTTACTTTGATAACTTTGATTTTTAAATTTGCAGCACATTTTATTGCAGATTGCTACATTTAACCACATAAGAAATTTAAAAGCGAGAACAATTATTCTAAACAAGAACCTATAATAGGTTTTGTCTAAAAGTAAAAGTCACTTTTATCTCTAAAGATTAAAATGAATTACTATTCTATAAGGAGAATTTGTTTTTTTATGGCTAATTCTTGTCCAATAGCTACTTCATGCTTTAGAGCATGAATTGGCCTGTTTAAAATTTTAAACATTGGCAATGAAAACAACCACATTTTGTGTTGTTTAAAAGCTTTTTTTATTATTTGAACAAAATAAAAGGGGACCTGCATTTTAAAATGAAATATTCCCCCAAATATTTTCATTCTGTTTATGAGCTTGGTCATTAAAAAGAAATTTATAAAGTACAAAAATAGTTATTATTTTATTTGTTACATCATTTTTGATACTTATTTTTATTGTAAGTCACATAGTTAGGTTCTTTTTTTTTACTATTATTTAGTAGTGTAAGTTGTAAAATATAAGGTTTTCTTATAAAATGTAAGGTTTTTTATCTTAAAAATAAATATGGATGATTAACTTGTTGTTTACTATTCTTATGCTTTTGTTGTTAAGACGGTGTTATGTTTGTTTTTTTTGATAAAATATTAGATATTTAATAGGTGAAAGTTTGTTTTTGTAAATAAAAAATTATATTATTGGTATGTCTAATGAAATTTACTGAATTAGTTTTTAGAGTTTTAGATAAATTACTTGTTAAGATAATTGCTATGTTATTTTACTAAAATAGGAACAAACATCATTGTGTATTTATTTTAGGTGAGAATTATATTTTTTGCCCCTAAATAATAGTATAAATAAGTTTATGAATTTTTTAATCCCCCGTAAAAATGAAAAGAAAAACAACTCAAAAAAAGTTCACCCTTTTATTCGTTTCTAGTATTTTAAATACTTCTGCAGAGAGTAATAATAAGGTGAAAAGACTTACTAACAAGTCTAAAGCAAGTAAAAATATATTTGCTGTTGATATTCTTGGTAAGCCTCCGGAGAGCCAAGTAGTACCTTTAATTAATATCCATACTTCTTTTAATATGGTTATGAAGGTGAATAGTAAATACCGTCTAATGCAGGTTGATAAGACAATGCGTAGAAATCTAAAGGTAGCGTAGTAGGTAATTGACTAGGTTTAGTCCTATAAAAAAAATACCCTATTTATTATTTTATTAAAATTCATAACAAACACAATAGTTAGAATAATTATTCTGAGGATAATATTATATGTATATAATTTTAATCTAGAAGAATAGCATACAAAAAGTTTATAATTTTTTTAATTCCCCGAAAAATGAAAACAAAAACAACTCAAAAATGGTTTACCCTTTTATTGGTTTTAAGCATCATAAATGTTTATGCTACCAATGATAAGGCAAATGGTATTGAAGGTCCACCTAAGACAAAAACAACAAAAAAATCACTTGTAGTCAATACTATTGCAGGTTTACCTAAAAATGTAATTGTACCGTTGGTAAATGATCTTACTTATTTTGATGGGGTTGCAGTAGATGGAACTGAAACTTGTACTGGAGTAGGGGTATCTGAAGTATGTACCCCTGAATGGAGTACACCTCCTGGAGTTGATACTTCAGGAAATGCTGTAGACTCAGATTTAACTAATTCGACATCTACAATAGCTACTGTTGCAGGAACTAATACATTAACAATTACAGCTCCTAGTGCATTAGGAGATTTTCCTGCAGGAACTTATGCCGGTTTTAATATTGGTACGGGAGTAGGTTTGCTTAGTACAATAACTATTAATTTATATAAAGACGGTAATCCAACTTCAGTAGCTTCTTATATTCCTTCGAGTGATGTATTGTCGCTTAATTTAGGTTTTGGTTCAAGTGCAAGTATTGGTTTTGTATCACCAGTTGCATTTGATGAGATGAGAATTTCTGTAGGTGGTTTGGTTACCACCTTAGAAGTTAACTATCCGTTTGTGAAAATTTATGAAGATACAAGTAGTGCTTTAGCTTGTAATACAATGTCGGAAATTTCTTTGGGTACAGGCTACGCAATGGAAGTAGATGATGTTGGTCAGGTTGGTGTTAGTTTAAATCTTTTAGGAACAACAGGTATTAACCCAGAAAATGTATTAGATGGTAACGCTAGCACTCATGCTAATTTAACAGGAGGTGTCCTTTCAGTAGGAGCGTTACGAACTGTTTATTTATCAGTAAAAAAACAAAGAGATTTTGAAGCTAGTGCATTAGTCCCTTTTGCAGGAGGTACTTATGCTGGTTTTAATATAACTACAAATGCTGCTGTGGATTTAAGTGTGTTAAGTACATTAAAAATTACCACTTATTTAGGTAATGTAGAACAACAGTCTATAAATGTTACTGATGCTCTTGTGGGGCTTCCTCTTTTAACAAGTGCTACAAGAAATGTAGGTTTTGTAACAGCTGCAAGTAAACCTTATGATGAAATTAAAATAGAGCTTTCAGATACTCTTGGTGTTAGTTTAGGTGATTTTAATGTAAATTATCCTGTTATAAAAGAATATTGTAGTAATACAGATACTTTAGATTGTAATACTCAAGTAGCTTGGACAAATACAGATTATCCAGTAGAGATTAAGACATCAGGTACTGGTTTAGTAAGTGCAGGTGTTAATATAAATGGATTAGAGAATATTATAGATTCAGATACAGATGATTATGCAGAATTAGGTTTAGATATAGATGCTTTAGGTTCGTTAGAAATTGGTGTTTATGATGTTTTGGACAATTACGTAGCTACAACAACGAATCCTTATTATGTGGGTTTTGTAGTAGAATCAGAATCTCTTGTAGCAATAGATTTATTAAGTAATACCACTATTTCTACTTATTTAAACGGAACTTTGGTACAGTCTAAGTCTGGAGGTCCTCTTTTAGTAGGTGCTCCTTTGTTAGCTTCAGAAAACAAACAAACTATTGGTTTTTCTGCTACACAAACTTTTGATGAAGTTCGTATTAAATTTGCAGCGCCATTAGCAGCAGTTAATTTAGGTACCATTAAAATTTACAATAGCTTTATTCAAAAAATGTGTTCAACAACTTTAGAGTGTAATACTTCTTACGCTTTAAACGCACCAACTTTTTCTACCTATATAGATTTTAAACAAACAGGTGTTTCGGGATTAGCGTGTGTAGGTTGTAGTGTTGCTAATGCAGATAATGTAATAACAAGTGACGATACAGATTATGCAACAATTAATATTTTAGCAAGTGTTGGTGGGTCAGCTAGTTTAGCCGTAAGAGATGCAACGAATAGTTTTCCTGCAGGATCATATGCTGGTTTCTCCCTAAATTTTAATGATGCTTTAGTAAGCCTAAGTATTTTACAAAATAGTTTAACGATTACTACTTTAAGTGCTACTGGAGTAGAGTTAGAGTCTAGTACCGCAGGTAACTTAATCGGGTTAGAGTTGTTAACAAATATTATTGGAGTATCTGGTTCTGGAGATCTTAATCTTGGCTTTAAAACGACGCAGGCATATTCAGGAATAAAAATTTCTGCTTCAGCATTGGTAGGTGTTTCTTTAGATAATGAAATTAAAGTTTTTGGAGCTTTCGTAGATACAAGAGGGGCTACAGAAGGAAGTTTTGCTACTTGTTTAGTCGATACAGATAATGATGGAATTGATGATAGTTTAGATATTGATGATGATAATGATGGTATTATTGACATTATAGAGAATGGTAATTGTCCGATTGAAGATAAAGTAGAAATTGTAGAACTGTATAGTGAAGATTTTGGTACGGGTACCGGAAGATCAGATAATCCTTATATTTTAAATCATTCGTATGACACTGGGGGAGCTATTCCAGATGGTTCTTATGCTGTTGTGTCTTCGTTAACTCCAGGCTTAGGGCATTACAACCGTACAGATCAAAATGGAGATTTAGATGCAAATATAGATGAGTTTAGTGGCCCTATAGGAGGTTCATCAAACGGTAGGTATTTGTCTATTAACATGATTAATGAAGGAAATAAGGAGTTTTATCGTCATACTCTTAATAATTTAGTTATTGGTGCAGATTATAGATTTCGTTTAGATATGTCTGGATTATGCAATGGATGTGCTGATGCACCTATTTTTAGATTAGAAGTACAAGATAGTAATGGATTAACTTTAAAAACAGCTTCTTCGGTAGGAGTAACTAATAATGATGAGTGGGAAAGGGTTGTCTTAGATTTTACAGGTAGTACTGATGAAGTAGATATTGTAATTTATAACGACCAACCCAACGGTGGTGCAGGTAATGATGTTGGGGTAGACAATATTGTTTTTAGTGTTTTACAATGTCCATCAGAATTTAATGATGAAGATAATGATGGTATTATTAATAGTTTAGATTTAGATTCTGACGGAGATAGTTGTCCAGATGTTATGGAGGCAGGGGTGCCTGGTATTTTAAAAACAACAAATGTAACTAATGGAAATGGAACCGATGCTTCAGGAAATATTAGCGAAGCTACAGATAATGCTATTTTAGATATTGCAGCTTCTGGTCAATCTGTAGGTAGTAATGGTTTAGTAGCAAGTATAGAAACAGATGATACTGCAAGGGCTATTACAACTTATCCTTCCAGTTATTTAGCCTATGCATTAAATAACAGTATTAATGGCTGTGGTACAGCAATGATTACGCAAGTATTTCAGTCTGATGGAGAGCGTTGGATTGAGGTAACTAACATAGATCCTAATAATATTGTTGCTCCAAATACAGCTAATGTTGCTTTCTATAAAGATAGAATATTAGATCCATCAGGTTTATTGTCTCCTACAGCTGTATTTGCTAATACAAGTAGCATTGATGGAGGAAAGTCTATATTAATATCTATGGGGGCTGTTACAAATAAATTATCTACTGCAACAGAGCATGTAAATACAGGAGTTACAGATTTTAGTGATGAAAATGATATTATTGTATTAACAAAAGACATTGATTATAAAGCTTGGGTTAATAGAACAGATGTAATAAGAAATATTGCAGATAGCACAAGTTATGTGCGTATTGATAGCATTTCATTACCAAACACAACTTTTGAGCCTGTAGAATGGATTGCTTTTATAGATGATGAGATTACTACTTATACAGATTTATTAACGGATGCTACTATAGAACGTCATGCTCATGATCCGTTGTTATCTGAGATTGCTTCAGCCAAAGTAAATGCAAACACAAGACCCGGATTTCATAGATTTGGGTTAACAGATAGAATAAGTGGAGATTGGTCTAACGGTTATCCAGATAGATCTAGAGAAGTTGTAATTTCTGAAAGCTATGAACATATAGAAAAATTAAGTGCCCGTAAATTAGAAGTTAAAAGTAATACAGTGTTTAGTGTTACAGATCATTTATTAGTAGTGACCAATAACATCGTTTTAGACGGTGAAATTAGATTGGTGAGTTCAGATGATACAAACAAAGCGCAGTTAGTGCAAACACATGACGGAGTAAAGCGAATTACAGGTTCTGGGAAGTTATTGGTAGATCAAAAATCTATGGTGCCTAGTATGTATAGATATAATTACATGAGTTCTCCTGTAAATACTATAGATGAAAGTACTTATACCATAGAAAGTGTTCTAAAAGACGGTACAAATCCTTTAAGTCATAGTGGTACAATTGGTCAAGGAACTACTGATATTGCAAAAAATATAACTTTTATTGGTGGTTATAACGGAACATGGAGTACAGACCCGATATCCATAGCAGATTACTGGGTGTATACCTATGCTAATGGTGCTGGATCTAGATCTAATTGGGAGCATAAATACAAAGACCAAACAATTTCTGAGACGGATGGTTTTATTTTTAAAGGTTCCGGAAGTCTAAATCAAAATACGAATGGGCAAAATTATACTTATGTGGGAACACCAAAAGATGGAGATATTAGTACAACAGTTGGTGCAGATGAATCTTATTTAGTAGGAAACCCTTTTGCAGGAGCTATAAGTGCAAAGAAATTTATACAAGATAATACGAGTTCTATAACAGGTGCTTTATATTTCTGGGAACATGCCGGTGAAGAAAGTGGTTGGGGAACCGCAGGGCATAATTTTGGTGGCTACATAGGAGGTTATGCTATTAGAAATATTTCTATGGGGTTGTCTGCGAACCAAGTAGAGGCTAATAATGGAGCTGATACTACAGTAAGTTTAATCGAAGCTGAATCTTGTGACAAAGTAAATGGAGCAATTGAATATACAGAGGTAGTGTCAGGTAACTCTATTACGGGTGTTTTAATAAATAATTATAATGAAGGGCTTTCTTTTACAAGTAATACCGATGCAGATAAATTGTTTGTTTCTTACAGAAGTGTTAATGATATACCTCTAGGAATTAGGGTAAATGGCGGTAACCTACAAATACTTCAGTTGGCAGATTCAAATGTTAAGTATGAACAAGGGAGTCTTCAATTGGATATTAAAGTTGGTGACCTTATAGAGTTTTCATATACAGATAATTCAGGGAATTCTGGCCTGTATATAGATTCATTTACTCTAAAAGGGCGTGTTGCACAAGCAGGTGTTCCATCTGTAGGTAGTGGAGATTATAAAGTGCCAGCTGCATATATTGCTATGGGACAAGGTTTTTTTATAGAAGGAGATAACAATGGTGGTCCAATCGAATTTAATAACAGTCAAAGAGAATACATTCAAGAGGGAGAGGAGTCTATTTTCTTTAAAACTGATGGTCATTCTAAAAAAGAAAGTGAAGCTCTAGTAAGTAAGCTTCCTATAATTAAATTAGGTATGGATTATGTAAATGAAGAAGGTTTAGGTCTACATAGACAAATAGGTATTTCTTTTAAAAGCGACAATTCTTTTGGATTTGAAAAAGGGTATGATGCTGCAATGTTAGATGTTGGTGAAACTGATTTTTATTGGAAGTTTCCAGAAAATGATGGTAAATACGCTATTACTGGAGTACAAGAAATAACTGACGATTTAGAAGTTCCTTTATTTATTTCTTTGTTAGAAAATGGTACTGTAAGTATTGGTGTTGATGAATGGGAGGCTATTGATAGAGATGTATTTATAAAAGATAAATTAACTGGTAAAGCTTATTTAATTAATAGCGGAAAATTCTCGTTAACATTATCGGCCGGAAGTTATACAGATCGTTTTTTCTTAGCGTTTAAAGAAGTAACAAATACAACTTTAGATGTTGCAGATGAAGCTGTTATTTTAGATAAAAATATAACGATCTTCATAGATAAAACTACTAAAGAAATAGTAATTAATAACAACGATAATTTGCAACTTAGAACGGTTAAGTTATTTAATCTTTTAGGGCAAACAGTTGATCAGTGGAGTAACCTAGATCAAGAAGTAGCGCAACAAAGATTAAAAACAAAGAAATTATCTAAAGCTATTTATATTGTTAATATAGAAACAGAGAAAGGAAAAATTTCAAAGAAAATAATATTAGAGTAGCGTGGGGAAAAATGACGTTTGTAATTTATAAACGTCGAGGTTAATTATTTTTGAGAATAGTTCTATTGATTTTTATTAAAAAAAAATCATTAGAGCTATTCTTTTTTCTTTTATTTATAGAGATTTCTGTATTTTCGTTCTTTATATTTCTATAAATTGAATTTAAACCATCCCATAACATATATTAAAGGAATTAGTGTACAAAGAGCAACGCTTATGTACACCGAATTGGGTATAAAAACATGTAATGATTTACTAAACTTCTTTCCGTTTAGATATATTGATAAAACCGCATTTTATGCGATAAAAGACTTACAACCAAATTCTTCTGAAGTACAAATTGTAGGGAAAATTACACGCGTAAAATCGGTAGCTCAAAAAAGAGGAAGTAGGTTAGTAGCTACTTTTCAAGATGCAACAGGTTCTATGGAGTTGGTTTGGTTTAAAGGTCAAAAATGGATTAAAGACTCTTTAAAAATTAATGAACCCTATGTGGTTTACGGTAAATTGAACCATTATAACGGCAATTTTAGTATTCCACACCCAGAATTAGAATTGGTAACGGAATACAAGAAAAAGTTGCAATCTAAAATGCAGCCTGTATATCCATCCACAGAAAGATTGGTGAACTCTGGTGTTTCAAATAAACTAATGCGTACTTATGTTCAGTATGTATTACAGCAGTTTTTTGAAGTAATTACAGAAACATTATCACAAGAAATAATAGACGATTTCAAGTTGATGTCTAAGCGTGATGCTTTGCTGAATGCACATTTTCCTAAAAATCAAGAAAACTTAGCCAAAGCGCAAAATCGTTTAAAGTTCGAAGAATTATTTTTTATTCAGTTGCAGCTATTGAGAAAGAAACTCATCAACAAAACAAAAATAAAAGGCTTTGTTTTTGAAAACGTGAGCGATTACTTTAATACTTTTTATAAAGACCATTTACCTTTCGATTTAACAAATGCTCAAAAAAGAGTACTAAAAGAAATTAGAAAAGACGTAGCTTCAGGTGCACATATGAATCGTCTTTTACAAGGAGATGTTGGTTCAGGAAAAACCATTGTAGCTTTATTAACCATGCTTTTAGCCATAGACAACGGTTTCCAAGCAACAATTATGGCGCCAACAGAAATTTTGGCAACCCAACATTATCATGCAATTTCAGAAATGTTGAAAGACATGGATATTAATGTCGATTTGTTAACAGGGTCGGTTAGAATAAAAAAGCGTAGAGAAATTCATGCAAATTTAGAAGACGGAACGTTGCATATTTTAATAGGTACGCATGCCTTGTTAGAAGATAAAGTGAAATTTAAAAACCTTGGTATTGCAATTATTGATGAACAACATAGATTTGGAGTTGCACAAAGAGCTCAACTTTGGAAAAAAGGAGGGAAAGATCCTTCTCAACCTTCATTTAGCGAAGAATTTCAAGCTGTGCATCAAAAATATATGACTGCTAATCCTTCTGTGTATGCTTTGATGAAGGAATTGCAAGTAGAACGTAAAAAACAAACCACACCAGCAGAACAAGTTCTTTGGCAACAATTAAAGGCAAAAAAGCTAGATTCTAAATTTAGAAGACAACATATTGTTGATGAATTTATTGTCGATTTTATTTGTATCGAAAAAAACTTAATTGTTGAGGTTGATGGAAAATATCATAATACAACAGCACAGCAAGAAGCAGATGATTTAAGAACGAAAATTCTTAGAGAATTAGGTTTTAAAGTTATTAGACTTACTAATGAAGAAGTTATAGGTGATATTGAAAAAGTAACAAAAAAGATAACACAAGAATTACACAACAGTGATAAAAGCCTTCCCTTCGGGGAGGTTGGAGGGGCTTCTCTTCCTCCACACATTCTAGTAATGACGGCAACACCAATTCCTAGAACTTTAGCAATGTCTGTTTATGGAGATTTAGATATTTCTGTAATTGATGAGTTACCTCCAGGAAGAAAAGAAGTAAAAACAGTACATCGATTTGATAAAAATAGATTGTCGGTTTTTAAATTTATGCGCGATGAAATTGAAAAAGGAAGACAAGTATATGTGGTGTATCCTTTAATTCAAGAATCTGAAGCCATGGATTATAAAGACTTAATGGATGGTTTTGAAAGTATTTCACGAGATTTTCCTACGCCTAAATATCAAATCAGTATTGTACACGGAAAAATGAAACCTGCAGATAAAGAACACGAAATGCAGCGTTTTGTAAAAGGCGAAACACAAATTATGGTCGCTACAACGGTAATTGAAGTCGGTGTAAACGTACCCAATGCTAGTGTAATGATTATTGAGAGTTCAGAACGATTCGGGCTTTCTCAATTACATCAATTAAGAGGAAGAGTAGGTAGAGGTGCAGACCAAAGTTATTGTATTTTATTGTCTAGTTATAAGTTATCCGAAGAAGGAAAAACACGTTTGAAAACGATGGTAGATACTACTGATGGATTTAAAATAGCTGAGGTAGATTTAAAATTACGTGGTCCTGGTAATTTAATGGGCACCCAACAAAGTGGTGTTTTAAATCTTAAAATTGCCGATGTTGTTAAAGATTCTAAAATTTTAGTGGCCGCAAGAAACACAGCAATTGCTGTTTTGCAGGAAGATGGTAATTTATCGCAACCAGCAAACAGCAATATTAAAAAGGCGTATGTTGCACTTTCTAAAAACTCTAAAATTTGGAGTGAGATTAGTTAGATTTCTTCAGTAAAACTAAATAGTAATAAGAAAAACAAATACCTATTGCTACCATACCAACTCCAATAAGCAAAGGCGAATTATAGGCGTAACCATAGGTAATTGGCAATCCGCCGAAAAAAGCACCCATGGTATTTCCTAAATTAAAACTAGACTGACCTCCGGCAGCAGCAATACTTTCTGATCCTTCAGCAGAATCTATTAAAAGCATTTGTATTGGAGATGAACAACTAAAAGCAGCAACACCCGTAATAAATGCCATTGAATAACTCATAAATGGAATGTGAGCTGTAAAATAAATGATAATTAAACAGAGCATCATAAATATAAAAGAAACAGTTACTGTTTTTTGAGGTGTAATAATGTCTGCTAATTTACCTCCTAAAAGGTTTCCTATTATCATTCCTAAACCAACTAAAACCATCACAAACGGAATTCCGTCTTCATTAATTTTGGTAATTTCGGTCATTAATGGTGCTATATAGCTTAACCAAGCAAATAAACCACCAGTTCCTATAGAAACCATACCGATTATAACCCAAGCTTTTTTTGTTTTAAAATAGGCCAACTGACTTTTCTTACTAACTTGTGAAAGCGGTTGCATTTTTGGAATCCAGAAGTATATAGAAAGCATCGATAACAAACCAAATAAACTGATTATTAAATACGTGTATCTCCAAGAAAAGTGATGCCCAATATAAGTGCCTAAAGGAACTCCAATAAGGTTTGCAATGGTCATACCGGTAACCATTATGGCAATTGCCTGTGCTTTTTTACCAGGGTCGGCAAATTTTGCAGCCACTACAGAGCCAACTCCAAAAAACGCACCATGTGGCAAACCTGCCATAAACCTAGAAACGAGTAAAAGTGAATATATTGGAGAAACAGCAAATAATGCATTAAAAACAGCAAACAAAAGCATTAGAAAAATTAATACTTTTCTAGGTGAATATTTAGCGGTAAATAGTACTAAAATAGGAGAACCAATAACAACACCTAAAGCGTATAAAGAAATTAAATGCCCTGCAGAAGGAATATCAATATTTAAGTCTTTAGCAATATCGGGTAAAATACCCATCATTGTAAATTCTGTCATTCCTATGGCAAAAGTCCCTAGTGCTAATGATAATAAACTCTTTTTAATCATATAATTTTTTTGACACCCTTTTTTAAAAGTTTGGCAAAAGTACTACATGTAAACTTTCTACAAGACATATAATTGTGAAGATTTGTTTGATTTAAAAAATGGTTTCTATTTGGGAGGGTAACTGTAATTTTCTTATTGTTAGTTTTTTATTTACTTATGGAAGGAACAAGTTTCTGTAAAAGAAGAAACTCATTCCTTAATTAGTTGGGGTGGTTTAAGAAGCTTTAATATTGTTTAAGTGATAAAACCTTAAATCGTGTTCATTTTGTCTCTCTGAACTAAAGTTCGAAATACGCTTTAGGTATCCAATAACTCGTGTTCCGTAGTCTATATTTTTAGAATTGCACTCACAACATTTTTGAAGTGTTTTTTTATCAATATGACCACATTCATTACAAATAGTAATCTTTACATTAAAACAAAAATAATTGCATCCAGCTTTTGCTGTAGCTTCAATTAGCTTAAGAAAACCGTCTTTATTAGGAGCTTCTTCTAGGTTTAAATGAAGTGCAGAACCACCATCTAAATACTTTATAATATCTGTACCATGCAGTATTATTTTATCCAAAGAATTGATAGCATTATTTTCTACAGGATAGAAATAAGAATTATAACAATCTCTGGGTACAAATAAGCCATCTTCTTTGTCCCATTTTGCATTTTTTACACCTAAATTTTCAGCAGGGACAAACTCAGTATTAAACATGTAACCATACGTTACTTTAGCTTCCTTGTTTGCTTCGAAAATTATTTTGAGCTGTTTTGCTACAAAATCTTTATAGATTGGCGTATTTTCTGCTTTTATTCCTTGACTTTCTGCTGCTTCTACCATTCCATTAATTCCGATAGTTAAAAACTGTTTATCAAGTGATATAAAACCAGCATCATAAACCGGAAGCATTCCTGCGTTTTTATATTCTTCAATTAATTTTCTGTAGGCAATTTGATATTTTTGAATTTTATTGATTTCGGTTTTAAGATCTTTACCTTGTTGAATTAAGCGATTCATATTTAGAGTAATCACATTAATCGAGCCAGTTGAAACACCTCCAGCACCGAGAGAATAGCTAAAAGTATTATCGCTAATTTCGTTCCTTAGCCTGCAGCAAGAAGCTAAACTATCTGCGCTTTCAGATTGATATATAAAAAACGAATTTCCTTCGCTTAATTCTGTGGCGCACATATTTGCAAATTCGGTATCTACAGGTTTGCCTTCTTTTACTAACATTGCAGCGGTAACTACCGGAAAAGTTAAAACAGCTTTTTCTCTTTCTTTATTAAACCATTTCATAAAGAACTGTTGTAGTTCTTTAAGGCTTTCCCATTGCGGTTTTGTCATGTCAGGGAAAACAAATTCACCAAATAAGCTATCAAAATATTTTTCATCATACAAAGAAATGTTCCAGAAAACAGATTGATAACCTCTGGCAGCTGCAGGTTGGTTTATGGCGTAAACAGCATGTTGTAAGTGGTTAGAAACCGTTTTTGTATTAGTGTAGAGGTAATCTTTTCCAAAATCTTTTCTAGCAAAATAATCGAAATATAGTAAAAATTCTACAGTTGCCAAAGCACCTGCAAATTGAGAACTTACCGCAAAAACAAGGTTTACAAATTCACCACAATAACTCTCTAAGTGTTGAGGAGCTTTACTTTCTCCGCCCAATTTTGTCAATCCATCAAATAAAAACGGATACATGCTAATAGAAGTGCAATAGGGTTTTAAAGAAGTTTCATCATGTACATAAATTTCATGAGCTTCTATTTGTCTTACATATTCATTAGCTAGTTCCTTGTTAAACAACTGTTCAATTTTATTTTTCACCAACTGCCTATTTACTTGTACATTGATGTCTTTATTTAATTCAGCTTCCATTGTGGCTATGTTTTTTGAAGAAACATTTGCGTTGGCATCTATTTTAGAGCCATCTGCAGCATTGTTAGCGTTAATGTAATTACTGATAAAATTAATTTTTTGGTCTACCTGTTTTTGTGTTAAGCGAATCATAGCTTAATAGTTTTTTAAGAATAAATGATTTAATATATTATTTGTTTTTACGTCTATAAATTGCTGATTTGTATTAGGATTTTCTAAGCCTCCTTTTTTAGAGATCCATTTTCCAGTTTTAAGCCAGGTAAGGTGTTGTTGTAAGTTTTTATCAATCCTTTTTTCACCAGTATATAGACAGGTTTTGTAGCCTTCTTTTTGTGCATATTTAAGGTGATTAATAAGTTCTTTTTGATGCCATTCGCCTCCCATAAATAAAACACAACTTGCAAACCCTTTGTATTTTTGTAATGTTTTTTGGTATAATTTGATAGAGAGTTGTTGTCCGTTTTCTTCTTTCCATAATATGGGGGAATGACAGCCTTTACAACGAATCTGGCATCCACAAATGCTAAAACATATGCTGATTTCACCAGGAACTTCTTGCAAAACAACCTGAATACTAGAGTAATTCATGTTCACGAAAATTATAATCAATAAAATGTATTTATTGATGGTTAATAATGTGTCAAAAAGGTACGATAACCAATGATATAAGTAGATACATCGTGCCAATAACCTTTATCCCGAAAGCTCGACTAATAGGAAATTGGCAGGTCTTCTGACTTACTCTAGTTTTTACGTCTTCCCATTTTAGAAATAAACAGTGACAAAGAATGTAACAACCTTTAATAGAGCTTACAGCTGCGGGAACAGTACAGGTTTTTCACCTGTTTCCCTTTTAATTATAACAACTAAAGCTGTTATTAGAACCAAATTCTATTCAAATTTAAAAATGATTTAACTACTTTTACTCTAGCAGATAATAACTTGTTAAGAAACTTATGAACAGCTTTTTTTTGTTGACTTAGTTGTTTATATAGTTTTTATTTTAAAATTTAACTTTATTTTTTTTAGAATATTATCCGAATAAAGAAAAAAAATAGGTTTTATGACAAACTTTAAATCTTATTAAACTTCTAACAAATTCCATTTCGTCATTCTTTTTAAAGTGTCTATCTTTATCCGCTGTAATTAGTCACTTATTTAATGGAACTGTACAAAGAAAATCAACTGAAAGTATACAACTCTTTAACAAAGAAAAAAGAGAATTTTAAATCTATAACAGACGGATACGTTGGTATGTACGTTTGTGGTCCAACCGTTTATAGCAACGCACATTTAGGTAATGTTAGAACTTTTATGTTCTTTGATGTTGTGTATCGTTATTTATTGCATTTAGGCTACAAGGTACGTTATGTGCGTAATATAACCGATGCAGGTCATTTAGAAAACGATGCAGATGAAGGTGAAGATAAAATTGCTGTAAAAGCTCGTTTAGAACAAATTGAGCCGATGGAAGTTGTACAGCGTTATACTGTAGATTTTCATGATGTTTTAAAAAACTATAATTTTTTACCACCAAGTATAGAGCCTACTGCAACCGGACATATTGTTGAGCAGATAGAAATGATTAAAGAAATTATTGATAAGGGGTTTGGGTACGAAGTAAATGGTTCTGTATATTTTGATGTACACGAGTACAATAAAAAAGAAAATTACGGAATTCTTTCAGGAAGAAAAGTAGAAGATTTATTAAATAATACCAGAACTTTAGACGGGCAATCTGACAAGAAAAACCCACAAGATTTTGCACTTTGGAAAAAAGCGGATGAAAAGCATATTATGCGTTGGCCTTCTCCTTGGAGCGATGGTTTTCCGGGTTGGCATTTAGAATGTTCTGTAATGAGTACAAAATATTTAGGCGAAAGTTTTGATATACATGGAGGTGGAATGGATTTAAAATTTCCACATCACGAATGTGAAATCGCACAATCTAAAACATGTAGTGGTGTAACTCCTGTAAATTATTGGATGCACACAAATATGCTTTCTTTAAACGGACAGAGAATGGCAAAATCTACAGGAAACTTTATTTTACCAAATGAAATTTTATCTGGAGAAAATAACATTTTACCAAAACCATTTTCGGCAAGTGTTGTTCGTTTCTTTAACATGCAAGCCAATTACAGAAGTATTTTAGATTTTTCTGGTGATGCTTTAGAAGCGTCTGAAAAAGGACATTCTAAATTGATGGAAGCGGTTAATTATTTAGATAAAATTGAAGCAGGAAAAACATCTACTTTTAATGTTCAAGAATGGAAAACAGCTTGTTATGCTGCCATGAATGACGATTTTAATACACCAATGTTAATTCCACAATTGTTTGAAGCTGTAAAGGTTATCAATCAAATCAAAGAACATAAAGCAAGTTTAACTGCAGAAGATTTAGCCGAATTTATAGCTACAATTAATGCATTTGTTTTTGATGTTTTAGGGTTGATGAATGAAAATTCTCAAGACAATTCAGAAAAAATAAATGGAGTTGTAGAATTGCTAATAAAGCTAAGAAAAGAAGCCAGAGAAAATAAAGATTGGGCATTATCAGACCAAATTAGAGATGAACTAATTACATTAGGAATTCAGCTAAAAGATGGTAAAGAAGGTACCACTTTTTTAATCAATTAAAGAGGGAATTATGAATTTCAAGTTTTTGAGTGTAATTGTCATTTCGAAAGAGGAACGATTGAGAAATCTCATAATCAGGATATATTCATTTAATTCTTAAATTTTAATCATTGAAAAAAATACTGTCTTTTCCATTTATATTGCTAGTTCGTTTTTATCAAGTCGCAATTTCACCATTTACACCAGCAACTTGTAGATACAGTCCAACGTGTTCACACTACACCATTGAGGCATTACAAAAACATGGTTTAATTTCTGGTGGATGGTTAGCATTAAAGAGAATATTTAGTTGTCATCCTTGGGGAGGAAGTGGTTATGATCCTGTTCCGGAGAAGAAAGAAGAGTAGAAAAAAGACATAAGACTTTTTGACTTATGACTAAAAAAGAAATACAATTGTCATCTCGAGCGCAGTCGAGAGATTTTTTTAATAGTACGTATTATAATAAGGTCTCGACTGCGCTCGACCAGACATAGAATAAGAAATATATGAGCTTTTTAGCAATTACTTGGGATCCTTCAATAGGAATAGATTTAGGTTTTTTTGTTGTGCGTTGGTACAGTTTAATGTTTGTAGCAGCATTTTTATTAGGTTTAAGACTAATGAAGAAGATTTATGTTGAAGACAAAATTCCTGCAGAAAAATTAGATGTATTATTTATGTATGTCTTTGTTTCGATGCTTGTAGGAATGCGTTTAGGAGATGTGTTTTTCTATAGCTGGTCTTATTATCAGAATCATTTATTAGAGATATTTTTACCGATAAAAGAAAGTGCAAACGATTCTTTATTCGGGATTATAAAAGGATGGAAATTTACTGGTTTTACTGGTTTTGCTAGTCATGGAGCTGCAATTGGAATTCCTATCGCAATGTATTTTTATGCAAAAAAACACTTGAATAAACCTTGGTTATTTATCTTAGATAGATTGGCAATTATGGTTGCTTTGGCAGGTTTCTTTATTCGTTTTGGTAACTTTTTCAATTCAGAAATTTACGGAAAAGCAACAGGTTCTAATTTTGGAGTCATTTTTAAAGCGGCAGGAGAAACGGAGCCAAGACATCCAACACAATTATATGAAGCATTTAGTTACTTAATATTGTTTTTTGTGATGTGGCATTTATTTTGGAAAACAGATAAAAAAGAACAAACAGGATTTCTTTTTGGTCTTTTTATGGTAGTACTTTGGTCTTTACGTTTCTTTATAGAATTCTTAAAAGAAGCACAAGTAGATGGTAGAGAAGATTGGGTTTTTAACTCCTTAAACACAGGTCAGGTTTTAAGTATACCATTGGTTTTAATCGGTTTTTGGTTAATGTTTAAGAAATCTAAAAAAGCTGGAAACAAATAGTTTTATGGAGAAATTAAAACAACGTTGGGGAGTAAAAAATAATTGGTCTATTGTAGCAATTATTTTAGTGTTTTCTATAAACGGTTCTTTTGCTACTTGGGTAGCTAAACCTATAACAAGTTATATCGGCTTGTCTCAAGAAACAACAAATCCTTGGGTATTTTGGCCTTTAAGAATTTTATTAATTTTTCCTATTTACCAAGCTACACTTCCAATTGTAGGTTGGTTTTTTGGGCAGTTTAAATTCTTTTGGGCTTTTGAAAAAAAGTTTTTAAGCAGATTAGGGCTCGGTTTTTTATTTAAAAAAGAAGATTAAAACGTTATAATTTCTTCTACTTCTTCCTTTTTAATTACATGGCTATAAAACCACATTATTGTAAATGTTGGTATAATATCTAAAAAGGGGAGGGCTTCTTCAATAAAACTAATTACAGCAGCAATTTTTCCTTGTTTCCCTTTGTACATCTTGGTCATTAAATAACTAGATAATGGTGCCCAAAGAACATCTATAAAAGGTAATGGAATAATTCCAATAAGATCTAGTACAATGCTTACAATTAGTTTTTGGTATTTTTTAGTCATAGTTGTATTTTAATAGGATCATTCAAAATTCTTGCCAAATAGGGTTTATTTAAAATCGAAATGAATAATTTTGTTAAAACTAAATTTTAATAAGTGAATTTTAACGATTTCAAAAATAAAATAACGCAACTTAAAACAACAGAGTTAGGAGGTTTAAATGCACAATTTAAATTAGCACCAAAAATTCGATTAAAGTACGATGCCGATAAAATTACTGCAAATAATCCAAGAAAAGCGGCAGTATTGGCATTGTTTTATCCAAATGATAAAAATGAAACTTGTTTTTTATTAACTCAACGGGCAAGTTATAAGGGCATACATTCTGCGCAAATAAGTTTTCCTGGAGGCAAGAAGGATAGTGAAGATGAGAATCTTGAAAAAACAGCTTTAAGAGAAACCTTTGAAGAAGTAGGTGTAGCTGAGAGGTCTGTTGAAATAATTAGAGAATTAACAGATGTATATATTCCGCCAAGTAATTTTTTAGCAACGCCTTTTTTAGGGTATGTAAATCAACAACCAAATTTTAATCTAAATTATGAGGTTGATCAAACAATTGAAGTTTTATTAAGAGATTTGTTAAGTGAAACGAATTTAACGGCTATAAAAATGAATACTTCTTATATGGATAATGTAGAAGTACCTTGCTTTAAGTTAGATGGTTATATTGTTTGGGGAGCAACAGCTATGATGCTTTCTGAAATTAAAGAACTCTTTAAATAGCATCTTTCTTAATTGTTTTGTAAGTTTGTTAAACTAACTAAAAACGAATATAGAATGCCTTTATTTAAAAGGAATCCATTTGGCCATATTTTATTACTAAAAAAATGGCTTATTAGAATTTTCGGAATTGTATCTCACGGTAGATATCGTAAATTTAATAGTCTACACATAGAAGGTTCAGAAAACCTTAAAAACTTACCAGATTCTGGAGTTTTATTTATTTCTAATCATCAAACTTATTTTGCAGATGTAGCTGCTATGTATCATGTTTTTAACGCTTCTTTAAGTGGTAGAGACGATTCTATAAAGAACATAGGTTATATCTGGAAACCAAAGTTAAATGTATATTTTGTTGCTGCAGGAGAAACGATGAGATCTGGTATATTACCTAAAATATTTGCTTATATGGGCTCTGTATCTATAGAAAGAACCTGGAGAAGTGATGGTAAAGATGTAAAAAGGCAAGTAAAAAATTCTGATATTTCTAATATAGGAAAAGCTATAAAAGACGGTTGGGTAATTACCTTTCCACAAGGAACAACAACGCCTTTTAGACCAATTAGAAGAGGTACGGCTCATATTATTAAAACCTATAAACCGGTTGTAGTACCTATTGTAATTGATGGGTTTAGACGTTCTTTTGATAAAAAAGGCTTGAGTATTAAAAAACGTAATGTATTGCAGTCTATGGTTATTAAAGAACCATTGGATATAGATTATGAAAATGAAAGTGTAGCAGATATAGTAACTAAAATTGAGTTTGCTATAGAACAACACAAATCTTTTTTAAAGGTTTTGTCTGTTAAAGAATTAGAAGCATTAACAGAAGAAGAAGAAGAATTGAATAAAAAGAGAGAATTTTGGAGTTAAGAATTTCAATTTGAAAATAATAAGTATCAAACCTCGAATTTTTCGAGGTTTTTTTATGGAAAAAAATAAGATTTTTGGTATTTAAAAACCGTAATTAATAACCATATAAAAACTATATAGATAAACCCTAATTAAGCTGTATATTTGCAGTCAGAAAAAAATGATATGCGTACAAAAACCATCAAAAAAAATAAGATTAACGTTGTTACTTTAGGTTGTTCTAAGAATATTTACGATTCGGAAGTATTAATGGGGCAGTTAAAAGCCAACGGAAAAGAGGTTGTTCATGAAGATGAAAATGATGATGGAAATATTGTCGTAATCAATACTTGTGGCTTTATTGGTAAGGCAAAGGAAGAATCTATCGATACTATTTTACACTATGCAAACAGAAAAGAAGCTGGAGAAATTGATAAAGTTTTTGTTTCTGGATGTTTAAGTGAACGTTATAAGCCAGATTTAGAAGAGCAAATTCCTAATGTAGATCAATATTTTGGTACGCATGATTTACCTAATTTATTAAAGGTTTTAGAAGCAGATTATAAGCACGAGTTAATTGGAGAACGTTTAACAACAACTCCAAAACATTATGCATATTTAAAAATTGCAGAAGGTTGCGATAGACCTTGTTCATTTTGTGCAATTCCTTTAATGAGAGGAAAACACGTTTCTACTCCTATAGAAGATATTGTTACAGAAGCAACAAAATTAGCCGAAAAAGGAATTAAAGAAGTAATGTTAATCGCACAAGATTTAACTTATTACGGATTAGATATTTATAAGAAAAGAGCATTAGCAGATTTATTAGTTGCGTTAACAAAAGTAGAGGGAATTGAGTGGATTAGAATGCATTATGCTTTTCCTACAGGTTTCCCTATGGATGTTTTAGAAGTAATGAAAAGCGAGCCTAAAGTGTGTAACTACTTAGATATTCCTTTACAACACATTAATACTGAGTTGTTAAAGTCTATGAAACGTGGTACAACGCATGAAAAAACAACAGCTTTAATTCATAAGTTTAGAGAAGTTGTGCCAGAAATGGCTATTAGAACTACATTAATTGTAGGTTATCCTGGAGAAACAGAAGAAATGTTTCAAGAGTTAAAAGATTGGATAGAAGAAATGCGTTTTGAGCGTATGGGAGCTTTTGAATATTCTCATGAAGAAAATACGGGAGCATACGTTTTAGAAGATGATGTACCTGCAGATGTTAAGTTTAGAAGAGTAAATGAGATTATGGAAATTCAATCTCAAATTTCTTGGGAATTGAATCAAGAAAAAATTGGTAAAACTTTTAGATGTTTATTCGATAGAAAAGACGGAGAGTTTTTCTATGGAAGAACAGAATCAGATTCACCAGATGTTGATAATGATGTTATTGTTGATGCAAAAGAACATTATATTAAAATTGGTGAATTTATTGATATTAAAATTCACGAAGCTGGAGATTACGATTTATACGGTACACCAACTGTTAAGCAAGAAAAGCCAGTTTCTTTAAATCAAAAGAGAAAATAATTATTAAAAATCCTACTTTATGTAGGATTTTTTTATAAAAAATAGCTACAAGTGTCCACTAAAAATGTTGCGCGTAGATTTGAGTTTGAAACTTTATTTATAAATGATATTTCACTTTTAATTTTTTTATAGTCAACTACAGTCAGTTGATAAAGTCTTGTTTCTTTTAATACAGCTGTCTTAAGTCAGTTTAGTTAGTTATAAATTTATCCTCATGAAAAAAACGTATTTTAATTGGAGTTCTGGTAAAGATTCTGCCTTGGCGCTTTATAAAATTTTACAAGACCCTACTTATAATTTAGATTTATTGGTTACCACAATCAATAAAGATTTCGATAGAGTTTCCATGCACGGTCTTAGAAATGAATTATTAATAAAGCAAGCCGAATCTATTGGAATCAATTTAAAAACCATAGAATTTCCTGCGGACGTAACCATGGATTTATATTCAGAAATTATGAAGGAAGCGATGGATTCTTTGGTAGAGAAGAAATATTCACATACCATTTTTGGTGATATTTTTCTAGAAGATTTAAAAGCATACAGAGATACTAAATTAGCTGAGGTAAATATTACAGGCGTGTATCCTCTTTGGCAAAAAGATACAAAAGAAGTATTAAAAGAATTTTTAGATTTAGGTTTTAAGGCAATTACAGTTTGTGTAAATGCAAAGTTACTAGGAGCCGAGTTTTTGGGGAGAGTTATAGATGAACAATTTATTAAAGACTTACCAGACAATGTAGATGTTTGTGGAGAAAATGGTGAATTTCACACCTTTGTTTTCGATGGTCCTATTTTTAAGAATCCTATTGATTTTACTATAGGAGAGAAGGTATTGCGTTCCTACACACTGAATGATAATGAAGATGACAATTGTCATCAATCTAAAAAAGAAAACTCAAATCACGATACAAGTTTTTGGTATTGTGATTTGAGTTAAGAGAAAATATCCTTAAAGTTTCCTTTGAAATTGTTATTCCCGCAAAGGCGGGAATCTAAAATTTTTAATTCTCTATTTCAATTTATCAGAATTCAATAAGAAAACAGCATTGGCAACAAATAGTTTTCCATTTTGCCAGAAAGATCTAAATAAGGGATTGTCTACCATATAAATAATACTTCCGCTACCAATTTTTTCTTCAGCGAATAAAATAGATTTTGGTACATTCTTCACAGCTTTACTGCCAGCGTAACCAGACACGTTTTTAGCTTCTTTATCAAAATAGGCAACATTATTACCGTCTTTTAAATATTCGTATGATGTACTACCTAATTTTAAAGAAAAATAATCTTTTCCATACCCAAAGGCTAACGGATGTGTATTGTCTAAAGTACTTTTAAAAATACTACCTGTAATTAAATTGGCAACACCTTTGCGCTCTTTGTCTGCATAAGGAGTAAGGTCTGTATCTTTAATTTTATCTCCAGATATTTTCTTCTTTAAAGAGAATTCCTTTTTATCAGCAAAACTATTTAAAGCATTTCCAATGGCGATTAAAGTTCCTCCAGAACGTGTCCATTTTTTCACTTTTTCTAAAGTGGCTTTTGTTAAGACTTTGCTGTAAGAACCATTTGGAATGATAATAACATCATATTTAGAATAATCTAAGGAACCAAAGTTTTCAGAATTTACGTTGGTAATTGGGTATTGTAATTGTGTTTCAAAGAAATGCCAAACCTCACCAAAACTTAAAGAAGAAGTTCCTTTACCAGATAAAACAGCTACTTTTTGTTGGTTGATCGGTTTCACAGAATAAGACCCAAAATCTACGCCAGAAGAAACAAAACCTGTAGAAACATTTGCTAATTCTCTTTGGTGTTTGTCTGCAATAGCTATTAAATTAGTATCAAAATTATCATTTCTATTGTCGTTTCTTAAAATAATTAAGGTTCCTCTTTCATACGATTTACCTCCAACAGAAAATGGTTTTTCAGAAAAACGAGGTGTAATATCTGCTTGTAATAAAGCACCTAAAAAAGTAGCATCGTCTAAACTATTCCATTTAGAAAGGTAAGCGTATGCACTTTTATCAACTATATTAGTAATCTTGTTTGTAGTTTTACTAATAGCAGAACTTACTTTCGTTTTAGAGGCAATTGCTTTAAATCCGTGTGCATAAGGCAGAGACCAAGCAGTAATATCATAGGTTAAAGAATCTACTATTTTTGCTTTTGGCTCAAAAAGTACCTTTACCATTTTACCTTTTGGCTGATTGGTGTGTATTACTAAATCCGATGAAGAAACAGACATTTTACCTTCTGTTTGCGTACTATAATCATATCCTTTTACACTACCGTTATTAGTGTTTTCATATTTAATTTCATGTGTGTCTAACAATGCTTTTAAACGATTGGTCTTATCTTCATTCTCGTTTTTTAGTACATAACTTTTATATTCTAAAGCATCATTTTTAAAAAACTTTCTAAATTCTGTATTTAATTTTTCGGCATTTTTAGATGCAATTTCTACGGTAGACAAGCCTGTTGTTAGGTGATGAATTGCTCTGTCTTTTAAAGTTAAAACCTCTCCATGATCTGTTTGAATACCTAAACCAGCCATTCCATGACCAGCTTGTTCGTACGTCATTCCAATTGCACCCATGTAGGTTGGATACGTATCTCCGTAACTTGGGTATAGTAAATCGAAACTTTCTTTTGTAAAATACAACCAGCCTTCTTTATCAAAATAGTTCGCATGGTTTTTTCCTATTTCTGTCTGAAATTCTCTTTGCCAATCAGAAATAATTTCATGAAAAGGTTCAGCCGCAGGCGCAAAATAATACGGATTATTAATATATTGTTCATGGAAATCTACGTGCACGTGAGGCATCCATTTATTATACATTTTTATACGTTGGGCAGATTCTACTTGTGTTGCCCAAGCCCAATCTCTATTCAAGTCGAATAAATAATGATTTGGTCTTCCAGAAGGCCAAGGTTCTACATGTTCTTTTGCATTTTGGTTGATGTTAAAAGGAGTACTTTTTACTTGATTGTACCAATTTACATATCTATCTCGTCCATCAGGATTTACAGACGGATCAAGAATTACAACCGTATTTTCTAACCAAGATTCTTTTTTAGTAACTAAATCATAAAGCGTTAACATGGCAGCTTCTGTACTAGATGCTTCATTTCCATGAACGTTGTAACTTAGCCAAACAATGGCTTTGTTATTTTTAGAATTCCCAGGAATAATACCAGTCTGAGTAAGATTCGCAATTCTAATATTCTCTAAATTATCAATATTTTCTTCGGAAGAAATATAACTTAAATACAAAGGTCTGTGTTCATTGGTTTCTCCATATTTCTCTAATTTTACATTAGATAAAGTGTTACTTACATATTTAAAATAGTCTATAACCTTATAATTTCTGGTAAAACGAGATCCAATTTCATAGCCTAAAAATTCAGAAGGAGACTGTAAAGTTTGAGAAAAAATACTTCCAAGTGTTAAGAAAGCAGTAATAAAAAGTAATTTAATTTTCATGAAGATGCGTTTGAAAGTCAAAAGTAAGAATATATTTTTTTGTTTTTCAGAAGATTGATTCTTTATCTTGTTAAAACTTTGTTAGATTGGATTGGGGTTTACGACAAAGGAAAAATTATTCGTATTTTTATCAAAAATTAATCAAACTAAATGAATTCTACTTCAGAATCTGATTGTTGCAAAAAAAGTGTTATTTAAGATGAAAGTAACACAGATACCATTTCAAAAAACAGGATTTTTTTCTAAGATAATGCTAGATTATTTAGAGAAAAAAGAATCTATACAACCATTTTATAATAATTTTCCTGATATTTCTGGTTTTCATAGTCAGATAGAGGAGAAGCAAAAATCATTTAGATTGCAATCTAGATTGGTGCTAGTTGATGCTTTAAAAAATCAATATCAAGGATTCAATTTTTCAAAAAAAACGGAAGAAAATATTGAGAGCTTAAAGCTACAAAATACATTTACCGTAACTACAGGGCATCAATTAAATTTATTTACCGGACCTTTATATTTCTTGTATAAAATTCTTTCAACAATTAATTTGTGTGAAGAATTATCAGAAAAATTTCCCGAACAAAATTTTGTTCCAATTTATTGGATGGCAACAGAAGATCATGATTTTGAAGAGATTAATTATTTTAATTTTGATGGGAAAAAAGTTCTTTGGAATAGAGAAGATGGTGGAGCAGTTGGACGATTTTCTACTGAAGGATTAGCTGCTGTTTTTGATGTTTTTTCTGAACACTTAGGTCATTCTAAAAATGCTGAATTTCTAAAAAAGTTGTTCTCAGATGGATATTTAAAACATGATAACTTAGCGGATGCTACTCGTTATATAGCAAATGAATTGTTTAGTGATTATGGTTTGATAATTTTAGATGGAGATGATGCTAGTTTAAAACAATTATTTAACCCAATTGTTAAAGACGAATTAGAAAATGAAACTTCATTTAAAGCCGTTTCTAAAACCATTTCAGATTTAGAAAAGAATTATAAAATTCAAGTGAACCCAAGAGAAATTAATTTATTTTATTTGGGTGATGAATTTAGAGAACGTATTATTTTAGAAGGCGGAATTTACAAAGTAAACAATACAGACATTACTTTTTCTAAGGCAGAAATCTTAAAGGAAGTAGATGAAAATCCGAAATCATTTTCGCCAAACGTAATTATGAGACCTTTATACCAAGAGGTAATTTTACCAAACCTTTGTTATTTAGGTGGAGGAGGAGAGATGGCGTATTGGTTAGAATTAAAAGATTATTTTGAAGCAGTAGCCATTCCATTTCCTATTTTATTATTACGTAATTCGGTACAAGTAGTATCAGAAAAACAAGCAAAAAAATTAGAGAAATTGAATATTTCTTTAGAAGAACTGTTTTTAAATCAACATGATTTATTATCTGAAAAAGTGAAGGAAAACTCTGATATTAAAGTGAACTTCGATGAAAAGATTCAGTTTTTAGAAAAGCAGTTTTTAGAACTAAAGGAAGTAGCCAAACAAACAGATGTTTCTTTTGTGAATGCTGTAAATGCACAAGAAAGAAAGCAAATTAAAGGTTTAGAAAATTTACAAAAACGTTTGTTAAAAGCAGAGAAAAAAAGACAAAAAGATTTAGTGGAAAGGATTACATTATTACAAAATGAAATTTTACCAAATCAAAGTTTAGAAGAGCGTCAGCGTAATTTTTCTGAATATTATTTAGAGTATGGTTCGTCATTTACAAAAGCTTTAAAAGTTGCATTGAAACCATTGCAGTTAGAGTTTACAATTTTGGAGTTGTAATACAGAGACTTGCAGAGAAATTACAAAGATTAAAATAGTTTTTTTGTGAATTAGAAATCTGATACACAATAACAAACTATTTTAAACTTAGCGTATAAATTCAATAAGAATCATCATTTTATAACTTACTTTTGACACGCTGTTATAATCAGTGCAATTTGTGTAAATTATTTACACTATAATTACATAAAACACAATGAAAGACAAAGGCTTACACCCAAAAAATAAATTCAACAAAGGTTATAATTTTGATGAATTAAATACCATAAACCCAGCATTAAAACAATATGTTGCTAAAAATCAATTCGACACTGTTACTATAGATTTTTCAAATCCGGATGCAGTAAAAGAATTGAATAAAGCTTTATTATTTTCTTTAGATAAAATTTCTACTTGGAATTTTGGCGATAAAAATTTATGCCCACCAATACCCGGTCGTTTAGATTACATTCATCACTTGGCAGATTTGTTATCAGAAGAAAAAGATATTAAAATTTTAGATATCGGTACAGGAGCAACTGGTATTTATCCTTTATTAGGAATTGCAGAATACGATTGGAATTTTGTAGCTACAGACATCGATTTAGATTCTTTAGATACTGCTCAAGATATTATGGATGATAATAATTTTACTGATAAAATTGAATTACGTCAGCAATTAAATGAAGAGCAAATTTTAAAAGGAGTTTTAAAAGATACCGATTCATTTTCTGCAACAATGTGTAATCCGCCTTTTTACAAATCGGCAGAAGAAGCACAAGGAGCAAATGGTAGAAAATCTAGAAACTTAGGTAATAATGCCGTTAGAAACTTTGCAGGAAATAACAATGAACTTTGGTACGTTGGTGGAGAAAAAGCTTTTTTACATAATTATTTGTATGAAAGTTCTTTGTTTCCTAAAAGTAGTAAATGGTTTACAAGTTTAGTTTCTAAGAAAGAAAACGTAAAGAGTTTAGAAAAGTCTTCTGCAAAGTTAGGAGCTGTTGAATTCAAAATTATTCCGATGCATCAAGGAAATAAAGTAACTAGAATTGTTGCTTGGAGATTTTAATAAAAAAGACCATCTTAATCTTCCCAAAGGGAAGAAATATATTTTATAAAAAAGGCTCAATCAAAATATTTTGATTGAGCCTTTTTTTATGAAGCAAATAATATTTAATTTTCGAATCTAATTGAAATCGTCTGAGATTTCTGATTAGTTTATCTTAAGCGAAGTCGAAAGATTAAAAATTCATTTGGTAATATAATACAAAATGTCATTCCGAATGAGGAACGAAGAGGAATCTATCTACTTAAAGAATTGCTATAAAACCCTCCGTAAATCTCAGCGTAATAACTCACTCAACAATCATCAGTGAAATCAGTGAAATTCATGTCTTTTTTTTTATTTTCTCTGCGAATCTCCGTATCTTCTCTGTGAATCTCGGCGTAATAATCTACCCCACAATCATCAGTAAAATCCGTGAAATTCGTGTCTTTTTTATTTCTCTGTGAAACTCTGTATCTTCTCTGTGAGTCTCAGTGTAATAATCTACCCCAGAATCATCAGTGAAATCCGTGAAATTAGTGTCTTTTTTTGTTTTTTCTGTGAATCTCTGTGTCTTCTCTGTGAATCTCGGCGTAATAATTAACAAACTAATTAAACACCACATCTTCAATTTTATACTTTTTACAAATAAAATGTAAAAGAGTATAAACTAACATGTGTACAAATACCAAGCAGATAAAAGCATATAAAGGCACTCCAAAAAGTTGATATGGCCAATAATAGGTCCAAACACCTAAATAAATAGTAATCACTTCTCCAAAAGCAGGAAGAATTAAAGCTAATAAAATGGCCAGAAAAATCTTATTTTTTTGAGTTTTCTCTTTTAATAAAGGAATTAAATTACGTTCCAGTTTGTATAAATAATGGAAAGCAAGCATCCAGGCAAAAGGCAACCATAAAGGCAATTCTCTTGTAACTTCATGATACTCCCAATAGCCATTTGCTACACCCCAAGTTTCACCAACAATTCCTCCAAAACCGGTTAATAGCATTCCGACTAATAACAACCAATTTTTGTTTGTTTTTGGCTGAATAATTTCTTTGTAAACGTTATGTATAATTTTTAGAACTAAAATACCTGCTATGATAGCGTCATATTCTTTTAAAACACCAATAAGAATTCCTGCAATTATTAATTTTAATAATGCTTTAAGCGTTTCTTTTAAGAATAGTTTTTTATTAGTAATCAATGTATTATTTCTTTTGTGGCAAAAATAAGATTCTAAACTGAGTCAACTCTTCTTTTTTTATAAAATTGAACGGTATGAGTTCATTCTTTTGTGCATTGAAGTAAGAAAGAACAGATTAGTGTGTTAAATTTGTTTTAAAGCAAACACACATGAATAAAAATAAAACCTTTAAAATATTATTAGTAGTTATTTCTATTTTGGTAGTTTATAAAATTGTGGATTATTATGTTACAGACAAAGTAGATGCTTATTTAAAAACACAACCATTAAGTTATGATGCTGTATCAGTAAATTTATTACTTGGTAATATTACTTTAAAGAATGTAACAAGTGTAAAAGACAGTCTTCAATTTACAACCGAAAAATTAGAAATAGAAGATGTTTCTTATTATCAATATCTAAAAAACAAGTCAGTTTCTGTTGGGAATTTAAAAATGCTGAACTCTAAAATTACAGGGAAACTAATAAGTAAAGAAACTAAAAAAGAGGATAGTACTAGTCAATCAAAAAAAGCTTCTTTAGATTTAAAAATAGACAATATTCAGTTTGAGAATATCGAAATTGATATCATTAAGAATGATAATTTTCCTTTAACTGTACAAAACATTTCTTTTGAAATGAATGGTTTTGAGTTGGATGATATTCAAAATAAAACGATTCCTTTTTTATATGATCATATAGAGGTCTCAATAAGTAATTTTGAAACTCAGTTTTCTAAAGTTCAGAAAGTTAAATTTTCTAAACTAAATTTTGAAAAAGACAATTTAACCTTAGATAGTTTAGAAATTTTGCCTTTAAAGTCGAGAGAAGAATATATCTATCATGTTTCTCAAGAAAAAGAATTAATGACTTTATTTAGTGAAAAAGTTGTTATTTCTGATATAATAATTGAGGAAAAAGAAAAACTTCACGTTAGTGTAAACCATGTTTTATTTGATGAAGTTTTTTTTAATTTATATTTAGACGGAACTGTTTTAGAACATCCAAATATAAGAAAGGATTTGTATAGTAAAAGTCTTAGAGATTTACCTTTTAATATTGATGTAAAAAATGTAGATATTAAAAATTCTAAAATTGTTTATGAAGAATATATAATTGAAAACAACAAACCAGGAATTCTAATTTTTGACAAGTTACAGGCGCAAATAAGTAATATAAATAATAGTAGCGATAAAGCTACTAAGCTAACAACAGCAAAGATTCAATCTAATTTTATGGAACATTGTCCGTTGGATATTGAGTGGACATTTGATATTAATAATAAAAATGATAATTTTAGAATAACAGGAAGTTTGTTTGATGTGAATTCAAAAAACATGAGTTCTTTTTTATTACCTACCATGAATGTGAAAATGGATGGTTATATAGATAAAATGTATTTCGATTTTGAAGGAAATGATTTTGCCTCTAACGGGAAGTTAAATCTAGATTTTAAAAATTTTAACATCAAGGTTTTAGAAAAAGACAAAACTAAAAATAAAGTGCTAAGTTGGTTGGCAAACCTATTTATAAAAGATTCCTCTAAAAACGGAATTGTAAAGGTAGAAACTGAAAATGTAGAAAGAGATACCACAAAATCTTTCTGGAATTTTTTCTGGATAAATGTTCAAAAAGGACTACAAAATTCTTTGATTTAATAAGATAAATCTATGATTGTTTTTTTAATCTCTGATATTTTTTCTCATAAATAGTAAAAGAAACATAATAAGAAAGAAGGAAATAAACGCAAAAAATAGTAAGGACTTTAGAAACGAATTGCAAGGTTAAAAAACCTTGTACACTTTCTAGTAATTGAAAAACAATACCAAAAGGAATTGCAAAGTAAAGGCTTTGTAATAGTGCGTATTTAACCCTATTATTTCTCTTTGCTTCCCAGTATTCTATAAAGTTGTCTTTCTTTTTTGAACCAGATTCTTTAGAACTCATATTTTGTTTTTATAAGTTTCAAATATAATTAAAACCAAAGATAATTACTTTGGTTTCAAAGGTTAATTATAAAAGAGTTCCTTTTTATCTTCAAGGATCGCTTCTCCTTTTATCAACCAAGAAAAACCAAAAGCCCAAAGAGCAAAGGTTTCAAGGTAGAAAATAATGTCTGTTTTATTTCTAGCTTCTTCACTCATAATATAAAAACTGGCACCTGCACCTGCTACAAAAACGATTATTAAGATTCCACACCAGAAATAAAATTTATTTCTTAATTTTTTCATTTCAGAACGGTTCTGTTCGGCAACTCCTCTTCTAAAGATAACTAAACAGAAATAAGCAAAAACAGCGAATAATAAAGCAGCAGATGAAAAATGAATAGTTCTAACAATACTACTTTCACTGGTTGTAGGAAAAAGCGCAACTAATAATGCAAAGGCACCACCTATGTTGGCAAAAAAGTTATCGTTATATAAAAGTCCTTTTCCTTCACTTTTATAGCCTTTATAAGTAAATAAGAAAAAACCAAGCACAAATAAAAAACCGACAAAAACATCTCTTAGTTTCGTACCATAATAATCACTAATAGAATCTTGAATAAAATTCTGTTTATCAAAATAAAACATTCCAAGTCCTAAAATTACAGGTAAAAAGACACCAATAGATCCTATTAGTTTTCTTAAAAGTTTGTAGGATATAATTAAATTATTATCAGATTCATGTTCCGTTTCCATAGCTTGTAGTTGTTTAATATGTTGGTAGTCAAATATAAACAATTATTTAGGAAACTCAGATTTAACAATAAAGCACAAAAAAGAGGCAGTCTAAAAGTATTAAGTTTGTCATACTCAAATAGATTAAGATTGACAAAAGAAACCTTTTAAAGCACCTCTTTTAAATATGTATTCGTTTATTCTTTATAGGTTAGGAATCACTAATTCTTGTCCTATTTGAATTGCATCAGGATTGCTTAAAATATTTGTGTTAGCTTCAAAAATAACATTGTATTTTCCAGACTTTCCGTAATATTTTTTAGATATTTTACTTAAAGTATCTCCACTTTTTACAGTATGAGATGCAAAAATAGAAGTATCAGCAACTTCAATATTTGCTTGTATATCTGTAGGGTTATCACCACCTACTTCTTTTATTTTATCCCAAAGAAGGTTTTTTTCATATTGGTTTTTTGCAGTACCTGTTACGTGTAAAACACCATTTTCTTCTTTTACATCACCATTTGCAATTGCTAATTTCTCACCTAAATCTAATACTCCTTGATATTTTGTTTTCATCTTATTTTTTAGTTATCGTTAATACTTTAAAGATACAAAAAAACCGAAGCAAGAAGCTTCGGTTTTCGATAAAAGTACTGTTTTTATCGTTAGAATTAAACTATCGTAAATAATATTACTTTTTTCTGTTAGATTCGTATTTCTAAAGTGCTACAAATCTAATAAT
This sequence comes from Polaribacter sejongensis, assembly GCF_038024065.1. Lineage (NCBI taxonomy): Bacteria > Pseudomonadati > Bacteroidota > Flavobacteriia > Flavobacteriales > Flavobacteriaceae > Polaribacter > Polaribacter sejongensis. The sequence continues at coordinate 1,596,827 of NZ_CP150667.1, read as the reverse complement.
CTATATTCTATAAATGAATCACTTCATCATAAGCGTCAGCAACAGCTTCCATAACTGCTTCACTCATGGTTGGGTGAGGGTGAATTGTTTTTAAAACTTCATGACCAGTAGTTTCTAATTTACGTCCTAAAACTGCTTCAGCAATCATATCTGTAACACCAGCACCAATCATATGGCATCCTAACCATTCTCCGTATTTTGCATCAAAAATAACTTTTACAAAACCTTCAGTAGCTCCTGATGCAGTTGCTTTACCAGATGCAGAAAATGGGAATTTACCAACTTTTAAATCGTAACCAGCTTCTTTAGCTTTCGCTTCCGTCATACCAACAGATGCAATCTCTGGAGTAGCATATGTACAACCAGGAACGTTTCCGTAATCGATTGGCTCTGTATGTAAACCAGCTAATTTTTCTACACAAGTAATTCCTTCTGCAGAAGCAACGTGTGCCAATGCTTGTCCAGGAACAACATCACCAATAGCATAATAACCAGGTAGGTTTGTTTGGTAAAAATCGTTTACTAAGATTTTATCTCTGTCAACAATAATTCCAACATCTTCTAAACCTATGTTTTCTATATTAGATTTAATTCCAACTGCAGATAATAAGATGTCTGCTGTTAAAGTTTCTTCTCCTTTTTTAGTTTTTACAGTAGCAACAACGCCATCACCAGAAGTATCAACAGATTCTACAGAAGAATTTGTCATTACTTTAATTCCTGCTTTTTTAATTGATTTTTCAAATTGTTTAGAAACATCAATATCTTCAACTGGCACTACATTAGGCATAAATTCTACAATAGTAACATCTGTTCCCATAGAATTATAAAAATGAGCAAACTCAACACCAATAGCTCCAGAACCTACAACAATCATAGATTTTGGTTGCGTAGGTAAACTCATTGCTTGTCTATAACCAATTACTTTTTTACCATCTTGTGGCAAGTTAGGTAATTCTCTAGAGCGCGCACCTGTTGCAATAATAATATTGTCTGCACTATATTCAGTTACCGTTCCATCTTCGGCAGTAACATCTACTTTTTTACCCGTTTTAATTTTACCAAAACCGTTAATAATATCAATTTTGTTTTTCTTCATTAAAAAAGCAACACCTTTGCTCATTCCTTCAGCAACACCACGACTTCTTTTAATTACAGCATCAAAATCTTTATCAATAGCTTCTGCTTTTAAACCATATTGGTCAACATGCTTTAAATAATCATAAACCTGTGCAGATTTTAACAATGCTTTTGTAGGTATACATCCCCAGTTTAGGCAAATTCCACCTAAGCTTTCTTTCTCTACAATGGCAACTTTAAAGCCTAATTGAGAAGCTCTAATACCTGTTACATAACCTCCAGGTCCACTTCCAATAATAATGATGTCGTATTTCATAATTGTATATTTAACTTTTTATTTTTATCTATGTTACTTCTAGTTATTTTTTAAATAGTATCTAGAAGTTGGGCGTTTTAACAGGCTTTTCGTTGTATCTTTTGCTAAAAAAGCAAAAGGATGCCACTTCAATCCCTAACGCTTGCTAATTTACTAACTTTTGGTCTTACAGCCAATGTAAGATTCAACTAATTTACATTCTTTCCGGAACTTGAATTCCTAATAATAAAAATGCAGATTTAATAGTATCAGCTACTTTTTTAGACAATTGAACTCTAAAAGCTTTTTTATCTAAATCTTGTTCTCCTAAAATATGTACATTCTGATAAAAAGAATTAAACTCCTTTACCAAATCGTATGTATAGTTTGCAATAATTGCTGGAGAATAATTGGCAGCAGCTTGTTGTACCGTTTCAGGATATAATTCTAATTGTTTTAGTAATTCTTTTTCCTTTTCGTGTAATTCAATTTTTACAGGTTGTGAATAATCAAAATCTGCTTTTCTAATAATAGACTGAATTCTAGCATACGTATACTGAATAAAAGGACCTGTGTTTCCTTGGAAATCTACTGAAGATTTCGGGTCGAACAAAATTCTCTTTTTAGGATCTACTTTTAAAATAAAGTATTTTAAAGCACCTAAACCAATCGTTTTATATAATTCGTTTTTCTCTTCATCAGAATACCCGTCTAGTTTTCCTAATTCTTCAGAAATTTCTTTGGCAGTTGCCGTCATTTCATCCATTAAATCATCTGCATCTACAACAGTACCTTCTCTAGATTTCATTTTTCCAGAAGGTAAATCTACCATTCCGTAGCTTAAATGATGCAATTGTTTTGCCCAATCAAATCCTAATTTCTTCAAGATTAAAAACAATACTTGAAAATGATAATCTTGTTCGTTACCAACTGTATATACCATTCCACCAACATCTGCATAATCTTTTACACGTTGTATAGCAGTACCAATATCTTGTGTCATGTAGACAGCTGTTCCGTCAGAACGTAAAACGATTTTCTCGTCTAAACCATCTTCTGTTAAATCACACCAAACAGAACCGTCTTCTTTTTTATAGAAAACACCTTTTTCTAAACCTTGTGCAACTACATCTTTTCCTAATAAATAAGTGTTACTTTCATAATATAAGGTGTCAAAATCTACGCCCATACTTTTGTAAGTAACGTCAAATCCTTTATAAACCCAAGAGTTCATTTCTTTCCAAAGTGCAACAACTTCAGCATCTCCAGCTTCCCATTTCAACAACATTTGTTGTGCTTCTAAAAATAATGGAGCTTCTTTTTTAGCTTCGTCTTCAGTCTTTCCTTCCGCAATTAATTGCGCAATTTCCTTTTTATATTCTTGGTCGAATTTTACGTAATAATTACCAACCAATTTATCACCTTTTAAACCTGTAGATTCAGGAGTTTCTCCGTTCCCAAACTTTTCCCAAGCCAACATAGATTTACATATATGAATACCTCTATCGTTAATAATCTGCGTTTTATAGACTTTTTTACCTGCAGCTTTTATTATTTCTGCTACAGAATAACCTAATAAATTATTACGAACGTGCCCTAAGTGTAAAGGTTTGTTGGTATTTGGTGATGAGTATTCTACCATCATGGCTTTGTCATCCGCCTTTGGCGAAACCATACCATAACTAGAATCAGGATAAATAGCATTGAAGAAATTTGTGTAAAAACTATCGTCTATTACTAGGTTTAAGAACCCTTTTACAACGTTATAATTGGTGATTTCAGTAACATTTTCTACTACATATTTACCTAAATCCTCACCAATCTGTACAGGATTTCCTTTTTTGTAACGTAATAAAGGGAATACTACTACTGTAATATCTCCTTCAAATTCTTTTCTAGTTGCTTGAAATTCTACAGTTGGAATTTCTATATTGTATAATGCTAAAAAACCTTCTTTTACTTTGGTTTCTATGATGTTTTGAATGCTCATGTAGTGTCTAAAATTGAAATGCAAAATTACGTTAAAAGATTAAAAGATTCAAGAGTTCACAATTAAAGATTTATAGGTTTCAATTAGAGGAGTTTTAAGGATTATAATAAATATAATTCACATTTAAAATAGTTGGCAATCCTTTTTTTAGAAATCTTTTTTTAAACTATTAAATTGTATTTTTGCACAATGGAAAAACGTCTAGAACAATTACCAAAATTAGCAGAAGAAACTAGAAAGGAAAGTCTAAAGTACTTTGCGACTCTTAAGAAAAGAACGCCTAAAAATTTAGATTATGTTGTGCAGGAATTACATGATGCTGAGTTTAAAAAAACAGATTGTTTAGATTGTGGAAACTGTTGTAAAACTACGAGTCCTATTTTTACGGATAAAGATACAGAACGTATTTCTAAACATTTAAAAATGAAAGTTGCAGATTTTCAAAAGCAATATTTAGAAAGAGACGAAGACAATTTTATGGTGTTAAAAACGGCACCTTGTTCTTTCTTAGATGAATCTGATAATAGCTGTTTTATTTATGATGTTAGACCAAAAGCTTGTGCAGAATACCCGCATACAAATAGAAAAAAGTTTATAAATATTTCAGATTTAACAGTAGCAAATACAGCTATTTGTCCAGCTGCATATTCTATTGTAGAGGCATTAAAAAAAGCAGTACCAATGGTTTCTAAAGTAAAAAAGAGAAGGAGCTAAGTAGTACCTTTGTTAAAGATATCTAAAAATACATTTCAAATATTCTTTTGGCACAGAACTTGCTTTTATAAAAATGAAGACAACGTAGTTAACTGTTTTCATTTTATAATTATTTGAATTAGTTGATTTAAAAAAACCATCTCAAGCGAGATGGTTTTTTAGTTTTATAAATTATTTTTGTATCAACTTAATAGCTTTTACAGTTTCTTTTTGAGGTAATTTACATGTTCCTAAATTACAAACGTAAATGTAAGTTTCATCTTCTACGAACTTATCTTTTAATAGCGGAATACTTTCATTTTCATTTACAGAACCTACAATTATAGTATTAGGTATATAATGATCTTGTAGCTCATTTTTAATGTTTTGTGCTTCATTTCCTACAATTGCAACTTCATAAAAAGGTTTTAAGAATAGAGTTCAATCTTTTATATTTTTTAGGTTCTTTAAAATATCAATACAATTAAAGCAGTATAAGCAGCTAACTTACAAAAAGTCTTCCATATAAGATTTAAAGCAAAATATAGAACAAATGAGTATTGGGGCTATAGAATCTTAGGGAATCAAATGAATTGCAACAAATGTTTTATTCTTAGTTGAAATAGTTTTATTAAAATACTTCGTTTAAAAGTAGTTTTATCAAAATAATTAAAAGTAAACTAAATTTGAAAAACATGAGAGTTCCGTTTAATAAAAATATTCCGGTGTTCCTTTTTGTTTTCTGCTTACACATATCATTTATGAAAGCACAAGATAAAATACCACAAATTCAATTAGAGAAAAATGAAGTTTCTACTAAATTTATAGAAGCCAAAATAGATAGTATTATTGCTGTTTTAACTTTAGAAGAAAAAGTAGCAATGACACATGCGCAATCTAAATTTAGTACAAAAGGAGTTGCTCGGTTAGGTATTCCAGAAGTGTGGATGTCTGATGGACCACATGGAGTTAGAGAAGAAATTAGTTGGGATGCTTGGGAGAATGCAGGTTGGACCAATGATGCAATTACTGCTTTTCCAGCACTTACATGTTTGGCGGCAACTTTTAACCCAGAATTAGCAGAAAATTATGGTTTTAGTTTAGGTGAAGAAGCTAAATATAGAGAAAAAGAGGTTTTATTAGGTCCTGGTGTAAATATTTATAGAACGCCCATGAATGGTAGGAATTTTGAATATTTAGGCGAAGATCCTTTTTTAGCTTCTTCCATGGTAGTTCCTTATATTAAAGGAGTTCAAGATAATGGTGTTGCAGCTTGTGTAAAACACTTTGCTCTAAATAATCAAGAACATTTAAGAGATAAAATTAATGTAGAAGTTGGTGATAGAGCTTTGCACGAAATTTATTTACCAGCATTTAAAGCAGCGGTGCAAAAAGGAAATGTTTGGGCATTAATGGGCGCTTATAATAAATTTAGAGGTCAGTACACTACCCATAATAAAATTCTGCATAAAATTTTAAAAACAGATTGGAATTTTGATGGTGTTGTAATTAGCGATTGGAGTTCTGTGCACTCTACAGAAGAAGCCGCGTTGTATGGTGTAGATATGGAAATGGGTACAGGAACAGATGGTTTGGGAACTACTACCAATAATCATTATCAACATTATTATTTAGCAAATCCATTTTTAAAAGCGATAAAAAATGGGGCGTTAAGTGAAGGTTTGCTAGACGATAAAGTACGTAGAATATTAAGGTTGATGTATCGTACAAACTTAAATCCGAATAGAACTTTAGGGAAGTTGAATACAGACAAGCATCTAGAAGTTGCTAGAAAGGTAGCAACAGAAGGAATTGTATTGTTGAAAAATGAAGATAATTTTTTTCCTATTCAGGATAAAAAAGGAATTACAATTGCTGTGATTGGAGAAAATGCAACGAGAGATATGACACAAGGTGGAGGATCTTCTCAATTAAAACCTCTTTTCGAAATTTCTCCTTTGCAAGGGATAAAAGATAGATACAAAAATGCAACTATTATTCATACAATGGGTTATGAGTCTGGTGCTTCTGTTTATGATGAAATTTTACCAGCTAATTTAAACCAAGATTCTTTGTATGTAAAAGCAATTGAGGTTGCAAAAAAAGCAGACATTGTTCTTTTTGTGGGAGGTTTAAATAAAAGTCATCATCAAGATAGTGAAGGAGATGATAGAGAAGTTTTTGATTTGCCTTACGGACAAGAAAAATTAATAAACGGAATTCAAGAAGTTAATGAAAACTTAGGTTTTTTATTGGTTACAGGAAATGCTGTAAAAATGCCTTGGATTTCTAAAACAAAAGGAATTTTACAAACCTGGTATTTGGGTAGTATGGCTGGTCATGCAATAGCAGATGTTGTTAGTGGAGATGTAAATCCTTCGGGGAAACTTCCTTTTTCTTTTCCAAAGGAATTAAATGATAATGCAGCACATGCTTTTGGACAAATATCGTATCCAGGAGATGGTGTTAATCAAAATTATAGCGAAGGTATTTTAGTTGGATATAGATGGTTTGATACCCGAAAAATAAAACCTCAATATGCTTTCGGATTTGGTTTATCTTATACTGATCTTAAAATTTCTGAAGTAAAAATAGATCAAAAAAAATATGCTAAGAATGATCAAATAAAAATAACTTTTGAGGTTGCAAACACCGGAGATAGAGCAGGAGCAGAAGTTGTACAAGTATATGTAGGTAAACATAAATCTAAAGTAGAAAGAGCTTTAAAAGAATTAAAAGGATTTTCGAAAATATATTTAGAAAAAGGAGCTAATAAAACGGGTACAATTACTATTGATGCATCCTCATTAGCCTATTATAATCCAGAAATTTCAGACTGGACTGTAGAAGAAGGAACTTATTATTTATACGTTGGTAACGCATCTAATAATATTGTAAAAAAGATAAAATTTGATTTGTTTTAATTTGAGTTGATTAAAGTGAAAAAGCAGTATGAATTTATTTTTGTACTGCTTTTTTTGAATAAAAAAATGAATCATTCTTTATATAATTACTACAAGTGTAGATATAATTAAAGATAAAGTAAAAAAGTAGTCTTTGTGATTTTTAGGAATTAAAGATGCAATAAATACTTTTTTGATAGAAAATAAACCAACAAAATGAATAATATTATGAAAAAAACATTCCTTCTATTACTGTTATTGGTAACAATTATAAGTTGTAAAGAAAATAAGGAGGCTTCTTTTACAGGAGACACAACGCATGAAGCAAAGATTGAAGCTTTACTCTCTAAAATGTCTTTAGAAGAAAAAATAGGGCAAACCAATTTAAGAGGTATGCACAGTACAGAAAGTGAACTTCCAGAAAAATTAATAGCATCTGTTAAAAAAGGAGAAGTTGGTGCTTTTTTAAACATTATGAATTTAAACTATGTAGATGAACTACAAAGAATCGCGGTTGAAGAGAGTCCAAACGGAATTCCATTAATTTTTGGTAGAGACGTAATTCATGGTTTTAAAACTATTTTTCCAATTCCATTGGGATTAGCTGCTACTTGGAATACACAAATAGTAGAAAAATCTTCTGAAATAGCTGCTTTTGAAGCTACCTCATCAGGCATACGATGGACGTTTGCCCCAATGTTAGACATTGCGAGAGATAGCCGATGGGGAAGAATTGCAGAATCACCAGGAGAAGATCCTTATTTAGCCACCGTTTTAGGTGCTGCTTATATTAAAGGTTTTCAAGGAGATGATTTAAGCAATCCTTACAGAATGGCGGCTTCTGCAAAACATTATATTGCTTATGGTGCTGCCATTGGAGGTAGAGATTACAACACGGTTAATTTAAGTGAACCTCTTTTAAGAAACATTTATTTACCACCATTTAAAGCAGCTATAGATGCTGGTGCTGCAACTGTAATGAGTTCTTTTAATGAAATAAACGGAATTCCAGCAACAGGACATGAGTTTTTATTAAAGGATGTTTTAAGAGGAGAATTAAAATTTGATGGCTTTGTGGTAAGTGATTGGGATTCGGTTACAGAAATGATTGCTCATGGTTTTGCAAGTGACGAAAAGCATGCTGCAGAATTAGCAGCTAAAGCAGGATTAGACATGGAAATGAATAGTGAAGCTTATGAAAACCATTTAAAAGAATTGATTAAAGAAGAAAAGGTAACTATAGAAGAATTGGATGAATTTGTACGTAATATTCTACGAATTAAATTTAGACTTGGTCTTTTTGAAAATCCGCATAGAAATAAAGAACATACTGGTAATTTGTATGCAGAAAGCCATTTAGAAGAAGCTAAAAAAGCAGCGATTAAAAGTACTGTTTTATTAAAAAATAAAAATTCTATCTTACCTCTTTCAGAGAAAACAAATGTTGCCATTATTGGTCCTTTGGCAAATGCGCCACACGAACAATTAGGAACTTGGGCTTTTGATGGAGAAAAAGAACACACCAATACACCTTTAGATGCATATAAAAAAGCGAATACAAATTTTACGTTTGCAATAGGATTAGGGCATAGTAGAGATACTTCTAAAAAAGGTTTTCAAGAAGCTATAAATAACGCTGAAAAATCTGATGTTATTTTATTTTTTGGAGGAGAAGAAGCAATTTTATCTGGTGAAGCACATAGTAGAGCAAACATTAATTTACCAGGAGCTCAAGAAGAATTAATTAACGAATTGGCTAAAACAGGGAAACCTATTGTTTTAGTAATTATGGCAGGTAGACCTATTACCATTACAAATATTATAGATAAAGTAGATGCTGTTTTAATGGCATGGCACCCCGGAACAATGGGAGGTGAGGCTTTGTATGAAATTGTACATGGAATAAAATCTCCTGAAGGAAGATTGCCTGTTTCTTGGCCAAAAACAGCTGGTCAACTCCCGTATTTTTATAATCATAAAAATACAGGTAGACCTGCGGATAGTATTAATTTTATTCCGATGGATAAAATTCCTATTGCTGCATGGCAAAGTTCACTGGGTAACGATTCTCATTATTTAGATGTTGGTTTTACACCTCATTTTCCTTTTGGTTATGGCCTAACATACACAACTTTTAAATATACAGATATTTCTATATCTAAAAAGATCATTAATTTTAATGAAGATTTAGAGATTAAGGTATCTATTACAAATACAGGTAAAAATGACGGTAAAGAAATAGCACAACTCTATATACAAGATGTTGTTGGTAGCATTACCAGACCTGTTAAAGAGTTAAAAAGGTTCGAGCATGTGTTCTTAAAAAGTGGAGAAACAAAAGAAGTTACTTTTAAAATTTCGGCTAAAGATTTAGAGTTTGTGAATCATAAAATGATAAAAGCAGCAGAAGTGGGAGTGTTTAATATTTGGGTTGGACCAAGTGCATCAGAAGGTTTAAAAACATCATTTTCTCTTAAAAAGTAAATATTAACTGGTAGATTCAACGGTTTTTTTGTGGTAGCAAAAGAGATGTTTTATATATTATTTCCCTAGTTTCTTTCTAGGGAAATATTTAATACAGATTAAGAGTAGTAAAATTATAATGTATTAAAATAAAAGACGCATAATTATTTTAAAATGGAGCCTTTAATTCTTATTGGTTGTAAAGTCAGATGTATCTGAAAGTGTTTTTATGAAAGCGATAATATCATCAATTTCTTGTTTAGATAAATTTAAATGTACGTTAGAAAGTGTTTGATTTTCTACTTTTACTCCCATTCCTTCTCCACCACCTAAGTTATAAAACTCTAAAACATCTTCTAAAGTAGAAAATAAACCATTGTGCATATAGGGGGCAGTTAAATCTGCATTTCTAATAGAAACCGTTTTAAAAGAATTTTTAAAATAAGGTTGTTTATCGCCTATAAGTCCATTATTATAACGCCCTAAGTCTGTGTCTAATTTAGGATTTATAGAATCAAAACCTTGCGTAATACCTAAAACCTCAGACTCAGATTCTAAATAAAAGGGAGGTGTAGTTCCGTTAAAAATTGGAGCAAAATGGCACGTAGCACAAGTTCCTTTTCCCATGAATAAATTAAAACCTCGTTTTGCATTTTCAGGATATTTTGTTGTTTCATTTCTTACATATCTATCAAATGGACTCTTAAAGGATTTTAAAGAATTTACGTAGGCTGCAATAGCATTACTTATAGAACGTTGGTTGATATTTTTTTTGGTAATTCCTTCGTAAGAATCTTTAAATAATTTTCTATAATTAGCATTTTTATTTAATTTTTCTATAATAGCCTTAAAAGTAGTATTAAATTCTAAGGGATTATCTAAAACATGAGCAACTTGAGTTTCTAAAGTAAATGCACGCATATCTAAAAAATAACGTGTAGAATACCCTGCATTTAATAGAGTTGGAGAGTTTCTAGCTCCAAAGACTCCTTTTTTATTAGAGACACTTCTAGGTAGACCATCTGTAAAAGCTTTGTTAGGATCATGGCAAGTTAAACAAGACATTTTTCCGCTATTAGAAAGTTGTGGATCGTTAAATAATAATTTACCTAATTCTATTGTGTTTTTATTATCTAAAGGAAGATAAACTAATTCTGAATAAAAATCAGCATCAAGAAAATTAGCATCAAATATATTTTTTGCTTTATAATTTTGAGCATGTTTTTTATACGGTTCTAATAGAATATTATTTAGATTTTGAAACTCTAATAAGTTACCGTATAACGGATTTACTACTTCTTTTAAAAAGAGCATTCTATCAAATTCATTAAAATTGTTTTCTAATTTTAATAAATTTTCTCCTTTTTCAAAAAGTCTTTTAATATGATGAAATTTAATAATTGCATTAGGATTTACTCCTTCCTTATAGTGCAAAAAAGCAGTTTTCATGCTTTGCAAACTCACTAAACTTTCCTCTAGACCATTTACAGAACCAGGCGTGTCGTAACCTGTAATTCCTAAAGTGAAAATTCTAACCATTCCAGAGCGAATAGACTCTATAATTTGACTAGATTTTAATTGAATTGGTAAGTGGCTTTTTAGAAGGAAATCTACACGCTCTTTTAATTTATTAGCTAATTTTTTAATATGTTGTTTGTTTTCTAAGGAATTTTCTTCAAAAATGGCTTCATCTAATGCCTGCAAACCATTGGGCTTTATAACTTCAGTGGCTTCAAAATATTCACTTATTTTTGGTAACGGAGCTCCGTTTATATAAGTAGTATTGTAAAATGTTTGGTAATAATCAAAAATAAATTCAATTTTCTTATAAGCTAATCTTGTTTTTTTTACTTGGCTTTTTATATCTTTTAAAGAAGCCTTTTTATTTGTAAGAGCATCTAATAAGTTTACTTCTTTTTGAAACTTGTAAAAATTATTTGTATAATCAAAAGCTATATTTTTTAAAATAGAATCTGTTTTATAAACGGCTGTTTTTTTACCAGATAAGATAAAAAAGCAACTAAAAAGCAACATACATAAAATGCTTATTTTTTTCATTTAGTACAAGTTTTATAAACTATTAAGGCTTTTTTATCAGAATAAAAAAGCCTTAATAGTAATTTATTAAAATGAGAATTTAAAATTATTTTAAAATAACAGATTTATAAAACGTTCCCTTATCCGTTGTTATTTCTACAACATACGTACCTAATTCCATTTTTTTAACGTCAATTACTTTGTCATTAGTTTCTTTAATCAACTGCCCAATATTATTATAAAATTTAACTGTTTTTAATTTTTCTTTAGGCTTTAAGTTGATGGTAAGTACACCATTAATGGGAGATATAAACGACTCTTCACTTTTTATAATTTCTTTTTTGATAGAAGAAGATTTAATAGTGATGTTAGGTTTATTGATGGTAAAATAATCATCAATCTCATTAGTATCTCGTATAAATTTAACAGTTAAATTTTGTCCACCTTTACCATCATCATCAACCTCCATAACACAAGAACCCAGTTTATTTAAAGAAATATACATTGCTTTATGGTTTAATTCTCCGCCAGATATTTGTCCTGCAGACCCTGTTGTTATATAAACAGCTCCTTTAGTATCTTCTTTCGTTTTTATGTAAGCACCATTACCATCTATTTTTCCATCTCCATTTCCATTTTTACCAACAATGTTACCTCCTTTAGTTATTTGTTTAGGATTAAAACTATTAGAAAAACCTTGATGCCCGTTTAAAAAATAAGAACGTTCATAAGAATGGCTATGGCCGTTTAAAACAAGGTCTATACCATTGGCTTCTAACATGGGCATAAAGTTTTCTCGCATTTCAATCAATCTATCTTCTACGTCAGAATCATGAGAACCTTTAGAATATGCAGGGTGATGGAATAAAGTTACAATCCAATCTTGTTGTGTATTTTGAATATCTGTTAAAGCCCAATTATACATTGCATCACCAACAGCTCGACTAGAGTGGTGAGAATCTAATATTATAAAATGAATATTAGCATAATTAAAAGAGTAATAAGCTTCAGTACCAGAAGCTATTCCGCCTGCTTCTGCTTCTTTAGGAAAAGAAAAAATATCATAATAAGGACCAGATTGCGTGTCTGAATCAGCAGTGTAACCATCGTGATTCCCTAAACAAGACCAAGCAACAGATTTTTTTAGCATCTCGTTATAAACATCAAAAAAAGCAAGTTTGTATTCTATATCCGTCCCGCTACTATAGGCATTATCGCCTAAAAATAACATCATATCTGTTTTTCCAGTGTTTATAGAATTTGTATCAACATACTTATAATATGCGTCTCTTACATTTCTTTGGCTTTTATTATCTGTACCAGGATCTCCCAAAATCCAAGCGCGAACAAATTGATCTGTACCAACTTTTGGAGCAGTTATTACATACATATCACCAGAAATACTTTCAGCTAAAACTTCTTCTTGATTACCAATATTAAAATAGTATTTTGTGTTTGGCAGTAAATTAGATAAAGCAACTTGGTGTTCTGTTGTTTTATTTTTATTGATTTTATTGTTAGATAAAGAATCTAATTTAGTTCCGTAATTAACAACAGATGCTGTTGCAATGTTTGTTCGCCATTTTACAATAACGCTTGTAGGTGTTCCGCTTTGTAAATAAGGACCTCTTTCTACAATGGCAGAAGTTTGAGAAAATAAAGATACCGAAATTAGCATCAGTAGTAAAAACATGCTTTTTTTAATCATAATATTTAGTTGTTAATGGCGTTTTCTAAAGTTTTAATTTGTTGTTTTAACTTAATTGTAGAGCTCATTTTTTTTAATTTAGCATCTAATTTTTCTATATTAATAGAAGCTAATTGTATGGCTATATATGCTTGCTGATGTTGGTGTAAGCTTGCTAGGTACTTGGCTTTTTTATAGTACCAAAACTCTTTTCTATTGTATTCTATAATAAAATAATTATATTGATTAATTACTTTTTCTGTTTGATTAGATTCTTTTAAATAATCTAACTTTTTTAGTTGAAGAGATAATGTATTTGCACCCAATTTATCTAAACCTACTTCTATTACTTGTAAAGCATCTTTATAATTTTTATTATTTTCTGCAAGTATTATTTTTGCATATTCTAAAATGTTTTCTGGGCGAATATCTTGTAGATTATCAACAACATATTTGTATGCTTTTACCGATTTTTTATAGGCTTTTAAATGGAATAATATTTGAGCTTCTAGTTTTTTAGCTTTGGTATTTAATTTCTCTTTTTTTAAATAAGTAGTTATAGCTTTTAAAGCTTCGTTATATTCTTCTGATAAATAATTTACCTCAGCAATTCTATATTCTAAAGCATTTTTTTTATTTCCTAAAGTTTTAGATTTTTTATAATCGATTAATGATTTTTTATATTCTGTATGTTGTTGGTATAGTAAACCTCTTTGAAAATAAAGGTTAAAATTATTTGGGTCTTTTTTAATTTCTAGAGTCTTTTTTTCTATTCGAATAGATAAATCTCCGTGTGCAAATACTTGTACGGATAATAATAAAAAGGAAACAATAAAAAGTATTCTTATAAGAAGAGGATTCCCAAAGTTTAGGGAATATGATTTTTTAACCATGTAAAAGGAAGGTTTTTTTAAGGGCAAATGTATATAATCTGTTTGCAAATGATTTTTCGAAAAATTAAAAACAAGAACTACTAAACACGTTGACAATAGAGGGCGTAACGAATATTTAATTTAAAACAAATAAACCTAACTTGTTGTTTGTTAGGTTTTTGTGATTTTTTGTTATGTTTAGATTAACAATTAGTTAAGTAAATGTTTATTCTGAAGTTGTTTATTAAAACTATAATTATACATGTTTCGTATATTAATTTATAACTAAAATAGGAACAAAACCTGTTTTAAGTACTCTTATTTAGAACTTTAAAAGAGTATGGTTTTTTTATTAGAAAGAAATTTTAAGATATTACTTTTTGTTGTATTTGTGTTCTTTTAGGTGTTTAGAAAGCTTAGTAACAAGTGTTTTTTATTGTCTAAAATTTTTAATTTATGATTTAACGGAATGATAATATATACTTGTTAGTAGTTGCGGTTAAATGCTTTTTTTTTGTAAAATCTAAAGATGATAACAATTAAACTTATGGGTAAGAAGCAAGATTACAATAAGGCCTACAATGAGTATTGGTATCAATTATTTGGGTATGCGAATAATATTTTACATTCTAGTGAAGACGCAGAAGATGTTACGCAAGAAGTTTTTTTAGATTTATGGAATCGGTTAGACAATTTATCAATAGAACATTATAAAGCCTATTTATTTAAAGCTGTAAAATTTCAATGTGCAAAAAGGCTTCGCAGTAAACCTTTTACTGAAGTTTTATTAGAAAAAATGGAAGCTGTTTTTAATTTTGATGATACAGCAGAAAGTGAAAAAATAGAAGAAAATAAAGTAGTACTGATTAAAAAAATAGATATTTTAGCCGACGATTTATTGCCAGAAAGATGTCTTCAGATTTTTAAACTTCGCTTTAAAGAGAGTTTAAGTTACAAAGAAATTGCCGCTGTATTAAATATTTCTACAAGTACAGTTGATAACCAAATAACCAAAGCATTAAAAATTTTACGAGAATCAGGAGTTTATAATTCAGAAATGATGTTACTTCAATTTGTGTTAATAGGCATTGTATCTGCACAATGTTAATTAAGTGTTATCTAGGTTAACAAAACTTTAACTTGAAATAAAAACATAGGGGACATTTAAAATTTGGGTACTTAACAGTAGAGGAATCTATTTTCCAATATGTAAGTACATTATGACAGAACAGAGTTTTAAAATTATTTTAAAAAAATACCAAGAAGGAACAGCTACGCAAAAAGAAACTGAAAGTGTAGAATCTTTTTTTGATGAAATGCAAAAAGGTGGAAAAAATCCTACGGATTTTAAACACAATCTTTCCCTTAAAAATACAATCTACAAAAGAATAGAGAAAAATAAAAAAACCAAAATAACTTGGTATTGGGCAGTTGCTGCTTCTATTATTATTCTATTAGGTTTTAACTTTTATTCAGTAAGCAATAATAAAGGAATTTTATTTTTCGGAAATCAGCATAAAATAGCACAAATTTTAAAAGAAACTCATTTAAACGAACTGGTGAAAGTTTATTTACCAGATGGCTCTTTGGTAGTTTTGAATGGGGAAAGTTCTATAGAATATCCTAAAAATTTTAATGATACAATTAGGTTGGTAAAGCTAAAAGGAGAAGCTTTTTTTGATGTAACTAAAAATCCGAAGAAACCATTTGTAATTGAATCTGGTAAAATTACAACCAAAGTTTTAGGTACTTCTTTTAATATAAGAGAGGCAGAAAATACAACTGAAGTAGTGGTTAATACAGGTTTGGTAAACGTAACTTCTAAACAACAATCTGTATTTATTAAGCCTAACCAAAAAGTAACTTATAATAATAAAACAAGCAAGCTTTATAAGAAAGAGGTAAACGCAGAGGTTACAAATCTTTGGTGGAAAGAAGAAGTGGTTTTAGAAAAAATAAAAATTGAAGAACTAGTAATAGAGCTTCGAAAGTTATATGAAATTCCATTTGTTTTTAAAACAGATAACCTTAAAGAAGAGTATTTCTATTCATTAAGATTATCTAAGAATGAAACATTAGATAATTTATTAGAGCGTATCAATTTTATCAACGAAGTAAAACTAATCAAAAATAATAATATGATTGAAATAGTGAAAAAGTAGAGATAATAATTAAACAAAAATCATAAGAATTTCATTAAAACAAAGTAAAAACTAAGACTTAATTAAATGAGGAAAAATCACAGTAAAACAGTACAAATATTACTATTTGTATGTTTTTTTAGTACGATTCAGATGTTTGGAGCATCTAAAAATATGAATACAACAAATTTAACTCTAAATGAAAAAGGAGCTACACTTGTAAAAATTTTAAACAAAATTGCTAATGTAACCCATTTTAATATTACGTATGGTGATTTTATTGCCAAGAATAATAATCAATACAGTGCTGTTTATAAAAATAAATCATTGACTTTAATTTTAGAAGATTTAGGTAAACGTGCTCAGTTTGATTTTAAAGTAAATGGAGATGAAATTTTAATTGGTAAAATAAAAGAAGCTAAACAACCACAACAAAAAGTTACAATAACTGGTACTATTGTAGATGAAATAGGAGAACCTTTACCTGGAGCGACTATTCTAGAAAAAGGAACAAATAATGGAGTTACAACAGATTTTAATGGGCTATTTTCATTAAAAGTTTCTACTAATAATGTTGTAATTGTAGTTTCTTATTTAGGTTTTGTAACACAAGAAGTTCCGTTAAACGGAAAAAAAGAAATTTCTGTTCGTTTAATAATGGATTCATCTAGTTTAGATGAGGTTGTAATTGTAGGATACGGAAGTGTTAAGAAGAGTGATTTAACGGGTTCTGTTTCTTCTATTAATTCAGAAGATTTAGTAGCTTTTCCAGTGATGGATGCAACACAAGCTTTGCAGGGTAGAGCTGCAGGTGTAACGGTGCAATCTACAAACGGTGCGCCAGGTTCTGATTATAGCATTCAAATTAGAGGAAATACTTCTATAAATGCGGGTAATGATCCTTTAATTGTTGTGGATGGTTTTATTGGTGGTGTTATGCCTCCGGCGGAAGATATAGAAGCGATGGAGATTCTTAAAGATGCTTCTTCTACAGCAATTTATGGTGCAAGAGGTGCAAACGGAGTGGTGATAATTAGTACAAGAAGAGGAGCAAAGGGAAAAACACAATTTAGTTTTTCTTCTTCTTACTCAACGCATGAAGAGATCAATCGTTTAGATTTATTAAACGCAGATCAGTTTACAACTTTTATTACAGAATTAGATCCTAGTTTTGTACCCGAATTTACAGGAGAAGGAGTAGATTGGCAAGACAAAATCTATAGAACAGGTGGAGTTCAAAATTATCAACTATCTGCTTCTGGAGGAACAGAAAAAATAAATTATTATTTATCTGGTTCTATTTTTGACCAAAAAGGAATTGTAGAAAGTTCAGATTTTAAAAGATATTCTATTACTTCTAATTTAGATCTAAAAGTATCGGAATCTGTAAAAATAGGTTCAAGTATTTTTGCTCGTAGAACTAATAAAAACGGAGTTAAAAGTCAAGAAGGAGGAGACGCAGCGCAAACTGGTGTAATTTCTGGAGCGTATAAATTTTCTCCAACACAAGGAGTTACAGATGAAAATGGAGATAATTCTTTAAGCGTAATTGGGTATCCGATTGATAATCCTTATGCAATGTCTACTGAGTATGAAAATGAAGCGATAACCGATTTGTTTCAAGGAAATGTATATGCAGAAGTTGGAATTCTTAAAGATTTAAAATTAAAATCGACTTTAGGTGTTAGCATCAACCATTCAAGAACTGGTGCTTATTACCCAACAACTTTAGATAGAGGAAATAGTGTAGGCGGAGAGGCAACTTTTAGCAATAGAAAAAGCACAAGTTTTATCAACGAAAACTATTTAACGTATCATAAAGTTATTGGTAAAAACCATGATTTTTCAATAATGGCTGGTTATTCTTTACAAAAAGATAGGTCAGAATCGTCTAACGTTATTGCTTCTGGTTTTATTTCTGATTCTTTTTCTTTTTGGAATTTAGGTGGAGGAACAAATCCGTCTTCTGTAGATTCAGAATTATCAGAAACTGCTTTCGAAGCTTTTTTTGGTAGAATTAACTATACCCTTAATGATAAGTATTTATTTACGTTTACTGGGCGTCAAGAAGGGGCTTCTGTATTTGCAGCAAATAATAAATACGGCTTTTTTCCATCAGCAGCTTTTGGTTGGAAAATTTCTGATGAAAAGTTTTTATCAGAATCAAACACTATTAATTTATTAAAATTACGTTTAAGTTATGGTCAAGTTGGTAACCAGGCAATTAGTCCTTATCAATCTTTAGCATCATTTACAGATGTTTTTTCTACAGTACAAGGTAGTACAGTAACAGCGATAAGACCATCTACAATTTCTAATAACGATTTAACTTGGGAAACTACTACACAAACTAATATTGGTGTAGATCTTCAAATTTTAAGAAATAGGTTTGGTGTTACTTTAGATTATTATAATATGACAACAAATGATCTTTTGTTTGATGTACCAACGCCAAATTATACAGGTTTTTTAACTCAATTACAAAACATTGGTACCGTAGAAAATAAAGGATTTGAATTTGCTGTAAATGCAACTATTTTACAAGGAGATTTAAAATGGAAAACGTATGCTAATATTTCATTCAATAAAA
The DNA here is from genome assembly GCF_038024065.1 of Polaribacter sejongensis. Taxonomy (NCBI): domain Bacteria; kingdom Pseudomonadati; phylum Bacteroidota; class Flavobacteriia; order Flavobacteriales; family Flavobacteriaceae; genus Polaribacter; species Polaribacter sejongensis. Next base: position 1,578,076 of record NZ_CP150667.1, on the reverse strand, counting down.
ATAAAATAATAAAATTGGTTGATAATGATACGGATGGAAACGATATTTTTTATTCATCATCGCCTTTATCAGGAGCAGGAACTACACAGTTATTAAGAGAAGGATTATCTGTTGGTCAATTCTGGGGGTATCTTTATGACGGAGTTGTACAAACTGCAGATGATGTACTTGTTGGAGGAGAAGAAATTGGAGGAGAAAAATTTAAAGATCTTAATGGAGATGGCGCTTTAACGGATGATGATAGAGCAGTAATTGGAGATCCACATCCAGATTTTAGTTGGGGTTGGAATAATGATTTTAATTATAAAAACTTCAGTCTTAATGTATTTGTCCAAGGTTCTAAAGGTGGAGAAATATTAAATTATACTTTAATGGAATTAGGTGCTTTAAACGGTAGAACAAATGTTACTACAGAAGCTCTTAATCGTTGGTCGCCTACAAATACAGATACAGATATTCCAGAAGCAAGAGTTAGTAGAAGTTTTGTAACTTCAGATAGATGGGTAGATGATGCAAGTTATATTAGAGTAAAAAATATTTCTTTAGGATATAATTTCTCAGAAGCATTGTTATCTAAAATTAATCTGTCTTCTGCTAAATTATATTTAAGTGGACAAAATTTATTTACAATTACAGATTATAAAGGGATAGATCCAGAAGTATCTTATAGCAACTCTAGTAGTAATATTGGGCTAGATTATGGTAGTTATCCAAGCGTTAAATCTTACACTTTAGGGTTAAACATAGAATTTTAGTATTTAATAAAAATTTGAAATTATAATTATGAATAATATAATAAAATTATCTGCCTTAGCTGTTTTAACTTTTATGGTTAGTTGTGTAGATTTAGATGAAACTCCAGAAGGATCTTTAACTCCAGAAGGATTTTTTAATACAGTAGATGATGTGTATCCAATGATTGATGGTACTTATGGTTTAATGTCTTCTTCTAGTTATTACGGAGCCGGACTTACAGTTCCGTTACAATTAATGAGTGATATGGTAGATAATGGATATGAATTTGGTGATTATGCTGAGTTTAGTCCTTTTTTAGTAACACCTACAAATTCTTATGTAAACAATATTTGGGCCTCTTCTTACCAAACAATTGCAACCGCAAATACAGCAATAAAAGGTATTGGTCTTTTAGAAGATACAAGTGAGGCTGATAAAAATTTAGTAGAAGGAGAAGCAAGATTTGTTCGTGCATTTTTATACTATCATTTGGTAAGGCTTTATGAGAATATTCCTTATATCGATAATCCAGATATTGCAGATCCTTTAAGTATAAAACAATCTACAAAAGAAGAGGTTTATGCTAAAATTATTGAAGATATGACGTTTGCTTTTGATCATTTAGAAATGACTTCTAGAGGAAATGTAAAATCTAGACCTTCTAAAGGTACAGCTGCTACTTATTTATCTTCTATTTATTTGACTTTAGGAAATTGGGAAAAATCATACGAAAATGTGAAATGGGTAATTGATAATGCTGGCGAATTAAATTATGCTTTGCAAGACGATTTTCAAAATATATTTAGAAATAGCGAACAATGGACTTCTACAGAAGATATTTTTACAATAGATTTTACAAGTAATCAAACGGGGCAAAATCCAAATCCGGTTACTTATGAAAACGATAATAAAGTTGGTCCGTTTACTGGAGTAGAAGGCGGGGTAAAACCAATTAGAGGTTGGAGTATGTTAGTACCTCATATTAATGTTTACAATAATTGGGATGTTAGAGATTATCGATTAAAAGTAAGTTTAGCAGATTCTTTAATTTTAAATGATGGAACTGACATTGTTAGACCTTACACAGATTTCGAAATTGCAAGACCACACATTGCAAAATTTAATAGATTTCCGGGAGATGGTAGAACAACTGCTGGCTGGAGATCAGATTTAGATTTTGTTGCTTTTAGATATGCTGAGGTTTTATTAATTGCTGCAGAATCTGCTAATGAATTAGGTTTAACTACAGCATCTGTAGGATTTGTAAATCAGATTAGAAAGCGAGCAAGAAATGCTGGTACTATTAATTTTGATGGTAGTGGTTATGGAATTTATGCTCCTTCTAGTTTCCCTGAGGATGTTGATTCTGGTATAAGTACAGATAATTTAAGAACTACAATTATAGAAGAAAGACGTGTAGAACTTGCCTTTGAATTTAAAAGATGGTACGATATTGTTCGTTTAGATTTAGGTGATAAAGTTTTTAATGCTGATGGATTAGAACCTCATTCTAACTTTAATAAGTTTAGATATTTGTTACCGATTCCACAAAACGAGATGAATAAAAATGATAATTTTGTGCAAAATTCAGGTTATTAAAAACCATAAAAAGATTTAATATAATATCACCTCTCTTTAAAGTTCTTTTAGGGAGAGGGATGTTATATTTCTAAAATAAGGTTTATTCTTTGTTTTTTTTAATTGAATAACATGTAAATGACAGAATAACTAACAGAAAAGATAGCCTTCGAGGTTTTTGTTTTTAAATAAATAAGGCAGCATAAAATTAGTTTTTATGCTGCCTTATTCTTTTTAGAATAAAATTGGGGGACTAAAGTTGTTAATTGTTAATATCCTGGGTTCTGATCTGCAATTGTTAATTCTGAGTTTTTATCTATTTCGGTAATTGGAATAGGGAATAGATCATTTTTAGAAGTATAGCCAGTACCAGACAATTCTGTTGCTGCTTTCCCCCATCTCACTAAGTCCCAAAAACGTTGACCTTCGTGTGCTAATTCTAAGAATTTTTCATTTACAATAGCATCAAATAAATCGGTACCACTAGTGTTACTATTAATATTACCTAAACCAGCTCTATTTCTAACTTTATCTAATTCTGTTCTTGCTTTAGAGTCTTGCCCGTCTTTATTATATGCTTCTGCAGCTAATAATAAAACTTCTGCATATCTAAATAACCTAAAATTAGTACTGTAATTTAATTCTTTAATACCGTCTTCACTTGTGTCTTCAGATTTTGTTGCGTATTTTATTCTTATAGCTCCTTCATAATCCCAAATTACTCCTCCTGTAGCTAGTGACGCATTTACGCTTCCGCCTGCATCAATTAACTCAGCTTCTGTCATAATAGTTGCAGCTTTTCTGTCTGTGTCTCCTGCATCTTCAAAAGCATTTATTAATTTTTCTGATGGTAAGTTAAATCCCCATCCATTAATAAGATCTGTACCAGTAAGATCAAAGATCCCATCTCCTCTTGGTCCCATTAATTGAATGTGTAGATTACTTTCATTTCTACCTCCCCAAGCAAAGTTACCCCAATCTCTTGCAGTTGTAGAAATATATCCTATTTCGAATAATGATTCTTTTCCAAATTCATGATTAATACTCCAAACATCTGCAGGGTTTGCTTCTAAATCGATAGCAGGATTATTAATTACAGATTCAAAATATGGAATTGATTCGCTATACTTTTCTTGAAAAACGAGTACTTTACCCATTAGTGCTTCTGCAGTTTCCTTTGTTGCTCTAAAACTATCTGATGCTCCTTTGCCTGGTAAATCTGCAATTGCAGCAGTTAAATCTAGTTCAATTTGGGTATATATATCTGCTCTAGATGATTTTACGATTCCAAAATCTTCTGCTTTTTCTGGTACTGTTAATCTTAAAGGAACTTCACCAAACATGGTTGTCAATTCGAAATAACACCAAGCTCTCATAAACTTCGCTTCAGCTAAAGCTCTGTTTTTGTTACTTAAATCACTATCTGCAATGTTGTTTATAACTAGGTTTGATAATGAGATAGTTCTGTAAAAAAGATCCCAAACACTAGTTATCGAAGCATTAGAAGAAGATACATCTACATAATCATCTATAGCTTGCAGTTGAGACTGATCGTCTGCATTACCACCTGCAGCATTTGCATCGTCTCCAGGAAGCAGCTTTACTAAAAAAACACTACTCCAGTCTACAGCATAATTAAATTGCATTAAATCATAGATGCCTATAACAGCAGATTCTACATTCTCCTCTTCAAGAAAAAAGGTGTCTAAATCATCAACATTTATTCTTGGGTTTTCTGTAAATTCTTCGCTACAAGATATAATCCCTAGAAAAAGAACTCCAATAATTGTTAAAATTGTTTTTTTCATAATATGTATGTTGTTTTTATTAAAAGTCTAGAGAGAGTCCGAATACTACTTTTGCAGCCGTAGGGTAAAAACCTCTATCTACACCAATAGAATTATAGTTGAAATTTCCAATTTCTGGATCTAAGCCTTTGTAACCTGTAAAGGTGAAAAAGTCATCTAGAGAAACGTAAAACCTTAAGTTGTTAATATGCATTTTTTCAATAGTATTTTCTGGCAAAGAATATCCAAATTGAATTTGTTTAATTCTCATAAAAGAGCCATCTTCTACCATTAAATCTGTGTCATAAGAAGCAATTACATTAGCGGCTCCTGGGTAGGTAGCTACGTCACCTGGTTGTGTCCATCTTTCATTAAAGAAATGTACCGGTTTGTTTGTAATTGGTCTAGACGGTTGATGATACGTTGAAATAATATCATTACCCAATGTTCCTTGAAATTGTAGGTTAAAATCAAACGCTTTATACGCCAAACTGATGTTTCCACCAAATAAAACGTCTGGATGCGGTGATCCTATATTTGTTTTATCAGCATTTGTAATGCTTCCATCTTTATTGGTATCTACTTTTATAACTTCACCAGTTGCAGTGTCAATTCCATCTGTTTCGTATCCATAGAAATACCAAGAAGGTTGTCCTTCTGTAAACCTTGTAATTCCATCAGGATTTTGAGGAGCCCCAGCACCTGCAAGAGAAGTCCCCTCTGGTACAAATAGAATCTCTGTCACTTTGTTTTGTAGAGTAGATAAGTTTGCATTAATGTTGTAGCTAAGTCCACTTTGTGTAGTATCTCCATAGCCTAATTCAAATTCGAAACCTTTATTTTCTATGGTACCAGAATTAAATTCATTAGAAAGAAAACCTGCCGAACCTGGTGTAATTAAAGAACCGTCGTTAATAATAGCATCTCTAGTTGTTTTCTTGTAATAGTCTGCGGCAAAAGTTAATCGGTTATCTAAGGCTCTTAAATCTACTCCTAAATCTAACTGCTCAGAAGTTTCCCACACTAAGTTAAGGTTTGAATATCCTGTAATCTGAGCACCTATATTTCCTAAATAATCAATATTTTGTCCGTTAATTATAGAGGTAATATATGTTTTATCTGAGTTACCATTTAAGTTACTTCTACTTCCATTTTGCCCCCAACTTGCTCTTAATTTTAAATAATCTATTTTAGATTCTCTATTCCAGAAATCTTCGTTTGAAGCTACCCAACCTGCAGAAAATGCAGGAAAAGTACCCGCTTTATTTGCTATTGGAAATTTATCTGATTTATCTCTTCTAATAGAAGCTTCAAATAAATACTTTCCTAAATAATCATAAGATAATCTACCAAATATAGACACCATATTATCTGGTGATGGATCTATTTGATTTACTTGAGTGTTAAATTCTGGTAAGTCAAAATTAAAGCCAACAAAATCTGCAATAGAAGCAGAACCACTTCTAGAAGTGGGAGTTGTTACTCTTGTTTCTTCTGCAGAATATCCTGCTAATAAAACAAAATTATGATTCCCTAAGGCTTTCTCATAAGAAGCAAAATTTTCCCATAACCATCTTTTAGATTCTACAACGTTTTGAGAACCAGAATACGTTGTGTTTGATGCTTCTGAAGAAACATAATATGGATTGATCATGTTCCTTGTATCCCATTGATTTTTGTCATATCCAAATCTTGTTGTAAAAGAAAAGCCTTCAAAAGGTTTAAATTTTAAATAAGCAGAGGTTAAAAATTGATAAGCATCTACAGTAGTTTTGTTAATGTTATTTGCATAGGCAACAGGATTTACAACCTCTCCAGTAGAATAACTTGGGTATCCATAAACATTACCATTTGCATCTTTTAATACCGGAACACCATTTGTGTTAGAACGGTCTATAACAGATTGTGGTACGGAACCGTTAGCATAAGTGACGGGTGTTAATGGATCTAAAATAAGCATATTTTGAATTACACCTCTAGTGTCACTATTTTCTTGAATCCCACTCTTATCTGAAGAAGAATAGGTAGAATTAACACCTACTTCTAACCATTTAGCAACATCCCCTTTTAAGTTTACTCTAAAAGTAGATCTTTTAAATGAAGAGTTTCCATTACCAACAATACCATCTTGATCTAAATGAGAGGCAGAAGTAAAATAAGAAAATTTTTCTGTAGCTCCAGATAGGTTAATGTCATTTCTGTGCATAATGGCAGGAGAGAAGGTTTCTTCTATCCAATCTGTATCATAGCCATTGTCTGTTACACTTGTTAATCCTGCTTCGTTCATGTACTGAACAAATTGTGAAGCATTCATTAACTCCATATCTGTTTTTAAAAATTGAACACCTATTTGAGAATTAAAAGACACTTGTAATCCTCCTTTTCGTCCTCTTTTAGTTGTTATAATAACTACACCATTTGCACCTTCTGTACCATAGATAGCAGCAGAAGCAGCATCTTTTAGTATTTCGATATTTGCAATATCTGAAGGAGCAATATCTGCAATAGATGATGCTTTCATACCATCTACTATAAATAAAGGCTCTGAATTTCCACTAGAACCCGCACCACGAATTCTTATTTTTGCTCCAGAACCTGGTGAACCAGAAGAAGACGATACCGTAACACCAGATGTTCTACCTTGTAATACAGACTCTACTCTTTGATTAGAAGAACTTTTAATTTGTTTAGAGTCGATACTGGAAATTGCTCCGGTAACTAAACTCTTTTTCTTACTACCATACCCAACAACTACAATCTCGTCTAAAGACTCTAGGTTGTCTTGTAAAATTACATCTATCTTTGTACTAGTTCCCACAAGAATTGTTTGAGAATTCATTCCTAAATAAGAAAAAACTAACTCATTTTCTGGAGAAACGTTTGCTATTGAGTAATTTCCCTCAAAATCTGCATTTGTACCTTTAATAGTTCCCTTAATTACAACTGATACTCCCGGTAAAGTGTTTCCTGCGGAATCCGTTACCTGACCAGTAATTGTCTTGCTTTGCGAAAAAACATTCTGCATACATAATATTAGGCATGCAATAATCGTGACTTTAAATTTTATCATCATTCATATTAATTGGTTAATTAAAATACTTGTTTTGATAAACAATGTAGCAACTAAAAAAAATGTATTATAAATTAAGTAATACTATCAATAGTAATAACATAATAATTACTAATAGTACCTCGTAAAATATTTTATTTTTAAACTTTTTCTGTTCCATAAACATTGTCGTACTCTTCAAATTTATAAGAACAAATCAATATTTTATATCACAAAAAAAACAGCTTTTAAAACAATTGTAGCTATTTAACCTTTATTTAACACGTATGCTACATTTAATTCATTGCCCGCTTCAATTTTACTATTGCAATGTTTTAAAAGGAATTTATTTGTATTACTAATACAATAAGACGTACTTTAAAAGTAGTTTTCTGGGTGTTGTTATGGTTTTATAATTAGATATTTATGTCTTTTTTTATTTCTATTTCAGATGGTAAAATTCCAAAATGAGCTTTAAAGCATTTAGAGAAATAGGATGGGGAAGAAAAACCTACACTAAAACATGCTTCACTAATATTGCCTCTGCCAGAATCTAAAATTTGTTTAGCTCTTTCTAATCTTATTTTTCTAATAAATTCATTAACGGTTTGACCTGTTATTGCTTTTATTTTTCTGTATAATTGACTCCTGCTTAGTTTTAATTGTGATGCCAACTCTTCTACACTTAAGTTAGAATCTGAAATATTGTTATTTATATATTCTAATAGTTTTTGTATAAATTCTTTATCTATAGAGTTGGAGTTTATTTTTTCATCAGCACCACTTATTGCTCCAAAAAATTTATCGAAAATTAATTGTCTACTTGTAATTAATTGTGACAAACGAAGTTTTAATAATTTTAAATCGAATGGTTTTATCATATAAGCATCAGCACCATTTTCTATACCTTCAATTCTATTTTCTATGGTTGTTCTTGCGGTTAACATCATTACAGGAATGTGGCTTGTAGAGGCATCTGTTTTTATTGTTTTACAAAATTCAAAACCATCCATTTCTGGCATTACAACATCTGTAATAATTGCGTCTGGTAAGGTTTCTTTTGCCATTTTAACGCCTTCTTTACCATTACCAGCAACAAAAACCTTGTATTCTTTACTTAATTCTATTTTTAAATAATCTAGTAATTCTATATTATCTTCAACAATTAAAATGGTCTTAGTTTTAGTTAGTTTAGATACTTCTGTAGTTGGAATTTCTGTGTCTTCTGGAGTAATTAATAAGAATTGTTCTTTTATATTTACTTTCTTCTCATTTTCATATATAATTTGATCTTCTGTATAATGAGCATTACCAGTTGGTAATAGTATTTTAAATGTGGTGCCAGAACCTACTTTACTTTCTACCTTGATGTCTCCTTTGTGGAGGTACACAAAACTCTTTACTACTTCTAAACCAATTCCAGTTCCACCGATATAGGTTTTGTTTTGATCTTCTACTTGATAAAAGCGTTCAAATATTTTTTCAACTTCTTGTTCGTTTAATCCTGTTCCTGTATCAGAAATTACTATTTCTATTACTTCCACTGGTTGCTTTTTATCAATTAAAGGTAAGAGGTATCGTTTGTGATTAGAAAATAAATCAATATTTATAGCACCTCCTATAGGAGTTGCCTTTATTGCATTAGATAAGAGGTTGAATATGATTTTTTCTAACATCTTTTCATCTGCCCAAACACTTAAATCTGGTACATCTGAATCTACACTTAATAAAATATTTTTATTGGTTGTTTCTTCTTGAAAATAGTTCGCAATGTTTTTAGAAAACTCAATTAAATTAATTTTAGAGGCTCTAATTTTCATCTTATTATGCTCTAATTTTCTAATATCCATTAATTCATTTATCAACCTGTAAAGTCTGTTTGTGTTTTTGTAGATGATTGCATGTTTATTTTTAACACTTTGTGGTAGGTCTAATTCTTTATTGCTAATAATATCTTTAATAGGGTTTATAATTAGTGTTAATGGAGTTCTAAATTCATGAGAAATATTTGTAAAAAATTGAAGTTTCTTTTGATTCAATTCATCATTTTGACTTTGTGCTAAACGTTCATTTTTTAATATTTCTTTTTCTTTTATTCTTTGTTGAGTTAAGCTGTTTAGTAAATAAATGCATAATAAAAACACTAGAATATAGCCTAATATTGCCCAGTTGGTTTTCCACCAAGGTGGAAGAATGGTAATGTTTAATTCTAATGGTACGTTACTCCAAACACCGTCATTATTAGAGGCTTTGAGTTTAAAAATATAATCTCCATGATCTAAATTTGTATAGGTCGCATTTCTTTTATGTCCAACGTAATTCCAAGTAGTTTCATAACCTTCTAAATAATAAGCATAATTATTTTTTTCTGGTCTTGTATAGTTCAAACCAGTATATTCAATGGTAAATACAGATTGCGTATGTGAAAGTTGAATGTTTTTTGTCTCTGAAATAACTTTTTCTAATGGAGAGTTTTCAGTAAGAGGAATTACTTTTTCATTAAACAATTTAAAATCTGTAAAATGCAGAGAAGGTAAGCTCGCATTTGTGGCTATTTCTTTAGGATTAAAATAATCTAACCCCTTAAAATTACCAAAATACAAAATACCTTTTTCATCTTTTAAAACTGCTCCAAAATTAAAATCATTAGAAAGTAAACCGTCATTTGATGTATAATTAGTAAATTTTTCTTCTTCTATGTCAATTTTTGTAAGTCCAGAGTTACCGCTAACCCAAATATTTTTATCATTATCTTCTATGATTGCAGCAATATTCTCTTCCTCAAAACCTTTCGATTTATTATACCATGTATAGGTGTCTTCTTTTTTATTGTACCTACAAAGTCCTGCTCCTCTTGTTCCAATCCAAATTTCATTTTTAGAAGATTCATAAATACTTAAAATATGACTGACGTCAGATAAGTGACCATATTCTTTCTGCATTCTAGTTTTTAAAGAAACAACATTAAAGGTGTCATTTTCTAATCTTGTTATTCTAAACAGACCATCGGCAGTTCCTACCCAAATAGCATCTTCTGCATCTACAAAAACTACCATAAGTTTATTGCATAAAGATTGATGAGCTACAAATTCTTTAGAATTAAATTTTGTAAAAGTGTTTGTAGTTGGGGTGTAAGAGTGTAGTCCTTCAAAAAAAGTAGCAATCCAAATGGTACCTTTAGAATCTTCGGAAAAACTTCTTACCGTATTTGCTTTAAAGTTTTTTACAGGATTATGTTTACTGAAATTTATGAATTTTTTAGATCCGTTTTTTAAAAGATAAATACCATTATCCCAGCTTCCTGCCCATAAATTATTTTTAGAATCTAAAAACAAACTCACAATGTAATTAGAATTAAGCCCCGAATAAACAGTGTTATTTTCTTTATTGATATGAGTTATTTTAGCGTTTTTAGGGTTGTAAACATCAATACCACCTCCATCTGTAGAAATCCATAAATTACCAGTTTTGTCTTTTACAACACTTGAAACGGAGGGAATTGTTAACGAATTATTTTTATTAGGTAAGCTTTTTATGTCTTTAAATTTATCATAGAGTTTATCGCTAACGGCAACACCACTGTTAAAGTATCCCATCCAAATTCTATCATTTTTATCTATAAAAAGTTCCCAAATAGAATTATGTAAAATACTGTTTTCTTCTGTTTTATTTGAAACATAATTTTTAATAACATCGCCATTCTCTTCTAAGTGAAAAAGACCATCATTCTCTGTTCCAATCATCAATGTACTATCTGATAATTGAATTATTTTCATGATTTTTTTCGACGTAATATCAAATTTATTTAAGCGTATTATATTATTATTTCTATCATTGGTAAGGCCACATTTGTAGACGCCATTTTCTCTTTCAAAGCCAATCCATAAATTGTCTTTAGCGTCTATATACAAGTTAGAAATTGCGTGATTAATAGATTTTTCTTCACCAGCAAAAATTCTAGTGTCAATTAGTTTATTATGTATAAAATCAATTTCTTTTAAACCAAGGTTTGTGCCTACAAAAGTTTTGCCTTGCTTTGTGTGTTTTATACTAGTAATCGATAAGTCTGGAGATTTTTTATTTAAAATTCTTTCTGTTAAAAGTGTATTAATGTCTAATTTGTAAAGACCTTTTCTGTCTGTTCCTACTAACAAATTACCAGCAGCATCTTCTTCTAAAGCGAATACATTTTCTTTATAGTCAAGATCAGTATTTAATTGTACTTTTTTAAAATGATCTAAATCTCTATCGTATAAATTTAATCCATTTTCTGTTCCGCACCACAGTCTATTTTTACTGTCTAAAAAAAGACATTGTACTAAATTATTGCTTAAAGAATGAGTGTTTTCAAAATCAAATTTATAAGGAGTATAGTCTATACCATCAAATTTATATAAACCGGTTCCAGTAGTACCAATCCAAATAAACCCTTGGTTGTCTTGTACAATGGATGAGACGCCCACTTTAGGTATGCCTTCCTTAATATTTACAAACTGAAATTCTTTATAAGGTTTTTGTGCATAGTTAATTATGGAAGACAAAAATAGTATTAAAACCAAGAGGTTTTTCATAAACTAATAATTTAATAGTTACTGTAATATTACATTTTTAAACCTAATTATTTCAAGTTGATTTTAGATTTATTTGGAGGATGTTCTAATAAAAATCCATTTTTTTATCTAAATAATAGGTAGTTAGATAAATCTATTTTTGGAATGTTATTATTTAATTATAAATGTAATCAACTTTTTAACTTGAAAGTAGGGGAAGCTTTACAAATTAGATCTAAAGATAGCTTTTGTAAATAAATTTAAGTGCAACAAATTAAACATCTAATGAAAGAGATGTTGCTTTCTACTTTAGAAATAAATATAACGGAATGATTTACAGGTATTAAAAGCGCTACTTTTGTTGTAGAAACCTTTTATAAAACAGAAAAACAATAATACTTATAAATAGGTATTATTGTTTTTCTGTTTGTCTTATTTAAATTTTAAATAAAGTGCAGTAATTTTCATTTAACTAAAACGTTGTGAAATTTTAATAAACAAATTAAATAAAGAATATTGTTTAAAAAAAGAGATTTAAGCAAACTTTATAGATTTAGAAGGCTGAATTTTAGTGATAATATAAGAAGGAATAATTAGCATTAAAAAAGACATAATTAACGTGCCAATATTAAGCAATAAAATAGCTTTTAGAGAGATGTAAACTGGCATTGTAGTTACATAATAGGTCTCCGGATTTAATGTAATAACCTCAAAGTAATATTGTACAAAAAGGATAGATAAACCAATGATATTCCCCCAGAAAAGTCCTTTTATAATTAGGTAAGACGCGTTGTATAAAAATATTTTACGGATGCTTGTATTCGTGCTTCCTAAGGCTTTTAAAATACCAATCATTTGTACGCGTTCTAAAATTAAAACGAGTAGGGCAGTAATCATATTTATGCCTGCAACTAAGATCATAATGGCAATAATAAACCACACATTATTGTCAAAAAGTTCTATCCATTCAAATACAGCAGGGTAACTATCTAAAATAGTTTTACTATTCAAAGTTGCACCAATATTACTGTAAATTTCTTCTCCTTTTTCTTCGATTTTATCGAAACTATTTAGAATAACCTCAAAACCTCCAACTTCATTTTCTGTCCATTTATTTAGATTTTGGACTTCTCGGATGTCGCCAATCATCATAGATTTATCAAATTCTGCAAAACCAGAATTGTAGATTCCTACTATGGTATATTTTCTGTTTGATGGTAGCTTACTAGTAGAAGTTTTTATAAAAGTAGCTAAAACAACATCGTTTAATTTCAACTGTAAACGATTCATTATTGTTTGAGACAATAAAACCTCTTTGGTTCTATCTTGATTAAAATTTGGGGTTCTACCTTCAACTAAATACTCGTTAAAAAAAGTCCAATCGTAATCTGTAGAAACTCCTTTAAAAATAATGCCTTCAAATTCTGTTTCTGTTCTTAAAATTCCTGCTTTATTAGCAAAAACCTGAATGTTTTTAATTCCGTCTACATTTTTAAACTTCGGATAAAAATCTTGGTTTTTATCAACAGGAACCGTTGAAACATCAGAATTATTAGCATCGTAATTAATAATTTGAACATGGCCTTTAAAACCAGCCATTTTATCACGAATTTTATATTGCAAGCCAGCGCCAGTTGCAACAGAAATTAGCATAATAATTATTCCCAAGGCAATTGCTGTGATTGCAATTTTTATTATTGGAGATGATATGCTATTTTTATACTTTTTACCGGCAATAATGCGTTTTGCAATAAATAACTCGTAATTCAAATTGATGATAGATTTTAAACCTTTCAAAAGTACATATTTATTCTTATTTCTAATGCTGAATTTTCAGCTGATTTCTTATGCTCAAATTACACCAGTTAAAAGTGCTGGATTAAAAGTAGAAAGTGAACAAATAACTGTAAAGGTGGGAGCAGAAAGTACCCATTTGTACCTCAGTTTATTAAAAAATAAAAATGTAGCAATTGTAGCAAATCAAACTTCTGTATTGTCTGTTATTCAGAGAGCGGAAGTAGCGCCTAATGTTATGGGGTCTAAAAAAGTTACGCATCATTTGGTAGATTATTTACATAACTATAATGGAATAAATGTAAAAAAAGTTTTTGCACCAGAACACGGTTTTAGAGGGAAAGCAGATGCTGGCGAAGTTGTAAAAGACGGATTTGACACCAAAACAGGTTTACCAATTATATCGCTTTACGGTAAAAATAAAAAACCTTCAGCAGCACAATTAAAAGGAATTGACGTTGTAGTTTTTGATATTCAAGATGTCGGTGCTCGTTTTTATACCTATATTTCTTCTTTGCATTATGTAATGGAAGCTTGTGCAGAACAAGGAATCCAAGTGATTTTGTTAGACAGACCAAACCCCAATGCATATTATATAGATGGTCCTGTTTTAGAACTAGAGCATACGTCTTTTGTAGGAATGCATAAAGTTCCGGTGGTTTACGGAATGACTATTGGCGAATATGGAAAAATGATAAATGGTGAAAAATGGCTTAAAAACGGAATTCATTGTGATTTAACAGTAATTCCTGTAGGTAATTACAATCATCAAACGGAGTATAGTTTACCGATAAAACCGTCACCAAATTTACCAAATGATAAAAGTATAAATCTCTACGCTAGTTTGTGTTTTTTCGAAGGAACAAATGTGTCTGCAGGAAGAGGAACAGAAATGCAATTCCAAATTTATGGTTCTCCGTATTTAGCAAAAAGCGAATTTACTTTTACTCCAAAAGTAAATGAAGGTGCAAAATATCCAAAATATAAAAACATATTATGCTACGGAGAAAATTTACAAGAAGTAGAGCGTCTTAATAGATTAGACTTGTCTTTTTTAATAAAGGCATACAAACAGAATACTTCTAATGAGTTTTTTAATAATTTCTTTACAAAATTAGCGGGTACAAAAAAGCTGAAACAACAAATAGAAAAAGGAGTCTCTGAAAATGAAATTAGAAAAACCTGGGAGAAAGATCTGGAAGCGTTTAAAGTAGTTAGAAGTAAGTACTTGATTTATCAGTAAAAAAAGAACTTCAATAGTTTAAAATAAAAAAGCTCGTAATTTCTTACGAGCTTTTTTAATGGTATTAAAAGAAATCTATATGTTAAGGTTGTAAGTTAATCCAACAGAAAAGTTGGTAGATTTACCAATATTACGTCCATCAATTACACTACTTACACCAACACTAGCTCCTAATTCTGGAATAATGTTCTTATAAATAGTTGCACCTAATCTTGTGTATTCTACTTTAGTTTCAGGAAAATTTCCTCCAAAAGTAGCATCACTAATATCTACACCATCAGTAGAAGCTAAATAATCTAACCAACCTTCTACATAAATAAAAGAACTTGCATATCCTATTTTAGTTGTTGCATAATAAGCATTTGGTACATCAAAATCAGCCCCACCAGCAGTATTATCTGCATCTCCTTTAAATTGGTAAGAATTTAAAAAAGTTGCAAAAAGACCATCATTATTTTGTAAATGTAAACCGGCAGTTAAATTAGTAGAAAATGTATTATTACCAAGAGATAAAATTCCGTTTGCTTCGTAACCTGTAGGAATATCAACACTTAAACCCGTTATAACATCTAAATTTAATTTATCAAAATCAAAAGTATACGCATTGTATTTTAATCCAACAGAAATATCTTGAAAACCATCTTGTTTAGTAGTTCCGTTAAAAGGATCTGCAACACCATTTCCTTCTGCAGAAATGTAAGGTGCATTTAAAACAACAGATAATTTGTTTGTAATACCATATTTTGCGTATAAACTGTATATGTTTTGATCAATTTCATTATGTGCAGGCACTGCATCCATTTTAGTTTTTCCAGCATAAAATTTTTCATAATTACTAGAGGTATAAGAAGCTGTTACAGATAAATCTCCTTTTTTTGGAGTAAAACCATCTAACAATCCTTGTGCATTAGTTTGTGCTGTTAAAGCTAGTCCAAAAACCAACCCTAATACTATTTTACTTGTTTTCATTTTGTGTTTTTTAATAGTTAGGTTTCTTTGTCGAGTGCTAATTATTTACATTACAAGATAATTTTTTTCTTTTCTGAAATAGAAAAATAGAAAAGAAAATATTTTTTATTTCTACCTCTTTTTGAGTGTGTTATCAATTTTAAAAAAAGATTATTTTTTTTAAAATTTTTTGATTTTTTATTTGAAATAGGTTTTAGAGTTTTATCATTATAAAATTTGTAATTTTGAAAACTAGAAATAAGCTACTTAAAATAATTCTAGTAAAGCATGTACAAATCTATTGTAAGACCGATTTTCTTTTTATTCGATCCAGAAAAAATTCATTACTTCACTTTTTCTTTAGTCAAAACACTTTGTAAAATTCCTTTCGTTCCTTCTATATTCAGAAGTTTATATGTGGTTGATGACAAACGATTAGAGAAAACGTTATTCGGAATAACTTTTAAGAACCCAGTAGGTTTGGCGGCAGGTTTCGATAAAAATGCAGTTTTGTATAATGAATTGGCAAATTTTGGTTTCGGATTTATAGAAATAGGAACCGTAACTCCAAAAGGACAAGTTGGCAATCCTAAAAAAAGGTTGTTTAGACTAAAAGACGATCAAGGAATTATAAATAGAATGGGTTTTAATAATGACGGAATGGAAGCTGCCATTAAAAACCTTAAAAAGAATAAAGGAAAAGTTATTATTGGTGGAAACATTGGTAAAAATACGGCAACAACTCCAGAAAATTATACGCAAGATTATTGCGAGGTTTTTACAGAATTGCATCCTTATGTAGATTATTTTGTATTAAATGTAAGCTGTCCAAATGTGGGTAGTCACGCAAAACTAAATGATAAAGACTATCTATTAGAATTAATTTCTGCTTGTCAGAAGCTTAACAATAAAGAAAAACTACAAAAACCAATTTTACTTAAAATTGCTCCAGATTTAAATAATATTCAGTTAGATGAAATTATTGAATTGGTGCATGAAACAAAAATTGATGGTGTAATTGCTTCCAACACTTCTACAAATAGAGAAAATCTAAAAGCTTCAAAAGAGCGTTTAGCAGAAATTGGTAATGGAGGTGTTAGTGGTCAACCGGTTAAAAATCAAAGTACAGCTGTTATTCAATATTTGGCAGAAACTTCTAAAAAAGCTTTTCCTATAATCGGAGTAGGAGGTATTCACTCAGAAAAAGATGCGTTAGAAAAACTAAATGCAGGAGCAGATTTAGTACAAGTGTACACAGGTTTTATTTATGAAGGACCAAGTTTGGTAAAGCGAATTAATAAAGCAATTCTAAAACAATCTTAAAGTCTAACAAAAAGTTTAACGAATCAATTTACTACTTAAAAGAACTTAATTGTTATGACAGAAACTTTGATATCTTTTGTCTTTGCAACCGCTATTTTAGCATTTTCTCCAGGGCCAGATAATATTTTCGTGCTAACGCAAAGTATTGTAAACGGCACAAAATATGGCATTGCTACCGTTTTGGGGTTAATGTCTGGTTGTTTGGTGCACACTTCATTGGTCGCTTTTGGGGTATCGGCAATCATCAAAGAAAATGAAAGTCTTTTCTTTATCATTAAACTATTAGGAGCAAGTTATCTGCTCTTTTTAGCGTTTAAAGTCTATAAAAGTGATGCTAAAATAGTATTATCGAATAGTAATATTCAAAAAGAGTCTGTTTTTCAATTGTTTAAAAAAGGATTTATCATGAATGTTTTAAATCCTAAAGTCGCTTTGTTCTTTTTGGCATTTTTTCCACAGTTTTTGTTTTCTAAAACAATTTCCAATGTTATTCAGTTTTATACATTAGGAGCACTTTTTATTGCCATTTCTTTTTTAGTATTTTCACTCATTGCAATTTTAGCGGGCAGTATTTCTACCTATATAAAAGAGCACACTAAAGTAGGAGTGTATCTAAAATGGGGACAAATAATTGTATTTACCTTCATTGCAATTATGATTTTATTATAATTAAAATCAAAAAACACCCACCTTTTTAGATAGTACTCATAGTTTTCAAGTCTGAATATTCTTTTGGGTGTTCCCTTTTTTTTAGTTTATACTATATAAGTATCGTTATTACTTAATGACCAACATCAATTTAAAGAACGTCTTAGATAAAAAAGGTCGGGCTTTCCACTATATCTTTTTGTACGGTTATTTCTGCTATCTCATCAATAACCCTATAAAAAGGATGCCGTTTCAATCCCTAACACAGCTAATTTGCCAAATGAAGTTCCTTTTCAATGATCCCTCTTTATATAAGTATTGGCTTAATACGCAAGAAACATTATCGATTACTTCTCTAACATTTAAGACAACACCATTACCAAGACCTCACAGGTTTTTAAAACCTGTGAGGTCTATTAGTCTTAAGTAGTTGATAGTACGTTCTTTATTATTAGATGCTATTTATTTTCATATAGACTGTATATAAGTCTTAACCAAATACACCTTAATTCCATACTATATTATCCAAACAAAACTCCAGAACTAATGTTTCTATGTGTCAAAAAAACTTTTTTCATCGTTTTTTTAGAGTAGTAAGATCATAATAACCCTTTTTCTCTCCATCAGTAAGGCACGCAATTCGTCGAATTCATTCCATTTATAAATATGCACCTATATATAAGAGCTCATATTATTCCGGTTTTAAGAATTACTTTGTGGAAATTCTCATTTCAAATACCTCCAGAGTTGTCATTCCAAGTACTATTTTACAAAAAAGAATCATGTCAAAGAAAAGGTTTAGCACCTAAATAAGTGTTTTCTTCAACCAGTAAAACGTATTTCAACCACACTATTTCTTAAAACAACCCATATTTCAAGAAACCTCAAACAACAAAAATGTCTATTTCCACTAAAATTGACACTACATCCAGCCTATGATTTCTATGTTCCTATGTGTTAAAAACAAGCATCCACCACCAAAACCACCCTAATCCCCAAAACCCTCAAAAAAACCTCAAAAAAACTTCCTTTATAACCCCTTAAAAACAAGTTCGTTAAAACGTAATGTAAAATTAAAATAAAATAAAGGTAAAAAAATAGTTGTTAGATTAAAAATGAGTTGTAAGTTTGCACCCGCTAACAGTAATATCACACAGTTAGCAACGTTCATTGAGGAGTTGTAAGTAAGGTGAGGATTAGTCTTTTATCTAAATAAAATGTCAAAATTTTATTAAAAATAAAATAACAATTTCCTTAGGTTTATAATTAAAAAGAGTTGTATGTTTGCAGTCCGAAATTTTCGGCAAAAAAGTTCAGAGATTTTTAGTTTTACAGCAAACAAAAACAAATAAAAAAAAAGTTTAATTTTTTTATTGTCAGATTAGAAATAGTTTGTATGTTTGCAGCCGCTAAGAATTACAGCAAAAACGATCAAAGAAAATTTGGAATGACTCTTAAGAAAGTCAGTTAGTTCGAGTCTAACATTTCTACAAAGTTTTATTTAGGAAGTAACTTTTTAAGTTGCAGATTAAGATTAAAACAAAGTTCATTGAAAATATTGAAATTGACAGCGTAATTAAAGAGTAGAATAACCATGTTTAGATTTATTTAAACAAATTCTTTTGAAACTTATTCATTAAAATATTTAAAATATACAATGAAGAGTTTGATCCTGGCTCAGGATGAACGCTAGCGGCAGGCTTAACACATGCAAGTCGAGGGGTAACATTGTGCTTGCACAGATGACGACCGGCGCACGGGTGCGTAACGCGTATAGAACCTACCTTTTACTGGAGAATAGCCTTTAGAAATGAAGATTAATGCTCCATGGTATTGAGTTTTGGCATCAAAACTTAATTAAAGATTTATTGGTAAAAGATGGCTATGCGTCCTATTAGTTAGATGGTAAGGTAACGGCTTACCATGACTTTGATAGGTAGGGGTCCTGAGAGGGAGATCCCCCACACTGGTACTGAGACACGGACCAGACTCCTACGGGAGGCAGCAGTGAGGAATATTGGGCAATGGAGGCAACTCTGACCCAGCCATGCCGCGTGAAGGATGACTGCCCTATGGGTTGTAAACTTCTTTTATACAGGAAGAAACACTGGTATGTATACTAGCTTGACGGTACTGTAAGAATAAGGACCGGCTAACTCCGTGCCAGCAGCCGCGGTAATACGGAGGGTCCGAGCGTTATCCGGAATCATTGGGTTTAAAGGGTCCGCAGGCGGTCAATTAAGTCAGAGGTGAAATCCCATAGCTCAACTATGGAACTGCCTTTGATACTGGTTGACTTGAGTCATATGGAAGTAGATAGAATGTGTAGTGTAGCGGTGAAATGCATAGATATTACACAGAATACCGATTGCGAAGGCAGTCTACTACGTATGTACTGACGCTGAGGGACGAAAGCGTGGGGAGCGAACAGGATTAGATACCCTGGTAGTCCACGCCGTAAACGATGGATACTAGTTGTTGGGCATTAGCTCAGTGACTAAGCGAAAGTGATAAGTATCCCACCTGGGGAGTACGGTCGCAAGACTGAAACTCAAAGGAATTGACGGGGGCCCGCACAAGCGGTGGAGCATGTGGTTTAATTCGATGATACGCGAGGAACCTTACCAGGGCTTAAATGTAGTCTGACAGCTTTAGAGATAGAGTTTTCTTCGGACAGATTACAAGGTGCTGCATGGTTGTCGTCAGCTCGTGCCGTGAGGTGTCAGGTTAAGTCCTATAACGAGCGCAACCCCTGTCGTTAGTTGCCAGCAAGTAAAGTTGGGGACTCTAACGAGACTGCCTACGCAAGTAGTGAGGAAGGTGGGGATGACGTCAAATCATCACGGCCCTTACGTCCTGGGCCACACACGTGCTACAATGGTATGGACAATGAGCAGCCATCTGGCAACAGAGAGCGAATC